>JAFGKD010000087.1 GCA_016928775.1 Candidatus Zhuqueibacterota bacterium | reverse complement strand
GATATGCTGACACAAGTCGATATTGATCCGAATGTGAGCGGCAACAATGAGAACACGAACGCGTATCTGGTTGCTGATCATTTTAATCTGCCGCTGTTGTTTCGCGTCGGCGTGTCAATGGATGTGTTAAAAGGCCTCGGTAATAGTAATCTATTTTTGTCAGTTGATGCATTACACCCGAATGATGATGTGGAAAGCATCAACCTTGGCGCAGAGTATCTATTTAACGAACTGTTAGCATTGCGAGGCGGATATAATTCCTTGTTTGCAGCGGACGCCGAAGCAGGCTTGTCGTTTGGCGCCGGAATCCATCAGCGCATGATGGGTACGATAGAGCTTAATCTTGATTACGCCTTTAGAGATTTTGGTTTGTTGAATAGCGTGCAAATGTTTACGCTGGGATTAAAATTTTAATCCGATATTTGCTCATTTTATAAAAATTTCTGCAAGGGCTCGCTGGCAAAAATGATGACAGCGAGTTCCATTTTATTTTAGGGACGAATGCGGGACTCTGGATTGCATTGTCTCAAGTAAACGTGGCTAACAAATCCATACAAATCGTCCGGTTTGCTTTTGTTCGTCACAACGATGCCTTTATCAAGAGCAATGACGAATCCTATTTTAAACCCGTCGACGACCTGCTACAATGTGAGAATCCAACGATGGGGGCATGATGAGCCACGGTAAGAGTTTTGCCAAAATCTTCCACCACCGTTATATTCATGATTTCAGACAGCTCGTTGTATTTGTCTTTTTCATATACATGCGTGGCGATTCAGATAAAAATGTCAAATTGGAAAATTTAGGAGAATAGGCTACAATGTATAATATTTGGGCAAGAAAGAACGCTAGGTCCATACGTTACCAAGCTTTCCGTCCTTCAAGCATTGTCTTGCCAGTCCTGGCTTTTTGGATATTCACACTTGTTTTCACTGAATGCCAAAAACCGCAGCCGGCCAATACCATTGAAGCCACCGCCTGGATCGGCACCTGGGGTACGGCACAACAGCTCGTCGAACCGCACAACATGCCGCCACAGCCAGGCTTGAGCAATAACACGCTTCGGCAGATCGTTCGTGTATCCCTTGGAGGAAACCGCTTGCGGCTGCGATTCTCCAATGAATTCAGCACGAGTCCTGTAACGTTGAAATCTGCACATGTTGCCGTTTCAACAGGAGGAAGCATCATAAATCCTGACACTGACCGGGGACTGAGATTCGACGGGAAAACGCAAGTTATCATTGAGGCGGGCGCTGCCGTGACGTCGGATCCGTTCACCTTTGCATTAGAGCCCCGCTCCGACGTGGCTATCACCATTTATTGTGGTGAAACCGCGCCGGATGTGACCGGGCATCCAGGATCACGAACTACCTCCTATTTGCTTCCCGGGAATGCGGTTGATGCTGTTGATTTTCCCGATGCAGTGACAACGGATCACTGGTATATTATCGATGGAATTGATATCATGGCGCCGGAGGACGCGAATGCTGTGGTTGTTCTGGGAAATTCGATCACCGATGGACGCGGTTCCGGCACAAACAAACAAAATCGCTGGCCGGATGAACTGGCGCGCCGTCTTCAGGAGAATCCCGAAACCCGCCATGTAGCCGTTCTGAATATGGGCATTGGTGGCAATTGTGTACTCCGTGACTGTCTCGGCCCGGCCGCCGTGACGCGCTTTGCGCGTGATGTGCTTGAACAGAGCGGCGTTCGCTGGCTTTTTATTCTGGAAGGAATCAACGATATTGGTGGAGCGCGGGATACAGAAGCTGCAGCAGCAGTAGCGAGGGACCTCATAGCGGCTTATGAGCACATGATTGACCTCGCGCACGCGGAGGGCATCCTTGTCTATGGAGCGACGCTGCTTCCATTTGGCGGTTCATTCTACGATTCAGCGGAGCGTGAAGCAGCGCGCCAAACCGTTAACGAATGGATCAGAAATAGTGGTCGCTTTGATGCGGTTATCGACCTTGACGCAGCCTTGCGCGATCCGACAAATCCGCTGCGTTTGTTACCTGCCGCTGATACAGGCGATTTTCTCCACCCCAACGAGACAGGTCATCGGATGATGGCCGAAGCCGTTGATTTGACGCTTTTTGAAAGAGTAGCGAAATATCCTAAAAGGAATACCAAACATGAAAACTGCGATGACAATATCCGAGATATTGATTTACATTTTCATCGTTTTCAAAAGTTATGCTCAAACCATAGACGCACCTTATGAGGTAGGCACCTGGTATGACTTTCGGAACGCGGCCGTCAGTTTTACCTTTGATGACGGAAGTCCAAATCAGTATAGCAAAGCCATCCCCATTTTTAACGAATTTGATTTGATTTTAACTCTCTTTATTGTGACCGGGGAAACTTTTGCCTGGCCGGCAAACTGGGAGGCGCTCAAGCAGGCCGCTTCAGAAGGACATGAGATTGCCAGTCATACAGTAACCCACACCTCCTTTGCGGATTTAAATGATTCTCTGGAAACCATTGAGCTGCGAGAATCTCGGGAGAAAATTGAATCCTTTATAACAGGACAAAAATGTATAACCATGGCTTATCCCTATTGTGTCACAGGCAACAAATCGATTTTATCGGACTATTATCTCGCGGCGCGCATCTGCTCCGGCACGATTGAACCGAAAACGCCACGCGATTTTATGGCCATCAGCTCTATTATTTGTGGTACAGAGGGCTCGGTGAAAACAGCGGAAAACTTTTTGACTCGGGCGAGTTCAGCCATCCGTAGCAATGGCTGGTGTGTTTTTCTTTTGCACGGCATCGACAATGATGGCGGTTGGTCTCCAGTCACTTTAACTACGCTTCGAGAAACAGTGCAACTTTTCAAGGAAAATTCGCACGACTATTGGGTGGAGACATTTGGTAATGTCGTGCGCTATATCAAGGAGCGGGATAACGCCTCAATCATGGAAAATAATATCCAATATGTTCAGTTTGATGCTATTCCGGACAATGGGGAGATCATTTTATCAAGAGAGAAAACGACAAATGTGCAAAACAAAAATAAGCAGGTCTTCAACTTTTCGTTAGCACAGAATTTCCCAAATCCCTTTAATTCCCAAACAACAATTAGATTCAGCATACCTTCATCAGAATTTGTATCCATTCAATTATTTGATGTGAATGGTAAATTGGTGCGGACGCTAATGAATCAAAATCTACAAGCCGGCAATCATTCCATTGTACTTGATGCGGAAGGTTTGGCATCCGGAACTTATCACTACATCATGCAAGCCGGGTCGTTCAAACAAACAAAACGGCTGCTATTATTAAAATAAAAAGTTTACACACAAAAGATATGAGCTTTATCTCAGAATCGTCCTGGCGCCAAAAATCGGTCCGGCTCTGTGACCTTCATGCGGTTCAAATCTGACAACTATTTTGGTGCTATTTGCAATCAACGTTGATTCTATATCATATTGTATGTCAATGAATTGCCCGTCTTTTTTACCGGAAATATTTTCTGTGGTGAGCTTTTGGCCGTTGAGCAAGATATCAAATGTTTGGGACCCGGTAAATCCACCCCAGTAATGCACCACCAGTGCCATGTTGCTGCCCGGCTGCACGGCAAGTGCAAATGAAAACCAACCGCCTCTATCCGCTACTCTGGCTTTCTTATGCCGAAAGTCCATAACACGGGCATTCTCCCCTTGAAAGGCATGATTTCGTTTCGCCTGTGTTTCTCCGGGTTGAAAAAAGTCCACGGTCTTTTCTTCAAGTTCTTTTTTACGCGCCAACTCCACTTGATAATCCAATTGACGTTGGTTCCATCTCTCCTCATTGTAAATATCCCAATAGACAGAATATCGACGTTCATGGGTGGCATAAAAAGGGAGAAGGGTAAATCTGCGCGGCCGGGCAAGATTTTCTGCAACTTGAAAGGTATTTGCAACTTCGGCAACAGGACTTAACCAAAGGTTTGGATTTTGATCTTCGGCGAGAAGAACCGGAACGTCATCAGGTTTATCTACAGCTGAATCATCCACAGGTCCTAGGTCGCCGGCTAAAACTAAAGGACCATACATGATGCCCACTCGATTCTGATCATCAGGCATACTTTCAAGTCGGAGCGTAAAAGGAATATTCACCTAATGAATCAAGAATGGCTTTGTAGTGAAAAACTCGGGATAAATCCAGGTATTTTTTTTCATTCGTATCAGCATAAAGATCGACGAGTACCTCGTTTATGCCGCCATGTTCACAGTGCAGCATTTTTTGAATTAGGCATCGCGCAATCCGGCGAAAACCTTGTGATGCGTGTAAAAAGGCGCCCACAGGCCATTGAGGTCGAATCCTTGTGACCGGATATCGCCTTTCGCGACTTGCGTCAAAATCTCTTTGCCGTTTGGAATCGCGCCAATATAGCCATCACCGTCCGCCAATTGACAGGCCTCAAGTTCGTCAACAATGCAGGCAACCCGGTCAAAAAAGCGGCTATCACCAGTTGATTGATACATCAAGGCGCAGCCGCTCAAATAGTGTCCCAAACTATGTCCGGCAATGGTTTCCGCTTGCCATCCACCATAAGCATTGGCTTTTGGTTCCAGTCCGGCTTCACTGCGAAATCGCGCCAAGAATCTGTCAGGTTCATAATGCAATAGAGATTTTTTCGAAAGTTCGGTGGTGTGCTTGAATGGTCCATCCAGCAGTGAAAGATCCGAGAGGCGAAAAGGTGTGACTTTGCACCTTACGCTATCGCTGTTTTTTACATGAACGCATCCATAAAATAAGCAAGCTATGCAAAAGAGCGAAATTAGATTTTTCATACGTTATCCATTATTACAAATAACTCCTGGAAAAAATGGAACGCGGAAACGGATTGAACGGATGTGCACGGATATAAAAAAGCCAAACGCTTCGCATCCGTGAAAATCCGTCCCATCTGTTAAATCCGTATCCTATTAAATTTTTTCAGTGAGGAAAAAAATCCAAATTGTGCTCTGTGATCGATTGCTATTCTTTCGCTTTCTATTATTGATTCACCGGGCGCACCATGATAAATTTTGTCTGATACGCTTCCAGATTTAATTTGATTTTCGCAAATCCTTCTTTTGCTAACTCGCCATCTATATTGCGTAATTCTCCTGACATGGCATCCCACTCTTGCGCTGCCCCGTTTCCTTGTAGAACGGCATTGCACGATTGCGATTCGGTACTCTCGTTAAAAAAGAAATAGAGATCAGCATCAGCCAAACGCCGATGTAAGTATTTGACAACAGGAGCAGGAACATCCAACTTGACATCCGGTTGCGGCAGAGCCGCCATCACCCGCGGCGTGAGCTCTCCCGAGGGCTCGTGGATGGCCCAGCTCACATCCGCCGGCCCGGTAGCGTCTCTAAATGTGCTTTCAATCACAAGAGAAGGCGTTTGACCGAGAAACACCACCTGTCCACCTGAAGCGGCAAATGTGCGCAATTGATCCAATGCCTGATTAGACATCGCCATGGCCGATGGCACCAGCACCGTTCGATAAGATTGATCGCTCCGGCTTTTAAGAGCACCATCCTCAAGAATCAACTGCGAGGATAGCGCATGCTCATCCACAAAGTCAAAGTCGCGTTGATGCTCCAAAAGCTGTTGCATGAGGTGCAGTGTATACTCATTCGACTCGTTAAAACCGAGCCAAATGCTGAAAGTGGGATGGAACACTGCAATGTGCGCCACGGGGCGACCTTGCGATAAGAGATAACAGGCGCGATGAACATATTTGGCAACTGAAGCAAATTCTTCGGAGGCGGTCCAGCCATGCAAGCCAAGCTCGCCGCGGGTCGATGCCGGAACAAACATGACCTCAACCATATTGATACCGCGGGCGAATTGGCAATCCAATATCCATTTTGCCTGCTCGAGCGTGGGCGCTGGACGGTAGGCAGCAAAACTTTCTGTGAACGTACGCGGTTTGCCATAGACATGCGAGACCGAGGAAGCGTACTTGGGATAATCACTCACCTTGCCCGGCCAGATTTGATCCCAGATGGCATCGACGCCCGGCATCTGCACGTGCCGCATGTTTTCGAAAAAATCGCCTTCGGAACGAATCAAATCCACCATCTTGTCCTCGTGATTGAGATGAACGAGGTATTCCACATTATGCTCAGCGCACCAGTCGGCCTGGATTTGAAAAAAGTTTGCACCAAACAGATTTGACCAGACATCCCAATAATCCGCTTTGACGCGTTGCTGTTCATCGGTTAATCGAGGTGAAAAAAATGCGGCAATGTACGGTCGCACATCATAACCTTTCACTGATTCAAACGTCGCAAAAAGTTGCGGCGTCCACGGAATGCCCCGGATACTGTAATCCGGTTCGTCACCGCGAAAGCCCAGCACTGTTTTGCCGAATTCCGAGCCGACGACTGCTTTATGCTGCGCATGCGTGAATTCGATAAATTGACGCGTCGCCGCGGGATCGAGATAATCGCAGAGCGAATTGCTCGGATCCTTACCGCGCGTTGGATTATTCACTGCTCGTGTGGGAGAACTGCGAAAATCATGTTTGATGAAAACAACTTCCCATTGGCCCTCGGGCGCGGTCCATTGTAATTCTCCTGCTCGGACATCGAGGATGAGATTTGTGCTATCCAATTGGTTGATCGCAATCGCACTGATGACATCTTGTGGAATTTGGCGGACTAATGTGTCACCACCTGCAAGGTCCATTCGCTCCGCAACGACCAAAGCTTTCATCCTGAGATCGGGCGCATCGGTGGTAAATTTTCCGCCGGCAAATCCACTGGGATATTTTCCTTCATCGACAATCCAGACGCGCATATCTCGTTCTCGCGCCAATTCCACGGTTTTTTTCACCAGATCAAACCAGCCCTGGGACAGATAGGGGTGGCCCATGTCATATCCCGACTCAAGAGTAACGATATGAACTCCCCGCTCTTTGAATGCGTCTAGATCACGAGCGATGACCTCTTCAGTTATCTTTCCATCCCATCCCCAATAAAACGTCATGCTATACTCCACAGGCGGTTTTTGAAAATTGGCAGCCAACTCCTCCATACTCGGATTATTAAATCGTTGCCAGGGCCGCCGGGTGCAGGTAACGAAAATCAACAAGAGAACAACAAAAACGGTTTGTACGACTTTCATGCTCTCGTCCCTTTATTCGTTTGGATGATATATTAAATGTAATGCTTTGTTGTGGCTGGCGCAAAGGAAAAGATAAGACTCTGATAAAATATGTAAATGAACAAATTAACACAAGCAAAGGTCGTCACTAAAGATACGTTATTAAACGCTTGCTTCATAAAAGCCTGATCGCTATTTTTTATATTATATCTCAAAGAGGAGAGCACAACACTATGGAGGTCAAGAGTCATCCAACCATAAAAACTATTAGATGGGATGCAAAAGCCTGGACTTTTGCCCGGTCGGATGGAAAATTGTCAATTGCTGAAAAAGTCGGCTACGGTTTAGGAGATATGGCGTCCAATATCCTTTACCAGGCATGGAGCTTTTTCCTGATGATATTTTATACGGATGTCTTTGGCATCACTCCAAAAGTGGCGAGTTTTATGTTTCTGATAACCCGAGTTTGGGATATGATTAACGATCCCATAATGGGCATGATCGCCGACCGCACAAAAACGCCTTGGGGTAAATTTAGACCTTATCTGTTGTGGATGGCGGTACCGTACGGCATCCTGGCCTATACCATGTTCATCACGCCGGAATGGAGTCAGAGTATGAAAATTGTCTATGCCTATGTCACCTATATTCTGGCGACCATGGCGTATACGGCGATCAATATTCCATACTCATCCCTGATGGCTGTGATGACTCCCGATCCCAAGGAGCGAACAACCTTGTCTCAGTATCGCTTCTTCTTTGCATTTATCGGCGGTATGCTATTGGTTACGACATTCACTCGCCCGTTAGCCAAGTTTTTTGGCGCTGTTCCTTCGCATTCTGGTTATAGCGAGGAATTGGGCTATAGCCAGGCGCTGGGTTTTCAGACGACAATGGGTGTGTTTGGCACAATTGCGATTGCTTTGCTCGTCATTACATTTTTGACAACCCGTGAGCGCGTGACTCCTCCTGTGGAACAAAAGAGTTCTTTTAAGAAGGATATCCAAGATGTCAGCAAAAACATCCCGTGGATTGTTATTTTTATTGCGGCAGTATTTTGGCTCATTCATAATATGATCCGCAATGGCATGGTGGCTTATTATTTCGATTATGTCAACGGAAACGGCAGTAACATTCTTTGGACGTTCAGCATCGGTGCGCTTAAACTGGATTTTGATCAAACCACAACCTTTTTAACTATCGGTACTTTTGGTATGATTGCCGGAGTGTTGATCAGCACATACCTGAAAAATCGATTTGATCGCAAGATGGTCATTATCTTTCTTTCTCTGGCAAGTGCGTTTGTCAATCTTTTGTTCTATTGGCTGCCGACAGATAATTTTGTTATACTCGGTCTTGTCAATTTCATCTGGTCTGTAATAGCGGGTGCCATGCCTGTTTTCCTGTTTTCCATGTTTGCCGACGTAGCTGATTTTCATGAATGGAAATTTAATCAACGCGCTACCGGATTGGTGACAGCCGGGATTATGTTCGCTATCAAAATGGGTGTAGCGATCGGCGGATTTCTGGCCCTGTATATTCTGGATCTGTACGGCTATGACTCCCAAGCATCCATAACGCCGCATATTGTTAATGGCATAAAGTTATTGTTCAGTGTCATACCAGCCGGTTTTATCTTTGTCTGCGGCATTATTTTATTTTTCTATCCCGTTAATGAAAAGTTATTGGTAACGATTGAACGTGATTTAAAGAACAGGTAGAAAACCACGAGTAGCTTTAAGGTTTCAAGTGTCAGATGAAAGCACCTTGATGTGCCAAAATCCGAAAAAAAGGAGCATCGTAATGAGAATACAAATAATCCTATTAGCACTTTTATTTAGCACATATATTGTTAATTCAGTAGCTCAGCACATGCCCCTCGTCTATGACGTTGAGAATACGGGCGCGGACTGTCCGGCGCCGCCTTTGCCGTCATTCAGCGAACTTGCGACAATCGAGTCCTTGCCCGATCCATTTATGTGGTCCGATACCAGCCGGGGCCGCATCACCAGCAAAGATGATTGGCGGTGCCGTCGCGCCGAGATCGGCGCTGAAATCCAGCACTATGAGCTGGGGACCAAACCTGCCCCTCCGGACACCCTGGAAGCCAGCTTCGCAAACGGCGTGCTCACTGTGATTGTGATAGAAGGAGGAGACTCGCTCACGTTGACTATCCCCATCTCTATACCGGACGGGGACGGCCCCTTTCCGGCCGTGATCGGAGTTGGATTCTTTCCAACGGGTAGTCTCCCGTCCGATATCTTCACCAGTCGCGGGATCGCGACCATCCATTACATGGAATCGCAAATTACCAACGGTTGGTCCAACGTACGCGGTGATGGTCCTTTTTTCGAGCTTTATCCGGATAAGAAAAGGGGCAAATTTATCGCCTGGGCATGGGGCGTCAGTCGCATTATTGATGGCCTGGAAAAGTGCCCGGAAGCCAATATCGATCTCTCGCGTCTGGCCGTGACCGGTTGCTCCTATGCCGGCAAGATCGCGCTCTTTTCCGGGGCATTAGACGAGCGCCTTGCGCTGACGATTGCCCAGGAACCCGGCGGTGGCGGGCACGCCGCCTGGCGCGTCACAGAGACTCTGAGCGGCAGCCGGGAGACGCTTGGAAATGCCCAGGGTCAAGCCTGGTATGTCTCGGGCCTCTCTCAGTTCAACAACGCGGTTACAAAGCTCCCTTACGATCATCACGAGTTGATGGCCATGGTGGCGCCGCGCGCGTTGTTCGTGCTCGGAAATCCCGATTACGAATGGATGGCAGAGGAGTCCGGCCACGTCGGATGTAAAACAGCACACGAGGTCTGGAAAGCTCTTGGCGTACCGGATCGATTTGGTTTTTCAATTCTCGGAGGGCATACGCACTGCCAGCTCCCGAATAGCCAGAAACCGGACGTGACTGCCTTTGTGGAAAAATTTCTCCTGGGTGACACGACGGCAAATACGAACATATCCAAAAGTCCCTACAAAACCGATCTGTCCCCGTGGATGACCTGGGAGACACCGGAACTGTCTGATGAGCCTACTTCTGTCGGCCATTCTGAAAAAGTGATGGATCGATTCGATCTATTGCAAAATTATCCTAATCCTTTTAATCCAATGACAACCATCAATTATTATTTAAAGCACGAAGATCATGTTCAACTCTCGGTTTATGATGTCACCAGCAAAAAAATCGGAACGCTCTTGAACCAAAAACAGCGTGCCGGCAAACAAACAATAAAATTTGATGGCTCTGATTTAGCAAGTGGTGTTTATGTCTATGTATTAAAAGTTGGTCAATTTGTAAAAAGCAAAAGAATGCTGTTACTGCGTTAGTTGCGTATGATACAACAAAATCCCATTCAACGCCGTTTTGAACTGTCCGCTCGTATTGGTCTTTTTGGCGTGGGGCACCACGTGTACTGGCAGCAGTTTGCCAACCTCTATGATCAAATGGTGCATAAACTGCAACGATTTGAAGAAAAGGTCAAATCTCTGAATGTTCAGGTGATCAACTTTGGCATTATCGATAATGCTGAAAGCGCCTATGCGCTGATCCCAAAACTGCGGGCTGGTAACCTGGATTTGCTTTTTTGTGACATGTTGACCTACGCCACATCGAGCACCATCGGCATAATTTTTCGGGAAATTCAAATCCCTCTTGTGCTTGTCGCTCTGCAGCCGATGAAAGCATTGGACTACTCGCAATCCTCAACCTGTATGCAGTTGTTAAATGATGATATTTGTGCATTGCCCGAATTCGCCAGTGTCGCCCTGAGAATGGGAAAAAAGATCCCGCCGATGATCATCGGTACGCTGGAGAATGATCCCCAAACAGAATCGGAAATAGCTGATTATTGCCGTATCGCTTACGTCCTGCACGATCTGCAATCGGCTCGTATCGGTCACATGGGGCATGTGCTGGAGGCCATGCTCGATATGCATGTTGATCCAACGCTGCTGACCCGCACATTTGGCTGCCATATCGTGTTGACCGAGCCGGATGATATTTTAAAACACTATAGAAAGATTGACGATGGCGATGTGACTGAATACGTGCGATGCATTCTCAATTTTTTCGACACGCCTGAACCAAAAAGCGATCCCATTACCCGTAAATTGACCGATGAAGATTTACGTGAGGCAGCAAAAGTTGGCGTTGCTCTGGAACGATTCATCGAAGAGAAAAAGCTTGATGGCCTGGCGTATTATTATGAAGCGGAAGAGGGATCGGATATGCGGCGCCTGGTCACCAATCTGATCGTGGGCAATTCATTGCTCACATCTGCTGGTTTTCCTATGTGTGGTGAGGCGGACCTCAAGACCTGCATCGCCATGATGATCATGGATCGCCTGGACATGGGCGGCAGTTTTGCCGAATTTCATCCCATTGATTTTAATGACGGCTTTGTGCTTGTCGGTCATGATGGCCCACATCATCTGAATATTGCGCAGGGCAACCCGGTGCTGCGCAGCCTGCTCAAATACCACGGCAAACCTGGCAGCGGCGCCAGTGTTGAATTCAAATTAAAAGAAGGCCCGATCACGATGCTCGGCATCACCCAAAAAGCGGATGGGCAGTTCAAATTTGTTTTGGCCGAAGGTGAATCGGTCGCTGGTCCCGTGCCACCAACGGGCAATACCAACACGCGCGGTTATTTTAAGCCGGATGTCCGAACATTTCTCAAACGCTGGTTTGCCGAAGGTCCGACACACCATTTTGCCCTCGGAATTGGACATAAAGCCGAGACCATCAGGAGGGTTGGCGAATTTTTAAAAGTGGAGGCCGTCTTAATTTCTGATGTGTAAAAGTCTGTCCGTCGATGGTTCTCACAGGAGTCTATGATGAAAAAGATCATGTTGTTTATTTTATTAGCGCCACTCATTTTAACAGCAGGTGAATTGCAGGACGTGTTCGAAAATCCGCCCGAGTCCGCCAAACCGCGCGGTTACTGGGTGTGGCCGCATGGCAATTTTGACTATGAGGCAATAAAACACGATCTGCGCGAATTCAAGGCCAAAGGCCTGGGCGGCGTCGATGTCTTTGATCTCGGCATCACGGATCCCGGGGACGTCATTCCCGCCGGGCCGGCATTTATGAGTCCCGAGCAGGTGGATGGCATTGCTTTTGCGCTGACGGAAGCGAAAAAACTGGGGCTCAAAATGGGCCTGATCGTTTCCAGCAGCTGGAACGCCGGTGCATCGTGGACCCCGCCGGAACAGGCGGCCATGAATCTGGTGGCGTCAATGGACACGGTACAAGGCCCGATTCGCTATCAGAAAACACTTCCCTTTCCGGCGCTGCCGGATTCGTTTTACAAATCTTACGGCACTTTTGCACTGCACGTGCCGAAAGAAAAAAACGGCCTTCCCCGGTATTACCAGGACATCGCGACCTTAATCATCCCGTTAGACGAGAGTGGAGTCGTTGTAAATCGGGAGCAGATAAAAATCGTTGACGGTTCGGCGGTCGATATTGAGCTTGCAGAGGGTGAGTGGCTGATGCTGCGCGCCGTGTGCACCAACTTTGGCCAGATGCTCTGGGTGCCGAGCGACAACTCGCACGGTTTGTCCATCGATCATTTCAGCAAACAGGCGGTGACCGATCATTTTAAAACGATCATCAACCGTCTGCAGGCACGCGTCGGGCCCTTGAATGAGACGTCTCTCGAACGCTTTTACCTGGCCAGTTACGAGTCCAATGCCGAGATCATCTGGACACCGACGTTATCCGATGAATTTTACGCGCGCAACGGTTATCGCATCGAGCCGTTCATTCCGGCGCTATTTGGTGTGATCATCGAGGATAAAAACATCACCGAGCGTTTTCTCTATGATTTTCGCAAAACCACATCGGATGTTTTTGTCGATAATCTCTATCGCAACGCGCGAGATATCTGCCACGACTATGGGCTGAAAATCTGTTCCGAAGCCGGCGGCCCCGGCGCACCGCTGCACGATGTGCCGACCGAGGATTTGCTGGCCCTTGGCGCGCTCGATGTCATGCGCGGTGAGTTTTGGGTGGATAAAAAAGACCGCCTCAAACCGGACGGATTTGAAGAGCTGCAGATCGTCAAAGGCATTGCCAGCGCGGCACATATTTACGGTCACACCATCGTCGAGATGGAAGCGTTCACCAGCCATGATAACTGGCGGCAGAGCCCGGCGGCACTTAAACCGTTTGCCGACCGCGCTTTTTGTGAGGGCATGAATCGCGTCGTCTATCACACCATGTCGCATAACCTGCCTGAGGCTGGGAAACCGGGCTGGTCGTTTGGCGCCGGTACGCACGTCAATACCAACACCACCTGGTGGGACATGTCGAACGCCTGGCATCAATACATCACCCGCTGCAGCGCCATGTTGCAGCAGGGTCAATTTGTCGCGGATGCCTGTTTTTATTATGGCCACGATATCCCCAATTTCACCCAGCCGAAACATGCAAGGCCCGGTTTGGGGCACGGTTACGACTATGACGACATCAACACCGAGGTGCTGTTGATGGCCGATGTGCAGGATGGTCGAATCGTGCTGCCAGGCGGCATGTCGTATCCGGTGCTCATCCTGCCGGAAGATGAGCGAATGGATTTGGCGGTTATCAAAAAAATCCGTGATCTGCTGTTTGCCGGTGCGACGATCATCGGGCTGAAACCATCTCGGATTTATGGCCTGGCGGATTATCAACAACAGGAGGAGGAGCTGCGGGAGATCGCCGAAAACCTCTGGGGGCGCGGACATCGCACAAATCTGGACAAAAAAATTGGCGCCGGTCGGCTGGCTGTCGGGACAAGCGCCCGCGAGATTCTGCTGGGTATGGGCATCGGTCCGGATGCGGAATGTCTTAATGCCCCGTCGGCTAACGTGTTTGATTATATCCATCGTCAAACTGAAAATGCCGATATATATTTCGTGCGTAATACCACAGCCGATCCCATCACTATCGATGTCCGCTTTCGCATAGTTGACAAACAACCCGAATTGTGGGATCCGGTCAGCGGCACAATCGACCAATGCGCCATATTCATTCAGGAGAAGGACGGTATTCGAGTGCCGTTAAACCTCGATCCGAATGGTTCGCTCTTTGTCATTTTTAAAGAATCTCCGATTCCGACTCACATTGTCAATGTACGTTTTCAGGGCACACAAATCTTTCCGAGCCAAACCGCATCGGCTAGCCGATTCGACGCCAAAGTTCGTCATCATAACATAGAGTTTACCGCGGAATCGCCGGGAGACTATGAAATCGAACTCAACAACGGCAATTCATTTAGCCTGACGAATTCGCCAGCCGACACGATTGTCATTGGTGGCCCCTGGGATGTGTCTTTCCCGCACGGCTGGGAGGCCAGGCAACAACAAAAATTTGCCAGGCTGATCAGTTGGACGGAGTCGGATGATCCGGGCACGCGCGCTTTTTCCGGCACGGCAACGTATCGGACATCGCTTTCGCTCTCTGAAGAACAGATGGTCGATCGTCGATTCCTGCTCGATCTCGGCCAAGTCATTGAGCTGGCCCAGGTTTATCTGAATGGTCATGATCTCGGCATCAGCAATTTTGCCCCCCATCAATTTGATGTGACGGATGTGCTGCGCGCGGGCGACAATTTTTTAGTCGTTAAAGTGACCAACACCTGGCTGAACCGGTTGATCGAGGATGACAAGCGCCCCGAGAACGAACGTTTGACGCACACCAATTTGACGCGCGGTCCCACCAGCGCCACCGCCTGGCGGGAGGCGAAACCCAGGCCGTCGGGATTGCTGGGACCGGTGCGGATAATGAGCCGTTAAGACAAGCAATGTTTTTTCGCGGCCACTGGCGTAAAAAGGAGGACAACCAAAATGCTCAACCGCAGAACTTTTCTCAAGGCAAGTACGCTTGCCACGGCCGGCGTGTTGGCAAGTTGTTCCGGCAAATCCCCCAACAAACCAAATATCCTGTTCATCTTTGCGGATCAGCAGACCTGCCGCGCCATGAGCTGCTGTTATCGCGCGATTGGGGCGAGTCTGAATGGCGCGCCTATTTGTGGAATTACTATCGCATGACCGAGCGCGTTGATGCAGAAATCGATCGCGTGCTGCAAGCGCTTGACGCAAGCGGCCTGGCTGATAACACCCTCGTCCTCTTCACCAGCGATCACGGCGATGGCGTGGCGTCGCATCGCTGTACAGCCAAATTGAGTCTGTATGAGGAAGCAGTGCGCATTCCCTTTATCATCCGATGGCCGAAAAGAATTCCAGCCGGTCGCGTGGATTCGTCTCATCTTATCTCCCAACTGGATGTTCTGCCAACATTTTGCGAGGTCGCAGGCATTCCGATGTTGCCGATACGCCATGGACAAAGTTTGAGAACAATCATTGAGCCCTAAACTTTATTCGCGAAACAAGCCTAGTCGTTAAAGGATACGAGATGAGTGCAAATCTGGCTATCACCGTTGTTGTTGCCTATTTTTTTCTGTTGTGGATCATCTCCATGTTTACAACGCGCCATACAAGTGAAAATACATTTTTTACAGCAGACAAAAAATCAAACTGGATTTTAGTGGCTTTTGGCATGGTTGGCGTGGCATTATCCGGACTCACCTTTATTTCCGTTCCCGGAGAAGTTGGCAATTCGCAGTTTACCTATTTCCAGTTAGTGATGGGATTTAGCGCCGGTATATTTATAATTGCCACCGTACTGCTTCCTTTATATTATCGGCTGAAGCTGGTCTCCATTTACAGGTACGTCGAGCAGCGATTTGGCTTTTGGTCTTATAAAACAGCGGCAGCACTCTTTCTGCTCTCGCAAACGATGACCGCCGCATTCAAGCTTTTCCTCATGACCACTGTGCTGCAAGTCGCTTTTTTCGATGCGTACAGCATCCCTTTTCAAGTATCCGCCCTGGTGACGCTTTTGCTCATCTGGCTTTATACCTACCGTGGAGGAATAAAAACGATTGTGGTGACCGATACCCTTCAAACAGCCCTTTTGATAATGGCCGCTATTGCCACGATCCTCATCATTTCGGGTGAATTAAATTTGACGTTTGGTGCACTCCTCTCATCGGTGACGGCGAGCCCCTTGTCCAAAACATTTGTCTGGAACTGGACAAGTGATCGAAATTTCTTCAAACTCTTTTTCACCGGTATGTTTTTGACAATTATCACCAATGGCCTGGATCAAAGCATCATGCAAAAGCATTTAACCTGTCCGACCTTAAAAGATGCGAAAAAGAATATGTTCTGGTTCGGCAGCGCTTTACTTTTTGTCAACATGATTTTTCTGATACTTGGTTTGCTGCTCTATATGTTTGCGGCTGAAAAGGGAATTGCCATCCCAAAACAAACCGATGAGTTGTATCCTTTACTCGCCTTGAATCATCTGCATCTATTTACCGGTATTGTTTTTTTATTAGGAATTGCCGCAGCCGCCTATTCCAGCGCCGATTCCGCTCTCGCCGGTCTCACGACATCTTTTTGTGTGGACTTTTTAGGATACACGAAAGAGGGGAAAACGATTTCAACACGAAAACGGACTCTGGTCCATCTCTGTTTTTCATTGCTGATATTTGTCGTTATCACAATATTCCATGCGCTGAACAACGACAGTTTGATTAACTCCTTCATCCGCGTGTCGGGTTATACTTACGGCCCACTTTTGGGATTGTTTATTTTTGGCATGTTTACCCGCAAGAACGTAAAGGACAAATGGGTGCCGCTCATCGCCGTCCTGGCCCCGACCATTTGTGTATTGCTGTATTTTTATTCCGAGGCCTTGCTGAACGGCTATAAATTTGGTTTCGAAATTTTATTGGTCAATGGATGTTTGACCATTTTGGGATTAATGCTGATCTCGCGACGCGAGAATTCGGAATGAAAATGCGCCAGGGACCGTTTTATATGGATGTCATTGAACCGCCATTGGGCCATATCTTCAGCGTGTAAGAAGCGGAAAAAGTCCAGTTTGAGGGTGAACGAATACTTGAAAGGTTGACATGGCAGACAAAATAATGAGCAGAGGTGGTTTTACCCTCCCCGGTGAAGCCGGGTACGAAGATTTGACCCTCGAACTGGCTGAAAAGTGGGGCGCGGATGCCATTCGAGACAGCGACGGCACAGTGCTATCCGAGGCAATTATTTCAGCCGACTATGATATTTACTCGACAATTTGTCTGGTCAGAGCCGATAACGACTGGGCCAAGTCACACCGGGACAAACTGCAGCAGAATTACCTGATGAGCTATCCGGTGATCGCGCAACAGGAGACGGTCGAGATCGATTTGCTCAGCGGTTTTTTCCGCGAGCAATTCGAGGTGAATGCCAAGGACGATCCCAGGCGATGGTGGCAGGTTTTTGACCGGACAACAGGTGAAGAAATCCCGAAAGATCGGTGGTTTTTTGACTCGGCGACTGGCACAGTAAAAGTTAAAGATGTAAAAAAGTGGCACAAGATCACGGTAAACTTTTTGGTCTATCGCATCTGGGAAGCCATTTCCATGTACAACCACATCACCAATGATTGGGGCGACCGGGAGCATCAAATGCCGGTGGATCCGATTTACCCGGAAACACAAGAATTTATGCTCAGCTATTTGCAAAAGTGGCTGGACGATCACCCGAAAACCAAAATTGTGCGTTTCACTTCCCTTTTTTACAATTTTGCCTGGTTCTGGGGCGATCCGGCTATGCAACGATTCATCTACTCGGATTGGGGCTCGTATGAAATGACCGTCAGTCCGTACGCTATGACACTTTACGCCAAATCCCGTGGTTATGAAATGACCAGCGAAGATTTTGTCAATGGTGGCGCCTATTGTTCCAGTCACAATGTCCCATCCGAACGCCTCCTGGATTGGATGGATTTTATGAACGAGTTTGTCATTCAATTTGGCCGCAAGTGCATCGATCTAATTCATGCCGCCAACAAGACTGCCTATATGTTCTATGATGACCACTGGGTTGGCACCGAGCCGTATGGCAAACAATTCAAGGAGCTGGGATTCGACGGTCTTATTAAATGCGTGTTTAACGCTTTTGAAGTCCGGTTGTGCGCGGGCGTGCGTGGCGTCAAAACAACAGAGCTACGCTTGCATCCCTACTTGTTTCCAACCGGCCTCAAGGGCGAGCCTACCTTTATGGAGGGTGGTGATCCGACGCTGGATGCCAAAAGATTTTGGGCCTATATCCGGCGTGGCTTGCTCCGGGCGCCAATTGATCGAATCGGTCTCGGCGGCTATTTGCACCTTGTGCAGGATTTCCCGGATTTTGTGGAGGAGATCGAGCGAATCACCGGTGAGTTCCGTACGCTGAAACAATTTCATGCGGTTGGCAGACCGTATACTGCACCCGTCAAAGTGGCCGTGCTCACGGCGTGGGGATCACTGCGCTCCTGGGTCTACGTCGGTCATTTTATCCCCGGGATGGAGCTTTATGAAGTGACCGAATCATTGGCCGGTTTGCCGGTTGAGGTCACTTTTATCAGTTTCACGGACATTATGAACAACGGCATTCCTGAGGATGTGGATGTCATTCTTAATGCCGGTAAAGTTGGAACCGCATGGTCTGGCGGAGATCACTGGAAAAACGAAAAGATCATCGAGGCGATCACCGAGTGGGTTGCGAATGGTGGTGGATTCATTGGCATCGGCGAGCCATCAGCCGCTCAACATTCGAGTCAATATTTCCAATTATCGCACCTGTTGGGTGTTGATCGCGAAATTGGCGTAACGTTGAATAAAAATAAGCGGACCTACAGCGTCTTTGGCAAAAATCATTTTATCTTTAAAGATATCAACGAGGGGATCGATTTTGGCACAGATATCGACAATATTTTCATTGTTGACAAAAACACAACCGTTCTTGCAGAAAAAGAGAACTCTCCGACAATTGCCGTGAAAAAATGTGGCGCGGGGCGTTCGGTTTATTTATCCGGATTTCGATTCGCGCCGTACAACACCCGCCTCTTGCACCGTTCTCTCTATTGGACCGCCGGACAAGAACAAAATTTCGGGCCGTGGACGTGCAGCAACGTGAACACGGATTGTGCTTATTATCCGGCGAATCATAAACTTGTTGTCATTAATAATAAAAACCAAATGGAAAATACAAAAGTATTTGATGCGAACGGCAAGGCCATAGACGTGAGTCTGGATGCCAATGGACTTTACATTATTGATTTGTGATGTGCCCGGCTGGAGCGGAGAAAGGTGTGCCAATTCGACAGCAGAGAGAGTCTTTGCTTTTATCGGCACGCCTCAAAAAATGCCAGGCTATTCTCAACCGGTGTGTCATCTTGAATGTTGTGTGCGGGCGCAACAATGTAGCCGCCGTTCTCACCAAGAATCTTGATTCTTCGTTTGACCTCTTTATTAATCTCAGCTACTGTGCCATTTGGTAGCAGCTCCTGCACGCAAATGCCGTCAAAAAAGGTCAATTTATCTCCGTAGGTGTCCTTGAGCCACCGCGGATCCATAACTGCTGCCAGCGGCTGAATGGGATTGAGGATATCCAATCCAAGATCGATAAAACTTGGGATCAGATCAATCACTGATCCGCAGCTATGCCCGGCCAGCTTGATATCAGGATTGGTCTGCGAAAATTCGTCGAACATATAATTTATTCTGGGAGCAAAATATTTATCAAACAGCTCGGGACTCAACATCAATCCACTTTGTGATCCAAAATCATCACCGCACCACAGCACATCCACCTCAAGATTGTTTGACCGTCTGTTCGGCAAAGCGGAATCGTCCTGGCGCATTCGGATCGGGGAAAGAGTACTGCTCTATGTCTTTTTTGCTTTCGGCATGAGACAGCGGGAAAAGCGCAAATTCGTCGTACAAACCGGTGCTGCGCGTCCCGATTCCCCATTCGTTGATGCTCAATCCGTCCACGCTTTGAGTCGTGGGTGTATTATCTGGAGCACAGGCGGCAACACATAGACAATCAGCGCCCAGCTTGATCAGCAAATCCTGAAAAGAGATGCGCAGTGAACTCAGCGGCGAATCCAGCGGTTTCTGCGGTTCCATACCAAAGTATCGATACAGTTTTTCCGCCGCCTGTGCGGTAAATGATGCGAAAATCGGCGGACGATCAGTTTGGATAAAGCGAAGGTTTTTTTGCAAGCGTTCTTTTGAATTCATGCTAATCTTCCATTTGAACGAGTCTGAGCACGAGGTGTGATTGAAGCGGATTGGCAATCCCGGTATCGCCCTCATAATTGCCCCAGTCCAGGTCTGGATAACAAATATATTCGAAAACGGATAATTTTGCAGAACATTTATCAATCAAGCTGGTGCGGCAGGCCAGGTGACCATCGCTGATTATTTCTAGCCCGACATGCGTCTTTCGGTTCGCTAAAGTATACCTCAAGATGTTCATTTTTGTTGAACGAAAATCACGCGTGACGGGCAGCGGCGCAAATCCTTGATTTACATCAAACAGGTAAAAATCCCGCACATCCACTTCCCACCTGCCTGGAGGTGATTTTCTGTATTGTTCCTGTTCCGCTTTCTCACTGAACTTGAAGGCTGTGCCCCGAGATCTGCCGAGATGACCTTCGGGGTAATAACTCCAGTACGATTGCCTCTCCCAACTTGATCGATCAAGTTGATCCGATACAAAAAAGCAGATACCAGTCTCGGCCGCGGATTTGAAATGATGCAAAATTTTGGAGTCGATTCGAATTTCGGCGTTGCCATTGACTGCGATGGTGAAAACAAATGGAAACTCGTCAGCATGACCGCTTATTTCGACTGTAAATAACGTATCATCTTTCATCGTCCATGACATATTTTCAAGCCGCCAGGTATAGGATGTTCCGCATCCCATAACCGCGGATTTTTTATGCTGTTTTGAATGGAAAAGAAGGTTGAGCCATCGAGCTCAAAGACAGGATTATTCAGTTTTATGCTTTGTCCTTGGTCATCAATTAGCTCCAACTCAATGCGGCTGTCTGCAGCCGGACTTTCAAGTTTACCGGAAACACAGAGCATGGCATGTTTGTATTCGTCGTCCAGATCGGCGGTAATAGATATCGAATGTGGAAAATTTTTGGGCAGGGCCAATAGGTGGACGTCTCGCAGAATCCCACCGATTCGGTGCTTGGCATAGCCGCTTGCGCAGGAAATATCATCAATTCGATCTGTGACCTCAACTGTAATAATAGCGGCCTTGCCAGCTTGCACGAATGGCGTGATATCACATTGCCAGCGCGTAAATCCACCGTGATGTTCGCGAACTCTATTGCCGTTCGCCCAAACTCGAGCAAAGCTGTAAACACCATCAAATTGTAAAAATATGCTCTTGCCCGAATAATCGTTTGGAATGAGCACATTGGTTTTATAAACAAAGGGTTCATCGTGCTTTATCGGGATGCCTTGCATGGCGCACTCGCCCGGCACACGTATGTCCTGCCAGGCATCGAATCGCGTTGTATCGCTCCAAAAGGCAGCAGGAGGATGAGTTGTCACTTTCCAAACACCGTTTAGACAGATGCGCGGCTGTGATACCTGATCCACATATATTGTTGATTGCTCAAATTCAGAACAGCTCAGAAGCAGTAGCTTAAGGAGGACAATAACTGGTATTCTTTTCATTTAACGTACTTTCCTGCACGGTACGCATACAAATCAAGGAGGTGAAAACAAATCGGTTTAACAATTTAAGTCATACCCCGCATGAAATCAAGTATCATGTTCGCATGACGTTCAACATTTCTGAATTTATAAATAGCCATTAAAATTATTAATTGATCGATAAAACATTTATCATTATTTTACCATCGTTTTAAAGAACTTGTCTATTGCTTGTTTTATAATCAATAGTCAAAGGGCGGGCATCAAAAAAAGTTCGAAACAGGGTGTTAGCATGCTGAACAAATTTTGCCGTTTTGCTCTATTTTTTATTTTTAGTCTCGTTCTTTTTTCATCAATCGGGTGGGCACAGCTCATGAAGGGGCCGACGTTGAGTGCGGATAATCGAGTCACGTTTCAAATCCACGCACCGGACGCATCATATGTCAAGGTGATCAACTTGAGCGACTCTGCTGCGCTCGGGGCGCCCGAGTACCAAATGACAAAGAACAGCGGGGGGGATTGGTCCGTCACCACAGAATCCTGTCGTCCGGGATTGCATTATTATGAATTTGACATAAACGGCGCACGGGTCTCCGATCCGGCCGCCCCCCTCTATTTTGGCTGGGGAAAATGGACGAGTTGCCTGGAGGTGCCGGATGCCAACCTGGATTTTTATCTGCCCAAAGATGTCCCGCATGGCGAGGTTCGTTTATTTTGGTACGTTGCCAAAACAACGCAGACCTTTCGCAAGTGCCTTGTCTATACACCACCCAACTATGATGCGGATACGACCGTTCGCTACCCGGTTCTTTATCTTCAACATGGGGCCGGCGAAAGCGAGCTCGGTTGGACCATGCAGGGTAAAGCCAATTTTATCCTCGATAATTTGATCGCCGAAGATAAAGCCAGGCCAATGATCATTGTGATGGATAACGGCTACGCTGCACGGCCGGGTGCTGAAAATCCACAGCGGCCCAGAGGTGATGACAACCTGTTTTCTGATCTTGTCACAAAAGATTTGATCCCCATGATCGACAATCAATTCAGAACAATAGCGGATCGTGAGCATCGCGCCATTGCCGGGCTATCCATGGGCGCTGGTCAGGCGCTTCGTATCGGCCTCGGTCATCCGGAATTGTTTGCGTCTGTCGCCGGCTTTAGCGGTGGTATACGCCGAGCCAACATTGAATCCTCATTTGATGGCATTTTTCGAGATGCGGAAAAATTCAACAGCACATTCAAACTCTTCTTTTTTGGCTATGGCACCCTGGAGAGAGGATTCGAATCCATGCAGGCGTTCAGCGACGAATTGAGAGCGCACGGGATTAACCATGTCTGGTCCGAACCCGTTGGTTCACACGAATGGCAGGTCTGGCGAGTCCATTTGTACGAGTGCGCCCAACATCTTTTTCAATAACAGCAACCGCTTCCGCAGAAATCAAAATCCTGGATAACGACGATAAAATTTCGTGGGATTTCCACGCAACGTATTTCACTTTTGTTGACGCCAAAACACAATTCGGGCTCGAGATCGAAAACATCAAAACAGACCATTTTTACAAAGTCCAGGAGTGGTTTATCCCCTGGGGTGAAATCGAGTTGGGTGAAATGTTAAAGTGAAGAATAATCGGCTTTAATAAAATTTATTATTCCGCCATTCCTGGAGACTAACCGTGGTCTATTACGCAGCCCTGCAGGATAAAAAATGGCATATGGTGCCGGACATGTACATTGGTCCGCCGCTCTGCTGCCATATAAGCGTCAAACGATGCATCACGGAAAGCCCCGAGTTTTCTTTTTACAAGCGGGAAAACGAAATCGGTGTGCTGCTGTATAATGACTCTCGCATCACACTATTCATAGCACCGCCCCGGAAGCTGGGGAAGCCATGAGCGACCAGATTCCGACGTTTAAACTCAACGGTAATCTGGTGCACTTTAGCATTCAAAAAGCATATCGGTTTTTATCCAACGCTTTCCGGGATTGAAGGATTTAAGGCGGAGATATCTTCCTGCGAAAGTGCAAAAGGATCGGTCAAATTTCCTCTTGATGAGCCTCTTCCCTTGGATTTAATCACCAGAATTGTTAAATATAGAGCAGAAGAAAATCGTCGTAAAAAAAGTTGAGAATCCAACCTTTGATGCTATAGCCGTGCATAACGGAGGAGCACATGCGTAAAATATTTATACTGTTATTGTTAGTTTATTGCTCGGTTAGTTACGCCCAGTCACATCCAGGATTACGCGTGCAGGGTCGTTACCTGTATGACCGCGCAGGGGAACGTATTATTCTGCGCGGCGCCAACGCCATGATTGTTTTCTGGGATCGCGATGGCGCAATTAATTATCCTGAACTGTCAAAAACCGGCGCCAATTGCTGTCGTATTTTTTGGCGAACGGGTCACGCCCCGGAGCCAGTTTTGCCTGCAGCGGATCTGGATGAGACGATTCAAAATTGTATTGATAACAAAATGATCCCTCTCATAAGCGTCTGGGATGCGACGGGTGACTGGAGCCACTTGCAAACCTGTGTGGACTACTGGACACGCGCCGATGTATCGGCAGTTTTGCGCAAGCATGAAAAGTATTTATTGTTGAATATTGCCAATGAAGCCGGCGGCGACGTTGTCGGGCAAACTGAATTTCGGCAACAGTATACGAGCGCCATCAATCAAATCAGAAATGCCGGCATTCATGTGCCGCTGATTATTGATGCGGATCGATGGGGACGCAATGGCGATGTTCTGAATGAGAACGGACCCTATTTGCTCGAACAGGATCCGGATCACAATCTTGTGTTTTCATGGCATTTGTGGGATCCGACGAACTGGGGCAATGGCTCAAAAACCGCCATTCGCCGGATTATCGACGGATCGATTGAGAAAAACATCTGCCTGATCGTCGGTGAGTTTGGTCCGATTGAATTCGGGGATAATCCCAATTCCGGCAAGATTAACTGGGACTATTTGATCGAATACGCCGCGGAAAAAGAGATTGGCTGGTTGGCCTGGGTGTGGAACTGGAGTGATTATCATTCGATTGTCAAACGATCCTCCGGCAAATATGGCGATTGGGCAAACGCACCCTGGGGCGAGAATATAGCAGTTGCCAGTCCCTATAGTATTCAACAGACAGCAAAAAGACCGCACTGGCTGGAAACCGGTCTCGACCGCACGCTCTTGGAGACATATCACTACAGTTTGCAGCAAAATTATCCAAATCCGTTCAATCCGGTAACAAAGATAGAATTCACCATTTCGCAAAAAACTTTTGTTCGTTTGACTATCTATAATATTTTAGGTCATGCGGTGAAAAGCCTTTTCTCCGAGTTCAAGGAGCCGGGCGACTATTCGGTCAACTGGGAGGCAACCGATGATTCGGGTTCCCCGGTTGCAGTCGGTCTTTACTATTGCTCTCTGACAACGGATAATTTTGGTCAGGTCCGCAAAATGTTATACCTAAAATAATCGAGTTCTAACCTGAAAAATTCTTGAACCACAAAGCACACAAAGGACACAGAGCAAAATCCTGTGAAAAATAGTAAAAATCAAGTATCTCCTTCGTAATCTCTGCGCCCTCGGTGGTTTGACTTGTTGTTTGGCAACTGTATGTTTTATTTGTATAACTTTATTAAAGGAGAGGACCTATGACGCAGAATCGACGCGCTTTTTTTCACACCATCGGCGCCGGGGCCGGCTTGAGCGTTTTATCTTCATCATGTGCAACAACCGGGTTGCGATACAGCGGGGATGACCAAGTACTTTTTATTGGCGATGATGTCGCCGTCGTTGAAACAGCTTTTGGCAAAGTGAGAGGTTACATTCTCAGGGATATTTATCATTTCCTCGGCATACCGTATGGTGCCGATACGTCGGAAAAAAATCGTTTTATGCTGCCGCAAAAGCCCGAGCCATGGCGTGATATTTTGCCGGCAATCTGGTGGGGCAACTCGGCGCCGCAAAACATGGATAACCGCTACGCCAATCGAGCACAGTCTTTTGTCGATCACTGGAATTATGATGATGTCAGCGAAAATTGCCTGGCCATCAATGTGTGGACGCCCGGTTATGCTGATGGCACAAAACGACCGGTTTTGCTTTGGCTGCACGGCGGCGGATTTACCAATGGCAACGCCATCGAGCAGGACGGCTATATGGGCGAAAATTTGAGCCGATTTGGCGATATGGTGTTTTGCTCCGTCAATCACCGGCTCGGTCCGCTCGGCTTTACAAATCTCGCCGGCGTTGCTGGTGAAAAATATGCTGCATCCGGCAATGTTGGTATGCTGGACATTGTTACGGCGTTGGTATGGATTCGCGATAATATCACAAATTTCGGCGGTGATCCCGGCAATGTCACCATCATGGGCCAATCCGGCGGTGGCGCCAAAGTGACGACGCTCACCGCCATGCCGTCGGCAAAAGGTTTGTTCCACAAAGCTGTGGTGCTCAGCGGCGCGTCGCTTTATGCCGGTGAAAAAATGTATTCCGAACAACTCGGCGCTTACGTGCTCAAAGAAGCCGGATTGAGCCGGTCGCAGGTTGACCAGTTACAGAAACTCTCCTGGCAGGATTATTATGCGGTCGCCACGAGCGCCTCGCGAAAGTTCCGTACAGAGGTTCAACCAGCAGCCGGGCGCCGCGGTGGATTCAGTCCGGTAGTTGATGGAAGTATCCTGCCGCAGCATCCCTACTATCCCGAGCCTTCGCCGGTGGCAGCGGATATCCCCATGCTCATCTGCTCGACTATGAATGAAATGTCCCCCAGCCGGGATAATGCGGAGTTGGAAAACATTACCCTTGAACAAGTGACCGAGAAAATTAAAGATCGGGCCGGATTCAGCGCCGGTTTTGGCGACAAATCCATGGATGTTGTGCAAGCGTATGCCAGGACCTTTCCGGATAAGAAACCGATTGAAATCTGGTCGCTGATCAGCAGCAATCGCCAGCGAACCGTGCAGCTTGCCGATGCCAAAGCAAAACAGAATCCGCCGGTTTATGTGGCCTGGTTCTGCTGGCAGCCGCCGCTGTTTGATAACCGCTTGCGCGCCTTTCACTGCTCGGATATCTGCTTCTGGTTCCATAATACGAATTTAATGTTGACGCACACGGGTGGCGGTGCCCGGCCGAGAAAACTGGCGGAAAAAATGGCCAGGTCGCTGTTGCAGTTTATGAAAACCGGCAATCCGAATGGCGGCGGGCTGCCTCAGTGGCCGCGCTATACATCGGAGAAAGGAGAAACCATGGTGCTCAATGATGTCTCTGAGGTGCAGTACGATCCCGACCGCGAGGCGCGCAAAGCTCTGCCGGCGTGAGGTGATAATGTTAAAGCCGGCGAGATCGCGGAGAAAAGCTGGTAAATTTACCTTTGTTTTTCGTTGTACCGGTCGGTGCGTTCGGCGATTGCAGCACTATTTCAGATGAAAGGATAAAAAAAGATGATACGAATCATGATTTTTCATTTGTGTGTGATTACCTTCTTTTTCCTTGGTTGTGCAGAGCAGCAGTTGGATGAATTCAATTCCCTCGACAAACCCTATGTGTATACAGACAATTTAACCCCTGTCTGGACGAGCTTTGAAAACAGCACCGGCGAAAAAGGCGTGGGCGGCATGGAGAACAACGGCGCCAAGGGTCATCCCTATGAACGGTTCCGGGCTGGCGAAACCAAAACGCTCCTCGACTTGCAGGGTCCCGGCATCATCAATCGGATGTGGGTGACGCTGCAACCAAGAGCCCCTTATGTGCTGCGGGGACTCGTGATCAAAATGTACTGGGATCATGAAGAGAAACCAGCGGTCTCTGTACCGTTCGGTGATTTTTTTGGCGTTGGTCTGAGTCGAACAGTCGCTTTTGAAAATGCCTTGTTTGCCAATCCCGAGGGGCGCTCTTTTGTCAGTTATGTTCACATGCCGTACAAAAAGGCGGCCAGGATTGAGGTTGTGAATGAGATGAATTTTGATGTCCCCATGCTGTTTTATGATGTCGATGCGCAGCGACTGAAAAAATGGCATGATGACTATCTCTATTTCCACGCCTATTGGCATCGCGATCAGGCGACGGAATTGGCCAAAGATTTTGAAATTCTGCCGATGATAAAGGGAAAAGGACGTTTCCTGGGCACCAATATCAGCATTCATGCCAATCCCGCTTACAAAGACTATTGGTGGGGTGAAGGTGAAGTCAAGGTCTATTTTGACAGTGATGACGAATTCCCGAGTCTGGTTGGTACCGGCACGGAGGATTATATCGGCACAGGCTGGGGTCAGGGACAATATTTTCATCGCTACCAGGGCTGCTCCATCGCTGATGGTGCGAACAAGCAGTGGTCCTATTATCGATATCATATTCCGGATCCCATCACTTTTAAAACCGATTGCAAAGTGACCATCCAGCAAATGGGCGGCACATCAAAAAGGAATGTTCTTGAGATGCTAAAAAATAACGTGCCGCTCATCCCGGTGACTATCAATGGTGATGAATCCAAATTGATTCATCTTTATGAAAAGGGCACAATCACGGATCTCACAAATCCCGATTTGCCCGGAGATGAGGCATGGACGAACTTTTTCCGCTCGGATGACGTGGCGGCAGTGGCTTACTTTTACCTCGATAAACCCGTGAACGAGTTGCCCGAAATACAGGATATAACAATCCGAACGGCTGAGGTGCGATAGACCGTCATTTTTACAAGGCAAAGCCGGAGGCTGTAATGTTACTCGGCGCAGCCTTTATCTGCAGGCAAATTATGAGCCACGGATGAGCACGGATTTTCTGGCTTTGCTTCGAGAAAGTTTTGGGACTGGAGGATAAAAAAGATTAAAATGAATGAAATTATCCGTGTTTCATCCGTGAATATCCGTGGCTTTTAAACTATGCTAATAATGAATCGTATGAAAACAATAATAACAAGTTGCCTGTTTTTCTCTCTATTGTGTTCAGCGGCACAACAGGGCAACAGCTATAGTGAGCGTAACCTGGCCAGCGTGCGGGTGCCGATTGGCGGCATCGGCACCGGCAATCTGCTTTTTGGCGGCAGAGGTAACATTGCGCACGTTGAAATATGCAACAAACCGGACCGTCAACGACGATTGGAAAAGACATTTTTTGCGTTGTGGATTCAACAAGGTGAGGGTGAACCGGTTGCGAAAATTTTAGAGCGCGAGCTTTTTCCGCCCTATACGGAATCGACTCATAAATATGTCTATGGTTTGCCCAGGTTGCAGCATGCCGAGTTTGTCAATTTTTTCCCGCTACACCATTGGTTTTTCAGCGATGAGGATATTCCTTTGAATATATCCCTGGAAACCTTTAGCCCGTTTATCCCGCTTGATGTAAAGAACAGCAGCTACCCGTTGGTGGTATGCTATTGGGATTTTCAAAACCAATCGAAGGAGCCGATAAGCGCATCGATTGTATTCAATATGGAAAATCCGATTCAGAGCGCGAACATTTCAAATATCTATCTTGACACGCTCGGTGTACGCGGCGTCCAATTTGTCGCGCGACGATCCGAGGATGTCAATTATCAGGGTGCTCTTTTTATTGGAACAACTTGCCAAGACGTTGATGCACAGACCCATTGGTTCCCGGGTCAATGGCGAGATGAAGCGCATCTGTTCTGGGATGATTTCAGCGACGACGGTTCCATTGAAGCAAAATTGCAGGATTGGCACACAACCTATCGGCCAACGTCCTATAATCAAACCACAAAACGAATGGCGAGTGTATTGGTGCATTTTGAACTGAATCCCGGCGAACAGATCCGTATTCCATTTTATTTTGCCTGGTATTTTCCGGATCGTTCTTTTTCCCCGGCTGAGGTTTTTGGCATCCAGGAGGCAAGTGAAAAAACATTCCGGAATTTTTACAGTCAATTGTTTTCCGACGAATTGGATGTGCTTTACACTTTTCGAAAAAATGAAAAAGCACTCTATGAAAAAACCCAGCGCTTTGCAAACCTGATTGCACAATCAAGTTATCCGGACTATGTCAGGGAAGCGCTCACAACCCAGGCCGCCTCGCTGCGTTCACCACTTGTCCAGGTGACGGCAGAAGGGCATGTGCATGGATTTGAGGGTGTTTTAAATGATGGCTGGTGTTGTCCCGGCACCTGCACGCACGTATGGAATTATGAACAAACGTTGGCGTCCCTGTTTCCCTCTCTGGAACGTTCAATGCGAGAAATTGAATTTTTGCACGATACGTTTGATAATGGATTTCAATCACATCGGTCGGTGCTGCCTTTGGGCGATTACTGGTTCGACGGCCCCGCCGCAGCCGATGGCCAGATGGGCACGATTGTGCGCGCCTATCGCGAGTGGAAATCAAGCGGCGACGACAAATGGCTGGCCACACTGTGGCCTGACATCCAAAAAGCGCTTGAATTCGCCTGGACCGGTCCGGGTATTGTAAGCGATCCGCGACTCAAACACCAGGAACGACAAATGGCCTGGGATGCAAATAAATCGGGAATTCTCTCCGGTCAACAACACAACACCTATGATATCAATTTTTTTGGCCCGAGCTCCATGACCACATCCATCTATCTGGCAGCGTTGAAAGCCTGTTCCGAAATGGCGATCGCCATGGGTGATGAAAAAAAATCAATCGAATATAGTGATGTTTATCGACGCGGTGTTCTCACGGCACAGGATTCCCTGTGGAACGGATCCTGGTTTGTGCAAATTTTAGATGAAAAAAAAGAAAAGCAGGTCAAATATCAATACGACGATGGCTGTTTGGCGGATCAACTGTTAGGACAATATCTCGCGTTTAATGCGGGGTTGGATTATATCCTGGATTCCACTCAAGTCAAAAACGCGATCAAGGCTGTCTTTGACAATAACTTTATGCATCCGTTGCGATTTTTCCACAACGTACAGCGCGTTTACGGCTTGAACGATGAAGCGGGTCTTGTGCTGTGCACATGGCCACACGATAATCGACCACCACTGCCGTTTGTCTATTCGGATGAAATCTGGAGCGGCGTGGAATATCAGGTGGCGGCATCGCTCATTTACTCGGGATTTGTCGATGAGGGGCTGGCTATTGTCGAGGCGGTTCATGATCGATATGACGGCTACAAGCGAAATCCATTCGAGCACGATGAATCCGGCCTCCATTATGCCCGGGCTATGGCAAGTTGGTCTGTGATGTTAGCGCTGTCCGGTATCGAGTATGACGGCAGAGCAAATCGTTTGGTTTTTGATCCAAAAATCAGCAGAACTGATTTTAAAACATTTTGGTCAACAGGAAATGCGTGGGGTGGTTTGGACATCACAGGCGACACGATTACACTGTCAATTGAATACGGCAATCTGTTTTTATCCGAGTTCGGCGTCAAGGGCCTGGTGGCAAAAACAGTCAAAAAGCCGGAACACCTGACGTCCGGAGATCAGCTCGTTTTGACAGTGGAGAAATGATCGTCCGGGGAAAGAGTCTGCACATGAAACTTTTCAAGGCAAACAGAACACTGCTCAGGTTGGCACATTTCCTTGTGCAAGTGAATGAGTCCCTGTTGCATTCGCGCCCCGGTTATTATATCCGGGCACGTGCTCATTTTGAAAATCTGTTCGCACATGTGGCGAATGATTTCATTGTCGTGCAACCGCGAATAGTGTTGATAAATCTCGCAAACACTGTTTTTGAGTCGTAAATCAGCGGTTTCATCCGCAAATGCCGCTAATGCCGGCAATAGCACATTGACAACGATATCGCGGGCGCGTTCCCGCCCTAACAAACACTCATTCTTGCCAGGTTCGCTGCGCGATTCTTCAAAACTGTAATGCGTCGACCAGAATGGATGTGATGGAATGATACAAAGATTTTCCAGTTCTTTGCCCATTTTGGTCGGTTTGCGGGACAGATCGGAAATTATTTTTATGCAAGTGCTGATAAATCCATCTGTCATGAATCTGACAACATACATCGCAGCAGCAGCGATGCGTCGGGTCGGAAAATTTTTGGGACGCAGGCGAAAGAATTGCCAGACACCCGGTTTTAAAACGGTAATTTTGGATTTTAGCGGGAATTGTCTCCACATGTTTTCCAGGTCGGCAACATAGTGCTTGACATTCGGCACAAGAAAAACAGCCGAATGATGCTGTTGTGACGGTAGCAATCCGGCAGCGCCGAAGAGATACGCCTCGCACTTAAGCAAGGCACAGTCGAGGGGATCACTCCATATAAAGCTCCACAACTGCTCAACCGGCAAAATCTCGGCTAATTGTCGAAATGGAATCTGGTTCTTCGAGTATCCAAGTGCCTCAAAAATGGACAGGTAAACGATTTGATCCCATGAATCCGAAAAACGTCTTTCAAAATAACGCTTCATTTTGATAGAAAAGCGGGCATCTCCGGCTTTTTCGATGACCAGGCGAACCGTTGACATATCGTGCTGGCTCAAGCCGCAGAATTGGGAAGGCGGTGTCTGCAGGACAGTCTCGACTTCAAGCTCTTCGGCTGTTTTTTCAAGATAGTTGTCCAGATTGAGCGTTGGAATGGCGCACCCGTCAGCCCGGATTGTGCGAAACGAAACCGGGCACTCCATGGTCACCAGATGAAGGATGACAGTGTTGTAGCGCGGATCGCGGTGATGACCATGCGCGTACCAGTCGCCGGCAATAGGATGAATCTCAATGTCGCCGCGCTCGATGTGCGAATCAATTCTCAGCAGCGCATCGAGAAAATCCGGACCAGCGTCGTAATTGCGCACGCCTTTTTCAAGAATTTCCAGCGGTCGCCCGTCAATGGTTTTGAGTGGGACGGCGGAAAACTCCCGCTCCAGCCATAGATGATAAAGAAAACCCTCCCTCGCCGGTGTTTTCACTCTGCTCATATGTCCCCCTTTGATGTGATTAATTCATAGACGACAATGCTTTTGACGGTAGAATGTATCCGTCTTGATCAATGATTGTTTTATTATTGTTCAAAGGTTTGGAAAACCTGTTGAGATCCTGGATCACCCCTTGCTTCTTTTGTCCTTGTAGAACGACCGGCTGAAAATTAACCTCGGCGTTATACACGTTGATCGGAATAATCCTGCCAAGGAGCAGCCCTGTTGAATCAAATTTGACGCGCAAGATCATACTCGTTGTCGCCGAGTTGCTATATGATGCAAAGACGTAATTCCCCAGACTATAGGCGATTAATTTCCCTTTGTAAATTTCGAGCCCCTGCAAAACGTGCGGATGATGCCCGAGCACCAGATCAGCGCCAAAATCAATAGCCAGGCGCCCGTAAGCCATTTGATAGGCACGCGGCGAGCTATACTTTTCAGCACCCCAATGAAAACTGACTACTGTGAGATCAGCCATTCGTTCTGCTTCGGTGATTGACTGGTAAAGCACTTCCTCTGTCGGATAGCACGTGCCACATCTTGTCGTGGTCGCCCAAAACTCCTCGGGATAAGTCATGGAAAAACCGATAAACGCGATTTTCATGCCATTCACATCCATAATGGTCGGAGCGCATGCTTGTTCACGATTGTCTCCGGCACCGCAAAAATAAATTCCAGCCTCCTGCAGAGCGATAAATGTATTCACAATGCCCTCGCAACCAAAATCAACAATGTGATTATTGGCCATGGTCACAACATCAAAACCGGCATTGGCAATACCGGTGACAAAATGCGGTGGCACTTTAAAAGTGTACTTTTTGTCCGCAAATCTCTCACCTTGCGCCGTTAATGGTGCTTCAAGATTGGCGATAGCGACATCGGCGGTTTCGATAAAATCACGCGTGCTGTCAAAGGGGAAATCAACGCCCTGTTCGTTGACGACATCAATGATCCACGAGCTCATCATCAAGTCCCCCGCCGCAGCAAGAGTGATTGTTGGTTCGGTCGACGGCATGAGCCACACCGGTTTTTCTTCGGTGATCAGACGTCCTGGCTCGCGGTGGATCAAAAAATCGGAGACCGTTTCCACCGCCTGAAGCGATATAAAAAATGCCGGAATGAGCAGAAACACTCCGGCATGTGCAATGGTTCTAAATTTGGTGGACATATCAGTCTTGTTTCTTTTTCTCTTGCACAATCTTTGCGTCCTCAATATCCTCCGAATTGATGGATTCTTCCTCATCATCAGTGACTTTGACATCCGCCTGTTTTTTGCGCGCTTCCTGCCGTTCCTGGCGTTCTTTTTCTTTTTCTTCTTTCACTTTTTCAATCTCGGCTTCCTTTTCCTTGAGCTGAGCTTCGAGCGCTTGAATATCATCGGTTATTTTTTTTACTTCTTCGTCTTTTTGCAGAGATTTTGCATCTTCACCGGTTAATATATCGTAGGTGCGACCACCTAACTCGGTGAATTGCTTCTCGATTTTGCGCTTGATGGTCAAAATGTCAACTTTGAGTTTGCCGATTTTGCTGTACTCTTCCGTCTTGTCGACAACCAACTCCAAACCATCCCGAATGCTGTCTAATAACGATGCCATAATAAACCTCCCTTTTTTAATTGATCAATGGTTGTTTGCCTTATTTTTCCATACCTAAAAAGACAACTTTTTGCAATTGTTTTTGACGGCCAAATGACGCCTGGATAAAATAAACACCACTGCCCACCGGCGTTCCACTGTCATCTCGACCATCCCAGTTAAATTCAAGGCCGCCGAATTTTTGAATTTCTTTGACTCGGCGTCCCAAAGCGTTAAAGATAACAATTTGTAGCGCTGGCATATTCTCCAAAACTGGCAAATCATATTCGATTTTTACGGTCCCGACAAACGGATTTGGCCACGGCGGGTGGAGCATAAAGACCGGTTGCTCTTCTTCGGGATCAGGATCTGTCAGGAGCGCGTCATGTATGTTCAGTTTTCCCCACCCCCATAAGGTATTTGGAACAGCGCCGGTTTTGCTGTTGCTATCGGCTGACTTTGTGATGAGATCCCGCACCTGAATGGTGGACAACTCGGGAGTCTGTTCCAGCAAAAGCGCTACGGCACCGGTGACATGCGGTGCGGCCATACTGGTACCGCTGTTCAAGCCATGAAAACCATCGTTGTTCACCAGAGCATTCGGGTAGCTGATGTTGCCGGAAAAAAAGATGCTGTTTTCATTCGTTGGCGGCGCATCCACAGACAGAGCACTGACGATAATTTGTCCCGGAGCGGCAATCTCCGGTTTCTGGTAGCCGCCCTTGCGCACCGGCCCCGGACTGGAAAAAGCGGACAAGTCGCCTTCCGAATATAAACCTTGCGAATCATAAGTGAGGCGATTGCCGTCGAGATCGTCCCAGCTTTTTTTTGAGATGAATGATGCGACCGTTATGGCGTTCCGTGCTGTGCCCGGAATCGCCAGTTTGCCATCATCCACTTTGCCCTGCACAAAATAGGCATCCATCGTCGCGTTGCTGATCCACACATCGATGTCACCACCGATGCCGGAAAATTCCAATGTCCACTCGCCATCGGCCGGTCGCCGCGCATCATCGTCAGATATTTGAAGGTAAAATTCTCGATCCCCATTATGCGGATTCGTGCCCTGTCTATACTCATTGCCACTCTCATAAAAGCCATTCCACATGTAGATCGTTCCTTCGTTGGTGACCTTGCCGGAGCTATTGTCATCCGGCAACACTTCACCTGGCAGCACTGGACCATAGCGATTCCCTGAAGGCGAGATAAGCGTCACGCCAATCTTTCTTGCACCGTCATACCAGCCATCCAGTATGACAATGTCGTTGCCGGTGCCAACATTGGCGATATAGGGATCAAGATGAAACGATATAACGGGTAGTTGCGGGCTCGACTCGATGGTCGCTTGCGCGTGAATATCCATATCGCCGTCATTGCCGGCAACGGTGACCACGACCTTTCCCTGAATTCCCGGTCCGGTCAGCATATCGATAAAGCGTTCGACTGGCGACGTTCCGTCATGGGCGCCGCTGTGGCCGCCAAGGCTCAGGTTCGCCACCCACGGCTTGCCTAAAACATCGGCAACGCTGTCTATGAATGCGAGGGCGACGATTTGATCGTCAGTAAAAAACTCCCGTCCCTCCGCATCACGCGTCGCTTTGACAGCAACGATATCGGCCGCCGGGGCGATGCCGGCATAGTCGCCATAGCCGGTTCCTGCTGTGCCGTCGCCCGCTACTATTCCGGTCACATGCGTCCCATGACCACTTGCATCTGTTTCATAAACTCGACCAAAACCATTCAGGGCATCGTTGATCTGTGCTTCGGTGTAAATTGAACCGGTATAGTGCGGCCCCGGTTCGCTCAGATCAAGAATATATTTGATCCGGGTCGAGCCATCCGGTTTACGAAAATCATCGTGTCGCCAATCGATGCCGGAATCAACAATACCGACAATGATACCTCTGCCGGTGGCTCCCAACTGTTCTCGGGCTTTGATCGCACTGATCGCTTGAGCACTTTTATCTAACAATGCTTTGGATGGCGTGGGTGCTTCCATATACGTTATAGAGGGAAGGTTGGCAATATCTCGTAAACCGGTCAACGGAACCTCAAGAATCGCCATGTTTTCTCGGAAAAAAATTATGCCGGCGCCGGCGTGCGCCAGCTCGTGCACCCGTCCGTCGAAAGTGGCGATCACGCGGACAAAATTAATCTCGCCCCGTTTTCGGAGAATGGATGATTCGGTGACCGTCCCGCTCTCTGCGGCTAACGCCAGTCTTTGGAGTCGAGGATCAAGTTTACCCACATTCGCCATGGCAAATGATGAACATAATAGATACAGCGCGAAGGTAAACAGACATATTTTCAAGACCATTCTCCTGTGGGATGATTTTTTACTTGATGAACAGCATTTTTTTCAACGCCTGAAACGTCTCGCCGGTTTCCGTTTTCGCCTGCATTTTATAAATATATACGCCAGAGGCAACGGCTTGTGGTCTCCAGGTAACACCATGCCAACCGGCCTGCTGCGGTTCATCCATGAGCGTCTCGATCCGGCGACCCGTCAAGCTGAATATACTGATTGTCACATGCGATGGTTTCGCCAGAGAATAGCGAATTGTGGTGAACGGATTAAATGGATTTGGGTAGTTTTGATCGAGACGCCAATCGAGATTCGTCAGCGCATTCGAGTAAATTTGCGTATCAATTTTCTTTCTGGTCGCCGAGATAGCGATGTCATCGATGAATACGCCGACAAATTGTTCTGTGGCATTGCTGGTAAAACGAAAACGCAGCCATAGTTTGTTTGCGTTATCCGGCAGAACAGGTGAGATGGGCACATGATGTTGAATAAAGCTCGGATACATACCGGTGAGCGTATCCACTGCCGTCCAGACGAGAGAATCCGTACTCACTTCAAGATAGCAGTTGTCCTGTCCATCCTCGGTAAACGTCCAGGCCCAATAAGATAACAGAATGCTGTCAGCCTGTTCGACATTAAAATGCTGCGAGTATGTAAAAACAGCGTCCATATTTGCTTCGTACGGCACTGTGCCGCCGTTCACATGCGCTGCATAGTCACTTTGGTAGCCGGCATGTTCGCTGGTGACAGCCCAGCCACCCTCGGCGATCCAGAGAGGATTTGCCGTTTCGAAATCATCGATCGTGGATGTCACGGAAAAATGTGAGGTCAACGAATCATTATAAGTGAACTGGTCATTGGAAAAATTTTGAATGAACACTTTCACCTGAACAGAACAGGTATCCAGCGGGACAAAGTCTGGAAAAGTAACGCGGATCCTCAAATCCGGTGGAAGGGATTCAATATGGCGGGATTCAGAATAAATGAGGCTGTCAAAAGCCGTCATTTCACAATAAACATCAAAATCAGAAGCATTAGTGGAACCATTGTTATGAATTGTAGCGACAGGTGAATAGCCGGTGAGCAGCGGCAGCTTCTCCGGGCTATAAATGTGGTTGACGCCAAGGTCATAGTCCGCCGACGCCACGGTCAAATGAACTGGCAGCTCGGCCAATGTGGTCGTGTCATTCGACGAGACCTCAATCAAACCCTCGTATGCGCCGACGGCTAATTTTTTGGTCGAAATAGACAAATAAGCATCTACAGACTCGCCCGGGCCCAGGAGGCCGCCAGGTGAATCAAAACCCATCCAGTCAGCTGCCTGGATGCCAAAACCCTGGCGATGCATCGTTGTGATATCATCTGCATCATCAAAAAAGAGCACTTGCGTGCCATCAGAGACCAGGATTTCGTCGACAAAAAAGCCGAGCAGCGTTGGATCATCAGCCGTACAAAAGGCCAAATCCGAGGCAAAAGCGAAACGAATGATAACCTGCCGGGATGCGAAAGCCGAGAGATCGAACAGGGCGAGGTTCCACCCATCGCTTTTTCCAGCCCAGCCGGCGATGTTTGGTCCCATGTTCCAGCCTTGTTCCGGTTCGCCAAAAGCCCACAGACTTTGGCATGTATAGTCGGGAGTAGAAGGATGAATAACCGTGTAGGTCGCGCCGGAATCCGTTGAAATCCACACATTGGCGCCATCCCAACCATCCCATGGGGGATCGGTACCTTCGGGTGGTTCAATCGCCCAATATGTCTGAAAAGCGAGCTGTGGTTCTGATGTGCCGGAGAGATCGATCACCGGCGTATCCAGATATTGCAGCCAGTGATCTTTGTAGCCGCCGGCTTCGGGATCAGCGCACCACCAGGAAGAGCCGTCGTAGGCATTTGTCGGATCAGGGAAAAAAGCAATTGGCACAGCATAATCGATCAGCGAAAAGTAGAGTTGGCCGTCACCGACATTTTTGATCCGCACGGGTGTGATCGCCGAGTCACCGCTGACCAGCGTCAGCTCAATAGTCGCCGGTGACAGCTCAAGCGCAGCACTGGTTAATTCATCATAAATAAAGGGGACATACTGCCCCATGCCGGAATCCCCCCATTTGATGCGGAAATAGCCGTTTTCTCCCCAATCCGTATCCCAACTGTTTTTGCAGATCCAGCTCTGTTCAGCATCATTCCAGCCGACGATCAAAATGGCGTGTCCACCGACATCGTTACCCCAGACATGTTCGTAGACGCCTTTGTCGTAATATAAAAAGTCTTCGTACACCGTGTACGAGGCAGAGACCGGATGATACAACAAGGCCTGCTTGATATTCTCCACGATGGGTTCTTCCAGCGTCACATAGCCCCACCCCGGAATGGTGACAGCCTGTTCTTGCCAGTCCGGGCATGCTTCACTGCAGAACACATAATCCGTGGCTTGATAGGGCAGACACGATTCAAGTGGTACGCCATTCGTTTGATAAAAAGACAGGGCCAACTCGACGCGACCACCATTACAAGTCCCGGCATCGCTGCATGATAAAACAAACTGTTCGGACAAATCCAGGTTTGTCTGGGGATTATTATTAAAAATGTGCCACCACGCTTCAACTTGAGCGGTGGCGGAAAAATTCCAGCAACTGCCGCAACCGCCCTGATTCTTCACCGAGGTCACCCAGTTACCGTTATTCTCGCGCCAGTCCAGTTCGCTGGGCAATTCACTCACTGGCGGCAAAGTGATGAAACACGATTGGGCATCGGGCGCTGGTGCTATGATTGTTCCGCACAATTGGGATAATTCGTCGCGGCTGAGCCGGGTGACCCAGTTCTCGGCCGCACGCCACGTTGCATTGTTCGAATGGATAGCCTCCCTGATTTCGTCAAGTCTGGATTCGGCGTAAGCGAAACTAAACGCTCCAAGACAAATAACAACCGCAAGTTTGAGCTTCATCGATGTTCCTTTACTATTATTTGACCAATACCATTTTTATCCGATCCATAAAAGTGTAACCATTTTCGCCGTTCACAACCAGGGTGGCAAAATAAATCCCGGCTGGTTGTGCAGTGGCGGTCCATGTCAGTTTATGCTGACCGGCCGGCTGATAAACATCGATACAGTGCTCAACAAAGCGACCCTGAATATCATATATTGTCAACATCACATGCGCGGATACGGGAATCGAATAGCTTATTGTTGTGGCAGGATTAAACGGATTTGGATAATTTTGTGCCAGATGATAATCCACAGGTTGTTCAATGTCGCGCGCTACACCTGTCTCCGGATTTGTGCCTGTTTCTTCAATGGTTTCGGTATAGACCTCGAGATCATCGATGAGTACACCTATGCTGGTGCCCAGTGCATCCGATACAAACTGAAAACGAACCCAGGCTTTCTCCCGTCGCTCCTGGGCGTATCGGGTTAAATTGAGTACATGTCTCTCCCATGCCGGCTGAACGCCGGTGAAAGAGTCAGCGAACTCCCAGGTTGCACTATCGCCGCTTGTCTCGACAAGACAAAAATCATTGGAATCGGCGGTGACATACCGCGTCCAAAATGTGACAAAAAAGGTGTCAAGGCCGGCTAATTCAAAGCCGGGCAGATAAGTCATTGTCGTATTCATATTATTCAAGTATGGATAAATGCCACCGTTCACATGTGCCGAGGCGCTGCCGCTATGGCCATTTACCGCATCCGTGAAGGCCCATCCGGAATCGATGAGCCAGTGCTCGTTTGTGGATTCAAATCCCTCGACGAGGTGCGTGACCGGTATTTTGGCAGACAATACATTATTAAAGTCGTTGTAATCATTTGGTGAATGAACAATGTTGATTTCGCAGTCGAGATGGCCGGTCTGCCGCAATTTGAACGGTGCAAAGTCGACTGTTTGGCGGGAATTGACCGGCAAGAGAGCGACATGCGACGTGTCTTGAAAAATGGTTTTGCCATTCTGCTTGATATGGCATGCAACATCAAAATCGGTCATTGTTTGAGCGCCGACATTGCCAATCTCGCAGCCGAGTGTCGCCCATGATAACAATGTGAAACCATCCGGGGGGATGTCGAGACGATTGACCCGCGCATCATATTGTGGTTTGGTCACAGTGAGGCTAACCGGAATTTTTATATGCGGAGCGATGATATCGTTGGTGATAATTCTGATCTCCTGCGCATAATTTCCCGGTTTGAGCTCGCGAGTGTTTAAAATGAGATTGATGTATGCTGAATCAGATATGGATAATATGCCGGCGCTCTGCTCCAGCACGAGCCAGTCTGGTTCGTTTGCGTATAAAATGGACTCGTTGGCAAAAAAGTGCGCGGCATCGGGGCCATAATTATAAATAGAAACCTCCAGAGTATCAATGTCACCGTAGGTGAGCTCAATATCTATCGAGTTTGTCGAGGCGACCAAAAAAGCAGTTGGTGTTTCATCCCAAATATATGGAGCAAAACGGCCCATACTACTATCGCCCCATTTGATACGAAAGTAGCCGGAATCCCCCCAACTATCGCCCCAGCTGTTTTTCACAATCCAGCTCTCTTCGCGATCGTTCCAGCCCACAATAACCACAGCGTGCCAGCCCGATGATTCACCAAAAACATGCTCGTAAACTCCATCAAAATAGGAATAAAAATCATCAAAGACCTCAAAGCTCACCGATAACGGATGACGGAAAACCGCACTTTTGATGTTGTCCACATGCGCCTGAGCAAGGGTGATATATCCCCACGCCGGAATGGAAACAGCATGATTCTCCCACCCCGGTTTGGTATCGGAGCAGGGAATACTGGAAACCGCTCTGTAGGGCAAATCTGATTCGTATGGTATACCGGTATAGGCAATGAACTCGAGCGATTCATCGATCCGGCCACCATCTTCGCAGTTGCCGGCATCACTGCACGCCAATAAAAATTGTTCCGACAAGTCGATATTTTTTGCTGGATCGCCATTACGAATTTTCCACCAGGCTTCCACCTGTCCAACGGCTGAAAACGCCCAACAACTGCCGCACTGACCCTGGTCTTTGACCGGCGTCACCCAGTCTCCATTGTTGTCGCGCCAGTCAAATGAATCCGGTAAAATCTCTACAGTGGGCAGGGATAATATTTGATCTGATGCGACGTCCTCCGGCCGCACAGGAATCGCACCCGCGTACCATCGCCGTTCCTCAGCGCTCATGGCAGTGAATTTGTTTTCCGTGGCGCGCCAGGAAGCATTTTTTTCGCTTATAGCTTGCTGGATGTCTTTTACCGGCAGACCTGTTGCGTTTAATATTGAACTGAGAATATAAAGCAAGAGAAGTAAAATATTGACCTTATTATACAGCATAATTCACCTTTGTGTTGTCAACTTTACAAAAAAAGATTTTCAAATATACGAGACCACCTTTACAAAAGCAAGCCAAGAAAACGACAATCAACTTTTCATTGCAAATGCGCCGATTTTTTTTTAATGTCACTCCTGGCAATGCTTGCCTTCATGAGTGAAAGTGATCAGGGATACCAACATGAAGAAACGTACTATTCATGTCATCACCACTGGTGGCACCATTGAAAAATCATATGACGAACTGGATGGCACCCTGTCAAACCGCGGTTCGCATTTGCGCGAGATGCTAAAACGGTTGCGCTTGCCCTATACAATAGTACATCACCAGGATTTGCTGTGGAAAGATTCGTTGGAGATGACTGATTTTGATCGGGAAATGATCTATCTCGCCGTAAAAAATCTTTTGCCGCAAAATAATCCTGTTCTCATTCTACACGGCACCGATACCATGGACGTCACGGCGCACTATTTGTTTAATCGCTTGATGCCGATTCCGGTTCCCGTTCTTTTCACCGGTGCGATGAAGCCATTTGGCTTTGAGGATTCTGATGCACTGCAAAATTTTACCGAGGCGCTCTATGCAGCGTTTCTGATAGAGCCGGGCATTTACATTTCCATGCATGGCGCATTGCATGTCATGCCCGGCGTGCAAAAAAACCGTGAAAGGGGTACTTTTGAAAAAGTTGAGATCTAATCATCCAGCGGGGAAAAATATGGATATTCCGCAATGGCTCGTCTGGGCTCGCGAAATTCAGGCGCTCAGCCAGACAGGATTAGCTTTTGCACACAATGAATATGATATAGAGCGGAACAAACGGTTTCTCGAAATCGCCGCCGAGATTATTGAAACATATTCGCAGTACAGCAAAGAGCGCCTTGTGCATGATTTTATTCACCAACCCGGCTACGCAACCCCCAAAATTGATGTTCGTGGCGCGCTTATTCAGGATGGCAAAATCCTGCTTGTGAAAGAAAAAATGGATGGCAAATGGTGCATGCCGGGTGGCTGGGTGGACGTCGGCGAAGCACCGGCTGCATCCATCATTCGGGAAGTCAAGGAAGAAAGCGGCTTTGACGTCACGACCAACAAAATTATCGCTGTCTACGACGCAAACAGAAGCGGGCGACCACTTTCTCTCTATCATGCTTTTAAAATCATTTTTCTGTGCGATATTGTTGGCGGTCGGGCAACGACGAGTTTTGAAACCGATGCCGTGGATTTTTTTGCCTTTAATAACCTGCCTGAACTTTCGGAAAATCGAACCAACAGCTATCACCTCGCCGAAGTTCGTGAACATATTCTCAACAAAAACCGCCCCACATCCTTTGATTAAACCTTCATTCACTATTAACAACAATTTGACCTCGCGTTAACCAACCGTTAATGCTTTCATAATTTTGCACTCCTATATTTGCTAAATTTTAAGGAGACAATGCATGTTTCGGGCACTCTATAGCAATGTGTATGTTTGGGACAGCAGATTGTGCATCAAAATCTTTAATTTGAACGGACGTAAAACACTTGATTTTATTATGTATGGGCTGTCTCGACTCGGAGACGGCTATTTTTATGCGCTCGTGGGGATTTTGTTGCTTATTCTTGATTTCGAGTTGGCGCTCAAAACAATCCCGGCTGGATTGATCGCTTTTGCGTTTGAAATCACCATTTTTAAACTTGTCAAAGACAAAACCAGGCGACATCGACCATTCAGAGCAGTACCCGGTATCAGATCATTAATGCCGCCACCGGATAAATTCAGTTTTCCTTCCGGCCATACCAGCGCTGCATTTGTCATGGCAACGCTTTTTGGCAGTGTGATACCGGCTTTGTTTATCCCGCTTGCCATTATTGCGATGCTCATTGGTTTTTCACGAATTTATAACGGTTTGCACTTTCCGAGCGATGTGCTGGCTGGAATGACGCTTGGTATCACGTGTGCAAAAATTGGCCTGGCACTTGTTGCCTGAGGAGTATACATGAGAATTGCACTTTTTTCAGAAAGCTTGCCCCCGAATACAGATGGTGTGGTCAAGACGTTGACCAAACTGGTCGAATCGATGCAGGAGCAAAATATAAATTTTCATTTTTTTTCCTCGGTTAAACCCGACGAATCCTACGAATGGACGCGACATGTCACCAAGGTGAAATCCGTACCCTTTTTCCTCTATAGCTATTATCAGATGGGCTTGCCATTTTTTGAGGGCATATCAAAACAGTTGGATCAGTTTCAACCGGACATCATACACCTGTGCTCTCCAACGCTGCTCAATATTTATGGCCTCAACTATGCCCATCGCAAGCATCTGCCGGTGGTGACAAGCTATCATACGCATTTTGTCGACTATTTCTCCTATTTTGGCCTCGATTGGCTCGAACCCACCGGTTGGGCTTATCTGCAATGGTTTCATAACAGATGCCATATGACCTATGCGCCGTCACCCAGCGCAGTTCGCGAGCTGCGCCGGCGCGGCATTCGGGATGTTGAGCTCTGGCAGCGCGGCATCGAGCTTGATCTTTTTTCACCAGATTTGCGCGATAACGAACTGCGACGATCGATCGGCGCTGAAAACAAACCTATTCTCCTCTTTGTCGGTCGCCTGATCAATCACAAAGACATTGATGTTTTGGCGGCGGCGGATAAAATCCTGAAAGCCAGAGGGCATGATTATAAAATTGTTCTGCTTGGCGATGGCCCCATGCGATCGACTTTGGAAGAACTGCTCCCCGATGCCTATATGCCGGGATTTGTTCATGGTGAGGCTTTGGCACGCTGGTATGCCAGCTCCGATATTTTTACCTTCCCTTCAACCACGGAAACTTTTGGCAATGTCATTCTAGAATCCTTTGCATCCGGCATTCCGGCTGTTGGTGTTGCTGCCGGCGGTGTCGGTGATATTATCAATCATGAGACAGATGGACTGATTGCCAGGCCAAAAGATGCAAAAGATTTTGCCGATCAGGTTGAACGTTTATTGATCCATCCTGATTTTGCCAGGATGCTCGGGCAGCAGGCACGATTTACGGCGCAAAAGTATAGCTGGAACATCATCAATAATCGGTTGCTGGATAGCTACCGTGCTTTTATCTCGCAATCGCAGGCGAATAAAAAGAAGCCACGATTGGCCGCATAGGGCACATTCACGCTTTTGAGGATAAAAAATGGATATGACCAGTTCACGCATTGATTTGCACGTGCACACACATCACTCGCGTACAGCCGGCAACTGGATACTGGATCAAATTCAGATCAACGAATGCTATACCGCGCCGATGGAGGTTTACAAGATCGCCAAATCACGTGGCATGGACTATGTCACGCTCACTGATCATGATGTGATATCCGGTGCGCTCGAAATAGCACATATGCCCGATTTTTTCATCAGCGAGGAAATCTCGGCTTTTTTTCCACAAGATCACGCTAAAGTTCATATTATTGCCTTTGACATCAACGAGACGCAGCATAAAGAAATTCAACAACTCCGTTTCAATATATATGAGCTGGTGCCCTACCTCAACGAGCAACAGATCGTACACGCCCTGGCACATCCCTATTTCAAAATGGGTCCTGCGTTGACCATGCAGCATATCGAACAGATGCTGCTGATGTTCGAAATTTTCGAGGTAAAGAATGGTGGCAAACAGATGTTGCCGGACAATCTGTTCGAACATATATTGAATCACTTGACACCGGAGAAAATTTGGCAGCTTGCCGATAAATATGACATGATACCCGTTGGTGATTTTCCCTGGCAAAAGCACGCCATCGCCGGCTCGGATGATCACGGCGGCATTATGATTTCATCGCCACACACGCTCGTAAAAAAAGCTGCGACGGTTGCAGAATTGCTCTCCAATATCAAAGCCGGCCACTGTCAGGCCGCAGGGCATGGTGGTACGCCGCTGGCGGTGGCGCATGGCGCTATGGCAGTTGGCTTTAAATATCTAAAAACAAAGAGAAAATCATTTGATCTCCTCAACAACAAATTAGCGTGGTTATTGCTGGACAATGTGTTTGAAGAAACCAGGCATCACAGCATGTTGGTTTTGGGATCGGCATTTGTCGGAGTGCAGTTTAAAAATCTGTTCGCTTTGCGCCGTTCAAAAAAATCGTCGCGGGCACTAAAGAGACAGATTATGCGCGAATTAAAAAAAAGCCAGCAGGTTCAGCTTTTTTTAAAAGGTCGAATGCCATTTGATCACGAAAATAACCTGCGGTTTTTTGAGAGTGCCAATACGATTGTGAATCAGCATCTGATTGCACTGTTCGGGAGTGTGATGCGGCGCAAGGGAGGTCTGTTTGATGCCTTGAAGCATTTCGCCATGCTAAAGAACATTGCCCCGCTCGTAGTACCTTATTTTGTCGGTTTTAAAACTGAAAACGCGGATCGCCCGCTGATGCGCGAGTCTGCCGAGCGCCTGCTGCCGCACCAGCTCCGCTGGCCTCGCAAAATCGCCATCTTTTCCGATAACAATCGCGAGCGCGTTCTGGAGCGCGATGAAATAAATTACCTTTTAGAAGATGAGTTCGCAACAGGCTACAAGCCGATTTATTTTATAGCAGGCGAATCACAGGAGCAGATAAATGACTTTTATAGCTATGAACCATTGGTGCTGCTCAACGACAGTCCGCGCTATGGATTGCCGCCCATCCTGAAAGTGGCCTATGACTTTTCTGAAGAGGGATGTGAGTCTGTTTTTATCGATACCCTTGGGCCAATGGGAATTCTGGGCATGTTTTTGGGCAAGCTTTTGAAAATTCGTGTTCTCTCGACCTACCACGAATCCGAAGTGCGTGCGCTGACCGAGCAATCGGGTGGTAATAATAGCCGGTATTTCAAGAGTCTGATTTCGCTGTTTTATGCGCAGATCGACCAGGTTCGTCTGCTGGATGTACCATCCGCTTTTGGGCATGAAATTTTGGAGAAATCAAAAACCGCGGTCAGAATCCTCGGTGAAACGATCGAATTGGGCGAGCCAGAATTCACTGTTTTTCCAGAGACTGATATTTATTAAACCCCGTAGCGAGGCACTTGGCAGAACCAAACGCGAACGTGATCCTTTTATTCCCACCGTTAAAATTATGAAAAAATGGTTGTCATCCACAGTAAGCAGCATAAAGCTGGGCGATTATAGCGAGTTGAAAAGACTTGTCCACATTGCTATTTTTTTTATCCTCGTCGGTGTACTCGGGAATATTATCTTTTCACTTCTCACCACTGATCGCACCGTTGTTGAATCTCTGCGTGAATTCAAGCCGCACTTTCTCGGGCTGGCCCTGGTATTTGCCCAGGTGCCGTGGATCACCAATACGATTCGAGTGATGATATGGACGCGGTTTCTCGGCCATTCTTTTTCATTTATCGAGATTCTGAAAATTACGATCAGCACGGAATTGGGCTCGGCTCTCAGTCCGACGGCGATTGGCGGGGGATATATCAAAGCCGGCATGCTGATGCAAAAAGGTCTGTCCGCCGGTCAAGCAGCCTCCTTGCTGACCCTGGGATCAGTTGAAAACGGACTCTTTTTTGCTTTCGCGCTGCCGCTGTCCATTTTTTTGTCGAAATGCTGGAACATGCCGATTCTGCAACATGTTTTGCACAAGCTTGAACAGAACCTGGTGACGGTCGCTGGTGTTGTGCTCTTGCTTTTCATTCTGATAAAAGTCTATCGACTCTGGCGACGCCGGAGATCGAGTGAGGGGGAGAAGAGCACATTTGGCGTTCGACTTTGGGCTAAAATTGAAGAAAGTATTCGCGATTTTGCTAATGTTTACAAACTGATAAGCAAAACCGGCAAAACCAGATTTGCGGCGAGTATGCTGCTCACGTCAATACAATGGTCTTGCCGCTATTCCATCTTGACCGCCATGTTGCTCTCCTTCGGCATCAAGGTCGATCCGATATTGTTTTTTCTCTTTCAATGGGTGACTTTTACGCTTATGACATTTATTCCTACGCCAGGTGCAGCAGCCGGCGCCGAAGCGTCATTTTACCTGGTCTACACCACTCTCATACCGAAAGAGATGCTCGGACTCATGACCGCTGGATGGCGATTCCTCACCTTTTATTTTAATATCATTCTTGGTGTTGTCGTGATCAGCGCCTTTCTTTTTGCAGATGTGCGCAAGTCAAATTGATTGTGCCTTTGGAATAACTCTTTTAAGGCGTTGTTACATAAATATCCAGAGGCAAAAAGAAAGAACAAACCACATGAATGCGACGATCACCAGTCTCACCACCATCATTTTTGCCATGTTTGTCGGCGTATCGCTCTCGGTTATCGCTCGGCATATGCGCATACCACCCATGGCGCCCCTGCTCCTGGGTGGTGTGGTTTTAGGAAGCCAATTTTTAGGCATCATCGATACGACTGTTCTTGGTGATGGTCTCAAAGTGATCATCTCCCTGTGCGTGGCTATTATCTTGTTTGAGGGTGGCTTGACCCTGGATATCGCCGGATTCAAAAAATCGGGCGGCATCATCACACGCCTGTTGACTCTGGGCATCCTCATCACCTGGTTCGGAACTGCGCTGGCTGTATTTTTAATTTTTAATTATTCTTTATCAATATCCCTGTTGGCGGGTAGCCTGGTGATTGTTACTGGTCCAACAGTGATCTCTCCGCTATTGCAGCGCATCAAAGTCAAGGAAAACCTGCATCACATCTTGCACTGGGAGAGTGTGCTCATTGATCCCGTTGGCGTGTTTATCGCTATTCTCTGTTTTGAATGGCTCAGTATCCACGGAGCATTCTGGCATCATTTTGGGCAGTTCAGCTTCCGGTTTTTAATCGGCGTTTGTCTGGGATTTTTTGGCGGAATGGTCATTAGCCAGCTGTTACGCCGGAAATGGATACCCGAGGAGCAGGCGAATATCTTTGTTCTTGTCGCGGCGCTGTTGTTGTTTGGTCTCTCGGAATTTTTTGCGCACGAAGCCGGCATCATGACTGTGGTTGTCGCCGGACTCGTCCTGGGGTGGCGCCGGCCGGAACGTTTGGGGCATATCCAGCAATTCAAATCCGAGCTCACCGAGCTCTCCATTGCCATCCTGTTCATCCTTTTGTCGGCAAATCTGCAAATGAGTCATTTTATAGCTCTCGGATGGTCCGGTGTGGCTGTCATTGCTATTGTCATTTTTGTCATTCGACCGCTCAACATTGCAGTGAGCACGCTCAAAAGCTCGCTCACCCTCAAGGAACGGCTCTTTCTATCCTGGGTTGCGCCACGCGGTGTTGTGGCCGCATCCATGGCATCCTTGTTTGCGCTGCAGCTCAGCGATACACAACCGCAAACAGCCGTGTTTCTGGAAACTTTTGCATTTGCTGTCATCGCGGTCACGGTTCTTTTGCAAGGCTTTTTATCCGAGTATGTCGCGGCCTGGCTCGACGTAAAAGCGCCCACGCAGCAGGGATGGCTTATTGTCGGTGCGCATGCCCTGGCTCGCAAAGTTGCCGAGTTTATCCAAAAGAGCGGCAAAGGGCGCTGCTTTTTAGTCGATACCAATTATGATGACGTCTTGACGGCCAAGCGGGAAGGGCTAACCGTGCTGCATGAAGATGCCACGGATTTGGACTCATTTCCCGAGCATCTTTTCCCGCAGATCGGCAATGTCCTGGCGATCACCGGCAACCGAACGCTGAATGCGAATGTCTGTGAAAAATGGCAACAGTTTGTACCCAAAGAGCGGCTTTTTCGATGGTCCTCTCGCCGGGAACCGAAAGCGCACAAGAAAAGAGCTGGCATTGTTATCTGGTCGGATGTGCGGCCAGATGTCGCCAGCGCAAACTTGCTGGATCGGGAAGCTGTGATCATCAAGACGCGCATAGAGCGGATTCAGGAGAAAATGATTCCCGGGACGGTGCCGCTTTTGTCGTATCAAGAATCGCACCTGATGCCGCACTCCTTTAGCTGGTCGGGTGAAGGTGATGCACTGCTATTTCAGCCACTCACACTACACCTGCCATTTTTTCTTCTGCTGGAAAACATTTTGTCCTTGCAGGTTAACTCATATTCGACCTTGATTGAAACGGTACTTGAACACGCTCGCCAGACGCATCCTGAACTGCCCTTTGAAAAAACCAGGGCTCTGCTGCTGGAACAGGAGCACTATTTTCCCACCACACTGGGACACGGCGTCGCGATTCCGCATGCCCATTGCGCTGATTTGAAAGAACCGGTTTGTATCATCGTGCGCGTGCCGAGTGGCATAAACATGCACGCCTATGATGGCGAATTTTCGCGACTCTTTTTTATCCTGCTCAGTCCTCCGGCTGATCCGGAAACGCATCTGGTGCTCCTGGCCGATATCGCCAGAATTGCATCGGATGTGGAAAAGGTACGGAAATTAATCGAACTAAAATCACCACATGATGTGGCTAATTTTTTGATGGGAATAAAATCTCCCCAAAGCTGATGTGAGTACGCTGATTTCCATGCGGCTCATGTGTTACAAATATTTTATCAGATCAGCGACGGAATTGACCACGATTAGGGGTTGATCCATTGTATCCTCTAACATGCTTGCCGTTGTCTCGCCGCTGAGTACCAGAACACTCACCATACCAGATGTTGTTGCCATGCGGATATCTGTATATAAACGATCACCGATGAAGGCAATCTTGTGTCTCGCCACATTCGCCTTGTCGCTGATGAATCGAACCGCTTCCATTGTGGGTTTACCAACAATGATGGGCCGCCTGCCGTCAGTGGCTGTCTCGAACAGGGCAATAAAGGAACCGACATCCGGCTTGAATGTTGTGCGCGTCACTGGGCACAATTTATCCGGATGCGTCGCAATATACGGAATATCTCGTAAAATGAGCTCATAACAGATACAAATTTTTTGATAGCTCAACTCGGTATCAAAGCTGAGAACAACGGCCAAAGGTTCACTCGCCAAAGCCTGTTCTTCACTCAAACAAATAAAACCGCGCGAAACAAATTCTTTCTTTAGTTCTGTATTGCCAACCAAATAGATTGTCGGATAGAGACTGTGACGTCTCAGGTACGCTTCCGCGCAATCAGCAGATGTGATGAGCTGCTCGGGAGATGCCGGAAAATCAAGAGTCGCAAGCTTATCGATCCACTTTTGTCGCGACACCGAGGTATTATTTGTAAAATAATAGAGCTGTCGGCCGGATTCACACACTCTATTTAAAAAGTCTTTTGCACCAGGTATTGGACCACTTTCCAGATAGAGTGTGCCATCCAGATCGCACACTATTGCCTGGCAGGCGGAAAATTGCTGCATATTTAAGTCGGTGATAGTCACAGAATAAATAAAATTTTTCTTCCGAAAACGGGCGTTATGAGGCTAAATATAAATGATAATCTCGAAAAAGTCAAAGACAAGTCATTGGAACAAATTAAAGAAATTACTGGTTTTATGTCTGAGAGATTGCCGTGTTTTTGCTTGTGAAAGTTTTAAAATAGTAATATATTTTGATCTGACTCGAGGAATTGAAAAGCTGATGAAGAATTTTAGATATCAATATTTTTACTTTATTATTGTTTTCGCTTTTTTAACCGGTTGTAGCAGCAGCCGGAAAATGGCGAAACCGGTGAGCAGACCTCAATATAATAGCACGGCCCTGAATCACATCATCGATGGTGCGGTGATGGAACTGCTGGAACGGCCCAATGATGCATTGCTGCATTACCATCAAGCTGCCGAGCTGGATTCTACCTCGCCCGGTATTTATATCACAATGGCGGAAAATTATTACCTCCTCGAAAAACCGGATGTGAGTATTCGTTTGGCGCAAAAAGCGTTGCGACTTGATCCCGGGAATCTGGATGCTCTCTATATCCTGGCAGCCGCTTATGAGGCGAACAAAGAATTCGTCCAGGCAATGGCGGTCTATGAAAGAATAGTCGAAATCTTGCCGAATGATATAGAGTCGCTTTTTTATCTCACTTCCTTGCAAATCATTTCGAACAGGCCCAAAGAGGCACTCAAGACCTACAAACAGATGGTCAAATCCGGATTGGACGAACCGCATTACCTGGTGAGCGTTGGCAATCTGTTTTTGCGCAGCGAAGCTTATACGGAAGCTGAACAGGTTTATCTTGACATTTACGAGCGCCATCCCGATGTTGAAGCGGTCTATTTGGCTCTTGCCGCGACGAGTAAAATGCAAAAAGATAAAGACACGGCGATTGCCTGGTATGAGAAAGCATTGGCGTACAATCCGGCTTTTGATGACGCCAAAGCAGAGTTGCAGCAAATCTACGAAAATGATAAAAACTGGGATGCCGCGATCAGCCTGTATGAAAAGCTGGTGGCGATGGATAGCAGCAATCTGTCTGACCGACTTCAATTGGGTCAATACTATTATCGTCAAAAGGATTTTTCCCGCGCCCATGAGGTGTATGAAGAAGCGGTCGGAGACAATCCATTCAGCGAACGCGCCTATTTGGCGCTTGCGGCGTTGTATATGACGCAAGCGGACACAACGGCGGCCATAGGCACGTTGAAACAGGCGATCGAGAAAAAATCCTCTTTTTATCGCGCCCGGCGAACTTTGAGTGAAATTTATGCCGCGCAGAAACACTGGGATGAGGCGATCGCCTTGTATGAACCGTTAAAAGATAACGACACGACATTTGTCGGTGCGCGTATTGAAATTGCCTATCTCCTTGTTGACAAGGGTGATACCCTGCAGGCCATTCAAAATATCGAACCGCTCATGGAGACGCACGGCGATGACTGGCGAGTCCCGACAACGCTGGGTCGTTTTTCCTTTATTCGCGATGATTTGCCGACAGCCGTCGATTATTTCGACAAGGCGATTCAACTGCGCGATGATCTCCCGCATCTGTGGGTGCTGCGCGGTATAGCCCATATACAGATGGATAGCCTCGATCAGGCATTGGAGAATTTTGAGAACGCTGCTGTCAAGTTCCCGAAAGAGCCGGAAATCCATTATTATGTCGGCACACTGTTGAGCCGCCAGAAAAAGTACGCCAAAGCCATCTCTTATTATCTCACGGCTTTGGAACTGGACCCTCAAAATGACCAGGTCGCCTTGTCGCTTGCTGGTGCCTACGATGAATTGAAACAATACGATCACGCTGAAAAGCTCTATACGCAGTTGCTCAAGGCCAATCCGGATAGCCCGATTATTTTAAACAACTATGCCTATCACCTGTCAGTGCAGGCAAAAGAGCTGGAGATGGCACTTGAACTATCAAAACGCGCTGTGGAAGCAGAACCGGAAAACGCACCCTATCTCGATACGCTTGGATGGATCTATTATCAAATGGGCGACTATCAGCAAGCCAAATATTACATTGAAAAAGCGTTAGAAAAAAGTCCCGATACTGCCGAGGTGATCGAGCACCTTGGCGATGTATACGAAAAACTGGGTGATCAAGCTCTGGCCGAAGAACTCTGGCGCAAAGCGTATGAACTCGATGATAGACGCGTCAAATTATTGGAGAAACTGGATCCAGAAAAATAATGATTTTAATTTTAACCTTGCTCAAAAATCGAGTTCTCTCACGATTCGTTTTCCTGATTTCGGTCTTTTTTTTATTGTTTTATTTTGGCGGCTGCGGAACAACGTCACGCGGTCCAGTTATTCAGCCGAAAGAATCCCGTCTTGCCGTTGTGCGCGATATTCTGACAAAAAATTATCAAAAATTTCAAACGCTGCAGGGGCGCGGCAAGCTGGTTGTGCAGTCGCCGTGGCAATCATTTTCCGGAAACGCAATCGTGAATATCAAAAAGCCGGATTCCATTTATGTGCGCGTGGAAGCTCTTCTTGGGCTTGACGTTGGATTGGTATTTGCTGATCGGGCGCACTTTCTCATCTATTCGCCAACCGAAAATTGTGCTTATATCGGCGACAATAGCGACACATTGCGGCTCAAATCTTTTCTCGGATTTGATCTCACGTTGCAAGAGATGATGCAATCCATGTCCGGCCTCGCTGTGCTCAAAGAAATGACCGCCGCCAAATTAAAGTGGAAAGAGGATGAGCTGCATATCATCGGTATTGCTGACAGCATTTTTTATGATTATACCATTGATGAACAATTTGGCTTGATTTCCAACATTGTGATGAAAGATTTTCAGGGACGGATTCTGCGAATCGAGGAGTACAAGCGATTTGCGATTATTAGCGATGTGCGAATTCCGCAAATGGTGCGTTTTCTACGACCGAACGAAAAAGAATCATTGACGGTTTTTTATGATCACCTCGTCATCAACAAATCTGTGCCGGCAAAAAGTTTTCACGTTAAAATGCCTGATGATGCATTAAAAATAAGGCCGTAATTATGGCAGGTGAAGGTCAAGTTGATATATCCATTGTTGTGCCGCTGTTGAATGAAGCTGGATCAGTGCTGGAACTTTACGAGGGCATAAAGGCTGTTTTGCAAGACCTCGGCAAAGATTTTGAAGTGATTTTTGTCGACGATGGCTCGACGGATGGCTCGGCATTTCTTATCAAAGAGCTGAATGAGAAAGACTCACGCGCCAAACTCATCGAGTTTCGCAAAAATTACGGCAAAGCTGCAGCCCTCGCCGCCGGCTTTAACATGGCTCAAGGCCACGTGGTGATCACCATGGACGCCGATTTACAGGACGATCCCAAAGAGATTCCCAATCTGCTCAACAAATTGAATGAGGGGTACGATCTTGTTTCCGGATGGAAAAAGGTACGCCACGATCCTTTTCTCAAGCGGGTAAGTTCAAAGGTCTATAATCTGTTTACATCACTGTTCAGTGGCATTCGGTTGCACGATTTTAATTGCGGGCTGAAAGCCTACCGCAGTGAAGTCGTCAAGACGATGAACGTTTACGGCGAGCTGCATCGTTATCTGCCGGTTATTGCGCATCGTAATGGCTATCGAGTAACGGAAATCCCGGTGAGACATCATGCTCGAAAATACGGACGGTCCAAGTATGGTGTAGCGCGCTTTACCCGCGGCGCTTTTGACCTTATGACCATCACTTTTTTGACCCGCTATAAAAAACGCCCGCTGCACCTTTTCGGTTCGTGGGGATTGATATCGACCTTTGCCGGACTCGTCATTTTGGCCGTCTTGGCGGTACAAAAGATCTTTTTTGCTGCCCATCTCAGCCGACGACCGCTGCTATTCCTGGGATTGCTCCTGGTCATCGTGGGTATGCAGTCGTTCTCTATCGGCTTGCTCGGTGAGATGATCACCGAATCCCGCGCCGAATCCGATAACTATCTGGTGAAAAAATATACGGGGTGGGATTAGGTGGCGGAGCAAACCAAAGTTATTCTTTCCGTTATCATTCCTTCCTACAATCGTAAGGATGAGATTCAGGAGCTGCTCACCTCCCTCGATGCACAAGACCTGGACAAAGATCAGTTCGAGGTTGTTGTCGTCGACGATGGCTCAACCGACGGTACAGACGGCTGGATTTATGATTTCAGCAAAACATCCGATCTCGATCTCAGCTTCATTCGCCAAAATCATCAGGGGCCGGGTGCAGCGCGAAATCTTGGCATGCAAACGGCCAAAGGTGACGTTTTTGTTTTTATCGATTCCGATTGCCTGGCACCATCAAACTGGCTGAGTCTGATTGCAAAAACCTTTGCGGAAGATCCACAGGTGCAAGCTTTTGGCGGGCGAGATGACGCTCTTGCCGACTTTCCGCCGTTGCTGCTGGCGATCAACTATTCCATGACGTCATTTCTCACCACTGGCGGCATGCGCGGCGGTGCAAAAAAGCGGTTGGCCAAATTTTATCCGCGCAGTTTTAACATGGGATTACATCGAAATTTGTACGAGCAAATTGGTGGTTTCGGAACGTTACGCCATGGCCAGGATATTGAATTTAGCAATCGTATTATTAAAAGCGGCGCCACGGTTGCCTATCTTCCGGAATCCGTGGTCTATCATAAACGGCGCACCTCGCTGCGTAAATTTTTTCGGCAGGTGTTTAACTGGGGTGTGGCGCGCATCAATCTTTTTAAAATCGACTCTAAAATGTTGGAACCGCTCCATATCGCACCGGCGCTTGGATTCTGGTTTATCGTCGCACTCACGTTTTGGGCGCTCATTTTCCCGGCGGTTTTTGCAATTTGGAAATTGCTCGCGATGATCGCTTTAAGCGCGATCATTTTATCCGCGGTTCATGCGGCAATAAAATGGAAGAATATCAAAGCCGGTTTGCTCGTTCCAATCGTGATGCCGATACAGATCGTTGCCTATGGTCTGGGATTTTCCATCGCATTCTGTCGCCGTGTGCTGTTAGGCGAAGGTGAGTTTACCGGATTTGTGAAAAAATATTATCGATAGGGCAAAACCATGGCCAAAAAACAGTCTACTAAAAAAAAGTCGCACCCCCCCCAAAAGCAGAAATCTATGCAATTTCATTTATCGGCGACACAGCAATTTCTGCTTGTGTTGGGCGGGATGTTTATATTGATTTTGATCTATTTTTTTCCGATTGTTTTCGAGAACAAAGTGCCGCCCAGCACCGACATTATTGCCTGGAAAGGCAATGCCCATTCCATTTTAGAAGCAAAAAAGGAGCACCACTATACGCCGCTGTGGGCGAATAATGTTTTTTCCGGCATGCCGGCGCACCTGATCTCGTTGCGGCCGCCGTTTGAACAACCGGCGCGTTATATCATCGACGGCCTTGGCAAAATCTTCCAATGGCAGCCCATTTACTACCTGTTGGGCGCGGCGGGTATGCTGCTGCTGGGCTTGTCCTGGAGATTGAATATCGGCGCAGCACTATTTGCATCTTTGGCATTCATCTGGTGGCCGGACCTCATCGGCAAACTGGAGGCTGGTCATAACAGCAAGGTGCAGACCATCATGTGCATCCCGATCGTGGTCTATTTGTTTCTGCGTTTGCTCAAAAAAGCCAATCTCCGCAATTTTGCGCTTTTTACCATCGCCTTCAGTCTCGCTGTCCGTGCCGGGCACTACCAGATCGTCTTTTACTTGGCCTTAGCCTTGGCCTTCTTTGGTGTGGTCAAGATTGTGCATATGATAGTTGAAAAACAAATTGTTAGTTCAGCGCTGACCGTTGCTTTAGTGATCATCGGTCTGGTATTTGGCGTTGCCATGTCCGCGTTTAATTCTCTGCAGGTACGAGAATACTCCAGATACTCGATCCGCGGCGGCACCGGCGAAGAGGGCTCGACAGGCCTCGATTTTGACTATGCGACGCAGTGGTCGCTGCATCCGGGAGAGATGTATAATTTTATCATCCCTCGTTTTTGGGGCGGACACTCCAATCAACTTTACCAGGGTGATGCAGTGCCGCAGCTAAAGGGACGCACGATTCCCGGCTACTGGGGGCATATGCCCTTTACGTCAACTTCGGATTATCTTGGCGTGGCAGCTGTCTTTTTTGCCATGATTGGTGTGATTTTGGGCTGGCGACACACTGAGGTGAAAATCCTGACGGCGCTGTTGATTTTTTCCGCCCTCATGGCCTTTGGCCGCCACTTTCCGCCGCTCTATAAATTCTTTTTTACCATCGTGCCCTTTTTTAATAAATTCCGGGTGCCGGTGATGATTGTCGTGTTGATTGTCTTTGCCAATGCAGCATTAGCCGGATTTGGTATCCATGCGCTGATCACGCGTTTCCGCGAGATGAATCAAAAAAAGGCCATGCAGCTTCTTGTCGGTGTCTTTGCTGTCTTTGTTCTGCTCGGTGTGGCGCCGTTGCTTTTACGAAATTCTTTGCCACTGGCTCGTCCGCAAGAAATACAAAACTATAGTGCGGATGTGCTGTCATTGTTGAAAACTGCCCGATTTGATCTCCTCAAAGGCGACGCCCTCCGCATGTTGGCCATTGTTGCTGCCGCTTTTGGTCTGGTTCTGGCTTTTATGAAAAAGTGGCTCAATCAGTCAATATTCGTCGGCGCTGCTGTTTTCCTCTTGCTCATTGATGTGCTGCCCATTGACAAACGGTATATGAAAAATCTGATTCCCGGGTCGCAGATTGAAAATTATTTTACTGAAACACAAATCGATAGATTTTTGCAAAACGATAAAGAGTTGTACCGAATCTATCCGCTCGGAGAGTTGAGTGGTGAGGCGCATTGGTCCTATCACCATCAATCCATCGAAGGATACCATCCGGCGAAACTCAGGATTTATCAGGATATCCGCGAGACCTGCTTGATGAATGGTACAGATCCTGGCTTTCAAAATGATCCGCGGGTGACGATCAACTGGAACGTTGTCAATATGCTCAATACAAAGTATCTGCTGATGCCGGGCAATTTCAATCATCCAAATCTTGTATTGGTGACCCAGGACGAGGCACAGAAAATATTCGTCTTTCGAAATGAGGCCGCTTTGCCGCGCGCTTTTTGTGTCGGTCACACAGAGGTAATCCCGGACCGCCAGGAGCGCTTGCAGCGTCTCAATCAGGTTTCTTTTAAACCGGATTCCGTCGCCATCGTCGAAAAAGCATTGACTCAGACCATACAAACACCGAATAGCTGGGAGACAAAAATCACCCGCTATGAGCCGAACTATATTGATGTTCAGGTGACAACCGATACCCCGACGTTACTGGTGTTGAGCGAGATTTATTATCCGGCTGGATGGAAGGCAATCATGAACGGGAAAGAGCAGGAGATTCTGCACGTCAACCATATCCTGCGCGGTGTTGTGATACCGTCCGGGACAAACACCGTCGAGTTCAAGCTCGAACCCAAACTATATCAGTTGAGCAAAGCGATGATGGGCGGCTCTATTGTGGTCGTTTATCTGATACTCGGTGCGGGATTGATTCCGGTTATTCGGAAATATTATTCAAAACGATAATTTTAAATAGACCTCAAAATTGGCTCCTCTTGCCCATGTGTGGTATCTGTGGCGTTTATGAAAAAAAGACGGACAACACGTCGCTGGTCCGGCAAATGTGTGATGTTTTAGCGCATCGCGGGCCGGACAACAGCGCGGTCTATCAATCCGGTTTTGTTTGTTTGGGGCACCGGCGACTGAGTATTATCGATCTCGATACCGGCGATCAGCCGATATTTAATGCCGATAAATCCCTTGCTATCGTCTACAACGGGGAGATCTATAACTACCGCGAATTGCGCGAAGAGCTGCGCAAACGCGGAGTCGTTTTTCAAACCAAATCTGATACCGAAGTTATTTTGAAACTTTATGAGTTGGATGGTGCGGATTCGTTCGCTCGGCTCAACGGCATATTCGCTTTTGCCATTTTGGATGAACGTTACGGCCAGTCCCGGCTTTTGCTGGCGCGCGATCACTTTGGCATCAAGCCGCTGCATTATTATTGCAAAAATGATTTATTCCTCTTTGCCTCCGAATATAAAGCCATTCTGCTGCACGCCGCCGTAGAACGGCAGTTGAATCCGCAGGCGCTGCATCATCAGATCAATTTGCGCTACAATCAGACGAACGAAACACTGATTCAAAACATTTTTCGCCTGCCGCCTGCGCATTATATGCTGATTGAAAATGGCCGCATCACAAAAATTGAACGATACTATCATTTAAAGCCGGAAATCGACTATCAAAAGTCCAGGGCCGATTGGTTAGCGGACATTCCGTTTTATATCAAACAAGCGGTCAAACGCCAGCTCGTGGCCGATGTGCCGATCGGCGTCTATCTTTCCGGCGGTATGGACTCTGGTTCGATTGTCGCGATGATGCGCGAGGCTGGTGCTGAAAACGTGAATACCTTCACGCTTGGATTTAATGAGCCGACGGATGAGATCGACGATGCGCAAATAACGGCACAATATTATGATACCGCTCATCGGGTGTTGCGCCTGGACTTGTTTCCCATGCGGCACATGCCGCAGGTTATCTGGCACGCGGAAGAGCCCAAAATAAATTTGCTGCAGGGCTTTGCCATGTCCGGGTTTGTCTCGCAATACGTCAAAGTGGCGCTTGGCGGACTTGGCGGTGACGAACTGTTCTCGGGTTATGATATTCACAAATTTGTTCTGCCGTTGAATTTTTGGCATCGACTTGTACCGCAGGGATTTGCAGCCTCGGCGGCCAAAGTCAGTGCTCTGCTCTATCGACTCCAAACGCGTCTATTACCGCAAGTCTTTGACGAATACCGACGCGGATTACAAATGCTGCTGGCAACCGGCAATATTCAAAAGTTTTATCTGATCTTGCGCAATGTGTGGGATTATGATCGGGAGCATCTTGAAAAAATTTACAGCCCCGCTTTTTTGCAGACGCACCTTGCTCCCGTGTCAAAGGAATTTGAATCCTTGTTTGAAAAATATGACGGTATGACGCCGCTGGATCAAGTCTATTTCGCCGAGTTCGGCAGCAAAATGCTCAACGATTATCTGTTGGTCGAAGATCGAATGTCGATGAGCCATTCATTGGAGGAACGCGTGCCGTTTCTGGATCTTGATCTGGTTGCGTTCGGGTTTTCCATCCCGGCAAAAATGAAAATGAGCGGCTGTCAAACAAAAGGATTGCTGCGCCAGGCCATGGCACCGTATCTGCCGGAATCCATTCTAAAAAAGAAAAAGTGGGGATTCACCTTTAATCCCTATTTGCAATTTCAAAAAGATTTGAAAACAACCGCCGAACGTATCTTGACAAAAGAGCGAATTGATGGGGATGGCATTTTTAATTATCCATATATTCGCTCTATTCTGCAGGCGAAACCGCATCCGCGCTTGCGCTGGCATTATAATTTTATTTGGCTATTGACCGGATATTATATTTGGAGAGAGATGTTCCTCGAATCAACGATTTCGACGCCGCATAATGTGGATGTTGAAACATTCTATGCGTGAAGCACGGTGTGAGAGGTCAAACGTCAAACGTGAGACGTGGGCGAAACGTTTCACGTTTCACGTTTGACGTTTCACCAACTTGTCGTTTACCCAATACTGCAAGCCAAAACATGAAGACTGTCCTGATCATCACATACTATTGGCCGCCGGCGGGTGGTCCGGGGGTGCAGCGGGTGCTCAAGTTTGCCAGGTATTTGCCGCACTTTGGCTGGTCGCCGGTGATACTTACGGTTACGAATGGCGAGTATCCGGCCATTGATGAAACGCTGCAAAAAGACATCGACGCAGACGTGATCGTGCACAAAACCCGGTCGTTTGAACCTTTTGTGCTTTATCGATTGCTCACCGGGCAAAAATCCGATACGAAAATTTCAACATTTGTGCTCACTGAAGATTCCCAGGGCGGTTTTGCGAGACGATTTGCTTCATTCCTTCGCGGTAATTTATTCATACCGGATGCGCGGATTGGCTGGCTCCCGTTTGCCGTAAAAGCGGGATGGCGGATACTCAAAGCGCAAAATATAGATCTTTTCTTCAGCACAGCCCCGCCGATGACGACCCACCTCATCGCCAAATCGTTGGCGAAAAAATCCGGATTGCCCTGGGTGGCCGATTTCCGCGATCCCTGGACTGACGTCTTTTATTATCACACGCTCAAGCGCACCAGGCCGGCCGTCGCACTGGATCGACACCTCGAACAATCCGTGCTGCGCTCGGCCAATGTTTTAGTCACGGTCAGCCCGACACTGCAAAAGCTGTTTGTCGCCAAAACAGCGACGACCTGCCACGTTATCGCCAACGGCTACGATGAAGATGATTTCAAAGAGCGTGCTGCCGCGCCGAATGACAACAAATTGCATGTTGTGCATGCGGGACATCTGGCGATCAATCAAAATCCGCTCGGCCTCTGGGCGGCACTGCATCAGTTGACTCAAGAGGATGATACATTGTCGCAAAAACTGCAGCTCGATTTTTACGGCTCCATTCATTCCCGCATTCGGCAATCGCTGGATGATCTTGGCTTGCTGCCAATCTGTAAGTTTTACAGCTATATTCCGCATGATCAACTGGTAGCCGTGATGAAACGGGCGACGTTATTATTTTTTGTGGTGCCCTCCACTTCCTATGCCAAAGGCATTCTCACCAGCAAGTTATTTGACTATATGGGCGCTGGACGGCCGATCCTCGGTATTGGACCGGAGGATGGAGATGCCGCGTTGATCCTCCAGCAAACCAGGGTTGGCAAAATGATTGATCCGGCGCATCAGGAAGAGATAGCTAACTTTATCCATCTTGTGCTGGAAAAGCAAAAAATGTTTTCTATTGAGCGCCGAACATCCCCCTACAAGCGAGAACGCCTGACCCAATCGTTAGCCGAAATTTTTGACAGATGTGTAACCGTCTCTCGCCTGATTTAAATCTTTTGAATCATAACAATTTTCCTTACATTTTCAGAAAATAGTCCGGCTGGTTCAGGTTCAAATATCAAATTTCCAGTATCTCATATCGAAATGGCTGAAGTCGATAAATTATTTTTTATGTCCCGCAAGCTGATCAAGGATGTGCTGCGGGATAAGAACATTTATGACGTGACGAACGATCTGTTTAGCGAAAAACTCGGCGAATATTATTTTCTTATTGACGAGCATGCATTATTGGCTGGACACAGTCAGGACTATCGTTTTGATGATAAAGGCATTCCGGTCATCCCGAGCTATATCGATGTCGACGAAAACCGGCTCATCTATTATCCTATTTCAATCGGCCAGTATGGTTTGGCGATTTACCATACCTGGCTCGAGACGCAAAGCGAGTATGATAAAAGGCGATTTATAAATATTGTAGACTGGTTTTACAGTCATCGTATTGCGGATGAGAAAGGTATCTACTGGCTCACTGATGTCGAGAAACCGGAATACCGCATCACCGCGCCCTGGCCGTCTGCTTTTTCCCAAAGCCGGGGATTGTCCATCTTGTTGCGCGGCTGGCAGATAACCGGTGATGACCGCTATCGTCAAGCCGCAGAAAAGGCGCTGGTTATTTTTGATATTGCCGCCTGCGATGGTGGTGTGACAACGTTCACGGACTTGGGTCCTTTTTACGAAGAATATCCGACTGTTTTTCCAACCATGGTGCTGGACGGTTTTCTATTTTCGCTCTGCGGTTTGTACGATGCAGTGCGGGCTTTAAAATCATCCAGGGCGCGGGCCTTATTCGATGCCGGCATAAAAAGTCTGCTCAAGTGGCTGCCGCACTACGATCTCGGTTACTGGATGCGCTATAATTATTGTCGTGAGGATTTTTATCCCGATCCCGATCCGGCAACGATCGGCTATTTGAGACTGGTCATCACCCAGCTCACACTATTTGCACAATTAACCGGGGAGACCGAACTGTCGACCTGGGCTGATTATTTCAAACAGTACGATCGGTTGCCCAATATCTTGAAAATGTACAAGGTTAAATACAAAGCTTTGAAAAAAATGAATCGATTATGATTGGATATAACATTCAAAATAAAGATTCGTTTGCTGAACAGGCGCGCTATGTTTTTCGGCAGTTAGCCAGGATAATCGGTGTCAAGATGGTCGAGGTTTTTGATTTATCCGATACACAGGCCACTATTGACGCGATGTTCATTTATGGCGGTTCAATCCCTGAAAAGAAAAGCGAGTGGCCGTTCATTTTTATCGCGCAATCGCGTTATGACTTAAACGCTACTTTGACACCGCACGACATCGGCACCATTGAAGCCAAACGAGCCGATATGCCGCAGCACATTCTCTACTTATTGTCGAGCGAAATGGCGCAATTGCCGCGGCCGCTATATATCGACCGTGGCACAGCTCATACCAAGATCAGCTGGGATCAAAATTGTGTCTTTTGCGCTGTTGATGTCATCTCAACCTGCTTTTATTTTCTGTCACTTGAGAATGAACGACGCGCGACAGACCGCGATCATTTTCGTCGTTTTCAGCGCGACTATAGTCCTTTGGGAGAGGAAATCTACACCTATCCCGTTGTCGATCGTTACGCTGTACTGTTACGACAACTGCTGCAACTGCTGCTGCCGCGGTTATTTTTTAATGCTGCGTGGCCGGATAACAAAACGTTCGCCGTGGCCTTATCGCACGATGTTGATCGAATTCAAACCTGGACTATGCGCAAAGCCAAACGAGCGTTACGCGCGTCCAATTCACCTTATAAAAATCCCGTTGGCCGCGGATTTCGTCTGGCGCAATCACTTTTTTCTCCGGAAAACTGGCTGGGCAATTTTAATTTTATCAGCCGGCTCGAACAGCGCCATGGCGCCACCTCGACATTCTTTTTTATCTCTCAACATCGTCATGAATTAGATCCGACGTACAAGCTCAGCTCTCCCATAATTCGGCAAGGCATCGAGACGCTGCGCAAGCGCGGTTGCGACATTGGGCTGCACGGCACCATTCCGTCCGCAACGACCAACGGTTTGTTGGAATTGGAAAAGGAAGATATCGAATTTTTAATTAATGATGATATTTTTGGCGGCCGCCAGCACTATCTCTGCTATACGGACGATACGCCGCAGTTTTGGCAAAATGCCCGGCTAAAATATGATTCAACCCTGGGATTCTCCTATCATACCGGCTACCGCTGCGGCACATCATTTCCATTTAATCTTTATGATGGCGCGCGGGAGTTGCCGCTGATTGAAATTCCGCTTATTTTAATGGATACGGTTTTGTTTCTTGAAAGCAAGCAGTTCCTCTCCGCTGCTGACGCGTGGGTCGTTATAGAACAGCATTTGGAAGAGACAAAACACAACAATGGCCTGTTGACCATTAATTGGCATAACTCGGATTTGCATCCTTTTGATGTTTATGGCTATTCACAGCTTTACGTCAAAATATTACAATGGACGCAAGAGAACAATGGCTGGTTGGTCTCATTGAACCAGGTGTATGAGTGGTGGTGTTCAAAATGAAATTATTACTTTATCGACAATTGTTAAAATCCGCGCGTGCCTTCGAGCAGTTGTCTCGCAAAGCAAGCGGCGCTGCCCGCCAACTTTTACCGCCGGCAAAAGTCTCAATCGCTCAATGCGAAGCGATAAAGTGGCAGAACGTGCGCCCATGTTTTGTTCTGTCCACGGGTCGAAGCGGCACGTTGCTTCTCACCAAACTTCTTGAATTGTCACCGCACATTGCGGTTGTTCATCAGCCAAAACCGGAGCTGGTGCGTGCCTCCAAGTTAGCTTATGAACAAATAAAAAACTCGCCGGACATATTTCGTGAAACCTTTAAAAGTGCGCGCGAGGAGTATGTGCTCGAGGCATTGATGTTTAATCAGGTATTTGTCGAAACGAATAACCGCATCACTTTTTTTGCGCCGATAATTCGTGATGTGTTCCCCAATGCCGCTTACATCCATCTTGTCAGGCATCCGGGTGATTTTGTGCGCAGTGGCATCCGCCGGCACTGGTATTCTGACCAGCACGAGCATGATATCGGCCGAATTGTGCCCTACAGCGGTGATATAAAAAGTCGATGGCCCAGTTTGACTGCCATCGAAAAAATCGGCTGGTTGTGGCATGAGACCAATCAATTCATCGAAGATGCAAAAGAAAATCTGCCAGAACAAGATGTGCTGTTTGTGCAAGCGGAACAGCTTTTTGCCGATGTCCGAGTCACACAAGCAATTTTCAGCTTTTTGCAGCAAGAATGCCCGCCGCTATCGCTGATTAAAAAAAATCTCACGCCAACGAATGTGCAAAAAAAAGGGGATTTCCCGCCCTATTCGGCGTGGCCGGAAAGCGACAGGCAGTTGTTGCAGAATATCGCCCCGTTAATGAAAAAATATAACTATCGCTGAGGTCATGCCGCACCTTTCCTGACGATGGGCGAATCGTAACACCTCAGTCTCTGTTAGCACAATTTTTGAACAATTGTTAAAGCCACAGATTTTCTTGGCGCGGTCTTTGGCCGCAACCCAAAATATCCAAACCACCGAGGGCACCGAGACCGCCGAGAAAATAAATGAAACAAAACTTTGTAAAAAGTTAATCACGTTCACTCTATGCGGCATTGTGGAAGAAAGTCTGTTTTTCCTCCGTGGTCCTCGGCGTTCTCGGTGGTTATATTATTTATAAATGATTGCTCTATTAACTCAGAAAAGCAGTGCCTATTTGGAGTGCATTCTCTTTGTGAATGCATGACGGCGAAGCCGTCAATTTG
>JAFGKD010000086.1 GCA_016928775.1 Candidatus Zhuqueibacterota bacterium | reverse complement strand
AACATAAAATAAAAGGAAAAAGTCACACCGGCGAAGGCCGGTGTCCATTTATAGACAACGATGTTGCTTTAAAATAGATTCCGGCCTCCGCCGGAATGACTTGCAATTCAAGTTTTTCGACAGCAAATCTGCAAAAGTGTTTATAACCCTCTCAAGCTCTGGCAGATCATGGCGTTTGGGAAATCTCTCCGGTTGACATCAAGACCTTTGAGTTTTTTCCATGTCCATCCATGACTTTTCTGGTGAATATGGCCATTTTTCTTGACGATAGGCGGCATCCCAAAACATCCATTCCAGGCGGGTTGATTGAAAAAAAGTCTCAGCCATATGCCATCGTTTCGTCGCTGAGGTCTGTTGCGCTGCGTGTTCGGTGAGGTCGAGCATCCGGTCAACAATCTTGTCATATTCAGCATCCGTATAGGTATCGATCCACAATTGATAGGGGTTGTTTGTTACCGATGTGTTGGCAATGTTATATCCGACCTCACGGTAAATCCAGAAACAGGGCAGGAGAGCTGCGAGTCCTGCTTCAAACGGTTCAATCGCTGACACGGCAAGCAGAAAATGTGTATAGGCGAAGCAAGCCGGTTCCTGTTCAACAGCACTCTCGATGTCATATTGCCGGAAAAAATAGTCGTGTAGCTGTTGTTCGATCAGGAGACCATCCTTTGCGTAGCTCAAGAGAACATGTCGCGCCGCAGAGTCCGGCGCTTTTGCAGCTAACAGAGCCAAAGCGCGCGCGTAAGCTTTGATATACAGCTCATCCTGTTGCACGTAATAGCGAAATTTGTCCAGGGGCAGGATTCCGGCGGCCAGTTCCCGATTAAATGGATGCGATTGGATGGCATGATAAAGTTGCGAAACAGATTGCCAGAGTTGTTTGGTAAATGTCATGATGATTATGTCCACCATTGATAAAAGTGAAACACCGGTCCGTGTCCCTGGCCGATTTTGTAATCAGCGCCGGCGTTAATTGCCCGGCTAATATAATCCTTGGCGGTCGTCACAGCCTCTGCAAGGCTGTATCCTTTTGCCAAACAGGCGGCAATTGCTGACGACAGTGTGCAGCCAGTGCCATGCGTGTTTGGGGTGGCAAAACGTTGGCTTTTCAACCAGTGTATTGTCTCGCCATTCTCGCGGATAAGCAAACAATCATCGCTCCGAGCCCCGCTAAAATGCCCTCCTTTGATGAGCACGGCACGAGGGCCGAGGTCACCCAAAAGCCTGGCGGCTCGTTCAACATCGTCGTGCGAGTTTATACTTGTTTCACATAAAACGTTTGCTTCCGGTATATTGGGTGTGATGATGCTGGCGAGCGGTATCAGCTCGGATTTTAATGCAAAAATCGCCTCGTCCCGGAGCAATTTATCGCCACTTTTGGCGACCATCACCGGATCCAGGACGATACGTTCCACAGCGTGTGCTTTGAGACGGCCCGCTACTGAAGTGATGATATCGGGTGTCTCAAGCATGCCAATTTTCACCGCATCGACGCCAATATCATCAAGAACAGCGTCGATTTGCCGGGCAACAAACTCCGGCGATACCGGATAAATGCCGGTCACTGCGACCGTGTTCTGTGCGGTCAGCGCGGTGATAACAGACATGCCGAAACAGCCGAATGCGGAAAATGTCTTTAAATCGGCCTGAATGCCGGCACCACCGCCACTGTCCGAACCGGCTATGGTCAGCGTACGATAATAACGTTTATGCTGCATGAGTTATCCCAAGTTTTCATGTATCTATTTGAAATGATTCCAGCCGTGTTTGGCGAAATCAACGGATTGATTGTCTTGATAATAATGCAGTAATTCGCCGGGCTGAATGACACCAATCCTGAAAAGCGGTTTATTGAATTTTTTTTCAAATTTATTCGCCATCTCGTCATACTTTTTCGGATCGATGGTGCAGAGCAGGCAATAGTCTTCACCGCCGGTTGCGGCAATTTCCTTGGCATTCCAGCCAAATCGCGTTGAGGTGGCATTGAGCGAGCTGGAGATCGGAATGCTCTCAATATCGATGCGCGCGCCTACTTTTGATTCCTCCATGATTCGTTGAATATCCGAATCGATGCCATCCGATACATCAAGCATGGCGTTGACAGACGGCTGCTCGGCCAACCATTGCCCTTCGGCCAATTGGGGAGTAGGATTGTGATGCGTCTGCACGAGATACTGCATATCCGGATCAGTCTCGTGCTCCAGGTTTTGCAGTAAAATGTTCAATCCACCGCCAGAATCTCCGAGCACGTCAGTCACACAGATGACATCACCAACGCGTGCAGTCGAGCGATATTTGATCTGCTGTGGATGCGCTTTTCCCAATACGGCGATATTGATCACAATACCGCACTTGGACTGTGTTGTGTCCCCGCCGAGGAGCGGGGTGGCAGTTTCGTCGGACAAGCTGTGCAATCCCGCAAAAAACGCGTCCAGCCATTCGACGAGCGTATCTTTGGGAATCGCCAGCGACAGAAACGCGGCCAGCGGTGTTCCTCCCATGGCTGCAATATCGCTGAGATTGACGGCCAGCGATTTGCGTCCAAGTTCCCGGGGGCGGATTTTCGAACGGAGAAAATGGATATCCTCCAGCAATAGATCCGTTGTGATGAGGAGAGACTCGCTTTGACCATGCGGTATCACAGCACAGTCGTCGCCAATGCCTAAAATATTATCCTGCACATCTCGCAGGAACTGCGGCGCAAAACGGTGAATCAAGCCAAATTCGCCAATGTCCGCCAAATTCATGGCATCACCTGCTTAATTTTTTTGACTATAGTCGCCAATTCGCTGGCAGCAGCTTGTGGATTGTCTGCCGAACAGATCGCCGAAACGACCGCAACACCATCTGCGCCGCTTTGAATAGCCTCCGCCGCATTTGAGACGTTCAAGCCACCAATAGCAACAAGCCGGTGACGCGAAAAGGATCTAATTTTGTGCAAACCGGCTAATCCCAATTGGCGCTTGAGATCTGTTTTGGTTGGCGTAAAGTAGATCGGACTGACACCAAGATAGTCGACATCGAGCGCCTCGGCATCGCGGGCGTCCCGGATAGATTCAACCGATAATCCGATAATTTTGTGCGGACCAAGCAGACGGCGTGCGATGTCATAAGGCATATCATCTTGCCCGATATGAACGCCATCCGCATCAACGGCCAGCGCCACATCCACCCGGTCATTGATGATGAGCGGAACATTATACGGTTTCAAAATCATTTTTAGACGTTCAGCGGTCTGGATGAAATCGCGTGTTGAAGCGAACTTTTCCCGCAATTGTACGATCGTCGCGCCACCTTTGACCGCTGCTGTGACAATCTCGTCAATGGATCGTCCTCGCGATAATTCACGATCAGTAACCAGATAAACATCAAGTTTTATATCACTTTTCATCTGAGTCGCTTTTCAATTTGTTGCTTGTCCAGATTATACAAAACATCGTAGAAATACAGTTGCAGGGTTCCGGGACCCTGTGCTTGCTCCGCTGCCAGTTCTCCGGCAATACCCATTACAGCCATGGCATGTGTTGCTGCTAAAAGCGGATCCGGATTCACCGCAACAAATGCTCCGATAAGGGCTGACGCCGTACACCCCAGGCCCGTCACTCTGGACATGAGAGGGTGACCGTTCCGGGTGGTCATCACCACATGACTGTCGGTTATCACATCTCTAACACCGCTGACGCATACCACGCAGCGATAAAATGACGCCAGAGCTTTGGCGCTATATATAGCTGTTTCCGGAGACGCTGAGCTATCCACTCCTTTGGTCTGCACGTCCGAATCGAGCAGAGCCATAATTTCAGAGGCATTTCCTCGAATGATCTCGGGATTGGTCTCTGCCAAAAGATGGACACATGTTTGCGTCCGGAGATTTGTTGCACCTGCACCGACCGGATCAAAGACAATAGGCACTTTTTGTTCTTTGGCTGTTTGCATAGCCAGGGACATGGCATCGATCCATTTTTCGCTTAACGTGCCGATATTGATGACCAGCGCCCCGCCAACAGTATGCGCGATACGGACCATCTCTTCCACCTCTTGTATCGCATGCGCCATAACCGGTGATGCGCCGATGGCGAGCAGGGCGTTCGCTGTTGTATTCATCACAACATAATTGGTGATATTATGCACCAGTGGTGCCTTTTCTCGAATTTTCTGAACATCGAGCCAAATATTTTCTGCATCAGCCATATTTTCTCTCTCGAGGTTTGTACATTCCATATTTTATGTTTTTTTATCTTTTTAGCAGCGCGCGACGAAAAATCATTTATCTGCGCGCACAAATACACACATAGTCACCGCGGTCATAACCTTCTATCGGATTTTCCTTTTCACGATTCGAATAGAGCGGATGTTTTGTGAGGGTTTGGCCGAATTTAAAATCAGTAAAGCCAGCTGCTCTCAATAGCTCAACTTTTTCCGGCGTTGAACGCCAGATAGCAGCCAAAACAAACTCGACCGGGTAGACGTTCTCGGGTACTGCGCCGATGAAATAGCGATGATCCCAGGAACCGATTTCCCTGCCGAGATTATACAATAAACCATACGAGCTCTCTTTCGGAACATCCAGAACAAGGAGTTGTCCGCCCGGCTTGAGGGCATGATAGGCATTTTCGAACGCTTTTTGCAAATTTTTAATATAGCTCGCGGTGCCATTGAAGATAATCGTATCGTATGCGCAGGCTTCCAGGTCAACGTCCTCGGCTGTTCCGGGACGAACATCCATGCCGCGTTTGATGGCGATCTCGCGCATGCCAGCCGCCGGTTCGATACCCTCTTTAATTTCGATGCCATAATCCTGTTGCAGCAGCTTTTCAAACAAGCCGCTACCACAGCCTATGGAGATGACGCGGCCAGGATTTTTCAAAAAAAACGCCAACAGAGCGACTTCCGAGTCCAATACATTTTTGTTCTTTAAAAACCAGCTATCATATTTATTGGCGAATTCATCAAACGTTATAGTATCCAAATGATTCTCCTTTCACAAAAAAAAGGCCGTTAGCGGAAAGGGCTAACGGCCTTGAAAGCTCGCGAATGATGTTCCCGTTTCCCTACGCTAGCATTATCTAGATCAGGTCATTAGGGTATCATCTCAGGTCAAAAGACCACCCCTAACGGCAGTGTAATGTATAATAACTATTTTTTAGAGTCAACAGATTTTTCTGACGGAAGAAATCATCGCAAAAAAGTTTTGCGTTTTTAATGTGGTATTAATACATTGACACTTGACAGCAAAACAGACGAGGAGGATAATTGGCTTCATTATCAGAATTACTTAAACCTTTTAACGGCGAGCGCCTTATCGAGTGGTTTGTTGATTTGACCGAGTTGTGGCATGATACAGCACCGATCAAACCCAATGATATCTCTTCTCCGCGAGGATTAACGCAATGGATTCATTATAAAAATTTTGTCGTCTGGCATCTGAAAGAGCGCGTTCGTCAAGAAAATATCCCGGAGAGCGACATTGTCGAAGCAGAGAAGACAATTGATGTACACAATATGAAACGTCTGGCCGCGATTGAACAGATTGATATATGGATCGATAATGTCCTGCAATCGGCGGACGTCAAAGCGGCTGCAGATGCGTGTATCAATTCCGAGACCCCGGGAAGCATTGTCGATCGTCTGTCAGTTTTAGTGTTAAAAATATACCATATGGAAGCATATTTGAGAAATAATAATTTGGATGAAAAACAGCGAAAAAAACTGAGATTGCAGATGCAAATTCTGCAAGAACAACGCGATGACCTGGCGAACGCCCTGGATACACTCATGCTCGAAATGCGCCAGGGAAAAAAGCGGCACAAGGTGTATCGCCAGTTCAAGATATATAATGATCCCAGCTTTCATCCCGAACACTTTGGCCACAACATATAAACGTATTGCTCACCTACTTTTCTGATATATAAATGGATGTTAAATTCCCGTATCGTGATCAGGATATTTCCTTCAGCATTCCTGAAGATGTTCAAGTCTTTCAGCCCACTGTTCACCCAGCGATCACTGAAACCTATACCGCGATTATCAAAAATTTACTTCGACCGCTTGGCTATAAAAAAACGCTGTTTGATATGGCCAAAAAGTGTGCATCAGCCTGTGTCGTTGTTGACGCTTATTGCCCCCCGCATGTGAATCGACAAATTTTAGATCCTATTATAAAGACACTGCACGCTGCCGGGATGGCACACAACGATATTATGATTCTTTTGACCGCGGAATATCCGTCCGAATTTTTGGATGAACAGGTGCCATCGCTTTTTCCCCAGGAATTTTTAGCAGAGTATGATGTCCAGGTTCACGACACGTATTCCAACACAAAACATGAATTGATCGGTTTTACAACGCGCGGTACGCCGATTTATCTTGATCGTCGTTTAAAGGAGGCGGATATAAAAATTGTCACTGGCAGTGTCTATCCGCACTATTTGTTTGGCTACGCAGGTGCTCCGGCGTTGTTGACGCTCGGATTGTCCGGGCCGGAGACAATTCAAGCTATCTATAATTTGGGGGACGTCTGGCTCCTGAATAAAAAATCTGAATTCTATCTTGAATTAATTGAAATCCTCGATCTGGCAAAAATCGATTTTTTTATCAATATTCTCATCGACAGTTCTGCCCGGTTTTTGGATATATTTTCCGGGAAACCGGAAAGAGTCGTTAAAGAGATAGGGCACAAGTTCACCAGCGGGGAATTTGGTGCCGCGCCGGAAAAAGCGGATATCGTTATCACAAGCACCGGACAAGCGCTCTGGGAAAGCAGTTGGTATCATAATTTTGTGAGTTTGTGTTTGTCGCGCAGCTTTTGCAATGTGCATGGCACCATCATTTTCGTCACATCATTGTTCGAAGGCGTCGCAGCCGGTCGAGTCGATAAAATCAGACATAAATCTGATTTGATCGATCTTTTTTCTTTCAATAAAATGATCGGCGGAACGCGTGATAAAATATTTTCCTGCCTCAATGATTGTAACATCATTTTCGTCTCCCCTCAATTCAATGACAAGTCATTAAAAGCCAAAGATCGCGAGATTTTTTTCTGTTCATCTATCGACGCGGCGCTCAATTTTGTCGCGCAACGAGCTAAAACAAAACCTCGCGCACTATTGCTTCCGAACGGTCTCCTGACCTTTGTCAACCAGCCATCGTAAAAAAATGTCATCTTAAGGAACCATGATTCATTTTTTTGCGTTTAAAAAGCCACTATAAAAAAGAACGTTCTTTGACATTAAACAAAGCGAATTGACGTTCAACATACATGCTGGTAAATTTCTCCCAGGAAATATGTCTTTTCCCCGCTTTGTTTTAAATAACGGTCCCAGACGATGGGACAAAGGAGGTGCGTGATGCAAAAGATATTCACCATTGATCCGATCGACGCGCTCAAAATGTCTATTCAATCTGAAAAAGAAATGCGGGAATATCATAAAAAAGCGGCATCTCTTGTAGAAGACGACGATGTAAAAACCATATTTCTGAGCTTGGCAGATCATGCGGAAGAGCATCGGCACAGCAGTGTTGATATGTATAGCAAAATCAGCGGCAAGAAAATATTATTTCTCAACCTCGACAAGCGTCACAAATTAACAACTTTGCGGCGTTGCTCCGATGAGTTGAAAGATGCTATACAAGTCGCAAAAAGAAATGAAAAAGAATTGAGTACTTTTTATGCGACCATATCTCGAAGATTTATGCAGCAGGACTTGAGAGCTTATTTCAGGAAATTGGCGGCGGATAATTTACAGCATTTAACGCTGCTCCAAGCGTCGTTTGAAGAGCCGTTTAATGAGGAGGATGAGGTGGCGGAACCGAATGTCTTTGATCGTGTTGTTCATTAAGTCCGTAGTGATCGCACTACGGACTTTTTTTTTTCTCTCTCTCGCAGCCAGCAAGAACGCAAAACTTGATTTTAATCTTGAAATGCGCTATTTTTGTGACCTAAGACAGGACTGTCCGTAGCGCGATTGGCAATGGCTTTATGAAACAGATTTATTTGGATCATCATGCGACAACACCGCTCGATAAAGAGGTGCTCGACGCCATGATACCGACATTTATGCAAGATTTTGGCAATCCCTCCAGCAATACGCATGAATATGGGCACCGCGCCCGCTATTTGGTTGACAATGCTCGTAAGCAGGTGGCGCAACTGATTGGTGCAAAAAATCCGGACGACATTATTTTTACGAGTGGAGCAACCGAATCCAATAACCTGTCCATCAAGGGCTGTGCACAAGCGAAGATGACTCAGTCGCATAAAAACATTGTGACGATTGCTATTGAGCACAAAGCTGTTTTGGATCCCCTGAAAAGGCTGCGAAAAGAGGGTGTGAATACACGTTTTGCCAAACTGGATTCCTATGGTGTTGTCGATCTGGATGATCTTGCAAGCAAGATTGATAAAAATACCATCCTGATCTCAATTCAGGCCGCCAATAGCGAGATCGGCACGCTCCAGCCTATCCGCGATATAGGAATCATCGCGCGCGAACACGGTGTTCCTTTTCATACTGATGCCGTTCAAGCGTTGGGAAAAATTGAAATTGATGTTGAGAGAGATTTTATAGACCTGCTTTCCATTTCCGCTCATAAAATGTATGGCCCTAAAGGTATTGGCGCCTTGTATGTGAGAAGGGGAATCAAGCTGGTTCCACTTTTAGAAGGCGGCGGACATGAGCGCGGCATGCGTTCCGGCACACTGAACGTCCCGGGCATTGTGGGTCTCGGCAAAGCGGCTGAAATCGCACGTCGTGATCGTGAATCTTTTGTTGCATTTCTTTTATCTTTGCGCAGGAAATTGGCGGACGGCATCAGTCGTATCGATGATGTTATTCTGAATGGACATCCCGTGCGCCGTTTGCCTAATAATTTAAATTATGCCTTTTCCTATGTGGAAGGGGAATCTTTGATCTTGGCATGCCGTGGCGTCGCTTTGTCTTCCGGTTCAGCCTGTACATCAACGTCACTTCAGTCGTCTTATGTTTTAAAAGCGCTCAATATCCCAGATTTTTTAGCGCATTGTTCGATAAGATTTGGACTTGGCAAGAGTAATACAGAAGAGCAGATCGATGTTGTGCTGGATATGCTTGAGAAGGGCGTGAAAAAATTGCGTTCGATGTCACCCTTGTATGACATGGCCAAAGAGGGCATTGATGTTGAGCATGTGAAATGGTCAAATGAACACAAACGAGTTCGCTGATGGATATCTGGGAGGAATATACGGAAAAAGTTTTGGATCACTATGAAAATCCGCGCAATGTTGGTATTGTGCAGGGGGCAAACGGTGTCGGTGTGGTCGGAAATCCCGCGTGCGGTGATGTGATGAAATTGACTATTCGTGTCGAAAAAGGCGTGATCGTTGATGCCAAATTTAAAACGTTCGGATGTGGTGCGGCCATAGCGACCAGCTCTATGGTCACAGAAATGGTAAAAGGCAAAAAAGTAGAAGAGGCACTTGTTTTATCAAACAAAGCGGTGATGGATGCTTTGGGTGGTTTGCCTAAAGTCAAACGACATTGTTCAGTCCTGGCAGAAGATGCCCTCAAGGCAGCTATTGATGATTATATGAGCAAATCCAAGAAATAGGCGTAAATCAATGAAACCCTTTGAAGTAAAAAAAGATATTTACTGGATCGGGGCGCTGCATCCTGATCTTCGGCTGTTCGACATTATCATGACAACAAAGAATGGTACGACTTATAACAGCTATTTGATCCGGGACGAGAGAATAGCCATCATTGATACGGTCAAGGAGAAATTTGCCGAGCAATATATCGACAACATTCGCACTCTCATTGATCCCCATAAAATTGACTATATTGTTATGCAGCATAATGAGCCCGATCATTCCGGCAGTCTGCTGAAATTGCTGCACGCGGCACCGCAGGCGCGAGTCGTGTGTGCGAAAGCGGCGGTCAAATACGTGCACAATATTTTGAACAGAGATATAGATATTCAGCCGGTGGCGAATAAAGAAACTCTTCAACTGGGCTCAAAATCCCTGCATTTTTTGTCCGCCCCCTACTGTCATTGGCCTGACACCATGATGACATGGCTGGAAGAGGAGAAGATGCTGTTTCCGTGCGATATCATGGGCGCCCATTTTTGTGATAGTCGCATGTTCAATGATGTTATCTCGCGTGATTTTTGGCCGGATTTTCAATACTACTTTGACTCGATCATGCGCCCGTACAAAAAGAATGTCGGCAATGCCATCAAAAAACTTGATGAGTTGGAGATTCAACTCATTGCGCCATCGCACGGACCGATAGTGCGAACAGATGTTGGAAAATATATCGATGCATATAAAAAATGGACAGAACCGGCAAGCGTCAATGATCCGCCCAAAATGTTGATCTATTACGCGTCAGCACATGGCAACACTGGCTTGATGGCGCAAAAAATTGCTGACGGTGCTGCATCTCGTGGCGTTGATGTGAAAGTGTATGATGCGGTTGATATCGATGCTGCTGAACACGTGGATCGCATCGAACAGGCGGATGCACTCTTGCTTGGATCGCCAACGATCAATAACAATGTTGTCAAGCCGATTTGGGATGTCCTCAATGCGCTTATTACCATCGATGTAAAAGCCAAAGTTGCGGGCAGTTTTGGCTCATATGGCTGGAGTGGTGATGCGGTTGATCAACTTGACAGCCGGTTGCATGCCATGAAATTCAAAGTCCCGTTTGAAGGACAAAAAGCGGTGTTGGCTCCGAATGAAAATGAATTAGACGCGTGTTTCGAGTTTGGTGTTAAAATTGCGGACAGCTTGGCATGAGGTATTTGTATCTTTATAATTTGAGACAGGAAGTGACATCGTGAAGCAATACAAGGTCCTCGATTATGGTATTGTACGATTGGTTGATTTTATGGGCGGTGATTCGGCTGTTGTGCAGTCGGCTCGCGTCTCGTTCGGCAAAGGGATAACAAATGATGAGCGAGACCAAAAGTTGGTTTTTTTCCTGATGGCCAATGGACATGAGACGCCGTTTGAACATTCGGTTTTTAAATTTCACATCAAATGCCCGATTTTTGTGGCACGACAATGGTTTCGGCATCGAATGGCCAGCTATAATGAAATATCCGGGCGTTATACAGAAATGGTGGAAGAATTTTGCCTGCCCGAACAATTGCGCACGCAAAAGACTAAAAATTACCGGTACAATGAATTGAGTGCCGAGCTGAATGAGACGTTGCGTCAAAAGATACAAGCGCACTATAATCTTTCGTATGAACTGTATCAGGAACTGCTCGAAGGAGGTGTCGCAAAAGAGCACGCACGAATTGTATTGCCATTATCTCTCTACACACAATTTTACTGGACGATCAACAGCCGCTCTTTGATGAATTTTATCAAACTGCGAACAGAAGAACACGCGCAGTACGAAATCCGTCAATTTGCACATGTCATCGATGACATTTTTCGTGAAAAGATGCCGTGGACGAATGCTGCATTTCATAAATACGTGATTGCCGGTGAGAAATGGTCTGACGAATGAACGGTGAAGGTGGCATCCTGGTCCGTAAACCAGCGTGGTTGAAAGTGAAGCTTCCCGGTGGCGCCAATTTTGTCAAAGTCAAGAAATTGGTCAACGATACAAAGCTACACACGGTATGCGAGAGTGCCCATTGCCCCAATATTGGCGAATGTTGGAGTCGTCGGACAGCGACATTTATGATTTTGGGCGACAGGTGTACGCGAAACTGTCGCTTTTGCGCTGTGAAAAATGGATCAGTTGAACCGCCCGATCCGAATGAGCCTGAAAGAGTGGCGCAGGCGGTGCAAAAACTCGCGTTAAATTACGCTGTGATCACCTCGGTAACGCGAGATGATCTGGCCGATGGCGGTGCCGCTTATTTCGCCGAGACCATTCGTCGGATTCGGGAGAGATGTCCTCAATGCAAGGTCGAGGTGCTCATACCTGACTTTTTAGGATCGAACCAGTCACTTCAAACAGTCCTGGATGAGCACCCGGACGTGCTCAATCACAATATCGAGACAGTACCGCGACTCTATCCGCAGGCGCGTCCACAAGCGGACTATCGACGATCTCTGCAGTTGTTGGAGCGGGCATTTCATATGGGGGCGCGCAGCAAATCAGGCCTTATGGTTGGATTGGGTGAGTCATTTCATGAAATCATAGAGGTGATGTACAATCTGCTCGATCACCACTGCACAATGCTGACTATTGGGCAATATTTGCAGCCGTCGAAAAAACATATGCCGGTACAATGTTACCTGGCGCCGAAAGAGTTTGGCGAATTGAAAAGAAAAGGTCTGGAGATGGGATTTGATCATATAGAGTCCGGACCGCTGGTGCGCAGCTCTTATCATGCGGATCTACAGTTCAACTCGATCGAATGAGCCGTGAAAAATTATACCGGAATGTCCGGAAAAAGACGACCTCAGTTTTTTGGATTTTTTGAATCGCTATGGAGGTTGTAGTTGATGCGCGTTGTCACGATGCGCAAGCAAAAAAATAATAAACAGGAATGTTTGAAAATGGCGCTACTGGATGTAATCAAATATGGCCACCCTACACTCAGAAAGGTGGCAGAGCCTTATACAAAAGAAGAAGTGGACGCACACTTTATTGACGATATGCTTGAAACCATGTACGAGGAAGATGGCGTTGGTTTGGCTGCTCCGCAAGTGAACGTGTCCAAACGTCTGATCGTCTGTTCAGATCATGAAAATGAGTATGTGGTTTTTAATCCCAAAATTATTGCTAACAGCGAAGCAGTGAAATCTGATTATGAGGGGTGCTTGAGTTTACCTGGTTTGAATGCAAAGGTTGAGCGCTCTGAAAAAGTGATTGTCACTGGCAAAGATCAAAACTGGGATGATCTTGAAATAAAAGCTAATGGATTATTGGCGGTCGTGTTTCAGCATGAGATTGATCATCTGAACGGCGTCCTCTATATCGATCGAGCCGATTTATCCACTCTGGCTTGGACCGATGCACCAGTTGTCGATGAAACCTTACGCCAGCAACCGACGACTATTGAAGCGATTCAACACGTGTTTGCGAAGAAATATCATAAAAATTCAAAGGATCGTGTTTACGAACATCATTTCGCTTGACAGAATAAGGAGGGTATCATGGCCGATGCTCAAAGCAAGTACGTTCGAAAATTATCCGGAGAGGAAGCGCTCAAGCGTTATATTCTGGTGGTGAAAGACAGTCTCAAAGTGTTTCCCAAGCCGGGCAAAACATTTACCCTGAAAATTGGGGATAAAAGAATCGATACCGAGGTCAGTCTAATAGAGGTCTGGAATCAGGGAACTAGTCGACCCGGGACGGAATACCATATTGATCTTGCCAAGCATCCCGAAGTCTTTCGGCCTCACTTTGGCCAGAAAGTGATCATAACGCATGTCAGAGATTCACTGTTTGAATTGACCTTCTGAATATGAAAGCCATTATCCTCGCAGCCGGGTACGCGACCAGGCTTTATCCGCTCACCAGGGACAAGCCCAAGCCGCTGTTAAAAATAGGTGACAGGACAATTATCGAATATTTGTTAGAGAGCTTCCGTGCAGTATTGCAACTGGATCGAGTTTTTGTTGTGACAAATGCCAGATTTGTTTCCGTTTTTAGTCAATGGGCTGATGAATTACAATGTGCCAGCAATCCCTATCCTTTCGAGATTGTGATTGTCAATGACGGGACAACCAGCAATGAAACACGACTCGGCGCCATCGCTGATATTCAATTTGTATTGCAGCAAGAAAATGTGGATGACGACCTGATCGTCGCTGCCGGTGACAATATTTTTCGATTCGATATGGCTGATCTTGTTGATTATTTTTATCAAAAAAATGGTGACGTTATTCTCGCCCAGGAACTGGATGATCCTGAGCGGCTCAAAACGCGCGGTGTGGTGCAGTTTGACACGAACCTTCGAGTCATCGGATTTGAAGAAAAGCCACTTTATCCCCAATCAAACTATGTCTGTCCCGCTTTTTATCTTCACAAACGTAAAAACATATCACTGTATAAAAACTATCTCAATGACCACAATAATCCGGACGCGCCCGGATATTTTATAAAGTGGCTGTTTCCCCGCGTTCCAATTCATGTTTTTATCCTGCACGAGCCAGCGATTGACATCGGAACGCTGGAAACCTATGAACGAGTGTGCCGTGAATTATCGAACTGATTGAAAGTAAATCCTTGAATTTTAGTGAAAATTGTGTAAATTTTCAAATTTTAAATCCTAAAAATGATTCACTGAACCGGAGAAGGTCCCAATGGCAACGGAATTTTTCGCCGGCCTCGATTTGGGCGGCAGCTTTTTAAAATATGCTATCGGCACTGCTGATGGGGTGATTTTAAAAAGAGACAAAAAGCCGAGTCGAGCCGATGAAGCAGGGGATAAGGTTTTTCAGGTTATATTTGACGCGATTCGAGAGCTGGAAAAAGAAGCAAAAAGACGAAATGGTGACTTGAAAGGCATTGGCCTCGGCAGCCCCGGCGCTATTGACTTTGAGAGGGGACGCCTCATCGGCACCACACCCAATATTGCCAACTGGGCAAATGCTGATATCCGCGGGACCGTTGAAAAAGAGGTGAGTATCCCGGTGTGGGTTGATAATGATGCCAATATTATGGCATTGGCCGAGTCGCGCCAGGGTGCGGCGCGGGGATTTCAGAACGTGATTTGCGCAACGCTCGGCACCGGCATTGGCGGCGGCATTCTTATCGGGGGTGAAATCTATCGAGGTAGCCACTATGCTGGTTCTGAAATCGGCCATATGATGATTGTACACGACGGCCTGCCATGCAACTGCGGCGGCCGCGGTTGTTTTGAAAAATATGCTTCTGCCCCGGCAATGGTGCGCCATTATATCAGCAAGATGATGGAGAGCGGCAAGCCGGTTCCGGACAATATTTCAACCTTTACCGTTTTTCAAAATGCTGAAAAAGGTGAGCCCGAAGCCAATGAGGCTATTGACAAGACGCTTGGCTATCTCGGCACCGGCTTTGCCAGTCTGATCAATATTTTTAATCCCGAGATTCTTGTCGTTGGCGGCGGTGTAGCGGATGCGGGCGAAGATTTTATCGCACGAATTCAACATGCTATTGAGGAACGAGCGATGAAACCGGCGTTAAGAGGGCTCAAAGTCGCAAAAGCGCAACTCGGCAATGATGCCGGTTTTGTCGGCGGGATAAACCTGGCAGCGGAAATGTTCCACAAGGCAAATTAAAACTTGCTTTTTTTGCTGATGCGCCGTATCTTTTCAAAACCAAAGAAAGACAGTATGCAACGTTATCAAACCACACATCATCATAATTTAAAGAGCTCAATTTCGGGAGGTTGGTAACCTGCATGTCAAAGAGATTTTAAGCAAGCCTTCCGAATACCGGAAGGCTTTTTTTTTGACATCGCTCTGATTGAGGAAAATACATGACAAATCTACACAATATCGCAAACAATGTTTTAAAAATCGGCCTGCCCAAAGGAAGTTTGCAAGAATCCACATTTCGACTTTTGGCGAAAGCAGGTTACCACTTTCATGTCAGTAGTCGCTCCTACTTTCCATCCATAGAGGATGATAGAATCCAGGCGATACTCATTCGCGCGCAGGAAATTGCCCGCTATGTCGAAGATGGCGTTTTTGATGTCGGATTAACCGGCAAAGACTGGATTCTGGAGAACCGCGCCGATGTGGTGGAGGTCGCTTCTTTGACCTATTCAAAATCAACAATGCGTCCGGTACGCTGGGTCTTGGCAGTACCCAATGATTCGAGCATTCAGAGCGTCAAAGATCTGCAGGGCAAGCGTGTGGCAACTGAAATCGTCAATTTAACGACGGACTGGCTCAAAAAAAATGGAGTTAAAGCCGAGGTAGAATTTTCCTGGGGTGCGACAGAAGTAAAAGCGCCGACGCTTGTGGATGCCATTGTTGAAGTGACGGAAACGGGAAGTTCGCTCAAGGCAAATAATCTGCGCATCGTCGAGACAATCCTGGAATCCCGTACCATGCTTATCGCCAACAAGGAGAGCTGGCACGATGCCAAAAAACGCGAAAAAATCGAGAATTTTAATTTGATGTTACAAGCAGCCATTCATTCCGAAGGGAAGGTTGGATTAAAAATGAATGTGCCAAAAGAAAAACTGGAGAGCATCATGCAGCAACTCCCCGCTATGAAAAAACCGACCATATCCCCTCTTTATGGCAGCGACTGGATGGCCGTGGAAATAATAACCGATGAGACGCAGGTGCGCGATCTGATCCCGGCCTTGAAACGCGCCGGTGCGCAGGATATCATCGAATACCCGTTGAATAAGGTGATTCATTAGTCTGGTACATCTACCGAATAAGCAGCAAGGAAAAATAAAAGCATGAAAATATATCAGGGCTCTGAGATAAACGTTTTCCTCCAGCGTTTTGCGTCGCGTCGCAGCGAAGTCTCGCTGGATGTTGAGCGCAGCGTTCGTGATATCCTGAGAAATGTTCGTCAAAACGGTGACAAAGCGCTCCTGGAGTATGGCGCAAAATTTGATAAAGTGGATTACAGCAACTATCCATTGGAGGTACCGCTTGAGGAGTTGCGCAGGGCACATGCTGAATTGACGCCAGAGCTTTTGGGAATTCTCCGGGAGTCGGCTCACAATATTCGGTCTTTTCACGAAAAGGATCTGCCGCAATCGCATTTAGCCTGGGAAGAGGATGGTGTTTTACTCGGTCTACGATTTACGCCGTTGGAACGGGTTGGCGTGTATGTGCCCGGCGGTTTGGCGGCTTATCCCTCCTCGTTGTTGATGGGAGTTGTTCCCGCTCAAGTTGCCGGTGTACGGGACATCATTGTGATAACACCATGCAACGCCGAAGGACGGATGAATGCGACGCTTCTTGCGGCAGCATACGAATTGGGAATTATAACAGTATTTCGTCTCGGCGGGGCGCACGGCGTTGCCGCCATGGCTTTTGGCACGGAATCAGTGCCGCGCGTCGACAAGATTGTTGGCCCCGGCAATATTTATGTCGCTACCGCTAAAAAATTGCTCTATGGTCAGTGCGGCATAGACATGGTTGCCGGTCCCAGCGAGGTGCTCATTATTGCGGATCAAACAGCGAATCCCGTTTATGTTGCAGCGGATCTATTAGCCCAGGCAGAACATGATCCGCTCGCGTCAGCCATCCTGGTGACGAATTCGTCCGAGTTGGCCGAAGCCACGGCAAATGAGGTGCTCAAGCAAACAAATGAATTGCCGCGCGCTGACATTATCAACCAGGCGCTTGACAGCTTTGGTGGCATTATTCAAGTGAACACAATGAGTGATTGTATCGATCTCAGCAATCGTCTGGCACCGGAGCATCTTGGTTTGCATGTTGAGCATGCGTGGGACATCCTTGGCAAGATCACGCACGCCGGGGCTATTTTCCTCGGCCATTATTCACCCGAGGCCGTTGGCGATTACTGGGCTGGTCCCAATCATGTGCTGCCAACAAATGGTTCGGCTCGTTTTTTTTCGCCCCTGCGTACCCAGGATTTTCTCAAAGCGAGCAGCATCATTTCCTATACAAAGAGTGCACTTGAAAAACATGGTGAAAAAATACAAACCTTTGCCAAAACAGAAGGTTTGGCGGCGCACGCTTCAGCAATCGCCAAGAGGATAAAATAGATGCCAGACTATTTCAAGCAATCTGTTCTCGAATTGCACGGCTATTCATCACCACCGCAGCGAGACTATAAAGTTAAATTGAATCAGAACGAGAGTCCGTTTGACGTCCCGCAATATTTAAAGGACGAATTAGCCGAAGCTATAAAATCTCTCGAGTGGAACAGGTATCCTCTCAACGAATCGCCGATATTAATGGAAAAACTGGCGCAGCGGCACAATGTATGTCCCGAACAAATCGTTCTGGGAAACGGCTCAAATCAACTGTTTCAGACGCTGCTCACGGCAACAATCGCTGCAGGTGATGTGGTCATCTCAACACCACCCACTTTTTCGTTATATGATTTGTATACGACTATTTATGACGCCAAAGCGGTGAACATCCTGCAGGCCCCCGGTACACCCTATCCTGTTGAACAGGTTACAGACGCTATCGCGAAACACCAGCCGAAATTAGTCCTTGTTTGCTCGCCCAACAATCCAACTGGCGGTGAAACTGATTTGGCAATCGTCGAGCAGCTCTGCCGGGCATCGCAAGGCATCATTTTTTTCGATGAAGCCTACGGTGAATTTAGCGAGCACTCCGCCATTCCCCTGCTCAAAAAGTATGACAATTTATTGATCTCTCGAACCTTTTCAAAGGCATTTAGTCTCGCCGGGTTGCGATTTGGTTATTTTGTCGGGCAGGAGTCAGTGACCAGACAGCTTCGCAAGGTTAATATCCCGTACAACATCAACCTGTTCACTGAACTGGTAGCGCAGCGTTTGTTGGAGAATGAAGCTGAAATGTTAGCCCAGGTTGCTTATTTAAAGCAGGAGCGTGATCGAGTTGCTGCCGCGATGTGCCGAATAGATGGCATTATCACATTTCCATCCGCGGCCAATTTTATTTTGTTCAAGGGTCCGAATGATCTCGACCTCTTTCACATCTTGAAGGAATATGGCATTTTGGTACGGGATGTGAGCAGTTATCCGTTATTAGCCGGGCACCAGCGCGTCTCCATGGGCTTTAAAGAAGAAAACGATTTTTTCCTCGAGACGCTGGAGCAGATTATGCACAAATATGTAGGAGCCACATAATGGCACGCTACGCTAAAATTGAACGTTCAACAAAAGAGACCCGGATCACTATCGAGTTGAACATTGACGGTGCTGGTAACAGCTCGATTCATACCGGGATCGGCTTTTTTGATCACATGCTGGATGCGCTACAAAAACACGCCGGATTTGATGTGCACGTAAAAGCCGAAGGAGATTTGTTCATTGATGGTCACCACACTGTTGAGGACGTTGGAATAGGATTAGGGGCCGCATTGTTGCAAGCCGTCGGCAATGCTCATGGTATCGCGCGTTTTGGCCATGCCTATTGTCCGCTGGATGAAGCGTTAGCCCGGGCAGTTGTCGATGTGTCGGGACGACCGTTCTTGCATTTCACATGCCCGCTGCCGCTCTCGCGCGTAGGCGACTTTGACGGTGAGTTGTTTGTAGAATTTTTGCGTGCTTTTGCGATGAACGCTAAAATAACCTTGCACGTTGAACTCCTCAACGGTCGCAACCAGCATCACGCCATGGAGGCGATGATGAAAGCGACGGCTCGGGCGCTCAGAATGGCGTTGTCTGTGGATGAGAACGAACATGGCATTCCATCAACCAAGGGAGTATTGGTTTGATATACATCATAGATTATCAAGCCGGAAATTTACGCAGTGTACAAAAAGCGTTGGAGAATTGTGGCGCACATGTGCTGGTCACCTCTCGCCCGGATGATTTAAAAAATGCCGATAAAGTGATTTTTCCCGGTGTTGGCGCCTTTGGCAAAGCAAAGGAATCTCTTGAAAAATATGGCTTTGTCGAACCGATAAATGAATTTATTAAATCCGGCAAACCCTTTCTCGGCATATGTTTGGGAATGCAACTTTTTTTTGAATCCAGCGAAGAAAATCCGGGTGTGTCGGGATTATCGCTGTTCAAAGGTGTTGTACGGCGATTCCCCAGAGATATCAAGGTGCCGCACCTGGGCTGGAATGAGTTACTGCCGATCGGCGACAATCCCTTGTGGAAGGGAATCCCGCCGGGCAGCTATTTCTATTTCGCGCATTCTTTTTTTATTGAGCCGCTTGATCGCTCCATTGTCGTGGGTGAGACCGATTATTTTGGTCGGATCGCCGTGGCTATTCGCCATAATAATATTTTAGGTGTGCAGTTCCATCCGGAAAAATCGCAGCGGCATGGGCTGCGTGTTCTGCAAAATTTTGTCGATTTATAGAATGTTTCTCGCACAAAGGCGCAGAATGTGTGATCATGACGATCGTGTTATGTGGATGATAAAAACAAGGACATAATGGATATGCTTGTTCTGCCCGCAATTGATTTACTTGACGGCCAGGCTGTGCGGTTGAAGCAGGGTGCGGAAAAGACGAAAAAAGTCTACAGCGACAATCCGATCGAGATGGGAGTCAAATGGCACGCATTGGGTGCTGAAATGATTCATGTTGTGAATCTGGACGGCGCATTTGGCCGGGCTCATAAAAATGTCGGGATTTTACAACAGATTGTCGATTTGATTGATATTCCAATTGAACTAGGCGGTGGCATACGAACCATTGAGGATGTTCGACGTTGGCTGGATATTGGTGTGGCACGCGTTATCATCGGTACAGCCGCGCTCGAGAATCCCGATGTGGTCAAAGAATCCATCCTAACATTCGGTGCTGACAAAATTGTCATCGGCATCGATGGGCGCGATAATAAAGTCGTTATTCGAGGCTGGGAAGAACAAACGGATATCAGCCTTTTAGCATTGGCGTTAAAAATGAAGGAGTATGGCGTTAAGCGAATTATATATACCGATGTGCACCGCGATGGCGAACAGTGTGGTCCAAACCTCAAAAATACTGACTTTATAGCGAAAGAATCAGATTTATTGGTCATCGCCTCCGGTGGTTTTTCTTCGATTGACCATTTTGAACAGCTGCGTGCTTTGAATAATCCGCGCATCGAAGGGGCGATTATTGGTACGGCATTGTATGAAGGCACCCTTGATTTGGGTGAGTTGAACCGCCGATTCAGTTCGGTTTGATGTGCGCAGGACGTTGCCAAGTATCTTGCGAGCTGACGGATATTGGACGTAACATAAAGAGACACTATGTTAGCAAAACGGATTATCCCTTGTCTGGACGTCAAAGACGGTCGCGTCGTCAAGGGCATCAATTTTTTAAACCTTGTGGATGCCGGTGACCCGGTGGAGCAGGCGCGTTATTACGATGCGCAGGGTGCCGATGAGCTGGTTTATCTGGACATCACGGCTTCTTATGAAAAACGTGATATTATGTTAGAGGTTGTACGACGCACATCGGAGCAGGTGTTTATGCCACTCACCGTTGGTGGTGGAGTTCGCACAGCGGCTGATGCGCAACTCTTGCTCAAGAGCGGGGCTGACAAGATCACCATTAACACGGCGGCGGTGCTGAATCCCGATTTGATCAGGGATTGTTCGGATCGATTTGGTGCCCAGGCAACCGTTGTGGCCATTGATGCAAAAAAAAACGCTCCAGGCACGTGGCAAGTTTACATCTACGGTGGCCGCGAGCCGGTTGACCGTGATGCGTTGGCATGGGCGCAGCTCGTTCAGGAATATGGTGCCGGTGAGATATTGCTGACCTCCATGGATCGCGACGGCACCAAGCTCGGCTTTGATATCGAATTGACGCGTACGATTTCAAAAGCTGTCACTATTCCAGTTATTGCCTCCGGTGGTTGCGGGAGTGTTGAACATTTCGAAAAAGTTTTCAAGGAAGGCGCCGCCGACGCCGCGCTGGCAGCTTCGATTTTTCATTATCGGGAAAATTCAATACAGAATGTTAAAGACTTTTTAATGGAGAAGAACATTCATGTCAGAAATTGAGAAAATGGACTTGAAAGAATGGCTGAATCGCATTACATTTGACGAAAAGGGTTTGGTTGCCACCGTTGTCCAGGACGTGAACGATAATACCGTTCTTATGCTCGGCTATATGAATAAACAAAGTATTAAAATGACCCTTGAAAAGAAAAAAGTAACATTTTGGAGTCGCTCGCGACAAACATACTGGACAAAAGGTGAAACATCCGGTAATTTTTTGCACCTCGTCGATTTGTACCTTGACTGCGATGGTGATGCCATACTGATCAAGGCGCAACCGAGTGGGCCAACTTGTCATACCAATAAACGGTCGTGCTTTTCATGGCAGCTTGCAAAAACGGGAATGACAACATGAAACAGCAATTTAATTTCCCCTTTTTTATGCTCATTGCTTTTTTGTTTTTGTCAATTCATCGACAAAATTTCGCACAACAAATGCAGATTTTTTTTAAAGAGGCGACTTTTGATGAATTTATCTATCCATATGGTGAAATAGATGAACAATTTACCGCGATTATTGCCGAACAATCAGCGATTCAATTTCCCAAAGCACGGTTCCGAAAGGTAACAAGTTGCATCACATTAGACAAGCCGCGAAAAGTTGTCTCGCATTATGCTAATTTATGTGGCAAGCGTTTTCAGAAAATAGGCGAGAGGTTTACTTATACCTTTTCCGAAATCAACAATATACCGGCGACGCGAATTGAAATTTATCCCGTCGAGATCGGTCGCATTCACCATGAATTTTGGCCGACGCGCATCGATTTGTACATGATTCGCTATCCCATATCCGTCGATGTCCAATTGAGCGAAAATCGCTCCTCTGAAATGCTTGAACAACGGGTTGGCCGTTTTTTTTATGAGGGAACTCTCAAAGAGGATGTCGCACTGCTTGATATGGAGGAATATGGCAGCGATGCTGAGGTGTTTGTCGTTGAGACTTTTGATGATTTCGAAGATGTGTACCAGTTTTTTCGTAGACGATATGGACCGTTTCGGGTTAGACCGGCGCGCGATGGCGATCTGCTCACCCGTGATTTTGAAATCGATATCTCCCGCGCCTTGAGCGAAGAAGACAGTGACAAGCTTCTTTACCTCTATGTCGAGGAAAATCCCCTTGTGGTGGATAGAAATGGTAATTCTCAAGTCTATCGAAATAAAGTATTTATTCGATATGTCTTTTGGAAAAAAGACGATGAGGATTATCTCAATGGGGGGTGACGGCGGGAGAGTTAACCTCAGGAGACTGACTAAAAACCTGAAATACGCCCTAACAAAGGATCGCCGATCGAATAACAAGTTTGTCGTAACTCACATTGAAATAGACTATTATATTTATTTTTGCGACGTTCAGCAACCCCTTGTTGGAGTGCTGTTTTGACTTTTTTCGACATTCTCCAGAGCTTTTTTCTACTTGTCTAAAGCAAGGATAGATTTTATGTGGGAACAAAGAACTGCAAGCACACACTGTTACGAGGTTAAATTGGCATGCAAATAATTCCAGTTCACACGCCAAAGCTTCTCCGTCAATTCATCACTTTGCCGTATCAGATCTATGGTGAAAATCCGCTGTGGACGCCGCCGTTAAGACTCGAACAAAAAAAAATGTTCACGCGCTCGAAAAATATTGTGCTGCAAAAATGTCCTCATCAGCTTTATATCGTCAAGCAGGACGATACGTGCCTGGCTCGGGCAGCAGTTTATATTGATGACCATTACAACGACTATTGGCAGGAAGAAACCGGATTCTTTGGTTCATTCGAATGCGTGTATGATGATCGTGTAGCCAAGGCGCTGTTGGCAACCTGTGAGAAATGGCTGAGCGAGCACGGCTGCAAAAGTATTCGTGGTCCCATCAACTTTGAATCACAGAATTGGGGATTTGTGTGCGATGGATTCAATTTTTCATCACGAATTATGGCGCCGTTTAATCCGCCCTATTACAACGATCTTGTTGTGAATTGTGGTTTCGTCAAAGCGAAAGATCTCGATGTTTACGGTGCACATGTGGCTGATTACGAAATTCCCGAGCGTTTTAAACGTCACAAGGAACGACTGATACAAAAATATCATCTCACAGTACGGTCCATTCGAATGAATAAACTGGTTGATGATGTCCGCATCATTCTCGATTTAAACAATCGCTCGGTTGCCGGTAATTGGGGCGTTGCACCGGTCAGTCTGGATGAAGCGGAAAAAATTGCGCGCGATCTAAAAACTATTGTCCGCCCGGATTTGATTTTGATCATCGAAGCACAGGGAGAGCCGATCGCATTTCTGATCGTTCTTCCAGAAATTTACACGGCCATGAAAGATTTAAAAGGTCGACTTTTTCCTTTCGGACTCTTGCGGCTTATGACGCGCTTGAAAAAGATCAGTGAGTTTCGCTTCTGGGCCCTGGGTGTGGTACCTGAATATCAAAGACGCGGCATCGATTCTCTCTTATATCTCACTATCTATGAAATACTGCATAAACAAGATGTATATGTCGAAGCCAACTATATTCTTGAGGATAATTTCGCCATGAAGGATGCTGTGCTCAAGCTTGGTATGCAAAAGGTACGAACATATCGGGTGTATGAAAAACAGATCAGTGCGCCGGAAGGCTAACGCACTCGGCGATTCCACAGAATTTTCCCACTCGCTCTCTTGCATTTTAGTCACCCCGAATGTATATTCTTGTGCGGCGAATATTTATCAGATCATTTCATGAATAGAGGAGAGAAGAATATGAAAGCGATTTTTTTTCGACGATTTTATTGTGCATGTATAGGATTTCTTTTGATCGCAGGTGAGCGAACGTGTGGAGAAGACAATATATTATGGGACTACCTCTATCATAACGATCCGCAGAACTATGAGGCGGCGCAAGAGTTCGTGCCATTTGAAGAATATACCTTTCGTTCAGTCGATCAGACGGGCAAAGTCTACTCCTTTACCGCGGTAACGATCTCTGTTTTGTGCGACTGGGGGGACCTGACGAGCGCGAATGTGATCTATTCAACGGGAGGTTCAGATACTTATCTATCGATGTCGTGGGTGAAAAACGTGACGACATCGTTCCATGGTCAGCCGTCACGCACGTATGATTTGTGGCGTGCGACGATACAGCCGCAACCCACTGGCACAACTGTCTGGTATCGCATCCAGGTAAACGATGGTACGGTGAGTGCCTATCTCAAAACAAATAACACGTACCGTAATCCATTGGGTCAATGGGTTCGTAATCCCGATGCGCCCGCACAGGACAATTACAGTTACACAGTTGAAAATCCACCGATCGCGGTCGAATTGCAGCAATTTACAGCGATAATGCACCAGGATAAAGTTTTGCTTTCCTGGACCACACAATCGGAGGTTGATCTGGCTGGCTTCAATATTGTGCGCCGCGATGAACAGGGCGATGATTTCAAGCGAATGAATGACTGCCTGATTCGATCTACCGGCTCATCTTATGCGGGCGCAGCGTATCAGTATATCGATAGCACTCGAACACGAGGTATATGCTCTTATCGATTGGAGATTGTCAAATTGAACGGCACGAGCGAGATGAGTGAGATGGTCACCGCAACGACAGCAATCGCCGTTGAAAGAGACAATATGCCAACAGATTTTTCACTTTTACAAAACTATCCGAATCCTTTTAATCCGCAAACCACAATCCGATATGTTCTGTCACACTCTTCCGATGTCCAATTGTCGATTTACGATACCAATGGTCATCTCATTCGATGTTTGGTAAATGAGGCCAAACTCCCTGGCATGTATACTGTTGTCTGGGATGGTCGGGATGCGACAGGGTGTATGGTACCGAGTGGTGTGTATATATATCAATTAAAGTCTGGAAAAGCTCGCCAGGTTCGCAAGATGACACTTTTAGAGTAACGAGATAGGATATAGAGAATTGCTTCGAGCAGCGTTTCAATTGCGCGAATTCCCCTGCACGAAAGCTTTTTCTGTGCGAGCTGGAATATTTCGAGGCATCTTTTGGTTTTTTTTCAATAATCAGTTTTGCAAGAGAATCAGTATGTACAAACTTGTCATTACGTCAAAATTTTCAGCAGCGCATCGTTTGGTCGATTATCCCGGCGCATGCGCGCGCATTCATGGGCACAACTGGACGGTAAAGGTTACGGTGGCTGCCAAAGATGTTGACGATAACGGCATGGTCGTCGATCTCGTTGAGCTGAAACGTCATATTGACGCATGCGTCGATCAATTTGATCACCGTGTTTTAAACGATGTGCCGCCGTTCGACCGGCTCAATCCAACCTCAGAAAACATTGCAAAATATTTATACGATTTTATTTCCGAACGAATTGACATAAAGGTGGAAGAGGTACAAGTCGCAGAAGTTGATGATTATGCGGTGATTTTTTCACCGCCCAATGACTAAGTTCATCTTGCAATCCTGTCTTGTGATATGAATGCGTTACTGAATTTTTGCAATGGCAAAGCCGGGAAAGCCAACAATAAAAAATAACTTTTGATTTTACGCGGATTCGGAATATTTCAGCATAATCAAACGTTTGAATCTCATTATTGAAAAAATACTTGATAATTGATGAAAATTCTCGTTATATTGATTCGTTAAAAAGTCACACCATATATGAGCAGTTAATGCGAGCATGAACCTCTTTTATAACAATATTTTTTATTTTTTTGCTATCCATAGCGGGAGGCGTTAGCAGAATCCAGGAGCTTATAAGCTGCTAAAACCGCCCACTGTTTTGACAAAGAGTGGGCTTTTTTGTTTATAACAGGATGGTAGAATGAATTTGTCAGAATACCGACAAAAGATCGATGCGATTGACGATCAACTGCTTGAATTACTTAACAAGCGAGCGATGATTGCGCTCAAGATTGCGCGGGAAAAATTTGACAATCGAATTCGAGTGTTAGCGTCAACACGAGAACAGGAAATATTTAACAGATTGAATAAAATAAATCGCGGTCCGCTTCGAGAGCAGCACATCCATGAGATTTATTCAGCCATTATTTCAGCGTCAAAAAACTTGCAGCATTTATATCAGTCATTTGAAGATGTCTAATTCAGCGGTGCAAATCACTGCAATTCAAAGGTAAGACAGGTAAAGAGAGGTGTGATAGTGGTAATCGTAATGCGAGAAAACGCAACCGACGAACAAATTGAAAAAGTATCGGCCAGGTTGTACGAGTTTGGTTTAGATGTGCATAAAGTTGTGGGTGTCCAGCGCACCATATTGGGTGCTATCGGTGATGTCAGCACGGTTGACCGGCGCGAATTTGAGATCATGGATGGTGTTTTTGAAGTGCATCGGATATCCGAGCCTTACAAACTGGCTGGCCGGACATTTCACGCAGATGATACGATCATCAAAGTCGGTGATGCGATATTTGGCGGCGATCAAGTCACGGTGATTGCTGGACCATGCTCGGTAGAGAGTGAAGAACAGCTATTTGCCATTGCCAAAGCCGTAAAAGATGCTGGCGCTAAAGTCTTGCGCGGCGGCGCGTACAAGCCGCGAACGTCGCCGTATGCCTTTCAGGGACTCGGCGAGGAAGGCCTAAAAATCATGCAAACCGCTGGCAAAGAGTTTAACATTCCAACCGTGACCGAGGTGATGCGCGAAAAGCATCTTGATATTGTGATGGAATATGCCGATATTCTTCAGGTCGGCGCGCGCAATATGCAAAACTTTCCACTACTCACAGAGTTAGGTAAAATTCGTAAACCGGTGCTGCTCAAACGCGGCATGTCCGCGCGCATTGAAGAGCTGCTGATGGCTGCTGAATACATCATGGCCGGTGGCAACTACCAGGTGATTTTGTGTGAACGTGGCATTCGCACGTTCGAAGTTTACACGCGAAATACCCTCGATATCTCAGCGATACCGGTTGTCAAAAAACTAAGCCATCTGCCGATCATCGCCGATCCCAGTCACGGGACTGGTCTTCGAGATAAAGTCGCTCCCATGGCCCGCGCTGCGGTTGCCGCCGGCGCCGATGGCCTCGCAATTGAAGTGCATCATGATCCGGATCACGCCCTGTCCGATGGTCCTCAATCGCTGTATCCGCAACAATTTGCCAGACTAATGGAGGAAGTGCGGATGATCGCGTGGGCTATCGGACGCAAAATTGATTAAAGGAGATGTGATGACAAAATTCAGCGGCTTCAAGACAATCAGTGTCGTCGGAGTTGGACTCATTGGCGGCTCTTTTGGATTGGCGCTCAAGAGTAGAGGCTATACGGCGAAAATAGTCGGCGTTGATCGACCAGGTAATCTTGACGTTGCATTTCAGCGCGGTGCTATAGATGCCGGATTTACACGCGATCAGTTCAAAGAGGGTGTTGAGGATGCGGATGTGGTGTTTTTGTGCGCGCCAATTCATATCATTTTAAATCAGTTGCAAGAGCTTGGTGCCTATATCAAACCTGGCGCGCTCATCACCGACGCCGGCAGCATAAAGCGGCATATTGTTGAGGCGGCCAATCGTCACTTGCCCGGCCATTGTGATTTTATTGGCGGTCACCCTATGGCTGGATCAGAATTTAAAGGTGTTGGCGCGGCGGACCACTTTTTATTCGAGAACGCCACCTGGGTGCTCACGCCAAACAAGCCGGTGGCACAACCCAGGGTGAAGGCTTTGGTTGAGATGCTTGAACTGATTGGCGCCAATGTGCTGATCATGCAGCCGCGATTGCATGATGAGATCGCTGCTGCGGTCAGTCATTTGCCACAAATGGCTGCATTAGCCTTGATGAATCTGGCGGCGGATAAGAATGAAGAGAGTCCCTACTTTTTGAAAATGGCGGCCGGTGGCTTTCGCGATATGACTCGAATCGCATCCAGTCCATTTGGAATCTGGGAGTCAATTTGCAGCACCAATTCAGACATGATCCACTCTTTTATCGATTTTTATATCCAGGAATTGATATGTCTGCGCGATTTATTGACCAATGAAAAAGAGTTGGAGCGGTATTTTGCCAAAGCTGCAAAAAATCGGCTTTCCATACCGACAGATACAAAAGGATTTTTGAATCCGCAATTCGAGATTTCAGTGACCGCCGTGGATCGGCCGGGTGTCATTGCTGCAATTTCTACCATATTAGCCGAGAATAGAATCAATATCAAAGATATGGAAGTTTTAAAAATTCGTGAAAATGAGGGAGGTACCTTCAGGCTGGCTTTTGCATCCGAGGACGATCAGGTAAATGCTATCGATCTCTTGCGCGCCGAAGGCTTCGACTGTCGAAAACGAGGATAACATGTCAACCAAAGTTTTGCAACCAGTAGCTTCGCTGCATGGCGATGTTCCATTACCCGGTGATAAATCGATTTCACATCGTGCCCTGATCCTCAGCGCTATATCTGACGGAGCATGTCGTGTCACTGGATTATCTGCTGCGCAGGATGTACAGCGCACATTGACCTGCTTGAAAAGACTCGGCGTAAAGATTAACAACGCAAAAGCGGGCGTGATTGTCCATGGCGTCGGCATGAACGGACTGCAGGCGCCGAAAAAGGCGCTGGACGCCGGCAATTCCGGAACCACAATTCGCTTGTTAGCCGGTGTCCTGGCGGCACAAAAATTTACCTCGACAATAACCGGAGACGAATCCCTGCGTAACCGTCCCATGCGGCGCATCATCGAACCGCTTGAAGCGATGGGTGCGCGAGTTGATAGTCATGACTATAAAGCACCCTTGACGATCCACGGCGCTCCCCTGCGCCCTATTGATTTTGCCTCGCCTATCGCCAGCGCACAGGTCAAATCGTGTATTATGTTGGCTGGCTTGTTTGCCCGCGGCGTTACCAGAGTAACAGAACCGTACCATTCGCGAGATCATACTGAACTTTTACTCCAGGAGATGGGAGCAAATATTCGATCGTCAGGAGCCATGGCCGCGGTTGTTGGGCCGACAAAACTCAACGCATCTGACATCAATGTTCCGGCAGATATCTCGGCGGCGGCGTTTTTTTTGGTTGCTGGCGCGCTTGTGCCGAATTCCACCCTGGTTTTGGAAAATGTTGGCGTAAATCTGTCGCGCACCGGCATTCTGGATGCCTTGACCTCCATGGGCGCCAATTTCCAACTGAATGATCAGGTTGAAATCAACCATGAAGCACGCGCCAGGATCACCATTCGTTCCTCGACTTTGAATGCAACAACACTTGGTGGGGCTATGATACCGCGTATCATCGATGAAATACCAATTTTAGCCGTTGCCGCCACACAAGCCGAAGGTATCACGACCATCAAAGATGCGGGCGAATTGCGCGTTAAAGAATCAGATCGTCTCAGTGCATTGGCGAAAAATCTAACAAAAATGGGCGCCAAAGTGCGAGAGAAAGACGATGGCCTCATCATCACCGGCCCCACCCCGTTAAAAGGTGCGGTCGTCGATAGTTATGACGATCATCGCATCGCCATGGCGTTCTCCATCGCGGCGTTGTTGGCGGATGGCGAGACCACAATACAAAACGCCGAGTGCGTTGACGTTTCATTCCCAGGCTTTTACGATATTTTGGAGTTCATTCAGCGTGATTAGTGCATCGACCAATCTGTATGCGGTGATTGGCGATCCTGTCGCCCACAGCCTGTCACCTGTCATGCAAAATTGGTTCATTGAACAATTTCATCTCAATGCAGTTTATACAGCTTTTCGTGTCAAAGGAGCCAAACTGCAGATGTGTATCAATGGCATGCGTGCCATGGGTATCAAAGGATTGAATGTCACGGTTCCTCATAAAGAAGCAATACGTTCGTTTGTTGATGAACAATCGGAAGAGGTAAGAGTTCTAGGTGCGGCAAATACGCTCAAGAATCAAGCCGGTGTAATAAGTGCCTATGTCACGGATCCGTACGGATTCATTGAATCACTGGGAGAAAACCGGGCGCGTTTTCGCGGCGCTTCTGTTCTTTTGTATGGCGCAGGTGGTGCGGCGAAATCAGTTTCTTATGCCCTGTCCAGACTCGGGGTCGATCAGTTGCTGATCTCCGATCTTGTCTCGCAAAAAGCCATTGAACTTGCCGAGCGCGCGCAAAAATTATATGGACTAAAAAACGCGTCCGCACTGGTTAAGGGATTCGCCCCGATGAAAGAGATCATCAAGCATACTCATATCGTCATCAATGCAACTGCTGTCGGTATGTTTCCCCTGGAAGACAAGAGTGTTGTTGACAACTATGATGTTGTTGGCACAAAGCATTTTTTTTATGATTTGGTCTACAATCCGGCGCAAACAAAATTCTTGCGCCTGGCCGAAGAGAGAGGTGCAGCCACGCAAAATGGTTTGGATATGCTCATTTATCAAGGACTTGAGTCATTGAGAATTTGGACTGGCCAGGATTTGTCGCTATTGCCATCTCAATTAAATGAGCTGAAAAAATTAATGAGAAATCAACTGGGAGTTCATGAATAAAATCAGGTTCTTGACCGCCGGTGAATCGCATGGACAGGCGTTGAATACGATTATCGAGGGTATACCGGCGGGATTGGAATTGTCCGAAGATTATATCGCCGAACAGCTCACGCGTCGCCAGCGTGGATATGGCCGCGGCGAGAGAATGCAGATTGAAAAGGATCGCGCCCAAATCGTGGCCGGTGTCCGCTATGGGAAAACGCTCGGCAGCCCGATTTCGTTATTGATTTACAATAAAGACTGGCCCAACTGGACGCACAAAATGTCAGTTTCATCCGTGGAACAACCGGTGGACAAGCTGCACATGCCGCGTCCTGGCCACGCCGATTTTGCCGGCATGGTAAAATATCGTACTGATGATCTGCGGAATATTCTGGAACGGTCATCGGCGCGCGAAACCACCATGCGTGTTGCTGCCGGTGCGGTTGCCCGCCGCTTGTTAGACGAATTCGGTATCAAGATTTACGGGCATGTGACACGAATTGGCTCGGTGACGAGTCGTTTTTCCGCGATACAATTTACTCGGCGTACTCCCCATGAAAAAATCGCTCTCTTTTTCGATCGAGCTGAAAACTCACAGGTTGCCTGCGCCGATGCCGAGTCAGAGACAGAGATGATAGCGTTGATTGATCAGGGTAAAGAAAAGGGAGATTCATTAGGTGGATTATACGAGGTCGTCGCTACAGGTGTGCCTGTTGGACTTGGCAGTCATGTCCATTGGGATCGCAAGCTCGATGCGCACATTGCCTGCGCAATGATGAGCATTAACGCCATGAAATCTGTCGAGATCGGCCTGGGACGTGGTGTTGCACAAGTGTTCGGCAGTCAGGTGCACGACGAGATATTTTACGATGAGAACACAGGTTTTTATCGCAACCGAAATCACGCCGGCGGCATCGAAGGCGGCATGACCAATGGCGAGCCGATCGTTGTGCGCGTCGCCATGAAGCCGCTCCCGACCATGCCGTCACCGCTTCGCTCAGTCGATGTGGAAACCAAAAAAGCCAAAGATGCCCACTACGAGCGCGCCGATGTGTGCGCCGTACCAGCGGCGGTCGTGGTGGCTGAAGCGATGTTGTCGCTGGTGCTTGCGAATGCTCTGGTGGATAAAATTGGTGGTGATTCGGTCTCTGAAATGAAAGAACGATTTGTTGGATTACCCGATGCTCCCCTGGAGTGGTAAAAATATCTATTTTTTAGGCTTTATGGGCTCGGGCAAGTCACGTGTTGGCAGAGCATTTGCCAATATGCTGGGTTGGCCTTTTCTCGATACGGACGACTTGATCGAAGAAAGAGCTGGCAAAAAGATCGGCCAAATTTTTGCTCATGATGGCGAAAAGGTCTTTCGTCAATTAGAGACGGATGTGATTAAAGAGGTGTCACACTTGAAAAACAATGTCATTGCCCTCGGCGGTGGCGCCGTCATTCGAGATGTGAATTGGGAATTTCTCAATTCGTCCGGCGTGACCATATGTCTCGCCGCACCGGTAGAGTTGTTGGCCGAGCGTATTGGCCGAAATGAAGATCGTCCGTTGATGGCCGCTCTCTCACACTCCGAGCGCCAACAAAAGATAAAAAAAATGCTGCAAGAACGACAACCGTATTATGACCGCGCTCAATTTCAGTTCGAAAGTACAAACGATAGGTCCATTCAGGATTTTATCAATCACATTTTTGAAACGCTGTTGGAACAGCTATGAAGACAGTCTTTGTAGAACTTGGCGAGCGCCGCTACCCGATTTATGTTGAGAAGGGGCTCCTGGCGCTTCTTCCCGATTATCTCAAAAAGCTGGCTGCGAATGAAAGTTTTTATATAATAACTGATGAGAATGTCCGTCAATTGTATGGTGAGTCGGTGCTCGCTTCAATGCGGGATGCCGGCTTGCATGCTGCTCTGTTTTTTGTACCGGCAGGCGAAGGATCAAAATCTTTAGAGTACGCTCATTTTTTATATACCCGATTGCTCGAAAACCAGGCGACTCGGCAATCGGTCGTCATCGCATTGGGAGGGGGAGTTGTCGGCGATCTCGCCGGTTTTGTCGCTGCCACTTTTATGCGCGGTATCGCTTTGGTGCAGATTCCAACATCTGTCCTGGCACAAGTCGACAGCAGTGTGGGAGGGAAGGTTGGCATTAACCACCCGCTGGGTAAAAATCTCATTGGTGCTTTTTATCAGCCCAAATTTGTGCTCATCGATCCCGAGGTTCTGGCAACGCTGCCGGAGCGGGAAATCCGTGCCGGTGCGGCGGAAATCATCAAATATGGCTACATTTACGATCGTGAATTTTACAACCTCATCTCAAATAATCTGGATTCACTTTTATCGCTCAAGGATGCGGCGTTGCTTGAGCGGGCGCTCTGTCGAAGCTGTGAAATAAAGGCGGCTGTCGTCGCACAGGATGAAACTGAATCTGGATTGCGCGCCATCCTCAATTTTGGCCATACTATCGGCCACGCTATTGAAGCGGCAACGAGTTATACAGCATTTTTACATGGCGAGGCGGTGGTGCACGGTATGAAAGCGGCGCTCTACCTTTCTCATCTTGCTGGCCGATTCACCAGCGCACAAGTGGACGAATATATCAGCGTGCTACATCAGTTTAAAACGCCCAAATTTCCCGCCAATGTAACCTATGAAACCTTGCAGCATACCATGCAAAACGATAAAAAACGCTCGGCAAAAGGGCAGCAATGGGTGCTGTTGCAGGAGATTGGCACAGCGTTTTTGACTCGGTCTGTTGGTGAAGAATGGGTAAAAAAAGCCGTAGCATATATGATCCAGCAAAGTTGAGCGGTACAGATCACTCGATCGACAAACCAGTCGGTGAAATTCTCTTTGCAAAATCAATTGCAGCTTTATAAAAACGAGAGGATGTTCATCATGTTCAGAATCCTGATCGTTCACGGTCCCAATCTGAATTTGTTAGGAGAGCGCGAGCCCGAGGTTTATGGTTCGACAACACTTGATGATCTGAATTATGAAATTGCCAGACGCGCGGAAAAATTGAATATACTTGTTGAGTTTTTTCAATCCAATCATGAAGGCGCACTTGTTGACTATTTGCATGCGAACCGAAAAACCGCGGACGGTTTAATCATCAATCCCGGGGCTTTGACGCATTATAGCTACACGCTGCGCGATGCGATTGCCGCCGTACAACTGCCGACCATGGAGGTGCACCTGTCGGATATTCACCAACGCGAGCCTTTCAGACGTTTTTCGGTGACGAAAGAAGTATGCCTGGGGCAATTTTTTGGCAAAGGTGTGATGAGCTATCTGGAGGCGCTGGATTTTCTTGTCGCGCATCTGACTGGAGTTTGAGGATTTTTTCTTTTGGGGAAGTGTTACGGAACCTTTATATTTACCTGTTGATTTTTCCTGAGCAGAGCAGTATATTAGCCGGCTTTAGGAGTAAAAATGCAGAACAATGCTGTCGTCGACATATTGGAAAAATTTTCCGACGTCCTTGAGTTCAAGGGTGAGGTTGGTTTCAAGATCAATGCCTATCGCAAAGCCGCACGCAACATTGCCGATTTATCAGAGGATATTCTCAAAGTGTGGCGGGAGGGGCGTCTTGGCGATATACCGGGAGTTGGCAAAGCACTGCAAGACAAAATCGGGCAATTCCTTGAAACCGGCCATATTCGCCAACTGGATGAGCATCTCCGGACTGTCCCCAAAGATTTGTTCAAACTTTTAGAGATTCACAATTTCGGTCCAAAAACAGCAGCTCTGGCTTTTAATGAGCTCGGCATCGAAACGCTGGAGCAACTCGGTGATGCTATTGCTGACGGCCGCCTGGCGACCCTTCCCGGCATGGGGCCAAAAAAAGTTGAGAATATCAAAAAAAGCCTGGAGCATCATGCGTTAGCGGCAAAGCAAATTTCAATTGGTGCAGCGACGAAAATTGTGGCGGAACTGATTGAATTTTTGCAGGAAAAAGCGCATGATAAAATCGGACGTATCTCGCCCGCTGGATCTGTGCGTCGATACAAGGAGACTGTGCACGACATCGATATTATTGTTGAAACCGAGCATGGTAGCGATGTGATTGAAATTTTTACAACTTTTCCGCACGTCACACGAATTCTCGGTGCTGGTCCGACCAAAGGAAGCGTGCTGTTGGATGATCGTTATCAGGTTGATCTTCGCGCCATCCCGAGCGAAAGCTATGGTGCCGCTCAGCAATATTTCACAGGGTCCAAGGCGCATAACGTCAAATTGCGCGAAATGGCGCGAAAGCAGGGCTATAAAATTAATGAGTGGGGAATTTATCGAGATGATATGAGAGTCGGCGGTGAAAACGAAGAGGATATTTACGAAACGCTTGGCCTGGACTGGATGCCTCCGGAACTTCGCGAAGATCGCGGAGAAATAGAAGCCGCATTAGAGAAAAAACTGCCGACGCTCGTCACTCTTGATGATATACAAGCTGATTTGCACATGCACACCACGAGCAGCGATGGTCATCACTCTTTGACAGAATTGGTCGAATTTGTGCGCAAACGTGGATACAGCTATATGGCCGTGTGCAACCACTCTAAAAGCGCCATGTATGCCAATGGTTTGAGCGAGGATCGTTTATTGGCTGAAATTGAGGCTATTCACCAATTAAATTCCGGGTTGCAGGACTTTGTTGTGTTAGCCGGGAGTGAAGTCGATATATTGCCGGATGGTTCTCTCGATTTTAAAGAAAACATCCTGCGTCAACTGGATTTTGTTGTTGCCTCCATTCATAGCGCTTTCAAGACAGATCCGACGGCACGTACGCTCGCCGCCATGGAGAACAAATATGTTGACGTCATTGGTCACCCCACCGGCCGATTGATATCGCGCCGTGAAGGATTTGAGCTGGACATGGACAAGGTCATCGAGACTGCAGCCCGAACCGGTACCGCGCTCGAGGTAAACTCGTTTTGGGACCGTCTTGATTTGAATGACATCAATGTCCGAACAGCTGTGAGCCGCGGCGTAAAAATTTCGATCAATACTGATACGCATCATGAAAAGCATTTGAGCTTGATGGCGCTGGGAGTCGGAACCGCACGACGCGGTTGGGCGCAAAAGCAGGATGTGATTAATTCATTTTCTCTTCGTGAGTTGACATCCTGGCAAAAACGCAACCGATAGCCAGGAATATTTTCAGGAGTGCGCACTGGCACCTGCAGATCAAAAGTCAACTGGCTATTTTGCCGCCACGCGAACACCGTTCTATGGTGTCGTATTAACAGTGCCATTGTTGTTGTTGTATGAATTTTTTATCATATTTTTTCGTTACGATCGAGGTACCTATGCGAGAAACGCCGCTGATGTATGGATAAAATATGTTATTCAGTTTCTCGGCGCGCACGGCACATTTGCTTTTGGATTGATTATTTTGTTGCTGGTTGTCTTTGGTTTTATCTCTATGGTGCGGACCAAACAAGACATTCGTTTTAAATATATTCTTTATTTGATTTTTGAAAGCAGTGCCTATGCCTGGATTTTGGCGTTTATTGCATCCTGGTTGACGTCGGTTGTTTTGGTAAATTTGTGGATCGATGAACAGACGCAATTTAACCTGGTGTTAGCGCTCGGTGCCGGCGTATACGAGGAACTGATTTTTCGAGTGATCGGTTATGGTTTGGTGCCATATGCTTTATTGGCAATTTTTCGCCTGCCGGATTTGTTCAAAAGTGGTACATCCGAATTTGCCAAGTCAGTAAACCGGCGTATCGGATTTGAACTGAAAATATTTGCCGCCGTTTTTTCATCGATATTGTTTGCCTGGCTTCACAATATCGAGACATTCTCTTTGACAGACTATACGACGCTATTTCGTATTATCATGGGTTTGCTTTTTTGTCTGCTTTACGAGATACGTGGTCTCGGCGCTATCGTGTGGACGCATAGTTTGTATGATGTTTTTGTATTTTTGTTAACGTGACATTGGTTGATAGTAGAAAAAATGACTTTGAAGAAAATAGTGCGCATAATTTTTGTCGCCATCACAAGTCTTATCCTGATCACCGGCATGGTGCTGGTGTACGTGCTTTATATTCCATTTTCGCCGAAAAAGAATGCCGAGAGTGTTGATATTATCGTGCGGTGGGGGAGTTCGTTCGGCGTGGTAGCGGCCGAGTTGGCAGAAAAAAATGTCGTTCGCAGTGTGGATCAGCTAAAATTTACTGCCACACTTTACAAACAGACGCAGAAACTGCGGGTCGGCAAGTTTACTCTCAAAAAGGGTATGTCAAATTATGATGCGCTCATGGCACTTGTCAAAGGTCCACAATCCTTGATCAAATTCACCCTGCCAAATGGCTACGATTCGCGGCGGTTTGCCAAAATTATCGAGCGTTATCTCGAAATTGACTCGGTTGAGACGGTCGCTCTCATTTCGGATTCGAGCTTTATTGCCCAACTTGGTGTGAACGCGACATCTCTTGAAGGTTATCTCTATCCTGAAACGTACAATTTCACATATGGGCTCAATGCAAAAAATATTATCACCGCGCTGGTGCATCAGCATCAAAAAATGGTGAGCGATACACTGCTAAACAAGATAAAAAAGCAAGGCTGGACGATGAAAGAGGTGCTCACATTGGCGTCAATCATCGAAGGTGAGGCGATGGTGGATACCGAGATGCCGATCATTTCGTCCGTTTATCATAATCGACTGGCCATTGGCATGCCTTTGCAGGCGGACCCGACCATTCAATACATCATCCAGGATGGCCCGCGACGCTTGTTGCGCAGTGACCTGAACATTGATTCGCCTTATAATACTTACAAATACAAAGGTTTGCCGCCGGGACCAATTAATAATCCCGGCATTAATGCCATCATGGCAGCCATCTCTCCGGCACAGACAAAATACCTCTATTTTGTGGCCAATGGCGACGGCACGCATTCTTTCAGTGAAACCTATAGTCAGCACTTGCGAGCAAAAAAACGATTTGATGAATATCGAGCGCACGTTGAAAAAGCAAAGCAGCAGAAAGCAGACAATGAGTAGGCCAAAGCACGCCCCTTCGGAAAAAATTCTGCATGACCTTAACCAGCCGCAACGGCAGGCGGTCGAGCATCTCGATGGACCGGTATTAATTTTGGCCGGCGCCGGCAGCGGTAAAACTCGCGTGCTGACTTTTCGAATCGCCCATCTCATTGCTGTGGGGAAGGCGACACCCAAAGAGATTATTGCATTAACGTTCACCAACAAAGCCGCCGGTGAAATGCGGGATCGCGTACACAAGCTTGTGCCAGAGTCTGTTGCGAGCATGTGGGTTGGCACCTTTCATTCATTATTTGCCAGAATTCTGCGACGTGAGGCGGATCGTATTGGCTATTCGCACAACTTTACAATTTATGATACCGATGATCAGCAGACGCTCATTAAAACAATCATGAATGAGCTCAAAATATCGACACAAATCTTCTCACCCAAGCTGATTGCCTATACGATCAGTCGGTCAAAAAATGCCTTGATCGGGCCGGATGAATTTGACCAGGATGTCAATAATCCGAACGATGAAGTTACCGCACTTGTTTATCGCGAGTACACCCGTCAACTGCGTCAGCTGAATGCGATGGATTTTGATGATCTGTTGATCAAGCCAATCGAGCTCTTTCGATTATATCCACTGGTCAAAGAATATTATCAGGATCGCTTTCGCTTCATTTTGGTGGATGAATATCAGGATACCAATCGCGCGCAATATCTTGTTCTCAGAGAATTGGCGGACAAATATAAAAACATTTGCGTTGTGGGCGATGATGATCAATCGATTTATCGCTGGCGCGGTGCTGAAGTGCGCAACATCCTCGAGTTTGAAAAAGATTATCCAAAATGTGCCAAATTTCGACTGGAGCAAAATTATCGTTCAACCCCGGCTATTCTGGGATTGGCACATTCGGTTGTCGTACATAATTCCCAGCGCCACGATAAAAAACTCTGGACAGAAAGAAAAGGTGGCGAGCTTGTTTCGATCGTATCAGTCTACGATCAGCGCGAAGAAGCGCAGATGATCGTCGAGAGAATCAGCGCTGAGCTCCGCAAAAATGAGCACAAGTTTAGTGATTTTGCCATTCTTTATCGCATTAACGCCCAGTCACGCTCGCTCGAAGATGGCCTGCGACTCGAAGGAATCCCGTACATCATTGTCGGTGGTATTCGTTTTTACGAGAGAAAAGAAATCAAGGATGTCCTGGCCTATCTGCGCGTTTTGGTTAATCCGGATGATACCATAAGTCTCAAGCGCATTATCAATTATCCAACTCGTGGCATCGGCGATGCCACGGTTGCCAAAATTGATGTTTTTGCCCGCGCCCGTAAAGTCACCTTTCTCGAAGCCCTTTTCAAAGGTGATGAAATTGATGGATTAGGCAAAAGAACTCGCGAACGATTGAGTGCTTTTGTGGCTGTGATCAAAAAATACCAGGGGCTATTGGGACAGGTATCGGCATCAGAGTTGGCGTCAACGCTCATCGACGAGCTGGGCATCATGCGCCAGTTCAAAGAAGAAAATACCCTCGAATCCGCGACCCGTGCCGAAAATGTTCGCGAATTGCTGCAGGCTATCCATGAATTCGCTGTGTCCAATGGAGAAGATACCACGCTCGAAGCGTTTTTGCAGCACGTCTCTCTTCTCACGGATGTGGATAGCTGGGATGATCAATCAAATGTCGTCACTTTGATGACGTTGCATGCGGCAAAAGGACTGGAGTTTCCAGTGGTTTTTATCGCCGGATTAGAAGACGGATTGTTACCGCTGTCGCGAAATACGGAGGATCCGCGCGATCTCGAAGAGGAGCGACGATTATTTTATGTCGGCGCAACGCGTGCCAAGGATAAACTCTATCTTTTCTGGGCCAAGAATCGCAAACGATATGGCGAAGGACGGAGCTATAAATCCCGTTTCCTCAAGGAAATTGATACCTCTTATGCCATACTCGAAGAGAGCCAAATGGTCAAGCGGGAAAAGTTCGCCCAATCACACATAACTTATCACTACGATGCGATGCCGAATTACGAGGACGAATCGCAAGAGTATGTTGAATTTAATATCGGCATGCGCGTCCGGCATCAAAAGTTTGGCAAAGGAACGATCCTCAGTCTGGAACCCGCAAGCAGCGGCGCAAAGTTAGTCGTAAACTTTGATCTCTATGGCCGCAAACGTCTTGTGCTGCCTTTTGCAAAATTGGAGATATTATAAAATGAAGCACGGAACGGTATTTTTGTTTTTAATTTTGCTTTTAACTGTTGCTCCATACCTTTTAGCGCACTCTACATTGCAGGAGGAACAAGATTTCCGATTCGCTATTGAACTCGAAAACAAAGAGCTGTTTGATATTGCCGCATTGCAGTTTGAACGATTTGCTGAATTATATCCATCAAGCCCGCAGGCACCTGTGGCCCTGTTACGCGCCGGTGAAAATTATGAAAAAGCCGATAGTCTGATTCGCGCATCAAACGTCTATTTAGCTGTTTTATTAAAATTTTCACAATCCTCGATCGTGGACAGGGCGCAATTTAATCAGGCACGCTTATTGGCCAATAATAACGAGCATCTGAAAGCGGGTATTGCCTACGATCGGTTGAAAATATTGGCTCCCAACAGCCCCCTTGTTCCGGAAGCCCAGCTTGCTGCTGCACGCTCATATTTGAGTGCCGGAGAATCCCGTAAATCCCTCGATGCCGCCCTTTATCTGCTGGAAAATTTTGCTACACATCCAACACGTATGGACGCTTATAAAGCGATTGCTGACGTGCACGAGGTAAACGGTGACTATGGCAATGCCATACTCTATCTCGATCGTATCCTGGGAGATCGTGTTGAGGATGATTTGGCAGCGGATGTTTATGTAAAAAAATCGCAGCTGCTCAAAAAGCTCGGGCGCTTTAGCGAATCGGATAGTGTTTTGTTTAAACTGGTATCCGGCAAATATGCCAGTCCAATCGTCGTGAGGGCTGCAAACGAATTGGCTGTGTCAATGCTGGATAATCGACAATACCAGGAGGCTGAAAAGATTCTCACCCGTGTCATCGAAAAGGTAGGGCAGGCGGATAAAATTGATTTATGGCAATCTTTGGGTGACACCTATTATCTGCAAGGTAACTATGCCCTGGCTAAACAAACCTACATGAAAGCCACCAACGATCCGGGAAAAACCGGTCTTTTTGTTTATCGTCTGGGGATGGTGAACAAAAAACTTGGAGAGGTATCTGTGGCATTGACGCATTTCGAACAGGTGCTTGCCGATACGAACCTAACATCTGATGTACGATTTTATGCGGCGATTGAATACGCCAACTTGCTTTCGGCTGATGGTCGTGCTGTTCAAGGTATCCGCTATTTGCAGAATTATATCGCATCTACGCCGGCGCTCTATCGCCGAAATGAGTTGTTTTTCGCCATCGCCAACCTGCAAGAAAATATTCTAAACGATTACGCCGGTGCCCGACAAAATTATAATGCCATCATTGCCGGATCACCCAAAAGTGCAATCGTAGACGATGCACAATTTTCTATTGCCCGCTCCTATGAAGTCGAAAGCGAATTGCAAAATGCGCTCAGAGAGTACGATCGCTATTTGCAATACTATCCGGGTGGTGATTTTTACGCAACCGCTCAAAAAAAAGCATATCTTTTAAAACTCATGACCCCATCGGATTCAAGAAATCTGGACGAGGCGCTCAATCAAATATTGGTTCAAGGTTTGACCGCTGAATCTCGCGCGCACGCTTTCAACAGCCTGGCGCAGTATCACCTGCATTCCTTTCGTAATTATGAAAAAGCTTTGGATTTATTGCAGCGCGCTGAAAAGGAAGATGTAGACGAACGGCTCAACAAGGAGCAGCTCCAATACGACAAAGCGTTTTGTTTATTTGTTTTGCATGAAAAATCAATGCAGGAGAATCGTCTCAACAGCGCTCAAAATTATGCCCAAAACCTGCAACAGCTCGCTGAACAGATGAAAGTGAATTACCCGAATTCCAAATTAACGGCTCAGGTTGAGTTTTGGGTGGTGCAAACGAATTTGCCGAATCTGGAATCAGGTGCCAGGCGTATTGGTTTTTTGAATTCTCATATTGAAACGATTTCAGATGACAGCTTGAAGCAGCATCTGCAAATACAGCTTGTGGATGAAATGATGGCGGCGCGAACAGATACGAGTGCCGGTTTTCAGCGCATCGGTCAAATTTTGGCAGATATTTTAAATCATCATAAAACAGAAAAAATTGAGGCGGACGCCCTTTACAAACAGGCGCTTTTATTACATCAAACGTCGCGCCCTGATTCAGCAACCGTTTTACTCAATCGCCTTCTCACCCGGCATGATTCACCTCGTCGTGTCGATGGCCTCTATTTGTTGGCGACGATTCATGAGGAAAATAGACGATATATTGATGCGCAACGTCTCTATTTTGAAATTGCCGAAAAATATTTTTATTCTCCATGGGCCAGTCGAGCGGAGGCCAAGCTCATTTCTCTTATGCTCAGACAGGGTCAGTATAAAGAAGCGCAGCAACGCGTCCGTGCGAAAGAGCAGACTGGTATCCCGCGCGAATTAAAGCATTTTTATCCGGCGCAGGTTGATGATGAAACGTTATGGCTGTGGGCAGAAGTGATACGCTTTACGCAGTCACCGCAAAAGGCGGTCGAGATGTATCAAAAATATCTTGATCTCGGTTCCGACACCCGGCATCGGGCGGACGCCCTGTTTGCTGTTGGCGAATTGGCTGACAAGATGAACAAGCAAGAGATGGCGTTGGGCTATTTTGAAGAGTGCGCTGCATCGTTTCCGGACGACAGCCTGGGTCAACAAGCGCTCGTTAAAGCCGCGGATTTGTCTTTTGATCGTGGTTTGTATGACCAGGCGAGAGTCTATTATGAAAAGATCAGAGTGGCACTCACAGGCGATTTGCAAAAGCGTGCCTTTCAACGACTCATTATTTGTGATTTCCGCCTCGGCAAAATAAATCGCGCCGAAGGATTGGTTAAAACGTTTAAAAAAGAGTACGATGATCGGAACGCCGAGGCGCGATTCCTTTATGAAGAAGCGATGCATTATATTGATGCGAAAAATTTGTCACAAGCCGAAAAAACTCTCAAAACATTAGCCGGCAGGTATGACGATGTTCCCGAGGGAGCGCGCGGCGATTTGGGATTGGCGCGATTGTATGTTGTCCAGACAAAAACAGAAGATGCCCTCAAACGCCTCACTGAAATTCCGGAAAAATATGAGGATCCGGAAATTGTCGCTACAGCCTATTTGAATCTGGCCGATTTTTACTATGAAAATCGCGCGCTCGAGAACACAATTCATGCCGGTCGTAAAGTGCTGGAGCTGCAAGAGTCTGGTCCGCTGCGCGCCCAGGCTCTCGATTTGCTCATCGATGCTTACGATGATTTGGGATTGCGCGATCAAGCCATTGCTTATCAACGTGAATATATCGAGACTTTTCCTTATGCCTCGAATATCTTGGATCGTCGAATTCGAATTGGCACCTTTTTATATTATCTCAAGGAATATGACCGGGCAATTGTAGAACTCAAGGACGTCAAACCGTTGGTATCGGCTGATGACGAAGCACGTGTGCAATTCTGGATCGCCGAATCCTATGCCGGCGCCGGCTTCACCGAGCAAGCCATCATCGAATATCTCAAAGTTCGTTATCAGTGCAAACAACATCCCAAACTGCCATTCGGAGTCACAGCGGTTTACAAAGCCGGTGAGAATTATCAAAAACTCGGAAATCTGCTCAAAGCCAAAGAGATGTACGAGATCGTCATCCGCGAACGCGGCGCAACAGATGATTTTGGCCGCGCTGCCAATCGTAAGCTTGAGGAAATAAAAGCAGAACTGGAAAAAGATTCTTGATGCCGCACGTCTTAGAACACACCGCTCGACCATTGATAAAACTTGCCTTCAAAGAAGATTTGGGGGATCGTGGAGACATCACAACACTCGCCATCGGAGTCACTGACCATCACTGTAGCGCTTCCATTATTGCCAGACAGAAAGGAGTTATTGCCGGGATTGACCTCCTCACGTTAGCCTTTCACGAGATCGATCCGGAAATTGATCTGACTTTCGCTGTAAAAGACGGCGACGCGGTACGCCCTGATCAGCTTTTGGCGAAAATATCAGGAGCTGCTGATCGTATTTTGATCGCCGAGCGTACGGCGCTCAACTTTTTTGGCCATTTGTCAGGAATTGCTACGCTGACGCGTCAATTTGTCGATGCAGTTGCCGGATTAAAAACAAAACTCCTCGATACGCGAAAAACGATCCCTGGTTGGCGGTCGCTGGAAAAATATGCCGTGCGATGCGGCGGCGGGGAGAATCATCGTATGGGATTGTATGATATGTTCCTCATCAAAGAGAATCACATTGCCGCTGCCGGTGGCTTAGCCAATGCGGTGCGGCGATGCCGCGACTTTATGCGGACATGCAATTTCAAGGCTGAAATAGAAGTCGAAGCCCAAAACCTGCAAGATGTCAAGGATGCGCTCTCACTGCGCGTCGACCGCATTCTGCTCGATAACATGCCGCTCAATGAGATAGCAAAGTGCGTCGAATTCGTCAACTATCGCATTCCACTGGAAGTTTCCGGCAACGTATCGCTTGCGACTGTACGAGCGATTGGCGAAACCGGCGTGGATTATATTTCCATTGGTGCTCTGACGCACTCGGCAAAAAATTTTGATGTGTCATTATTATTTTAGTTGGGGACATGTCATAGTGCGCCTTATATGCGCCATTATGTCAGCGCAGTGTCGTCAAGCTCTAAAAGAAATGGGATATTTCAGCTCAAATGTACGTGCAAATCATATGGAATAGTTGTTGCATATCATGGTGTTGAGAAAAAAAAGACTGATGAGGATATCATGAATCATATATTGAATAGCAAATCACCCAATCCCGAAGATATACGCCGGGATGTCTCCGACTTTTTGCGCAATAAATACGGTGATAGAGTCATTGTGCCGCCGGAACCCGAGAGGGTTGGTAACACACCGGGCGATAAAAAGTCCAAAGAGACCATACCTCCCCGCATCAACTTTGATCTCAAGCCAACTGAGCTCGAGTTATATCTACAGGAATATGTCGTTGGTCAGGATGAAGCTGTCGAAATATTGGCGACCAAAATAGCCACGCATTTTAATCGCATGAAATATGAAACGCAAAACAGCGACATCGAGGAGCTCGAGGGAAATATCAAAAGCAATGTCCTGATGATTGGACCGACCGGCGTTGGTAAAACATATCTGATCAAATTAATCGCCAAAAAGATAGGCGTTCCTTTTGTCAAAGGAGATGCAACAAAATTCAGTGAGACGGGCTATGTTGGCGGTGATGTTGATGATCTCGTCCGGAATCTTGTGCATGAGGCAGACGGAGATATTCATTTGGCCGAATATGGCATTATTTATTTGGATGAGATTGACAAGATCGCTTCATCCGGCAACGGCGTTGGCCCGGATGTGTCGCGCAGCGGCGTACAACGGAATTTGCTGAAACTCATGGAAGAAGCCGAGGTTGATCTAAAAGTTCCGCACGATTTGGCGTCACAAATGGAAGCCGCAATGGAAGCGCAGCGTACCGGCAAAGTGGAACGTAAAAAAATCAATACAAAAAATATTCTTTTTGTCACCAGCGGTGCCTTTTCAGGACTCACAGATATCATACGCAAACGTCTGAATCAGCAACCCATAGGATTTACAAACCTTGATTCCGATGTGCTTCGAGTAGCAGATGAAGAGATGTTCAAAAGAGTTAGATCCGAAGATTTGATCAGTTTTGGCTTTGAGACAGAGTTTGTTGGTCGCTTGCCGGTTGTGGTCAGCCTGAATGCCCTCGATATTGAAGGATTATATCAAATTCTCAAGAGCCCAAAAAGTACGGTCATCCTCGGTAAAAAGCGAGATTTTTTAGCCTACGGCATTGACATCGAGTTTGAGGATGATGCTTTATGGCGGATTGCCGAATTAGCATTTGAAGAACACACCGGCGCCCGCGGTCTGACAAGCGTGGTCGACCGATTGTTGCTCAAGTTTGAAAAGTATTTGCCGGATACTGATTTGAATCATCTGCTCGTCACCCGTGAGATGGTCGAGCATCCGAAAAGAGAGCTTGACAAGGTTTTGACCAACTATTATATAAAAAGTTTTCAAAAAGGCTTTCTTGTGCGCAATAATATCGTGATTACGTTCACCGAGGGCGCGATTGAAATGCTCAAATCAAAAGCTCATGCTGAACACAAAACGCTCGAAAAAGTGTGTACAGAATTGTTAGCCGATTATGAATATGGTCTAAAGCTTTTAAACTGGGATGAATTTACCGTGGATGAAGATATTGTGCGAAATCCTAAAGCACGTCTCGAGGAGCTCATTAAAAAAGCTTACGAGAAAAAATAGCTGATACTTTGGAGATATTCAAGGTCGTCTTGTTTTGCTGAGACGGCCTTTTTAGCCCGAATTATTCACAAACTGCTCACACAAAGCCACAAAAACACTAAGAAAAAAAGGTTAGTTGTATATGGCAAAAATGAAAATGTTTTTTTCAAGCATTTTATATAGATTCAGCAAGTCCAATAAAAACGGTCTTTGTGGCTTTGTGTATTCGTGTGAATGAATTTTTCAGGTTAGGAAAAATTGTTAAAGTCTCTGTCGAAAAATCTGCAGGAAAAACTCGATAATCTGTCGCGAAAACCCGGCGTTTATATTTACAAAGACAAGCGCGATGATATCATCTACATCGGAAAAGCCAAGGTGTTGCGAAATCGAGTGCGCTCCTATTTTCAGGACGGGCATGTCGATGCGAAAACCCGGCACCTGGTATCGCGAATTCACGATATCGAGACGATCATCACAGATACTGAGGTCGAAGCACTGATCCTGGAAGCCAACCTGGTCAAAGAGCACAAGCCGCGCTATAACATCAATCTCAAAGACGACAAAAGTTTTCCCTACATTCGTGTGACCAACGAGCCCTTTCCCCGAATTTTTCCAACCCGCAAGATTGTGAAGGATGGTTCGCGCTACTTTGGGCCATATACCAATGTCATTCGTATGAAAGCGCTCCTCACAACAATTAAAAAAATTTTTCCGATTCGTTCCTGCAATCTGCCACTTAATGACAAGACCATTTCGGTAAAAAAATTCAAAGTGTGCTTAAATTATCACATCCATCGCTGCAATGGACCATGTGAGGGTTTTGTATCCCGGGAAGAATATAACAGAACAATCAGCTATATCATCGATTTCATCAAAGGCAACACCCGTCAAGTTGAGCGGGATATCCGGGAGCGAATGCTCGATCTCTCGGAGAAGCTACGGTTTGAAGAAGCTGCTCGATTGCGCGATCAGCTCCATTCGATCACCATGTTTTCCGAACGCCAAAAAGTCCTTGATAATCAATTCGGCGATCGCGATATCATTGCCACCGCCTCGGATGATGGCGACGCCTGCTGTGTTGTTTTTCGCGTGCGGGAAGGCAAGATTGTTTCCAAAGATCATTTTTATTTGGAGAATGCACATGGTGAAAATATCGCTGCAATCACCCAGGTTTTTTTACAGCAATTTTACTTAAAAGTTGAGGATGTGCCGCCGGAAATCCTGGTGCCGTGTCATTTTGGTCAGGATCACAATTCACTGCAAAAGTGGCTGGAACAGAAGGGGAACAAACGGCTTGATCTCATTTTCCCCAGGCGAGGCGAAAAGGCTCGTTTGCTCGAGATGTGTACCAGAAACGCCACGCATCACCTGGAAGAACTCAAGCTGAAAAAAATGCAATCCAAAGAATATATTGCCGGCTCGGTGAAAGCGCTACAAAAAGCATTACAGCTCGAAAAGCCGCCGCGAAGAATTGAAGGATTTGATATATCGAATATTCAGGGCACCAATCCAGTGGCGTCAATGGTTTGTTTCATGAATGGTCGACCGGCAAAAGGGGAATATCGTCGATTCAAAATTCGCAGCAAACAATCGCCGGATGATTTTGCCATGATGCATGAGGTTGTCAAACGCCGTTACACGCGGTTATTAAAAGAGCGCAAAAACATGCCGGATTTAATTTTGATCGATGGGGGCAAAGGTCAGCTTAATGCAGCATTAGCGGCGCTGGGTGAGCTCGGTTTGGACAGTCAGCCGATCGTGGCGCTGGCGAAAAGACTGGATCAAGTCTTCAAGCCCGGTTATTCCGATCCGCAGAATGTGCCGCATGATTCAGCCGGACTCAAACTTTTGCAGCGCGTGCGAGATGAATCACACCGTTTTGCTGTGACCTACCATCGCTCACTGCGAAAAAAACGGACTTTGACCTCCGAGCTCAAAAACATCCCCGGTATTGGTGAAAAAAGAAAAACTGCGCTGTTAAAACACTTTCGATCAGTCGAAAATATCAAAGCGGCTTCTGTTGAGGACCTGGCAGGAGTCGACTCTATTACGCCGAAACAAGCTCGTTTAATCTACACGCATCTGCACGGTGACAATTAGATCCAAAAGCGAAATCATAATCTGAAGGTGTGCTTAGTCTATCTTACGAATTTGCTGCCTCGTTCGCAAGCTATCATCAAATTGCTCAAAAGCTTGCAGAAACAATTCCGGATTTTTTTCGAGGTAACTCAATGTCGTGTCAAATTGAGCCGGATCCATGTTATGGATCGCCAACGCCGAGTCCATGAGAACACTTTTATCAATCAAAACGGTTGAATCACTCTGACTCAATTCGATGAAGGTGAGATAGACCTGGAAGAAACGAGGAATATCGGGTTGAATTGCCGGTTCCTCGATTTTGGCGCACGATAGCAGGATGACACAAAGGAAGATTGAGAGATATCTCATCATTGTAAATCCATATAAAACTTGATCCAATCTACAAAATCCTGTCGAACATAGCAAGACTATTGAGCGAGAATTTGACAAAACCTCTGTCTGGCGTGTTCAAGCTAATAATTTTTTAATAGAACACTGATTCAACGGATCAAACGGATGAAAACGGATATAGGATCAGATGTTATTGTGCGTAAAACGTTGCCGCCGATCGGGCGGGCGCTTTGTAGATGATCACGTCGTTATCATCCAACTCGAAATTGCCAATGGGTGTGTAAAGGTCTTTTTCGTCGTCACTGGTACGAAAGGCGGCATATGTTTTGTTAGCGCCGCCATGCACTTTGACTGCCACCTTTTTGTCGTTTGCCGCAATGTTAATGATAACAAAGGCATCCGGATGATCCGTGCCGTTACGGGAAAAGCCGATGACCGCAATCTCGGAATCCATTGCCATGGTTCTGGCGACGCCCATCCCCGGTTGGCCGGCGCGGCACACTTGCTTGTAGTAATAGTAGCCGCGTCGCACCGTATAATTACCCTCCTCGTCAACATTGATCGCGCAGCCGGGATTAGGATCGCCGCCGACCCACTTTGCCGGGCGCTGAATGCCGGCCCACGGAATGATCCCGTTCACTTTGGCCGTGTAAATGTTGCCGTGATGTTCTTTCAAGTTGTTCGCGTCCATTTTACTCCAGCTTGTGGAGGTCACCCAGGCATGTATGTCCGGCCTTTTGGCGCGGATGATATCAATGCCAACGGAACGGTGTTCGCCAAACCAGCGGCCGTAATTGCCGCCATAAAAGCCATGCGACACAATCATACCCAGGTTGTTCAGCGCACCCGCATCATCAGCGATGGCGTCAGCATAACCCCAGGCCGAAAAGCGATACCAGTTGGTGCATTCGCCGGGCGTCAGGCCAACATCATGCAATCCGCGCGCATCCAGCATTGGGCGCATAAATTTGATAAAATCAACAACCTGTTCCGGCGGCCAGAACATATTGTAATCATGTCCGTGGCCGATATTGCCATCCTGACCATCCGCCGGCCAGCGCATCCAGTCTTCACCCTCGTTGTGCAGGGATATCCATTTGACCGGGAACTGCTCTTTGGTTTTCAAAAATTCAACCCAATCGATGATATAGTTGGCGAGATTGTATTTTTGCTCCGGATTTAGATCGCGCCCGCGTAAAAATTTTTGTTTGGTTGCCCATGGTGGCGGACCGTAAAGGGTTGTGATAATTTGCATATTCTGTGCACGATCCCCGCTTTTTTTCAAGCCTTCGCGAACAAAATAGCGCATCCATTGGGTCGAGGACTCGTGATCAAAAGGACCGCCGGGCTCCTTTTGGTGCCAGGGATCGTAGAACATTTTCAGAATGCCGGGTTTGAGCCCGTCTTTCCCAAAAATCAGCTCGATAATTTCCTGACGTTCCCCTTCAGTCAACAGGCTCAATCCGCCATACTCTTGCGGATCCACATCATAATCCAGGGTTTGCGGTACTTGTACATAGTTAAAGCCAAAACCGTCCCATGGGCGCAAAATCCTGGAAAAATCTACCTCGGCGCGGGTGACGCTAAAGTCGCCATTATATTGCGCCATTACAGGCAGAGAAAAAATCAGAAAAAGCGCACATACCACAACAAATCGTTGCATCTTGTCTCTCCTTAATTTTTGGATCAACTGTTTATGTATCATCCTGAAGAGAGCGCTGCTCGCCGCCCTAAAATGCCGATCGCACCCCAAAAACAAGCTGAAAGCCGTTTTTTTCATGTTTTACCAGATTTTCCAAAAGGTCATTCCGGTTATATTCAGCCCTGGCGGTGATCGCGACATGACGATAGAGTGAAATAATATTCTCAAAACCGACAGCGTGGCCGGTCACATTCAATCCACTTTTACCGTTGAAAAAGGCAAAAGGACTTGTCTGCCAGAAACTTGTCATTTTAATATTCAAGACTTTCACACCTACTCTGTAGTGTTGAAATGCTTTAATATTTGTGAAACCGATCATGGAGCCGATATCGACTACAAGCCGCCTGTTGCCAATCTCGAGCACGTACGAGGAATTAAAAAAACTGCCCTGGGTCGTCATATAATGCGAAAAAAGCGGCGGCAGAATGGCGGCATTCTTGCCAACGCGTAGAGCGCGTGGCCGAGTTGAATGATCACCGCGCAGCATAAACGCGAAAAGCGACCAGGCGCTTTCCCACGTGTGCCAGGACAACAGATCGGCAAACAGCGCCCGGTTCAACAACTGCTTGTTTGTGATATTCACGCCATTGTTCAGCAAGGCGAGACGGTACAAATTCACATCATCAAAAAGATGCGGTGTTTCAGCATAAACGTCGTACTGTAACTGATGTATTTTTTGTCCCGGCGTAAAGGGTGCTTCATCTGAGCCTGATCTGAGAATATACTCGACGTCGCGCAGTTTTGTCAGTAAATAAGATTGCGCATCGTAAAACGAGATGACGCCGCGCTCAATAAAAGAAAGCCGGACAGCGTCGGCATTCAATTCATCCTGATTGAGACCAGAGACCGTCGCGATCATCAATTCGTCCTCGTTCAATACATTCGGATTGATTTGACTTTGTTTCCAGCCTGGATAATACAGCAGTGGAATATAGGAGCTTTTCCATTGCTGAAAATCAAGCGCGTTCTGAATGTGCACATTGTTAGCACGATAAAGGTACTCGTGTGCGGTTTCATGCGAATAAAAGCGCAGCATGGCGTTCGTCCACAAGCCGCTGGTGAAAAGTCCTGCGCGAAACAGGATATTGTCCTTGAGGGTGCTCGAACCGTAAAGAGCATCCATGCCCAGGGCCATGCTTTGATTCAAAGCCTGCCATGTCGCTGTATTCGACTCAAATGAGCTGCGCGGATCGCGCAGTTCAAACGAGATGATTCGTTTGTTTACTTTTTCGCTCGGATTCCCAAGACTGTTTGCCGTTAGGAGAAGCGTCCATAAAATCCAGACTACTGTGACCTGTTTGATTGTATTACCCTGTTTCGTACGACCGTTCGTTTACTTCCGGCGTCAGATGACTGCCCGTCTCCCGTTTCTTACTCCCGAAAAAGCGATGAGAACGAATTTTTAGTTCAGCTTTCGGCCATCAAAATCCTTTCGATTGTATTCAGGTGAGAGTGGAAATTGAACCGGCCGGTTGTCGTGCGCACTGCGATAAATGGCGGTGAACAACTCGACGGTTTTCCGACCCTCTTGCCCTGTTATCATTGGATTACGATCCTTTAAAATGGATTCACAAAAATCCTGAATTTGCAGTTGATGAAAATATTCCATTGGATTAATTTTTTGGAACAACTCGGTCTCTTTTCTCTTCCACTGCTCACGATAGTGTTCCTCACCCGGAATAGTCCAGATATCGTTATAGGGTGCTTCGAGGATAGTCGACATGCCGGCAACGAACATGGCGCCGCCATCGGTTTGCACGCCAACCGAGGCACCGTTTTTGCCAAAAACGTGCACTGTGCCGTACAATGCCGGATTCTGCGAGTTGCTGACAAGAATAGTGCCCAGAGCGCCGCTCTTGAATTTGACAACTGCTGCAGCCGTGTCTTCGACCTCGATGTACGGGTGGTTGAGATTATCCCAGACGCCATAGACCTGGTCGATGTCACCCATGAACCATTGGAAAATATCCAGCTGATGCGGTGCTTGATTGACCAAAACGCCGCCGCCCTCGAGCTCCCAGGTGCCGCGCCAGCGGTCGGAATCATAATATTTTTTATCGCGCCAACCAAGCATGGTGACCGATGCGAGCACCGGCACATCAAGCTTGCCGGCGTCTATGGCCTGGCGAATACGCTGCACAGGTGGATAAAGTCGGCGTTGACTGATCAAACCGAGTTTTAGACCGGTTTCTTTTGCTGTTTTTATCATAGCGTCGCAGTCTTGCAGCGAGGCGGCCAACGGTTTTTCGACGAGGACATGCGCGCCGGCCCGCATGGCTCTGATGGCGGTTTCCGCGTGCGACGGATGTGTTGTCCCCACAATAGCCGCTTGCACGCCCGCCCGCTCGATCATTTCTTCGATACTGTGATAAGCGACAACGTTGTATTTTCGAGCAAAGTGCTCGGCGCGCTCAAAGGTACGATTCCACACCGCGACGAATTCCGAAGCCGCCGCCTTGCGCAATGCTCCGGCGTGCAAATCAGCCACTTTGCCGGTGCCGATAATGGCGGTTTTTATTTTTTCCATAACTCTGCTTATGGATTGAGTATAACCTTCATTAATCCCGGTTCTTTTTGATGAATCCGCTTGAACCATGCCGCGCCCTCGGAAAGTGGAGCCGTAGCGCTGAGGATTTTATTAACATTGAAACGTCCGCTTTCGATCATCGCCAATACGGCCGGATATTCGCCGGCGATGGCACAACTGCCTTGCAGACGCACTTGTTGTGTGACCACGGTCTGCAAGGGAATGTCAACCCTGGAGGATATATTGCCGACGAGGGTCACGGTCGCGCCACGGCGGACACATTGAATCGCAGTCTGAACCGTCGGTGCGATGCCGACCGCTTCTACGGCCACGTCGGCACCTCGTCCATGTGACAGTTTCTTGACCTCAGCCGACACGTCAACTTTGTCTGGTTGCAAGACGTAATCAGCGCCAAGTGCGGTCGCGAGATGGAGTCGATCCGGCTCGACGTCCACCGCAATGACTAGACCACAGCCCGCCAGCTTTAAGGCTTGAATGACAAACAGGCCGATCATACCGGCGCCGACAACAACAGCGGTGTCATTGAGCTTTATGGGAGTCAAACCGACGGCGTGCACGGCTACCGCGGCGGGTTCCACCATAGCGGCTTGATTGTAGCTGACCCCTTCCGGAATTTTGTAGAGAATATGCTGCGGCACAGCCACGTATTCAGCAAAGGCACCATCTCGACGATACTCACCGGGCGACACACCCAGCACCATACGGCCATCGCTGAGATTATACATCCCCTGACGCGTATACCAATCGTCTAATCGATAAATGGTGGAATCAAAAGTGACCCTGTCGCCGATCGCCCAGCTTTTAACGTTTGCACCGATCTCGGCAATGACCCCGGAGGCTTCGTGCCCCATTATCAGCGGGGGGATGCGCCGACCCGAGCTGCCATCCAAACCGTGCGCATCGCTGCCACAAATGCCGCACGCTTTGACCTGAATGAGCACATCATCCGGGCCAAACTCGGGTATGGGAACATCTTTGTAAACCAGCTTTTTATATTCTTCAAGAACCAGTGCTTTCATTGTTTCCTCAAGAGAAAATCACCCGCTTTTTTGAACCTCATCGCGATAAAGGCATACCATTGCGTCGCATCCGGGGCCGGTTTTTATCGTGCCAATCACTTCAAAGCTGCTCATCGATAAAACATAAACCAGATTTTCGTCCTCGCACGATATAAAAGCCAGCCGTCCGTCCGGCGAGAGCGTCGTGCCGGCAGGATGCGAACCAACGGTTACGGTATGTGTCACCTGTCGTCTCGTCGTGTCGGCAATTTGCACGGCAGCTGAATGATAAAGCGGTATAACCAGTCTTTGTCCGTCTGGTGTTAAAACGACGCGCGCCGGCCCGTGGCCGGTTTTTATCGTATCAACTTGTTGACCTTTATGTCGATCGACAATGGAGATGGCACGCGACTCCCGGTTTGCAACGTAAATCAGGTTGCCGTCGGGTGAAAAAACCATACCCTCCGGGCGTTCAAGAACGGCTATCTGTTTGTCGACAATGCCGGCTTGCACTTTTACCTGGGTGATCGTATTGGAAAAAATATTGGCCGTATACGCGTGTTCGCCGTCAGGTGCCACGGCCACCATGTGTGCGCCCTCCTGATCGAGGTAAACCGCATGGAGAAGATTTTCGCTCTCGAGGTCGTAGATGAGCAGATATTTTTTTGCTTCACTCGTGACGAACAGTTGACCGTTTTTATGGGAAGCGAGTCCATGCGGCCGATCAAAATCGCCGGTATCGATCGTGCTCAAATACTTGAGGGTTTGAGTATCATAAACAGCTATGGTATGGCCGCCGGCGCCAGGTGATTCGACGCCGCGCACACCCATTTCAGCAATGACAATTTTTTTCCGATCGGGCGATAAACAAATCTCATGCGGAAAAGGCCGCGTTTTGACCACAGCACATTGTTTGCCGCTTTGGACATCATAACAGCCAAAAGACGCATCGGTCTTGTGTAGGACAACAAGAATATACTCATTCATAGCAGTAACCACCTACCCTACTCCTTAGCCTCAGCCTTAGCCTCTTCCTCTTTCTTCCGCCGCAAAAATTCCTGATCGCGTCTGGTTCTCGGTCCCTCCGGATCGCGATGTGACCAGTCGAATAATCCTTTGCCTGTTTTGCAGCCCAACTCACCTTTTTTCACTTTTTCATTGATGACAGGCAGCGGTCCCGGTGTCACATCCAAATCCGCGTACAGGTACTTTTGGATGCGCTGGATGTGATCGAGCCCGACAAAGTCGAGATATTCCAGCAATCCAAGATTGGCGAATCGCGGTCCAAAGCCGGCCAACACGACTTTATCAATATCCTCGGCGGAACAAATGCCGTTCGAGACCAGAGCCAGGGCCTCGCGGTTCATCGCGTGCATAATTCGATTGCCGATAAAGCCAAGTAGCTCTTTTTTGATGTGCACCGGTTCATTGCCAATTTTCGTCAAAAGCTGCATCGTCAAAGCGATTGCCTCGGAACGCGTACCAGGATGCCCGCACACCTCCACCAGCGGAACCAAATGCGCCGGATTCCAAAAGTGCGCGACGAGAAAACGCGATTTGTCCCGCATTTTGGCGGCTATATCTGTGGGCAGCAAGGTGGATGTATTCGAAGTCAGGATGGTGTGTTGTGGGCAGGAATTTTCGAGTTTGACAAAGATATCCTGCTTGAGCTCAACTATTTCGAGTATAGCTTCAACAACAAAGTCTGCTTCTCGAGTCGCCATGTGCCAATCGGATGTGACCCGGGTTTTGGTGAAGCAGCGATTTGTTTCCGCCTTTTCGAAAATACCCTGTTCTAAAAGATCGTTGACATTGTGTCTGAAATGAGCCCGACCTTTCTCCACCTCTTCCTCATTTGGACCCCAAATAATTGTGTTGTATCCAGTACGGGCAAAAAGCAGGGCAATTCCCGGCCCCATCATGCCGGTGCCGAGGATGGTTATATTGCGAATGTCAGACAATTGCATTTCGCTTCTCCAATATCCAGCTTATACTGCTTCGGCTCAAGCTTTTGCTCGTGCCTGATCTGGTTTTCTTCTATCGAATGGGCGCAATTTATAATTTTATGCGTAAATATCAAAGCAATTTGCGAAAAAATTAAACAAGATTTGCGCAAAAATAACTCAATCGCCAATTTTGTCCCTGCCGATACGGTCATACCAGGTGAATTTCATCATCACCGAGGTCACGACGAGAACAACGAACGCCGTCCATATCGAGGGCTGATGCCGAATGATGAGAGCGATCGGCAACAGGGTGAGCATGAATTGCCAGATCATGCCGTTCACAATGTTGAGGGCATCCCAGCCGAAATGCTTGTTTTTCTGAACTTGTGGGTGATCTGCAACCACCTTTTCGTAAATCGGTTGCCAAAATCCCCACGGCCGTACATCAAGGTAAAATTTCTTCAATATATCGTCTGACTCGGGGGGTGTGAGGAGACAGCCGAGAACAGAGGCAGTGGCACTGATGACAAAAATAATCGGAAAATGATAAATCGTCGTGAGGGATGGGAGCAGAGCCGGTACAAAAAGCGCTGCAAAGACGCCGCCTGACATGCCAGCAAAAAAGCCGTAACCGTTAAAGCGCCACCAGTGCCATTTGAGAATATTCGGTGCCATATATCCGGAATAGAGGAGAACCGCAATCCACTGTGTGATGCTGTGAATGGACTGAATTCTCCATCCAGTGATAATGGCGAAAAGAACCAGAAGAATAGAAGCCAGGTATCCAAGACGAACATATCGTTGTGGTTGTTCATGTGGCTTGAGATACCGTTTGTAAATGTCATTGACAATATAAGCTGCGCCCGCATTCACCGTCGAATCAAAGGTGCTCATAAACGCTGCCAGGAGTCCGGCTATTAAAATACCGACGAGGCCAATCGGCACAAAATCCCGAATGACATATGGCAATATCTGCTCAAAGTCGAAGCTTTGCCCAGCGGCTAACATTGACTGAATATCCGATGAAAAATAGACGAGTCCGAGAACACCAATCCCGGCGATCATAAAAAAGCGTGGAAAGATTTGCACGACGGACATCCACCAGTTTTCAAGTGCCGTTTCTCGTGGACTGCGAGTGGACAGTGTATGCTGCATGCCATAGCCTGGTGTTGGACCGGCCATACTGACGAGCAGACCTTTGAGCAGCCACATGGAAATGAGGATACCAAAAAGCGAATAGCCGTCGGTGACAATTTTATCGTTTAGCTGCGGAATGAGTCTTGACCAGTCAATGTCAATGCTTTTACCAAATAGCGGCGAGCTCCAATTGGCCGGCACAACTCGCGCCAGCGCCGTCGGACTCACCTTGTTGAGTGCAATGAATCCGATGAAAATTGATGCAACCGTGAGCAGGGCGAATTGAATCAAGTCTGTCAAAACCACGCTGTACCAGCCACCCAGGAGAAGATATATTGTGGTAATGCCCAAAATGATAATGCCATAGCTGTCACTGGACGCGAACGGCCCAAAAGCGAGGTCCCAGGGGAAAAATACTTCGGCAAATTTGCCGATCCCTTGAAACGCATAGCCTAAAAAGCCGATGCTGATAACCAATGCATAGATAACCACCGCAATATGAGACAGATTGCCGCCGCGACCATCGCCAAAGCGCGTGCGCATCCATTCGGCGCCGGTGAGGGCATTGGAACGCCGAATCCATTGGCCAAGGTAGACCTGGCGAAAGATGCGGTCAAACATCGGCCATACCCAGGGGATAAACGCTGCTTTTGGGCCATAGGTAAAAAACATGGTGACAAACCACATGGTGCCGGTGATATCAAAACCGCTGGCGCCGTGCGATGTGCCGATGATCCACCACGGAATACTTTTGCCACCGAGAAAATAGGCGTCCAGATTAGACGACGCACGACGACGCAGAAAGAGTCCAGCCGCGATGATGAGCACAATATAAAAAACGATAATGATGATATCGATGAAATGAAATTTCATAGAACACCTTTTCCAACGGATTCAAAATAAAAAATTGTTGGCTCGCAACAATGGTTCGCGAATTCCATCGGCGATAGCGTCGCTGCTGCTGTAGCCCGGGTGATAGGAGTTGATGTAGAATACTTTTGGCGGTGCAGAGGCGCAGCCGGTGAGAAGAGTGAAAGCTGCTAAAAGTATCGTGAAGCTTTTCATGAACGGATTCCTGTTGATCTTGTATTTTCAACGACTCTTGATGATTATCGAGTTGCTCGTATTTTTTCAACGATTTTCTTGGCCTTTGGCCCCAATTTCTCATAGATCGCCTCATAGGCCGGCAGGCACGCTTTTCGAAACAGTTCCTGATCCGGATAGGTAAATTCCATGCCAGTTTCTTTTATTTTTTTCTCCAACTCGACATCCAATGTTCTCATGTAATTGAGTTGCCACTCGGATGACGCTCGTACACATGCTTGAATCATCAATTGATCATCCGCCGACAGGGATTGCCAAAATCGTTCGCTGATGAGGACATACGCCGAATTGTATATATGTTGGGTGATGGCACAGTACTTTTGCGCTTCATACAAGCGGCTCAAATAGATTTGCTGTAATGGATTTTCCTGGCCATCGACCACGCCCTGGAGTAAAGCCGTATACAATTCAGAAAAGGGCATAGGTGTGGCGATAGCACCAAGGGTGTTGAAGGTAGCGATTTGCGCCGGGTTTTCCGGCGTGCGGATCATCAGACCTCGGAGGTCCTCCGGTCTGTTGATTGGTTGTTTCGAGGTGGTCACATTGCGATAGCCGTTTTCATAAAAGCCGATCAATCGGATGCCATTTGGCAGGAGGGAGGCAGCCACTTCATCCATGATCGGGCCGGTATTCACTTGCGTGACATGCTCGCGATCGCGATACAAGTAGGGCATTTCAAAAAGTGCAAAAAGCGGCTCGTAAATGTTGAGCAATCCAGTTACGGTCATTTCCGCTGATCCGATGGTGAGCAGCTCCTGCATCTGTTTTTCATCACCCAGGGTTGCGCTGTGATACACTCTGACGCGATATCTTCCGCCACTCCTTTGCTCCAGGATCTCCCTGAATTTCGTGAATGCCAAAGTTTGGGAATGACCGGGACCGTGACTCACGCCGACTATGATGAGACGAGCTCGATCTGGCTTTTCACAGGAGAGGACAAGTAAAATTGACAGTGCTACGAATGTAATTTTTCCAAAGTAAAGCATGAGCCAAGTATCCTTTTCAGGGATTACCATCTTCATTTACAAACTTTGCTCAAAAAACACAGTTTGGTTGCCTTGCGCAGAGTGCTAAACAAGAAAATCACGCCGATAACAATCCAAAAGATAATGCCTGATCCACATGCTGTTTTTGACTTTTCATTTCATAAACATATTCGGCAAAAATGTGACGATCTGCGGTATATAGGTCAACAGTAACAATATAATAATTATCGGGACAAGAAACGGTAAAATCGCGCGCATCAGTCTTTCCATTTTTAGCTTGGCGACATGCGTCATCACGAAGAGTGAGACACCAACCGGTGGTGTCGCGACGCCTATCATCAGATTGGCGCACATGATGATGCCAAAATGAATGGGATCAACGCCGTATTGTCCGACCACAAGGGGATACAGGATGGGAATAAAAAGGATCAGCACAACTCCCGCCTCCATCAGCGCACCAAAGAGCAACAGCAAAATATTCACAACCAACAGGATCACCCACCTACTCGAGGAAAAGCCGAGAACAGCAGAGGCGATCTTGATACCCGCTTGCTCCACTGTCAGCAGAAAGCTCATTGCCGAGGTGTTTGAAATGATAAAGGTGATGACCGCAGAAGTAATCATCGCTTCGACAAAAATGCGCGGCAGGTCTTTCAGTTTAACGGTTCGGTAGACAAACAGGCTGATAGTCAAGGCATACAACGCCGCAACCGCCGCTGCCTCGGTTGGCGTAAAGATGCCGGATACAATGCCACCGAGCATGATCGCCGGCATCAACAGGGGAATGAATGCTTCCTTGAATGCTGCAAGCTTTTCACGTACCGCTGTTGATGCATCTTTCGGGTAGGCCCGCTTGCGCGACAGGAGATAAATAAGAACCATGAGTGAACCGGCCATCAACAAACCGGGGATAATGCCGCCGAGGAAAAGCTTGCCAACGGATTGTTCGGTCATCGCGGCATAAATGATCATCGGGATTGATGGCGGAATGATTGGCCCGAGGACGGATGCCGACGTCGCCACGGCGGCGGCAAAAGGTTTGTCATAGCCATTGTCGGTCAGAGCCTTGACTTCGATCTCACCCAATCCACCAACGGTTGCGACGGCAGAGCCGGACATCCATGCAAAAAGCATACTGGCGAGGACGCAGGCGTGCGCCAGCCCGCCGTAAATGCTGCCCACCATGGCGCGTCCGAATTTAAACAAGCGATCCGTGAGACCGCCAGCATTCATCAGATTCCCGGCCAGGAGAAAAAGTGGAATCGCCAAAAAAACATACGAATCAATACCATTCACAAGTTTGTGCGGTATAGCCGCCAACGGAATGTCGCCGTACACAACTATCGCGATGGCACAGGCAAAACCGAGTGCAAACGCCACTTGCATTCTCAGTGCTGCCAGGAGAAAAAAAACAGTGACGAGTAGCCAAATCATATCACTCCTTTTTTACACCTAAATCGTCCACAAGGAACTCTAACGTATAAAAAATCAAAATCAGCGAGAAAATCGGTACCGGCAGGTAAAACCATGATTGGGTGATTTGCAGCATCGGCAGCCTGGATGGCCACAGAAGCACAGTAACGATTACTGACTGGTGAAAGACAATGACCAAAAACAAAAGGATGAGAATATGCAAGAACAGTGTCACATATTTTTGCAGGAAGTGCGGGAATTTTTCGAAAATAAAGGTGATGCTAATGTGTGCCTTGCGGCGATAGGCGAGCGCTGCGGCCAAAAAGCAGGACCAGACAAACAGCAATCGACTCAATTCAATGGATGCCAGGATGGGTGCTTTGAAAATATAGCGGCTGGCCACGGCTAAAATAATAATGATAAAAAAAGAAATCGATGTCAGGGCAGTGGTGAAAAACAAGATCTTGTCAATAAATCGATTCAATTGTCGCATATCATTTCCTGACCAGAGTGTCCGATTGGATGTACAGTGCTAAGTTGGCGTACCCACGCCCGCGGGTGAGTTTTGAGGAAGGTTTTTGACGGATTCACGTCGGATAAAGGTCGTGCGTAATTTAATATGCACTGGATCAGACCGTCCTGGTGAATTGATTTGATCTAACAACAAATTGACCGCCATCAGCCCCATTTCTGTCACCGGCTGTTTGACGGTCGTCACCTTGAGCTCGAAATATTCGCTGAACGGGAGATCATCAAAACTGATAAGGGATACATCCTCCGGGATATGTAATTTTTCCTCGCGAAACACTTGCAAGAGACCAAGCGTCAGCACATGCGACAGAGCAAAAATAGCGGTTGGCTTTTTCGGGCGACTGAGCAGGAGCTTGCCTTCAAGGTAACCGTTTTTTTGGCCAAAAGTATCACCAATGATCAATGACTCATCTATTTGAATATTTTTGCTATTCAGGGCATCCCGATATGCGCGCAGCCGTTCATCATTGATCCACGAATCGGGCAAACGTTGAATGCAGGCGATCGTTGTGTGACCGCGCGCAACAAGATAATCCATAGCTTCCCTGGCGCCGGAATAGTTATCTATGCCTACCGATGGACAATTTAATTCCGGCATGATACGATCCACCACCACCAGCGGCACACCGCGATTGTACACGTCCTGAATATGTTTCCACTCTTTTCCCACCGGCAGGATGATCAAACCATCCACATTCTGGCGCAGTAACAAATCGATCGATTCTTTTTCGGTCTCAGTATCCTCTCGACTATCGACGATCAGGACCGAATAATCTGCCTGGTGAATTTCCAGGCGAATTGTTCTTGCCAAATGGCTCAAAAAAAAGTGCGAAATATCCGGAATGATCAAACCGATCGTTTTTGAGCGAGCCATGGGCGGCTTGAAAATCGATTTATAGGGCGAAAAACCAAGTTCTTTGGCCGCGGTGAGAATCGCTTCTTCCGTCTGCTTTTTGATACGATGCTGCTCAGCCTGACCGTTCAAAACGCGTGATACTGTTGTGATGGATACACCCACATGATTCGCAATATCTTTTAGCGTCGTCTTGGACATGCTGTTCACCGTGTAGTGTTCAATGTGACTAAAAAGTTGCGCAAATATAGATATGTTTGCGAGAACAATCAAGATAATTTAAAAACCACGGTGACCACCGATCTTTTGGCGCGGCCTTTAGCCGCAGCTAAAAATGAGCACTATTCTTTAGAATAGAACGCGGATTGAACGGATGGGATGGATTTTAACGGATGAAGAAATCCGTTCCAATCCGCTAAATCCGTTCGATCCGCCTTTCATTATTGCAGTGATCACCAGTGGCTATTAAAACTTTGCTGATAAAACACGCTGTTGTTGCCTTGTAGTACAGAGAAAAAAGCAAAAGCTGTTTCTTTCTCTGTGACCTTGGTGTACTCGGCGGTTTATTGTAAAAGTGATAAAAAAATCAGTGTTGATCATGATCAATTTCACGTTGGACTTTAATAAAAAAACAATATATTGTACAAACAGTATCTTTTAAGCTGGAGAGCGATTATGAATCCAACAAGACGAGAATTTGCCAAAACCAGCGTTTTGGCGACGGCGGCTGTTGCTGGTGCACCGGCTGTGCTACGAGGTCGTAGTTTAAATGATAAAATCCGCGTTGGTTTTATTGGCGTGGGAAACCGCGGATCACAACTTCTCGGTTTGTTCCGCGATAATGCGGATGTTGATATCGCAGCGCTGTGCGATGTGTATGAACCATTCGTGCTGCGCGATTATTCGCTCGTGGATAAACGGTTTATCGCATCGGTTGGCGGCAGGATACCCAGGATGGGTGAACAATTAGCTCCATACGCCAGGGTCAAAGATTTTCGCCAGCTTTTGGTTGATAAAAGTATTGATGCCGTGTGCATTGCCACGCCGGATCATTGGCATGCGATTCAAACGATTATGGCTTGTCAAGCCGGCAAGGATGTCTATTGTGAAAAACCATTGACCATGACCATCAAGGAAGGCCGTCGTATGGTTGATGTGGCACAGGAAACGAACCGGATTGTCGCTGTCGGACTCAATCGACGTGGTTCAACCCTGTATCAGCATTTGGTGAAAGAAGTTCAGGGCGGAAAAATCGGCCGGGTGTCTGTGGCTCTGGCCGGTCGAGTGAGTAATATGTTTCCCGACGGTATTGGCACATACCAGCCGACAGAGCCACCAGCGGATTTTGATTGGGATTTATGGCTGGGACCGCGCAACACCAGGCCGTTTCAATTCAATATTGCCCCCTATAAGTTTCGCTGGTGGAGCGACTATTCGTCTCAAATGGGCAATTGGGGTGTGCATTACATCGATGTCATCCGATGGATGATTGACGAGACCGCACCCCTGGCCGTCACCTCGCATGGCAGCCGTAGTTTGATTGATGATGATGCGGATATTCCGGACACCATGGAGGTGTTGTTTGAATTCAAATCAGGCGCGATTCTCAAATTTAGCGTCAACGAAGCATGCAGCGGCGATATTATACCGGGCCACGAAGTCGAGTTGCGCGGCACAAAGGGTAATATACGCGCCCGCGAATACAGCTATACGGTCACTGCCGCAGATCCAGGACAGTTTCAGACCTGGGATAAACAGGATATTGAGCAACAGGTGACGCTGGCTGATCTGCTGGGTGATCCTGAAAAGCGGGAAGATTCCACCGCCAATCTCGTCTGCAATTTTCTCGATTGCGTCAAATCACGTCAAACACCATTCTGCCCAGTGGAAGAGGGACATCGATCCACTTTGTTTGCGCTGATGGCCAACATCGCCCTGGCGCGACAAAAACGACTGAAATGGGATGCCGAAAAAGAGATGTTCACCAACGACGATGCAGCGAATGATCTGCTGCACTATGAGTATCGGTCGCCGTGGACATTGGGATGAGCAAAGCGCGATATTCAGAAAGTGCGTATCTTGCAACCGGAAGAGGACATATGAACCGACGAAAATTTATCACTACAATCGCCGCTGCCGGGTCAGCGATGGTCGTCCGTCCCGGTCTCGGCGCTGAAGGAAGCGCCTTCCAATTCAACTGCTTCAGCAAACATCTGCAATGGCTGGATTACAAAGAGACGGCCGAGGTTTTAAAAGATGCCGGCTATAATGGTGTTGATCTCACGGTTCGGCCTGGTGGTCATGTTGAACCGGAGCGTGTCGAAGAGGATTTGCCCCGGGCAGTGGAAACCTTTGTTGCGGCCGGCCTGAACGTGCCAATGATCGTCACCAGCGTCACCCGCGCGGATGATCCGTCGCAGGAGCGAACCTTGCGAACAGCGGCAGCGCTCGGTGTAAAAATCTATCGTATGGGCTATCTCAATTATGAAACATCCCTGGGGATTGAAGGATCGATCGCGCAGTTGCGACCGCAGATTAAAGAATTGGCGGACTTTAATCGGCAGATCGGCATCACTGGTGCCTATCAAAACCATGCCGGCACCCGGATCGGTGGTGCTGTGTGGGACCTGTGGTTGTTACTTCAAGATGTTGCGCCGCAGCATCTCGGTATTCAATATGATATCAAACACGCTACCGCCGAAGGGGGCCGCTCCTGGATTCTTGGCTTGCAACTTGTCGCTGAGCATATCAATTGTCTGGCCCTCAAAGATTTTCTCTGGCAGCAAAATGACCGGGGCCAATGGTCCGATACTCCCGTGCCCATGGGAACCGGCATGGTCGATTATCCGGCATTTTTTGCGGCTGTGAAAGACCTCAACATTCTGGTTCCAGTAACCATGCATCTGGAGTATAAAATGCCACACCAGGAGTTTCCGGACGCCGCGCATGCGGTAAAAAAAGCCAAAGAAATCGAGGTCTACCGGCGTGATCTGGCCGTCGCCAGGGAGATGATGCGAAAGAGCGGCTTGATCTAAAGTCTGTTGATGATAGTTCGATTGGGATGAGCAAAGCATAGCCGAAGAACACAACCAAAAAGGATGAACCACAGAGCACATGGCGCGGCCAAAGGCCGCAACCAAAAATGAGCACAATTCTTTAGAATAGAACGCGGATTGAACGGATGGGACGGATTCTAACGGATGAAAAAATCCGTTTCAATCCGTTAAATCCGTTCAATCCGTGTTCCATTATTTCAGTGATCATCCGTGGCTCTTGAAACTTTGCTAAAAAAACACGATGTTGCAGATTGGTGGTAAGAAGAACACCGAGAATGATAGAAGGTATATTTAATTTATAAAAGCGAGAGCGTGCAGATATGTCAATTACGATTACAAACATCCAATCCACTTTTGAACGCGAACCGCTCATTCGTCCCTTTGGCTTCAAGGGCGGCTATATGAAGGAGATCTGGCAGACAGCCGTGCTGTTGACGAGTGAATCCCGGCAGAAAATCGGCCTGGCAACACAGAACGCCTTGTGGTCGGATGCCGCGGTTTACGCAAACCATTCGCCGACTGCCGCCGAGTCGTTGATGTATGTGATGAGTGAATATGCGCTGCAGCTCGTCAAGGGAAAATCGTTTATCACGCCGATACAACTGCTGGACGATATCTACGAAAAAGTGCACGCGTATGGCGTTTATATAACCGGCTGTCCCGGCCTTCGGAAAACCTTTGCCTTGAATGCACTTGTCGCGCTGGATAATGCAGCCTGGCTGCTCTACGCGGCGGAGAATGGTTTAAATAGCTTTGATGAATTGATACCAGATGATTACAAATCGTCGTTGTCGCAGCATCATTCTCGCGTCGCAAGTATTCCGCTGATGGCCTATGGCGTTCCGTTGCAAGAGATTGTTGCTGCGGTGAAGAACGGTTACTTTTTTTTAAAGATCAAAATTGGCCAGCCCGGCCCACAAGAGGAGATGCTGGAAAAAGACAAAGCTCGCATTTCCGATATTCACCGAGCTGTGCAGGGCTATGAGACACCTTTTACACAGAATGGTAAATTGCCCTATTATTTTGACGCCAATGGTCGATATGAAACGAAGGAGTTGCTCATACGATTGCTCGAACACCTTGAAGATATTGGCGCATTGGAGCAGACTATCATGATCGAAGAGCCCTTTCCGGAAGAATATGAAGAGGCTGTGCACGATCTTCCCGTCCGCCTCGCGGCGGATGAGAGTGCGCACACCGACGTGGAAGCGCTCAAGCGCATTCAGCTTGGCTACAAAGCTATGGCCCTCAAGCCAATCGCCAAAACCCTCAGCATGACCTTCAAAGTCGCGCACATTGCTTTCGAGCATAACGTGCCCTGCTTTTGCGCCGATCTGACGGTCAATCCCATTCTCGTGGATTGGAATAAAAATGTCGCGGCCCGATTAGCGCCTTTTCCCGGCCTCGACAACATGGGACTCCTTGAAACCAATGGACATCAGAACTATGCCAACTGGTCCGTCATGCAAACTTACCATCCACTCTACGGGGCGACGTGGATGAGACCAAAGCAGGGTATTTTTTTAACAGATGAAACATTTTATGCCGAGAGTGGCGGCATGTTTGCTGAATCAACGCATTACCGGGACCTGCTTGGAGCACAAAAAGATCTGGAATCTACCTGATGATAGATTTTGACAAGAAGGTGAACCGCTCCGGCACAGGTGCGGTCAAGTGGGATTGGTATAAAGATCGCGACATTCTGCCCATGTGGGTAGCGGATATGGATTTTACCTCTCCACCAGCGGTCATTGAGGCGCTCAAGCAGCGAGCTGAGCACGGCGTGTTCGGTTATACCTGGCATACCCGTGAGCTTGTCGATGTCATCATCGAGCGTTTGCACAGATTGTATCAGTGGCAGGTGCAGCCGGAGTGGATTGTCTGGCTTTCCGGTCTTGTCTCCGGCCTTAACGTCACCTGTCGGGCAATTGGCGAGCACGGCGACAGTGTTGTGACGACGATCCCGGTTTATCCGCCGTTTTTATCGGCTCCACAAAATCAGGATCGCACTTTGGCGACATTTATGATGGCAAAAAATAACGGCGATTGGCAGTTTGATCTGGATGCTTTTGAAAAAGCCATCAGCCCCACGAGTTGTTTGTTTATCCTGTGCAATCCGCATAATCCGCTGGGACGCATTTTCACTCGAAATGAACTGTTGAACGTGGCGGAGGTATGCGAAAAACATGACTTGATTATTTGCTCGGACGAAATTCATTGCGATCTGTTGCTGGATCGCGACAAATCTCATATCCCGACAGCGACGCTGGCTCCGGAAATTGCCGAGCGTACGATCACGTTGATGGCACCGAGCAAAACTTTTAATATTGCCGGGCTCGGTTTGTCTTTTGCCATTATATCGAACGAAGGATTGCGCAAAAAATTTGAGCGCGCCAAACAGGGCATTGTGCCCTATCCCAATTTATTTGGCTATACTGCAGCGTTGGCGGCTTACAAAGAGGGTCACGTATGGCTGCAACAGGTTCTCGACTATTTGCGCGAGAATGCCCGCATCGTTTATGAGCGCATCAATGGTCTATCCGGACTTTTCACAACACCTGTGGAAGCCACCTATCTCGCGTGGATCGACGCCCGTCACCTGCCGATTGAGAATGCGCATAAATTTTTCGAAAATGCGGGTGTTGGTCTTTCCGATGGGCGAGAGTTTAACGGCCCAGGCTATTTGAGGCTCAATTTCGGCTGCCCGCGCCGTATGCTCGCGGATGCGTTGGATCGTATGTCCGACGCGATCCAGCGTCTGGAGAGTGCTTAACTTGGCGCGGCCTTTGACCGCAGCCAAATTACAAGCCACGGATGATCAGTGAAATAATGGAACGCGGATTGAACGGATTTAACGGATTGAAACGGATTTTTTCATCCGTTCAAATCCGTCCCATCCGTTCAATCCGCGTTCTATTCAAAAGAATAGTGCTCATTTTTGGCTGCGGCCTGCGGCCGCGCCAGGAATATCCGTGGCTCATTAACTTTGCTAAAAAAACACGGTTTTGTCGCCTTGCAGTATGGAAGACCGCATCAAGTCCCCCAATCTTTTAACTTTTGGTGAATAAAAGATATGAGCAGCAGCGAACACAAGCCATCGCCAGCACCTCTTTATCGTGATCGAAATTTGCGCATCATATTTGCTATTACGCTCATGGCTGTTCTCGGGGTGGCGAGTATCACACCTGCTTTTCCGCAAATTGCCGCGTATTTCGCCATTCCGAAACAATCGATCGGATTGCTGATCATCACCTTTACGCTGCCAGGCGTTTTTCTCACGCCGGTGCTTGGCGTGTTAGCGGATCGATTGGGTCGTAAAAGAGTTCTTGCGCCGGCGCTGCTGCTGTTCGGGTGTGCCGGTGGCGCGTGCGCCTTTGTCCGCGATTTTGAGATACTCCTGCTTTTTCGATTTTTGCAAGGTACTGGCGCTGCTGCCCTGGGATCACTCAACATCACGATCATCGGCGATTTGTTTAGCGGCAAACAACGAGCCGAAGCCATGGGGTACAACGCCAGTGTCCTGAGCATCGCGACGGCGAGCTATCCATTCCTGGGCGGGTTGTTAGCGACATTTGGCTGGTATTATCCTTTTTATTTGCCCTTGTTAGCGATTCCGATAGGTTTTCTCGTCATCACCAGACTCGAGTTGCCCAAACCCAAACAGACCCAAACGCTGCTCCCATACCTGCGCAGCGCCTGGAAGAGTCTGTCCAATAAAAAAGCAATTTTATTTTTCAGCGTCAGTTTGGTCGTGTTCATTATTTTATATGGCACTTTTTTGACCTATCTCCCCCTCTATTTGGCGGAACGATTTGGCGCGCAGCCTCTGCAGATCGGCCTGATTTTGGCGTGCATGTCTCTTGTCACTGCCATAACGTCGTCGCAGACTGGCCGATTGACCAGGCGATTTCGCGAGATTAACTTGTTGCGTTTTTCGTTCATTTTTTACGCCATCGCATTGCTCATGATGCCGTTTGCTCCGAACCTCCCGTTGCTTTTGTTGCCCATCGCACTTTTGGGCTTTGGACAAGGAACAAATATGCCAGCATTACAGACCCTGCTCACGTCGTTGGCACCGATCGAATATCGCGCGGCATTCATGTCCATGAATGGCATGATCTTGCGGTTGGGACAAACGCTGGGACCGGTGATTATGGGGGGCGTTTTTCTTCTCGCTGGTGTCTCGGCAACGTTTTTCGCCGGCTGTTTTTTTGCATTGAGTATGTTCGCGGCGCTGCTGCTGTGGGCGAAGAACGATTGACATTTTTGTCAATGCTGCCATGCAAAAATAAGTTGCTTTTATAAAATATTTTATTTATATACTCTAAATTTGGAGAGGAAAAAAGGGGTAGTTTATGATTTTGCTTTTTACGAGCACAATTTAGTTTTTGAATCTGGACAAGTCGTGATTCTTTATTTAACATTCCATTCAAAGTGTGCGTGTACGGAATAATGAGTGTATAATAATCAAAATCAACTGTGTCTGCAAAAACATTTAAGGGAGTCTATGATGGCTAAAATGAAAGTGCAGCTCGTGCTGATGTCATTTTTTGTCTTAAATTTTTCCAGTTTGAGTCAGGAGAACATCGCTAAAGAAAATAAAGGAACAACTTTCGCAGAAAGTAAATATTTTGGAGCTGCGAGAGACTATAAAGCGAAGGCGATGCCTGATGTCGAGCTCAATAAGAAACCTTTTCGTCTTCAATTGGCCGGAAATTATACAACCTATACATACACTTTTGATGATTTGCTCATATTTTCGTACTCTGATAATACAGATATTATTGTTAAAAATTCTTCCGGTATCAATATCTGGGATGGGACATTAAACATGAATGAATTCCGCTCGCTTTCTCCGGGGGAAGGTATCTATGGGCTGGAAAGTTCAAATCCTTTTTCTTTGCTTATCGGTGATCCAATTTCTGGAAGCGTACTGGGCTATTACGCAATGGACGAGCAAGGAAACGGCGTGGGGAGCCGATTTTTAACTTATATGCCAGAACGTGCATTTGGGCAGGAAAGACTAATTGTTTTTAGCTATTATGATAACACACAAGTTCGGATCAGAGATTTGGAAACAAATACAATCATTTGGACGGGAATTCTAGACAATGGTGAATATTTTTCGTCCGAATCGATTGAGAGCAAATTTTTGTTAGTTGATGGTAGCGAGCCAGTCTCAGTACTCAGCTACGCTGACCAGGGGTATCTTCTTCCGGATCGATCGGGACGTTGGACTGGCAAGAATTTTTATGGATATGCCGGTTTCGTTGGCGAATGGCCGAATGATTTGAATATTGTCTCATACGAAAATAACGCCAGCATCATTGTTCGAAATCTTGATTCAGGTGAATCAATCTGGAGCGGGAGTTTGAATAGAGGTGAAGTTCATAGTATTAGTCTAACCTCTGCTAGTGAGCAGGAGGTGTTCTTTGAAATTACGGCCAGCAAAGTCATATCCGCTTCTATTTCGCCATTTTTGTATTTTAAAAACGATTACTACCACCTGTTAGATTGCGTAGATAATACCGGTAAAAGAATTGGCACACTCTTTTATACGCCGGCCATAAATGGCAGAATAGATTTTAGTTCCTTTGAAGATGATAATTTTGTACAGATCACAAATCTGACGAAAGATGACATCGAGTGGAGTGGCACATTGCAAGCAGGCGAACATATCAGTCGCACGACAACAAATGCCCTATATAAAATTGAAGGTACCGGCAAGTTAGCCGGTTGTGAAAGTTTTGGTGGTCATGCTGGTGGTGCTTTTGTACCTGTTTATTACGGTCTTGAACTACCAGACCTTACACTTTCTGCGTCATCAATTTCGTTTATACCAGAGCATCCCAGCTATGGCCAGACTGTAACGCTTTCGGCCGATATATTCAACAACGGCAATAATGAGGCTTATCAGGTTAAAGTGGGATTTTATGATGGAGATCCAGATTGGGGAGGGCTACAAATCGGTTCCCTCCAAACAATCGCTTCGATAGCACCGAACGGTGGTGTTGGCGTCGCTTCGATACAGTGGACAACGCCCGAGGGGCCGGAACACCGACAGATTTATGTCAAGGTAGACCCAAATGATGCGATCACGGAAGCAAATGAATCGAACAACTCTGCTCATAAACCACTGATCCCAAATGAAGACTTGATGCCGCCTTTAGCAGTTACAATTGAAGCCCCGTCGGGACTTGAATTGAATAATGATGGTCAGTATGTTCCTGATCCAATTCAAATTAGCGCCAATATTATTAACAATGGCAATGGCATCGCCTACGGTGTTTATGCAATGCTTGATCTCCCGGACGGACTAGTACTCAAATCCTGGGAATCAGAAAGGCATGAACTCGGAACTCTTTCTGTCGGTAGTTCAATCACATCAACGTGGAGTGTTGAGGCGACTGGATCGCCACATGGCAATCTCTTGTATTCAGTGACTGTTGGTGCGGATAATGCTGAAGCGAAAAATGTGAAACGTATGCTCTATGTTCCTGAACCTCCGTTCGCCGCCGACATCATGGCCAGCTGGCAAAACGCATGCGTTGGCGGGGCAACCATTTATGTGGATAGAGGGAATGGATTTGAAAAAGCAGGCACAACAGGGAGCGCGGGACAACCCGTGCATGTCACAAATTTGTCCGTTGGCACTAAATTGCGTGCAACAATCAAAGTTCACACGCAACCGGCAGTGAAAGATGGTCATAATCAAGTTGATGATACGATGTTTGAAGTGTGGGTGGATAGTGATAAGATGACCTTTGACGGCTCTTATAAATCATATGAAATCAAAGGCGCCAGAGAATCATATACTCTTGAGATGTTGCACCCCATTTACAAGTATAATCTGGTAGTCTCAATTGAACGTTCGGGTGTTGATGACGATTATTTTTCAAGATTGGAGGAAGGATTTAAGCTCGCTTCAAAATATTTGTATAACGTCACGGATGGTCAAGTCATGTTCAAAAAGATTGCGATCTATCAAAACAAAAACCATTGGAATAACGCAGATATGCAAATTCATCCATCTGATCATCCCCATAATAATCGCGGAGTCAATGGTATTGAAGATAATGGTTGGCTCTTTTTACCAAGTATAAAAATTCATTTCGGGGAGAAATGGGATCAATGGGGAAATAATGCACCACTTGGTGATTGGCCAAATGAATCGGATTACTATACCACCATTATCCATGAATTTGGGCATTATGCATTTGGTCTTTATGACGAATATCTTAATGGTTTAGGGCAAAGTACACAGTGGGCGGACTATAGAGATGCCCATCCATCGGAATGCCCTGAAAATTATGGCCTCATGGATTGGCAATACACATACGAGGAGATGTCATCACATAATGATTATATGGAAAGTTACCCCCTGATATATCTAAGGCATACTGTCACACAACAGCTAGATGAACGAAAAGTACCCTGTTGGGACTGGGTGAAACAGAAATTGGAAAGCTACTTTGCCAATGTCAATATCATGATACCTCCTTATGGCTGGTATCCCGATGGCTACATTTATGATAGACTGGGACCCGATGACGAGACAATTGAGGATTCAACTCTTGTTATGGATTTGCGTTCAGAGACGACCTTGTTAGCCGCCCACACGCAAAGCGATCCGTTCAATAGTCAGCTTCGAGTGATCTACGAAAACAGGCCCGTCTCTTCTGCACATGCTTATATGGTTGCCGATACTCGGCGTCTTTATTTAGGCAAAACAACGGAAGATGGCTATATTGCATGGCCTGGCGCCGAGACAAATGTAAAAATTGTGCTATATAAAATCGTTGATGGCAGAATGCTTAAAAAATCACTCGATGTAACAGAAGCAAAGGACGAATATGTCATCGATTTTGATCAAACTGTGCAAGAAAAACTAAAAAAAAGCAGTCAGGGTGATGATCCCGGTATTGTGCTTGATTGTACGGTCTCGAATAGTGCAAGTACAATTTCACTTGAGCTCTCCTTATTGACTGATGTTGCGCTCTTTCAGGATCCTCAGGCTGAACTCTATTATGGAGATACATATGAAAGTGTTGTTTTTTCGCAAACTGGCTCGGAAAACAGATACAATAGTACTGTCACTATCGATCCAGAAGCGACTGGCTTTGATGGCACTGGCTATTTTGATATTTCTATTGTGGACGTGAATAATAATACAAGTTCATTCACCACTTATTTTACGCTTTTCCCCCTTTCGTCAATTGAATTAAACAGGATATTTTTGCGCGGATTCAACTTTAATGTGGAAGAAGAAAATTTTTCCGAGGATCAGCTCGGCATTTCCCTGGCTACCCTTGCCCTACCTTACACCGCAAGTCAAACGTTATATCCAGTCAGCGAAATGTTTACAGTAAAATTCGAAAACAATAACGTATTTGCGGAACCTGGCGGGATGAATATCTATTATCAATCTTCCGAAGTTGTGGGCTTGGATGAGTCGAGCCTGGGTATCTATAAATGGGATGATTCTTCAAAGGAGTGGAATTTGGTGCAAGATTCGCAAGTCGACGTTGAAGACAATGTTGTATCCGCATTGGTCGCTTCGACTGGCATTTATACGATATTTGCGAATGAACAATCGGATGATTTCACGCCTCCTGGAAAAGTCAATGATCTAGGTGCTACGACTGGCCACGGACACGCTCAAGTTGACTTAACCTGGACTGCGCCGGGAGATGATGGCAACATTGGGCACGCGACGAATTATGTCGTTCGCTTTCATGACGTACCGATTACTCATATCAACTGGGAAGAAAGCCAGAACGCTACAAATGAACCGACTCCATTAACCGCAGGCTCTACGCAAAAAATGAGTCTAACGCTGCCGGCTGCAAATAAACTTTACTATTTTGCCCTAAAGACCGAGGACGAAGCAGGCAATGAATCCGAGTTGTCTAATTTTACCGCAGCAATTTCAGCAATCCAATCTTATTCATTTTCTCTCTTATCTCCATCGTTCAATGACACATTGGAAACAGCCTCGGCTGAATTTGAATGGGAGGAATATTCGGCCGATTCTACAATCATCTATACATTGTGGTACGGCGAAGATGAGCTTTTTGCCGTAAAGAATGAGGTGACCGATATTAGTGAATCCCGGTATCTTTTAAAACAAGGACTAAAAAGTGGTACGACATATTATTGGAAAGTCTTTGCCGCCAACAGTGCGGGCGAGACCATATCATGCAATCAATCTTATTTCAGGTTTATGACACAGCTGTCCACCCCGCCGACCGGGAATGAACTTTCAAATGAAAATATATACTTTTATCCCAATCCATTTAATCCGGATAGAGAGATTGGCATCATGCGGTTCAGTCTCAGCAAACCTGGCAATATCACCATAAAAATCTACGATACTGCGAACACTTTGGTAAAAACACTTATTGATAGCAAACCCATGAGTGCACAAGTAGAATTGGCAGAAGAGTGGAACGGCAAAAACGATAATTGGGATACAGTGGCAAATGGCGTTTATTTTTATGTCATTGAATCGAGTGAGGGTGAGCGGGCTGTGGGCAAAATTGCCGTACTGCGCTAACAGGGATCGAAGCAAGTAGATTTAAACGGAGGTAGAACATGAATAATTTCATAAAAACCACAATAATGTCAAGTCTTTTGGCCCTCTTGCAGGTTTGTTTGACCTATTCAGCTGAGGGAAGCGGTGGCTTTGGTGGTGCATTTTTAAGAATTCCAATCGGTGCACGCCCTGCCGGTATGGGAAATGCATTTGTCTCCATTGCTAACGATGCCAATTCTTTATACTATAATCCTGGCGGACTTTATCAAATAGAGAACATGACATTTGCAGGCATGTATAGTATCATGTCCATGGATCGACGCCATTATCAAGCAAGTTTTATCTATCCTCATAAGCAAATCGGAACTCTGGGTTTGATGTATATTGGCTATTCAGTGAATAAAATCGATGGACGAGATGAATCTGGTAATCCAACCGGAGATTTTAGCGATAATGAAATGGCTGTTTCTCTCTCTTACGGAAAAGAAGTAATGTCCTTTTTAGGTATAGGAGCAAGCATAAAATATATAAATCACTCTTTGGCGTCATATAGCGCCTCAGGGCTTTGCTATGATATTGGAACTCATTTTAATCTTGCAGTGGATCATACTATTATCGATAAGGTTAGTTTTGGCATCGGCATAAGTAACATCGGTGGGACACTCAAGTGGGATACAAATTCCGGTCATGAAGATGAAATTCCTGCAACTCTGCGGTACGGTGCCGGTTTAAATTTTGGCATCGGCAATACGAAATTCTTGGCGGCAATCGGTGAAACACGAACGACTGATGAGACGGCTGCTATCAATCTTGGCCTCGAAACGTGGATATATGATGTGTTGGGCTTGCGAATTGGATTAAATGGCGACTATGTAAACTTGGGTGCCTCACTGCGCTATAAAAAATACCAGTTTGACTATGCGTTATGCCCTGATATTCTTGAGGAGGGAGCAACAAACAAACTTGCTTTGCAGATCGTATTTTAGATCATAATATTTAGAGCCAAAAATATTGTAGCGCAATAGTCTTTTTGAGTTGTAGTGCTTTTGAGTTGATTTTACATCGAAAATACCAGACCAATTTCCTGTTTTTTTGACCTTTCTCTTTTGCGGCTTGGGTAATTATTTTTATATTACGCCATCAATCCATCTCTAAAATAATTGAGAGGAAACAGCGCATGCCGAATCTCCGCCGCTTGCTGTTCGTAACATCACTTGTCGCCGGTTTTTTATTCTTTCTATCATGCACGTCAACCCACACTCGCCACCCGAATATCATCTTTATCTTGGCCGATGACCTGGGGTATGGCGACCTGAGCTGCCTCAATCCTGATGCAAAAATCAGCACGCCCAACATGGATCGCCTCGCCCGGGAGGGTATCTATTTCACCGATGCGCATTCCGGCGCCGCCGTCTGTACACCGACGCGTTACGGGATACTCACCGGACGCTATTGCTGGCGCAGCCGCTTGAAAGCCGGTGTACTGTGGGGATACTCGCCCCTCCTCGTTGAAAAGGGACGGATGACCGTCGCCGCCATGCTGAAAAAACATGGCTATCGCACGGCATGCGTCGGTAAATGGCATCTGGGACTGGGCGATGAGGAAAAAACGGACTATACAAGACCATTAGCGTCCGGCCCGCATACGGTCGGATTTGACTATTTTTTCGGTATACCGGCGTCATTGGATATGATTCCCTATGTCTACGTGGAAAATGATCGTGTGGTCGAACAGCCAACCGATACGGTCGCCGAGGTTCGGGACGGCGGTGTATTTTGGCGCGGCGGTCCGATTGTACCGAACTTTCAATTTGAACAAGTGCTACCGACATTGACCGAAAAAGCGCTCTCTTTTATCAATGATTGCGCCCGGACACCGGAGCAACCGTTTTTTCTCTATTTTCCGCTCACGGCACCGCATACACCCTGGGTGCCCACCAAAGATTTTCTAGGCGCCAGCAATGCCGGTCTTTACGGCGATTTTGTTGCGCAGGTCGACTGGACAGTCGGCCAGATATTAAAAAAGCTCGATGAACACCATTTGGCCAATAATACCCTGGTTATCCTCACCAGCGACAATGGTTCGGACGAGCGCTACATTGGCGCGCAATACGGGCACGATGCCAATTATATCTTTCGCGGGCAAAAGTCCGATGTTTGGGATGGCGGCCATCGCGTGCCCTTTCTCGCTCGCTGGCCCAAAAGAATCAAGGCACACTCACGGAGCGATGAATCCATTTGTTTGACCGATTTTATGTCGACGGTTGCTGCGGTCGTGGGTGAAGCGTTGCCGGATACAGCAGCTGAAGATAGTTACAATATCTTGCCTGTGCTCGAAGGTCGTGCCGGTTCAACGTCCGTTCGTGAGGCTATCGTCCATCATTCGGTCAACGGGATGTTTGCCATTCGTCAAGGCGACTGGAAGTTGATCTATTGCAAAGGCTCAGGTGGCTGGAGCCTCGCAGAGGACGACGCATCGCAAGAGGCGCCGTGGCAGCTCTATAACCTGCAGGATGACATCAGCGAACAAAAGAATCTCTATTTTACCCATCCCGAGGTTGTTAAACGACTTGATAATCTATTTGAAACTATTGCAGGGATTGAGTAAATTCAGACACCATCTCGCAGCGATACAAGGACTGGATGAAACGTGTAAACTTTGAAAGGCAAAGGTATGAAAAAACAAAGAGTGATGTTTTTACTCGCGCTGATGATCCTCTCGGTGATTTTCGCGTGCTCCTCCCAAAGTGAACCCAAAAACGTTATTATCATTATTGGTGATGGTGCGGGTTTCAACCAGCTCCAAGCTGGTAGTCTCTACTTGTATGGCGATGAAAATGCGCTCACACCGCACAAATTTCCGGTAAAGCTAGCAGCAACGACCTATTCGATGAGCGGGGCTGGATACAAACCCGCTCTTGTTATAGAAAACTTTGATTACCTGAAAGAAAAATGCACTGATTCGGCCGCCAGCGGGACGGCACTCTCCACCGGCAGTAAAACCTATAATGGCGCCATCGGGGTGGATACACTGAGACAACCACTAAAGCATCTATTTGAGGTTGCGGAAGAAAAGGGCAAATCGACCGGTGTAGTCACCAGTGTGCCCTTGAGTCACGCAACTCCGGCTGCTTTTGTCGCGCATAACGAAAACCGCGGCAACTACCACGAGATTGCCGAAGAAATGATTCAACGCAGCGCCGTTGATGTAATTATCGGTTGCGGCCATCCTTTTTATAATGATGATAATTTTCCATTACCCGAGCCCGAGTATAAATATCTGAGCCAGACGATTTGGGACGCTGTGAAAGATGGCTCCGCCGGTGGTGATGCCGACGGTGATGGCCAGGCTGATCCATGGACATTCATCGAGTCCCGTGACGATTTTCAAAAGCTCAATGAGGGTGAGGCACCCAGGAGACTCATTGGTATTCCACAAGTCGCTTCAACTCTGCAAGCCAATCGTACCGGCGCTGATGGCCAAACAGAACCTTTCTCTCCGCCGTTCACTGACAACGTGCCGACATTAGCGGAAATGTCGCTTGCTGCTATAAATGTACTTGATGAAAATCCGAGTGGATTTTATCTGATGATCGAGGCAGGTGCCATCGATTGGGCATGCCATGCCAACAACGCTCCGCGTTTGGTGGAAGAGGTTATTGATATGGAAAAAGCGGTTCAGGCTGTTGTCGACTGGATTGAATCGAGCAGCAGTTGGGAAGAAACACTTGTTGTGATCACGGCCGATCATGAAACCGGTTATATAACAGGTCCGGCTTCCGGCCCGGTCGAAAAAGCAGCGAGTGAGATAGAGATTGTCTATCAACCGCTGGTGAATAATGGAAAAGGCACCATGCCCGGCCTCGAGTTCCATTCCGGTGGCCATACCAATTCGCTGGTGCCGGTTTACGCGAGAGGCGCTGGTGCACAAGAATTTGCAGAAATCGCATCTCAAACTGATCCGCAACGAGGATCGTACCTTGATAATACGGACATTCCACGTGTCATCAAAACCTTCCTCGAATAAATAATATGGAACGCAGCATTTATCTCATTCTAAAACCGTTGAGGTAGAATATGCGCAATACAGCACATGTCCCGCTGACAGAACGAGTCGGCTACGCTTTTGGTGATGTCGCATCGAACTTGTTCTTTCAAACTTTTATGTATTTTTTGGTGTTTTTTTATACTGATGTATTTGGCATCAGCGCCGGTGTCGTGGGAACGATGATGTTATTGACGCGCATTTGGGATGCGGTCAATGATCCGATCATGGGCACCCTTGCCGACCGCACAAAAACGCGCTGGGGAAAGTTTCGCCCCTATCTCGTTTGGTTCGCCATTCCATTTGGTGTTGTTGGCGTACTGGTTTTTTTGGCGCCGGATTTTAGCCTGACCGGCAAGATCGTCTACGCCTATATCACCTACACTGCCATGATGATGATCTATACCGCGATCAATGTGCCCTATTCAGCGCTCATGGGAGTCATCTCGCCGAATGCCATGGAGCGAACTGTCATTTCCTCTTTTCGATTTGTCGGTGCATTTACCGGGGGGCTCATTGTGCAGGCGGCCGTGCCGACCATTGTTAAATCATTCGGCGAAGGAAACGAAGCGATCGGATACAGAACGGTCATGATCGGTGTGTCGGCTCTGGCAGTGATTTTATTTTTTATCACCTTTTTCACTACCAAAGAACGTGTCGCGCCACCCAAAGAGCAGAAAACCGAATTTTTGCGCGATGCCAAGGAGCTTGTACGTAATTTTCCCTGGATACTCATTGCGTGCGCCACGGTCATGCAATTGACCTTCATCGCCATGCGCAACGGCGTCATCATGTACTATTTCAAATATTTTGTCGCTCAGGATAATCTGGTGTTGTTCAGCACAGAAATTCCCTGGGCGATGAATTCGGCTTTTATGATTTTTGGGACGGCCTTTACTATTCTTGGTGCTATCAGCACCAAATTTATCACCAACGTTTTGGATAAAGGGCGAGCTTACACACTACTGGCCGTATTAAGCGCTGTTTTTATCGGCGCCATAATTTTTCTCAGCCCGCATCAAATTGAAATCATCTTTTTATTCCAGGCGCTCGCCTCTTTTGCCATGGGGCCGATGGCGGTTCTGCAGTGGTCGATTTACACCGATACCGCGGATTATGGCGAATGGAAATTTTCACATCGAGCGACCGGTCTGGTGATGGCCGCTTCTCTTTTCGCCCTCAAACTTGGCCTGGCGCTTGGTGGAGCCCTTCTCGGCTGGATTATGCAGGCGTATGGTTTTATTCCAAATGTCGACCAATCAGCCTTGTCCATCACCGGCATCCGGATGGTCATGAGTGTTTATCCGGCTATCGGGGCGCTTGCTGCCGGCGTTTTTATGATTTTTTATCCTTTGACAAATAAAAAGATGGAAGAGATTGAGGTCGATTTGGACGCGAGACGGCAAACAAATTAGGCGAACACAATATGTCATCATTCGTCTTTTCTTCAACAAGAGAGAAAAAGTGATGGAAGAGGCAATTCGTTTTACATTAAACGGGCGATCCGTCACTGTTGACAACGGCGACCGAACCTTACTGTGGGTTCTGCGTGTCGATTTTGGATTGTCCAGCGTAAAGTATGGCTGCGGTGAGGGACTGTGCGGCGCCTGCACTGTTCTGGTGGATGGCGTGGCAGAGCGATCATGCCGGCTTGTGGTCAACAATGTGAAAGAAAAAAATGTCACGACCATAGAAGGGCTTGCGAGTGAGGACCTGCACCCCCTGCAAAAAGCCTTTATTGAGCATGATGCCTTGCAGTGTGGCTTCTGCACTCCCGGCATGATCTTGCAAGCGGTCAGTCTCCTGAAGAACAATCCACATCCCTCGCGTGCAGAAATTATATCCGGCATGGATGATCATCTCTGTCGCTGTGGTTCTTATGGTCGTATCATCGATGCCATTGCAGCGACCGCGAATCAGATGAGTGGAGGTGGAAAACGATGAATGATTATACATTCCAGGTCGATCCGGACGATATTATCTCAGTCGCACCGAGTCGACGAGATTTTCTCAAGCAGATTGGCGGCTCTCTGACCATTTTTTTCTTTATAGATGCAAGTTCAGCATTCGCGCAGCGGGGACGCGAGTATCCGGAGGATGTCAATGCCTACTTGCGCATCCAGTCGGATGGCCGCATCAGTTGTTTCACCGGCAAAATTGAAATGGGGCAAGGGATCGTTACATCTCTGGCGCAAATGATTGCCGACGAGCTTGATGTACCGCTCGATACCATTGATATGGTCATGGGTGATACGGATTTGTGCCCGTATGATGGCGGCACGGTGGGATCGCGCACGACCAAATATTTTGGTCCGGCTTTGCGGCAAGCCGGCGCCACGGCCAGAGCCATTCTGCTGCAGATGGCATCCGATCGTTGGCAACTTGATCCGCAGCAGCTCGCTGTGACGGACGGCGTGATTTCAGCCCCAAATGATCCATCCAAAAAAGTATCATATGCTGAACTTGTGGCGGGGGAACAGCTCGAACACCTTATCGTTGTTGAAAAGTCGCCGGAGCACTATTCGAAACACACCATTGCCGGCACGGCATACAAACGGACGGATGCTTTTGAAAAGGTCACGGGCACGGCGCTATTTGCCGGTGATATTCGGCTGCCGAATATGCTCTACGCCAGGGTGTTGCGCCCACCGGCGCATGGCGCGACCAGAGGCACTGTGGATACCCGAGCGGCATATATGGCGGAGGTGCAGGTGATCGAAGATGGCGATTTGGTCGCTGTGTTATCCGAAAAGCCGGATGTCGCCGAGAATGCTCTGCAGCGTATAAAGGCCGAATTTGACATCCCGACAGATGGTCGCGATAATGAGACTATATTTTCGCATCTTGAAAATGCCGCCACTTCCGAGCGGCTGGTGACCGCACAGGGTGATATCGAGCTTGGGAAAAAAGCGAGTCATAAAATTATCCAAGCCGCTTTTTATAATCATTATGTCGCGCACGCGCCGCTGGAAACGCACACCGCGGTTGCCGATGTCAAAGGCGATAAAGCGACGTTTTGGATATCGACACAGACGCCATTTCGTGTGAAACCAGAAGTGGCCGAGACGCTGGGGATCCCTGAAGACAATGTGCGCATCATCACGCCGTTTCTTGGCGGCGGTTTTGGCGGCAAAAAGTCCGGCCAGTTTATTCACGATGCGGCACGATTGTCGCAAAAAACCGGTCGTCCGGTGCAGGTTATGTTGTCTCGTAAAGAGGAATTTTTCTTTGACACTTTTCGTCCCGCCGCTGTTGTGCAGGCGGCTTCCGGCATTGATAAAAATGGCCACATTACGTTCTGGAATTTTGTCCATCTATTTCCCGGTACCCGCAGCTCGGAACCGATTTACAATATTCCTCACTATCGTGTGTTGGCGAAAAGCACGAACCGCGGCGAGCCGAGCGCTCACCCCTTTGACACCGGCGCCTGGCGTGGTCCGGGCAGCAACACCAATGTCTTCGCCATGGAATCGCAGGTGGATGAGATGGCACACGCCGCCGGTCTCGATCCACTGACATTCCGCCTGAATAATTTAGTCGATGAACGGATGATCCGGGTGCTCACAGCTGCAGCGGAAAAATTCGGGCACACATTTTCCCCGGGTCCGAGCGGCAAAGGCTATGGTATCGCTTGTACGAACTATTTGAATACCTATGTCGCAACTATCGCCCAGGTGGACGTGAACAAGAACACCGGACACGTCCAGGTCAAGCGAATGGTCTGCGCCCAGGATATGGGTGAAATCATCAATCCCCAGGGTGCAACGCTGCAGATTGAAGGCTGCCTGACCATGGGATTAGGCTATTGTCTGGCCGAAGAAATTGTTTTTCGTGGCGGGAAAATTCTCACGGAAAATTTCGATACCTATGAATTCACCCGCTTTTCCTGGACGCCGCAAATTGAGACGGTGCTCATCGACAATCGCGAATTGCCGCCGCAGGGCTGCGGCGAACCGGCGATTACTACGGCGGGCGCAGTTATAGCCAACGCTGTTTACGATGCCGCTGGCGCACGGTTATATACCTTACCCATGACACCACAGAGAATCAAACAAGCAGTAGAAGGATAAGGAGAACATGGATGAGAAGACAAACATCATTTTTTGTACTGATTTTATTCATCACCGTAGCACTTGGCCTCGCACAAAACAACTGGCCGCAATGGCGCGGCCCTGATGCCAACGGTCTTTTGGTGACCGGAAATCCTCCCATAGAATTTGGTGAAGACCAAAATGTGCAGTGGAAAATCGAGCTGCCCGGGCGCGGCAATTCGACGCCAATCATTTGGAAAGACCAGTTGTTCATTTTGACGGCTATTCCCACTGAAAAATCGGTGCAGGTTGAAAAGAAAGACGAAGAGGGGGAACGTCGAGGACCACGCGGCATCAGCACGGACAAGGTGCATTCCTTTGAGGTGTTGTCGATCGATCGTACATCCGGCAAAATCCTTTGGCAAACCCAAGTGCACGAGGAACATCCTGCCGATAACACGCACGAGCTCGGGAGTTGGGCATCCAATTCGCCGGTGACCGATGGCAATTTTCTGTGGGCGTATTTTGGTTCGCGCGGCCTCTATTGCCTCGATATGCAAGGCAAAGTGCTCTGGGAACGCGATTTTGGCCAGATGCAAAAAGTGATGAGTTTTGGCGAGGGCAGCTCGCCACTGTTATTCGATGAAAAAATCTATATTGTCTGGGATCACGAGGGTGATTCATTCATCTTTGCTCTCGACGCAAAAACCGGCAAAGATGTGTGGACAAAGCCGCGCGATGAGAGCTCGTCGTGGTCAACGCCGTTCCTGGTCAGGGTGAATAGTCAAGCGCAGCTTCTCACCAGCGCACCCAACCGAATTCGGGCATACAATCCTGACAATGGTGAGCTGATCTGGGAATGCGGCGGTTTGACGCGCAATGTCATTCCGCAGCCGCTAACGAGAAACAATATCGCCTATTTCACCAGCGGTTTTCGCGGCAGTGCCTTGCTGGCGATCGATTTGACCAAAGCACAAGGCGATATCACCGGCACCGATGCCATTGTCTGGCAATACGCTGAGGAAACTCCTTACACACCATCCCCCTTGCTGATGGACAATTTGTACTATATGCTGCGCGGCAATAACGCCAGCTTGTCGTGCCTGAATGCGGATGATGGCACTGTCCTTTACACCCAGCAAAAACTCGAAGGTGGCGGCAATATCTACGCCTCGCTAGTGGGTGCCAAAGATCGATTTTATGTGCCGTGCGAAAATGGCACCTTTTTTGTCATCAAACACGGTCCCCAATTTGAGATTTTGGCACAAAACAAACTGGAAGACGAGTTCATCGCGTCGCCGGTCATTATCGGGCAAACGATGTATGTCCGTGGTCGAAAGTTTCTCTATTGTCTATCCGAGAAATAGACCGAGGATGCGAGTCACAAATACAATGTGATCCCTGAAAAGCGATGGCATATCACCCAAGTTTCTAAAACGAAATGGAAGAAATTCCAAAAACGAGCATCAAACCGCACAATACGATATTGAAATAGGTAGCATTTTCACAAAACGCCTTGGCCGGCAACCGGGAGTGTTGTTATGAAAAAGTGGTCCAAAGTGTTAGCTCTTTTTTTTATTTTGATTCATTCTTCGTCACTTGCCCTTGAAAAAATCGATGATGGTATTATTCTAAAATTGGAGGGTGCACCACCAACGGCACCGAAACTGATCAAAATTCAGGTTATCGCTGAGAATATATTTCGTATTGTTGCAGCGCCCGATATGACTTTTTCGGAACGACCCAGTTTGATCGTCGAAAAAACAGCTTGGCCGGCAGTGCCATTTACTGTTGATGAAAAAGACGACATGATCACCGTTGCCAGCAAAACAACGCGTGCCCGCATTTCGAAAAGCAGCGGGGCGATCACCTTTGGCACGACCGACGGTAGAACCATTTTAGCCGAGAATAAAAACGGCGGAAAAAAAATCACGCCCGCCGAAGTGATGGGTGAAGAGACCTATCATATCCAACAACTGTTTGATTCACCCGCTGACGAAGCATTCTACGGCCTCGGCCAACATCAATACGGCTGGATGAATTACAAGGGAAAAGACCTCGATCTCTACCAGAACAACATAATCGCCGCGGTACCTTTTGTTGTCTCTAATCGGAATTATGGTATCCTCTGGGATAATAATTCCCGCAGCACATTTGGTGATCCGGAAGACTATGCCCAACTGAGCCAATTTACCCAGGTCAATCAACGTGGCGATGCCGGCGGCCTGATCGCCGAATATTTTATCGATGCCGATTTTTCCGAGCCGTTATTGAGACAAACGGAATCGATCATTTCGCACGCCAATCTCGACGAATGGGACAACTATCCCCCCGGTTTTGATAAAAATACTGGCAGCATTCGCTGGAGTGGTGCAATAAAAGCGAGCGAGACCGGTTTTTACAATTTCCGGTTTTACAGCTCCAATTATGCGAAATTATGGCTGAACGGCGAGCTGGTCGTTGATTCGTGGCGCGTCAATTGGATGCCGTGGGCGCGCATCGTCAGTTTACAGATGACCGCCGGTGAACCGGTGCCGATTAAAGTAGAGTGGATTCCCAATGCCGGTTATATCGGCGTGACCGCCAAAGGGCCGCAAAAAGAGTTGTATCAAAACTCGCTGTCGCTCTTTTCAGAAGTCGCTGACCAGATCGATTATTATTTTATTCATGGTGAAAATCTCGATGAGGTCATAACCGGCTATCGGCTCCTCACCGGCACAGCGCCGATGATGCCCAAATGGGCCATGGGATTCTGGCAGTGCCGCCAGCGCTATCAAACGCAGGAAGAAGTGCTGAACGTTGTGCGAGAATTTCGCAAGCGTGGCATTCCGCTAGACAACATTGTGCAGGATTGGTTCTATTGGCCCGAAGATAAATGGGGTGACCACGAGTTTGATCCGTTGCGCTTCCCGGATCCCGAGGGTATGGTCAGGGAACTGCACGAAAACTTGCATGCGCACATCATGATCTCTGTATGGCCGAAATTTTACCTCGGGACCGCGAACTATGCGGCGTTCAAAGAGAAGGGCTGGCTTTATAAACGCAATGTGGAAAAGGGCGAGCGCGACTGGGTTGGCCAGGGTTATGTGTCGACTTTTTACGATCCCTATAGTCAGGGGGCGCGCGAGCTGTTCTGGGAACAAATCAACGAAAAACTGTTTGCCAAAGGATTTGACGCCTGGTGGCTGGATGCGACGGAGCCGGATATTCATTCCAATCTGGAGCATTCTGAATGGCGGCGGCGCATCGGCCCGACCGCACTCGGCTCTTCGTCGCGCTATTTCAATACCTATTCATTGATGAATGCCAAAGGAATTTACGAAGGACAGCGCACAACCAGGCCGGATCAACGTGTGTTTATCCTGACGCGTTCCGCCTATGCCGGCCAACAGCGTTATGCGGCCGCTACCTGGAGCGGCGACATTGCGGCGCGCTGGTACGATATGAAAACGCAGATTTCGGCCGGCCTCAATTTCGCTCTCTCCGGCATCCCGTACTGGACCATGGACATTGGCGGCTTTTCGACTGAACCTCGCTATCAGAATGTTTCGGGTGAAAGTCTAAATGAGTGGCGCGAGCAGATGACGCGCTGGTATCAGTTCGGTGCTTTTTGTCCGCTGTTCCGCGCACATGGCGAGTTTCCGTATCGCGAAATATTTCATGTCGCGCCGGAGGATCATCCCGCCTATCATGCGATTTTGGATTACATAAAACTCAGATATCGGCTTTTGCCCTATATCTACTCCTTGGCTGGAATGGTAACACAGAAGGACTATACCATGATGCGCGCCCTGGTTATGGATTTTATGGATGACCAGGTGTTGAACATCGGCGATCAGTTTATGTTCGGACCGGCTCTGCTCATTAATCCCGTCACCGAATATAAAGCGCGGTCGCGCCAGGTTTATTTGCCCAAAGGAGCGGACTGGTACGATCTCAAAACCGGCCAAGTTCACTCGGGAGGCAAAACCATAGAGGCCAATGCACCCTATGAAAATATGCCGATCTTTGTCAAATCCGGTTCGATCATTCCGGTGGGCCCCGAGGTGCACTATACGGATGAAAAGCCGGCTGATCCGATTCGACTTTTCGTGTATACCGGCCAGGACGGCGAATTCACTTTGTATGAAGACGAAAACATAAATTATAATTATGAAAAGGGACAGTTTGCCGTTTTTCCGTTTTCGTTTGATGAGCAGAAAAAGTCGCTGACCATCGGCGCACGACAGGGTGAATTTGATGGTATGTTGTCTCAACGCACTTTTGAAATCGTCTGGATGACAAAAAACAATCCGCGAGGAATGGATTTCACCAGCGCGCCGGATGCGGTGGTGACTTTTACAGGTGACGAGTTGATTGTTCAAATGAACTAGCTGGCAGATGCACGGCAACAAAACTGTTTTTTCGAAAAGTGTATGAGCCACGGATGTTTACGGATGAAACAAATTTTTATGAGCCACGGGTGATCAATGAAATAATGGAACGCGTTCTATTCAAAAGAATAGTGCTCCTTAATGGTTGCGGCCAAAGGCTGTGCTGTGTATAACGTGGCTTAAAAAAAGGATAAAAACATGAACGCAAGTTACAAGATATTGACACCTCTTTTCCTCCTGGGATTTATTTTCGCGGCCTGCGAACGACACTCTGCTTCGGTGCGTCAGCGGGAGAATTTTGGTGCCGGGTGGATGTTTCATCTCGGCGATGTAGACAATGCAGAGCAAGTCGAGTTTGATGATGCGAGCTGGCGTGCGCTGTCCGTGCCGCACGATTGGAGCATTGAAGGTGAATTTAGTGCCGACCATCCGGCCACACCCGGCGGTGGTGCGTTGCCCGGCGGCATCGGCTGGTATCGAAAAAGTTTTACCCTGCCCGAGTCGGATAAAGATAAACTCACCTTTATCGATTTTGATGGTGTTTATATGAATAGCGATGTCTGGATCAACGGTTTTTTTTTAGGGCATCGACCTTACGGCTATATCTCTTTTCGCTACGAATTGACACCTTTTCTCAATTACGGCGAAAAACCAAATATCCTGGCCGTGCGCGTGGATAATTCGTTGCAGCCGAACTCGCGCTGGTACTCGGGCTGCGGCATCTATCGTCATGTCTGGCTCGTGCGCACGAATCCGGTTTACATCGATCAGTGGGGAACATTTGTCACTACCCCACAAGTTGAAAAAGATTCCGCAATTGTGCATGTGAGAACATTTGTAAAAAATGCTGGCGATGCTGATAAAGTCGTCACCTTAAAAAGTATCATCTACGATGAGACCGATAAAAAAATCGCCGAGATGTCCTCGGACCAGTCGATCGGCGCGAACGAATCCGGCGAGTTTGTGCACGATATCGATGTGCAAAATCCTGATTTATGGAGCGTCACATCACCAAAGCTTTATACGCTGCACTCCCGCGTGTTCGTCGATGGTAGCGTTGTTGATGATGATAACACCTCCTTTGGTATTCGAACTTTTCATTTTGATGTGGAAAAAGGCTTTTCCCTGAATGGTCAGCCGATGAAAATTTTGGGCGTTTGTATGCATCATGATCTGGGCTGCCTGGGTTCGGCGATAAATGTGCGAGCTCTGGAGCGGCAGCTCGAGATGCTTAAAGCGATGGGCTGCAACGGCATTCGCACGTCGCATAATCCGCCGGCGCCCGAGCTGCTCGCCCTGTGCGATAGGATGGGATTTATCGTCATGGACGAAGCCTTTGACATGTGGAAGAAGAAAAAAACGACCTATGACTATTCGCTTTATTATGACGAGTGGCACAAGCGCGACCTCACTGATTTTATCAAACGCGACCGCAACCATCCCTGCGTGATGATCTGGAGCATCGGCAACGAGATTTTAGAGCAGTGGGATGAGTCCGGTTTAGCCATGGCGCAGGAATTGGCGGATTTTGTGCGAGCGTTGGATGACACGCGACCCATCACATCGGGATTGAATTATCCCCAGCCGGAGAATTTTATTGTCCGCTCTGGCGCGCTCGATCTCATCGGCTTTAACTATCATCACGAAAAATTTGTTGAATTTCCCGAAACTTTTCCCGGCAAAAAATTTATTGGCGCGGAAACAGGCTCTGCATTAGCCACACGTGGTGCTTACGATATGCCCTCTGACAGCCTGCGTATCTGGCCAAAAGACTGGCGCAAACCGGAAAAATATAATGAAGATTATACGTGCTCGTCGTATGACAACTGCCGTGTTGGCTGGGGCTCCACCCATGAAGCCACATGGAAGCTGATCGCGAATTATGAATATCTTGGCGGCATGTTTTATTGGACCGGCTTTGATTATCTTGGCGAACCGACGCCCTACTGGTGGCCAGCGCGCAGTTCCTATTTTGGCATTATTGACCTGGCAGGTTTTCCCAAAGATGCCTACTATTTTTATCAAGCCGAATGGACCGACCAGCCTGTACTGCATCTTTTTCCGCACTGGAATTGGCAGGAAGGTGATACGGTTGATGTATGGGTTTACAGCAATTTCGACAAGGTGGAGCTGTTTCTCAATGATCAATCACTGGGCGTAAAAGAAAAATCCGCGGATGCTCCGACCATATGGTGGCGCGTCGATTATGAGCCCGGGGACATTCGGGCCGTTGGCATGAAAAAAAATGGCGACACATTGACGAAAAAAGTTCGAACTGCCGGAGAACCGGCAGCGCTTCGACTTGCCGCAGATCGGCATGTTATTGCCGCAGACGGCGTGGATTTGTCCTTTGTCACGGTCACTGTTTTGGATGCTGATGGCAACATTGTCCCCAAAGCCGACAATCTGATCCAGTTCGAGATCAGCGGCACGGGATTTATCGCCGGTGTGGATAACGGCAATCCCGTCAGCCACGAACCATTCAAGGCGAATTATCGCCGAACGTTTAATGGTTTGTGTTTGGCAGTGATACAGTCGTCAGGTGAAAAAGGAGATATCTCATTATCAGCGGTATCCGAAGGATTAGCAGCAGCTTCTATAAACATCGAGGCAGAATAGTGGCAAAGGTCAAAGGTCAAAGGTCAAACGTGAAACGTGGAACGAAAAATCTATCACTCGGGCATAAAAAGTTGACATTTTATCGTTTCACGTCTCACAAATTTCATGAACCAAATATTTTGAAATAGCAACTCTCAAAAATTACAGATCAAAACAGGAGTCCGTTATGAAAGTTCAAAGTTATCTCGTTCTGGCGATTATGGTACTCTTTTTGTCGACCGCATTCGCACAAAACGCCCTTGACATCTACGCCAACGCCGCCGAGCATCGCATCAACAAAAACATCTATGGTCATTTTGCCGAGCATCTGGGACGCTGTATTTATGACGGCATCTGGGTTGGACCCGATTCTGACATCCCCAATGTCAATGGCTATCGCAAGGATGTCCTGGAGGCTTTGCAGGCGCTGGAGATTCCGGTGTTGCGCTGGCCAGGGGGGTGTTTTGCTGATACTTATCATTGGATGGATGGCATTGGACCGGTCGAAAAACGCCCAAAGATCAAAAATGTGTTTTGGGGTGGCGTCATTGAAGATAACAGTTTTGGCACGCACGAGTTTTTGAATTTGTGCGAGCTGCTGGGATGCGATGCCTATGTGTCCGCCAACGTTAGTAGCGGCACGGTGGAGGAGATGATTGACTGGATTGTTTACATGACCTCGGATGACGATGTTGAGATGGCCAACCTGCGGCGGCAAAATGGCCGTGAGGAACCATGGGATGTCAAATTTATCGGCATTGGCAACGAGAGCTGGGGCTGCGGTGGCGAGATGACCCCCGAGCATTACGCTGATCTGATGAAAACCTATTCCAGCTATGCACGGCATTACGGTGGCCGTGATCTCGTCCGTGTCGGCAGCGGCGCCAATTCGGGCGATTATAACTGGACCCGCGTGTTAATGGAAGAAGGCGCCCGTTTTATCGATGCCCTCGGCGCCCACTATTACACCATTGCCGGTGAGGGCTGGCACAACAAATCGTCAGCCACGGATTTTGGCGAGGCGCTCTATTTTCGCGGTATTCAACAGGGATTGCGCATAGACGAATTGGTATCTACCCACGCCGCTATCATGGATCAATACGACCGCCGGCAGCGCGTGGGATTGTTCATCGACGAATGGGGCATCTGGACTAATGTCGAGCCTGGCACCAATCCGGGATTCCTGTATCAGCAAAATTCATTGCGCGATGCCTTGATCGCCGCCACGACGCTGAATATTTTTAATCAGCATTGTGACCGCGTGCGCATGGCGAATATCGCACAGACTGTTAACGTGTTGCAGGCTATGATTCTGACCGAGGGTGACCGCATGCTGCGAACACCGACTTATCATGTGTTCAACATGTACAAGGGACACAAGAACGCCCTGCTGCTGCCGTCGCATCTGGTGTCGGAAGACTATGAGTTCGACGGCCAAAGTATTCCCGCCATCAGCAGTTCGACTTCTCTCAGCGATGATGGCACGATAACAATGACCGTGAGCAACGCGAATCCCAACAAAGCCATTGCGCTTGAAATCACTGTTGTCGGCAAGATGATCAGTTCAATTCAGGATGGCGCAGTTCTGACAGCCCCGGCGGTCAATTCGATCAATACCTTTGATCAGCCCGATGTGGTCAAGCCAGCAGTCTTTAAAGCATTTCAAAAAGAATCAGATCACGTTTTAACAGTTGAGCTGCCGTCCAAGTCAGTGGTGGCGCTCAGTTTACAATGCAAATGAACGACTCTTTAGGTCTGTGCTCTTTGGCTTTTGCGAAAGAGCACAGCTGCTAAAATATTGCGTTTCTTTAAAAGTCTATTTGATTTGTCGATCAAGCCTTCTTGACCATGTAAAGATTCTTAAGCAAACCATGTTCATCGATCTCTTTATTGTATGTGTCCACAAAATGATCTATTGCTAATCGTGCACCCTGAAATTCTTCCTCTGTATAATCATGGAATAATATGCGTGCTCCTTTGTCAAGGTCAGGCCAGAGTGTTTCGGCGCAATAAAGAATGCTGTCTCTGAGATCGCAGTCAATGAGTGCAAAACAAAACTTTGATTTAATCCCGGGCAACGTATCCTGGAAAAATCCTTTTACAGGAATGACGGTGTCAGCCAAACCGAGTCTTTTGATTTTCGATTTTACATACTCGTAAGAAGTGGATGTAAAGGAATTTTTTGTCGCTTTGGTGAGACCAGCAGCTTTTTCTTTTTCCAATTCGTCCGGATTAAAGCCTTCGAACGAGTCACAGGCATAGATCTTTTTCGGGATATGTTTTGATCGCAAGTGATTACCCATGATGATACTTGCGCCGCATCTTGAACTCCCGCATTCTATAATATTTCCTTCCATCGGCAAGACATAATCCAGTTGAGATAAAAGATCATCTATATCATCGGTCAAAAAATTAGTCTCATAATTGACCACTTTCGTACGATATAAAAATGGAAAAGTCAAAAGTACACGGTTCAGGAACGGCTGTGGAATGGATCGTTTGACCATGAGTTTCCAATTCATATTTAATCTCCTTTGCTTGGGCAAAAAAATAATTTCTCTGATATTCACTGCCTGTTGTTCTATAAAGTGCCGAAAAGAAAAAGAAAAATGTTGTAATCAGATAAAGAGCGATATGAATCCATTTTTTACAGTTCCCAGCCCTCTCGATATTCCCGCGTGAGGTAGGCATTGGCTGTTTCATCATTGGTGATTTTCATATTCGCCGAATCATAATCCACCTTTTTGCCGGTGCGCAGGGCAACAGCGGCCAGATTGATGGCTTCGGTGACCGTTCCGGCATAAATGAAACTGCCAGGTGACTCTTTGTCATTTTTTATGGCAGCCGCCCAGGTATCCGAACGTCTTCCACGCTCTCTTTCGGGCAGCTCTTTTTCCCCCTGGTAAGCGTGCATTCGTCGGGCGGGAATAATCTCGGGGTGTTCGCCACTAAAGCCGGCCAGGATTTTCCCTTTGTCGCCGACAAACATCATACCTTCGTCTGTTATGTCACGATTATCTTCTTTCAGTTCTTCAGGAATGAATGGTTTCATACCGCCATCATACCAGAACAGATCAAATGCCGGCAGCTTTTTTTGCTTTGGAAAGTTTAACTGAATCAAGCTTGATAATGGAAAAGAGACATCGTTCTCAATCCACTTGTAGGTATTGCCGTCCACATACCGATGCGTGGTGCCATACGCCTTGGCGCCAATTGGAGGTGTGTCAATGCCAAAGGTTCTGAATAGCGGGAACAAGCTGTAATGTCCCATATCAGCAATGCTGCCGCCGCCGAAATCATACCAGCCGCGAAAAACATTATGTGTATAGTGAGGATGATAGGGCAGATCAGGAACCGGTCCGAGCCATAGTTTCCAGTTAAAGCCATCGGGGATAGGAGGTCTTTCTTTCGGCCTGGATGGCCACTGCTCCCAGACAGGTCTGTGCGACCAGTTATGTATCTCTTGCAAAGTGCCGATCACACCATTTTCAATCCATTGCAGGATCAGATCATACTCTGGTTTTTCACTCCAGGCCAATAAATGAGTCTTTACATGTGCTTTTTTCGCCAAATCAATGGCGAGTTTTCCCTCTGATATCCTGTTGGCAATGGGCTTGTGGGTGATCACATGTTTCCCTTTTTTCATGGCGGCAATGGCCAGATACGCGTGGTGATGATCCGGAGCCATGATTTTAATGGCGTCAACATCCTTTTCCTTCTCAAGTAATTCACGGTAATCCTCGTAGGAACTGCATCCCTTGTATGCGCCGGAGGGCATGTTCTTCGCATAGTATTTTTCCACAAATTCTTTGCCGATGTCTCTGCCACCGGGTATCCCTTGATATTGTGCGCCCCATTCCGGGTCCTCCAATGTAGTACGAATCAGATTTCGGATGCCATTCGGAGACCAGTCCAGATAGTCTGTAGTGAATTTGTTCGGATCGCACACTGCAACGACCTGAATCTCCGGATTCTCTAACATTCCGGGCATCTCTCGCAATCCCTGGGTGCCGCAGCCAATATTGGCGACGGTGATTTTATCGGACGGAGGGATAAAGCCGGCACCGCCCAAAACATGTCTGGGTACGATGGAAATTGTCGCAGCCGTTGCAGCAGTTGAACCGATGAATTTTCGCCGGTTCATCGTGGTCTGTGATGTGCAAATGGAAAATTTGGTCTCCATGGATGGTTCCTCCTTTTGTCAAAATAATAGCGCGTTTGATAATAATGTCTCACCAAAAAGCCGAATCCGCATGAATTTCGAATATCTGCTCGATTTTTGTTGTGTATACCGTGCGATTGTAACCGCTCGCCTGGAACAGAATTTCAAAATAGTCTGGGATATAGTTAAATTTCTGCACAAACTTGGCTTCCAGCTCTTGCAGCGTCTCCTCCTCGGTAAAATATTTTACAATGCCGTGTGTGCCGGTCTCGTGAAAGCTGGTGAACATATAAATCGTTTTATGATCCGGACCGGGAATCTTGCGCGCAATGCCATAATCAATGTGATTAAAAACCGGATCACCGATCTCTTGCCGGGTGATCACGGTATCCACGATTTCATCCCGATAAGATAGTCCGTTTGGATAGACCTGGTAGCTAAAGTGTGAATTGCGAAAAGTCTGCTCAAAAGCACCGAGGGTATGGAAAGAGCCGACAAACAGCATATCTTTGTCGCGAAAGTCAGATGCCTTGATATTGGAGCAATACTCCAATGAATAGTCAACCTGCGCGCAACTGAGCAGCGCGACGAGATCGGCCATTGGCCAGACGCTGTTTTTCGGAAACATGGGGTAGCGCAGCTGCACATAATTTCGGCGTTCGATGCTTTCAGCCTTGTATTGTTGAAACTCTAGTACGGAATTCACATCATCGCGTCGTAAAATAGTGCGTTTTTGCCGGTTATTGGAGTCTTTGACAAAGAAAAAATGGTCTCCGAGAACAATTTGTTTGGTCACACCATTCCGCATAAACTCACGCCAAACTGGGCTGTGAATGACACCGGCAAAATGAGAGCTTGAGCCATTGAGATAAAGACGATAAATAAAAAAAACATTGAGACAAAAGAGTATAACAAACGGGATGAACAGCCATCTTGTGCGTATCGACTTTTTTCGTCGTTTTGGTTCGGTAGCGACAAATTCAACAGTGTAATGTCCTTTGGGAATTTCAATGCGAACTCTTTCTTCTCTGCCTTCATGCTGGTAATAGTGCTCCAGCTTTTTTCGCAAATTATAGACATAGACGCGTACAATGGTATCGCGATTTGGATCAAAATCAGCACCTTTATGAAAGACTTCTGTGGCAATGGCAAATTCTTTTGGTGGATTATTATTGATCGATGCATCGACAAGGTAAGTCAATAACTCCTGGAAAGCTTGCGAGTGCGCAAAAGTCTCGCTCGAAATGATGCGATTCAATGCCTCGCGTTTTTCTTTTTCATTCAAGTGTTGCGTCATGCTCTCGAAAACACAGCCCTTATCTCATTGATATTGTTAATATACAGCTTTTAACCGTTAATTCACAGTTTTTCACTCAAAATGAGTCATGATTTCGGCTTATATTCAACTAACAATGTCGGGAAGCATATCTTCATTAAAAACATGAAGGTTAGACTATTACATACAACGTGTTTAATACGGCAAAGTTCTACAAGCATGCCGCAAGAACGGACAATCGCTTGATATTTAACAGGTAGGTCAAAAGGAGAACATGATGCACAACTCACAGCGTTTTATCATCCTGCTCGTGTTTGCAGTGGTGATTGGCACAAGCTACCAGTGTGGCGCACCCGAACCTCAAACCTTGAAAGCAGCTTTTGTGGAACATTTTATGATCGGTACTGCGCTTGGCGGTAACCAGATCAACGGCGAAAATGCAGAGGCACTCACGCTGACCATCGAGCAATTTAACACGATCACGGCGGAAAACGATATGAAATTTGGCCCGATTCATCCAGAGCCCGAGACCTATCGTTTTGAAACAGCGGACCGGTTTGTCGAGTTTGGCGAACAACATAACATGTTCATTGTTGGACATACACTGGTCTGGCACAGCCAAACCGGCAGGTGGGTGTTCACAGAAACAAACGGCCAGGATGTTGACCGGGAAACACTGCTCGGCCGCATGCAAGATCATATCTCCACTGTTGTTGGACGATATAAAGGCCGGGTCAACGGTTGGGACGTGGTGAACGAAGCGCTGAACGAGGACGGCTCATTACGACAGTCAAAGTGGCTGCAGATCATTGGTGAAGATTATTTGCAAAAAGCCTTTGAATTCGCACACCAGGCTGATCCCGCGGCAGAGCTCTATTACAACGACTATAACATGTTTCATAAAGAGAAACGCGAAGGAGCAGTGCGCCTGGTTCAGAATTTATTGGATAGTGGCGTCAAGGTCGATGGTATCGGCATGCAGGGTCACTGGGGGCTGGATTATCCGTCTATAGAAGACGCAGAAGCCAGTATCCTCGCTTTCTCGGAGCTGGGTGTCAAGGTGATGATCACCGAACTGGATATCAACGTGTTACCCGATCCCGCCAAGTGGCGCGGCGCCGATATTTCCATGAATGCAGAAGCACAACAGGCCATTGACCCATATAAAGATGGTCTGCCCGATTCTGTCCAACAACAATTGGCAGATCGTTATGGCGAGTTGTTCGCCTTGTTCCTCAAACATAGCGACAAGATCAGCCGTGTCACTTTTTGGGGTACGCACGATGGACATTCCTGGAAAAATAACTGGCCGGTGCGCGGGCGCACCAACTATCCGCTGCTGTTCGACCGCAACTATCAGCCAAAACCAGCCTTTTATGCGGTCATGGAGCTGGTGCGATGACCACACGGTTATATGATTATCCGTTGACCGAAGAAACAATGATGCACCTATAGACGGAATGATCGCTATTCTGCTGCATCTAAAGTTTGAGCCACAGATGTACTTGGCGCGACCTTTAGCCACAGCCAAATTACAAGCCACGGATGCACCCAGCGCAGCCTTTGGCCGCAACTCAATTTTAAGCCACGGAATGCACACGGATGCGAACGGATTTTTTGGCTTTGCTTTGAGAAAGCTTTGGGACTGGAGGCTAAAAAGATTAAAATGAATGATATGATCCGTGTTTCATCCGTGAAAATCCGTGGCTCACAAAGTGTGCTAAAAGACGCAATATTGTTGACCTATATCCGAAACTCACTACGCAAAAGATAAAAAAGAGGCGAGCAACAATGAAAAAAACTATTTTTGTTTTGGTGGCTATTATGAGTGTGACGCTGCTTTTCGGAGAGAATAAAATTCATCTCAACTCCATTGGCTTTACGCCGGATGCTCCGAAAAAGGCCACCATAACGACACCTTGCTCCGAATTTCAGATTCGCTCGCTCGATGGCAACGTCGTTCTCACCGGTGAAACGACTGGCCCGCTGCATCAGGATGATGTCGATCAGGATGTCTGGATCGCCGATTTTTCGCATCTGCGGCAGGAGGGTGAATTTTATGTGGAAGCGAGCAATGTGGGAAAATCCGTGCAATTCCAGATATCTAACGAAGTTTATAATGTCTCCTTTTACACGAGCATGCGCGCGATGTATTTGTGGCGTTGCGGCACCGCTGTTCGTGGCGAACATAACGGTGAAACATTCAGCCATGCGATTTGTCACATGAATGATGCTTACGAGGATTATCTTGGTCGACCCGGTCAACAACGCGACGGTACCGGTGGCTGGCATGATGCCGGCGATCACGGCAAATATGTGGTCAATGCTGGCATCACCGTAGGCTCACTGTTTTTGGCGTGGGATCATTTCCACAACAAGCTCAAAGACTTTTCGCTTGATCTGCCCGATACAGCGCCCGGGTATCCGGATTATCTCAAAGAAATCAAATGGGAAACAGACTGGCTGCTGAAAATGGCTTATCCTGATGGATCAGGTCGAATTTCCCACAAACTGACGCGCACAAATTTTTCCGGATTCGTTATGCCGGAAGATGATGACGGGAAACGTTTTTTCACCGAGTGGAGCTCAGCGGCAACGGCAGATTTTGTCGCGATGATGGCCATGGCAGCGCGATATTTTGCACCTTACGATGCAGAATATGCAGCGACCTGTTTGTCTGCTGCGAAAAGGAGCTACAATTTTCTCTTAGCTAATCCCGAGGACAAACGCTGGCAGCAGGGCGACTTTCGCACTGGCGGTTATGCTTCATCTGATGGCGACGACCGGTTGTGGGCGGCTGCCGAAATGTGGGAAACCACTGGCGACTCTGCTTGTCTCGCCGATTTCGAACAGCGCATGCAGAATTACCAACCACCTCGACGTCGCGGCGAGGCAGCGCCATCAACGGCGCGCAAAGTGGATGAGGACTGGGATTGGGGCAATGTGCGCAATCTGGCGGTATTCACCTATGTACTCTCCACACGTGACGGCAAAAATAGCGAGCTTTTGGCACAACTAAAAAGTGATATCCTTGCCGTGGCAGATGACATTGTCGCCCGCGCGCAACAGGACGTCTATGGCCGTCCGCTTTTGCGCTATTACTGGGGCTGCAACGGCACCATCGCGCGACAGGTCATAAATCTGCAAGTCGCCAATAAAATTTCTCCCAAAGCAGAATATGTGGAAACGGCACTCGATGCCATTGCACATATTTTCGGGCGCAATTATTACAATCGCTCTTATGTCACAGGACTCGGTTTCAAGCCGCCACTGTTTCCGCACGATCGGCGTTCAGGCGCAGACGACATCGAAGCGCCGTGGCCGGGCTATATCATCGGCGGCGGCCACTCTGCCATCGGCTGGGTCGATGAGCAAGCAAGCTACGCCACCAATGAAATTGCCATCAACTGGCAGGCGGCGTTGATTTATGCCTTGGCGGGGTTCGTTAGTCCGTGATTCGCGTGTGTGATGTTTTGTAACAGAGCAAGAGCGCATATGTTATGTGAGACGTCAAACGTCAAACGTGAAACGAAATGAAGAAAAGTCCGAAATAAAGCGTCTTGCAGAGTTACACGTCTCACATTTGACGTTTCACGTTTTACCTTTTCATAATATTTTGCGGGATCAAAATACACGACATCAAGATTGGAGTGACAAATGGGTGTTTTGCAAAAATATCTACTATTAACAATCGTTTTGCTTATCTCCACCTCCGGCGCTAAAAGTTATGAAAATTTCAACGCGGCTATTTACGCGCGCGTTTATGAAGTTCGCCAGATGGACGACCTGCAGTGGTTGCAGGAGCGATTTGATATCATGAGCAAACATATCAAGGTCGATAAAATTTACCTTGAAACGCACCGCGATATGGTGGTGGTTGAACAGTCCACCCTGGATAAAGTGAAAAGATTTTTTCACGATCGTGGCATAAAAACATCCGGCGGCATTACGATCACAGTGAGCGAACGAAATCGCTTCGAGACCTATTGTTACTCCAATCCGGAGCACCGGCGTAAACTCCGGGAGGTGGTCGAATTTACCGCGCGCAATTTTGACGAGGTGATTTTGGATGATTTTTTCTTTACCAACTGCAAGTGTCAATTATGCATTCAAAACAAGGGCGAGCGTAGCTGGACGGATTTTCGTTTGCAATTGCTCACTGATGCGGCACAAGAGCTGATCCTGACACCGGCGCGCAACGTAAATCCAAATGTGCACGTGGTGATCAAATACCCAAACTGGTACGAGCATTTCCAGGGACTCGGATTTAACCTTGATACGGGTCCAAAATTATTCGACGGACTCTACACCGGCACAGAAACTCGCGATCCTTCCAGTAATCAGCATTTACAAGCCTATCTCGGCTATTTGCTTTTTCGCTATCTTGAGAATCTCAAACCCGGCGGCAATCGTGGCGGCTGGGTGGATAGTGGCGGCATGATGTACGCTGACCGCTACGCCGAACAACTGTGGTTGACTCTTTTTGCCAAAGCGCCGGAACAGACCTTTTTTGATTTTCGCCAACTGTCACGTCCCATTGATAACAGGCTGCGCGGCGACTGGCAGGATTTGGGGTCCAGCCTGGACTTTGATGCGATGATGGCGCCAGCGAAATCAGCTGATGGTAGCTTGTCAAATGAAGCGACTTTGGCGCTGCTCGGCGGTTATGCGCTGGAGCAGGTGGATCAATTTTTAGGCGAACTGGGGCATCCGGTCGGTATTAAAAGCTACAAACCCTATCATTCCGTTGGAGAAGATTTTTTACAAACCTACTTTGGAATGATCGGTATCCCTATGTATTTGGTGCCGGAATTTCCAGACGACGCTAACATGATCATCCTCACCGAGCAGGCGATGTTTGATCCGGACCTCCTCGAGAAAATGAAAAAACAGCTTATGGATGGTAAAAATGTCCTCATCACATCAGGATTATTGCGTCTCTTGCAGGACAAAGGATTGGATGAGATCGTTGAGCTGCGCTATACCGATCGCAAAGCCCTGGTCAAACAGTTTCGCAGCGGCTGGGGACCATTTGCCGAGGCGCACGCCGAGATGCTCATTCCTCAAATTCAATACCTCACCAACGATTCCTGGGAAGAAATATCGGCATTTGATGAAACCAATGGCTGGCCCATGTTGCACTCCGCTGGGTACGCCAAGGGCACGCTTTATGTTCTCACCATCCCGGAGAGCTTTACAGATCTGTATAATCTGCCCGATGCTGTGCTCAATCGAATTCGACACACTGTCTCGGCCGATATGCCGGTACGTCTCGAGGGGCCGGCACAGATTTGTCTGTTCATTTATGATAACAACACTTTTATCGTCGAGTCTTTTTTACACGATAGTGCAGAGGTCAGCATCATCACAAAAAAAAATATAGAACATCTCAAAGATATTGTCTCTGGTATAGTGTTGGCCGGAGACGTGAGAATGGGATTTGGTGGCCGTGAAACAGATGAGAAACAGTTCAAGATGACACTCAAGCCGCATTCATATCGAGTGTTTCGCATTGAATAAGGAGAGAAAGACAATGAAAAATTTGTATTTTTTGCTGATAGCCGCGTTGTTTCTTTTTTCCAATACGAACGCGCAAAACTTTCGTCGCACGCCGACGCCGAATGACACCCTCACGTCGCCCAAAGTGTTAGCCGATGGTCGAGTGCTCTTTAGTATCTATGCGCCGAACGCGGAATCCGTGCGCCTCGGCGGCAGCGATATCCCAGGTACGGGCATGGGGACCGAGATGACCAAGAGGGAGGATGGTGTGTGGCAGGTTACCCTCGGACCGATTGATGCCGGCGCATACCGTTATAATTTTAATGTTGATGGTATCTCGGTCATTGATCCGCGCAGTCCGTCTGTGAGCGAGTCGAACATGAACGTCTGGAGTCTTGTGTATGTTCCCGGCTCGGACATATTCGATATCAAAAATGTACCGCACGGCGCGGTTGCCGAGATCACCTATTATTCGAGCTCATTGGAACGGTTTCGACGCATGCACGTTTATACGCCTCCCGGCTATGAAACGAGCACGGAAAAATACCCGGTTTTTTACCTGCTGCACGGTGCTTTTGATTGTGATGATTCCTGGACGAGTGTTGGTCGAGCCGGTTATATTCTCGATAATCTGATCGCTACCGGTGGAGCACAGCCCATGGTGGTGATTATGCCCGCTGGTCACACTGGCCCATTTCGCTTTGGTGCTGCGCGCGTCGAGTCTGCGGTGGACGCCTTTTTACAGGATTTCCTCAACGACATCGTCCCGCATGCCGAGAGCCATTATCGTGTTTATGCGGATATCAACCATCGTGCGATCGCCGGTCTTTCCATGGGTGGCGCCCAGGTACTCAATCTGGCGGAAAAGTTTGCCTATTTTGGCGTGTTCAGTTCCGGAATTTTTGGCATTGTCAATCCCGATGCGCAACAGTCAGACAGGCCAACATGGGAAGAGCAACATAAAGATTTCCTCGAAAATGATGAAATCAAAAAAAATCTGAAACTCGCCTGGTTTGCGACCGGCAAAGACGATTTTCTCGTCGAGACCTCTCGCGCGACCGTCGAACTGCTGCGAAAATACAATTTTGATGTCATATACAAAGAAAGTGACGGCGGGCATACCTGGATAAACTGGCGCAACTACCTGGCGGAGTTTGTGCCGCTTCTCTTTCAAGATTAGTATAAGCGACAGCATCATGAAAAATCTCTATTGCACAATCATCGTCATTATTTTTTTTCTGCCACTATTGGCGAATGAAACAGTCAATTTTTCCGGCCAGTGGTCTTTTGACAAAGCGCGCAGTGAATTTGGCCAAGGCGGCGATCGTTTTGTGCCGTTACGATTAAATATTATGCAGAGTGATAGCATGATGATGGTGGTCCGAAGCTACCAACGCGAGTATGATGATGATTTTATCGATACCCTGTCTTTCTCTCTCGACGGCAAAGAAAATCATTCGGAATTTTGGCATTCCCCACGCGTCATTACAGCGAATTGGCAGGAGGGTGGCTGTTTATTAACCATCAAAACATGGATCACTTTTACCCACGAAGACCAGGAGAGCGAAATCTTTTCGACCGATATTTGGAAGCTTGATAAAAACGGCTCAGCATTGACCAGAGACTTTACGATCAACGGTCCATTAGGTGAAATGAAGGCCATATACATCTTTACCAAAACAGACTGAGCCACTGATTTTCACAGCGCGGCCTATGGCCGCAGCCAAATTACAAGCCACGGATGCACACGGATGAGCACGGATTTTTCAGGGTTGCTTTGAGAAAGCTTTAGGACTGGAGGCTAAAAAGGCTTAAAATGAATAATATGATCTGTGTTTCATCCGTGAAAATCCGTGGCTCATAAACTTATTAATAAGCAGGAAACAAGTTTCCGGAGGTCTCCCATGAAATATCTCTCGCATTTTCTCATACTGCTCAGCTCTATCAGCTTTCTTGTTATTCAATGTGAAAATGAAGCTGAACCAACAAATGAACCGGGTGATCCTCTTTTGGGAATTCATCCCGTCTCTTTGCAGTTGACCGGTAGTTCGATGTCAGACGTGATCACTATTTACAATCGCGGTGGAGGACAAGTTCAGTGGAATATCGCTTCGTCGCCACCGTGGCTCACAGCTTTGCCCGCAAGCGGAGTTGTTACAGCGGACAGTGCCAGAGTGTTTCTTACAACCGAATTTGAGATGTTGGAATACGGCGAGCATGACGGAATCATCAAGGTCCAATCCAATGCCGGAAGTGCCGATATCGCCGTGACGTTGCACTATTCTGCACCACAATTGCGGATTGGCACAACTATCCTCAATCTGGATCGACACTATTCGTTTGGCGATTTTATTATTGAAAATACCGGCGGTGGCGGCCTCGAGTGGCACATTACCGAGACACCGATGTGGCTGGATTTTGAAGTGCTGAGCGATATCGTCTATGGTCGTGCCCAGGCTGCAGTTCCATTTCGCGTCGATTTTCGTAAAATTGAATATGGCGAGTACACGGACACAGTCCGGGTGGAGTCAAACGGCGGTGCTGCCGATATTACGACCTATTTGATCTATTACCGCGAGGAAGAAGTCTATCCGGGAATCGGTGCCGCCAATATTGAATTGGGTAATTCCTATAACAGGGTCAAACAAATCCTGGGCAATCCGGATCGAAACTGGTACGAAAGACCGGAAAAAACTGTCTTTATCCACTTTTTTATCTATGAAGACCTCGGTTTGCTCTTCAGCGTGCAGAACAATTCGCCTGTTCTGTATGGTACGGGGCCCGTCGGCTATATCAAGGTGTTTGCCCCCTATGATGGTCTCACTATCGAAAAACGTATCGGTATCAACAGCTCGCTGGCGGACGTGTTGGCCGCTTACGGCACGCCCACTTCTATCGATGGGAATTTGTATAATTATGATATCGGCATCACATTTGAAATTAAAGATGATCTGGTCACAGCGATGATTATAGAATAATCGCTTTTAGCATTACAGCTAAAAAAGGAGGTCGAGATGCAAAAATTCCTGAAAATGCCTTGTAGACTAATCCTTATCGCTTTAATAGTATGTCTGTTTCAGAACACTATTAGCGCACAAGAAGCCAAATTCCGGCAGTCGAGTGGAGACGATGGACTTGTCTGTATGGAAGCAGAGAATTACGCCGGCATGCGAGAATCAGCAGTTGACACATATTGGGAATTTGTTGAAGATCCGGTCGATTTCTCCGGAACTGGCGCGCTGCAGGCACTACCGGCAGGGCAAGAGCAACACAAAGATATCACGGATGCACAGTCCAATGCGGATTATATTTCGGATGCCGAGGATACCCTGGGTCCACCGGAAACGTTGGTGGATACCGCTGTGGAATCGGAGGTTACTCTTCACAATTTTGAATTGGCGCAAAACTATCCGAATCCTTTTAATCCGGCAACCACAATCGACTATGCGATTCCCCAAAAAGCATCTGTGCGCATTGAGATTTACAATACATTGGGGCACAAAATAAAAACGTTATTGTCCGAAACAAAAGAACCAGGTTATTACTCCATATCATGGAATGCAACCGATGATCAGATGCAGCCTGTCCCGGCAGGAATTTATTACTACTCTATAAAGGCTGATAATTTGTATCAGGTTCGAAAGATGTTGTACATAAAATAAGGCCATATGACCAAATCAAAACCCTTTTCATTTAGCAAAAAGGAGGAAACCATGAGAAATTTTTACTACGTGATTTTCGTTGTTCTCATCACTTTTGGGATGCTTGTCGCACAAGAAGTGACGTTCACAGCTGTACCCAACAACATGGGCATCCAAAATGTCACCACCGGGCGTTTTGGCTGCGCCTGGGGCGACTATGATGGCGACGGCGACCTGGACCTGTTCATCTCCGCCAATCCGCACGCTTTGTATCGAAATGACGGCGATACGCTGATCAATGTCATTGAACAAGCTGCAATTGTCGACACTATTGGCGGCTACCCGACTGGCGCTGTCTGGTGTGATATTGACAATGATTACGATCTCGATCTCATCTCGATGAATTCAGGCGTCAAAATTTTTCAGAATGATGGTGGCGTCTTCTCAAATATTACAAGTGAATCCGGATTATCCGAGTTAGACAGCGGTGTTCAACTCTGGCAATGTACAGTTGGCGACTATGACAAGGATGGCGATCTTGACATCGCCTATTCAGGCTATGACCAGGGGGTGACGACACATCCCGATGTTTATGCACGACTGCTCAACAACGATGGTGGTGTTTTCACCAATGTCGCCGAAGATATCCTGGGCTGGCAAATTGAAGTTGAAGCCTGGAATCCGTTTTTTGTCGATTACGACAGTGATAATGACCTCGACCTCTGGTTGCCGGCCATTCGTTCACCACTGGAAACGAGTTTGCTGTTGCGCAATGAGGCTTCGATCTTTGTCCTCGTATCAGATGGTCTGGAAATCGAATCAAACGCCGCCATCGCTTCCAGTTGGGGTGATTATGATAATGACGGCGATATGGACCTGTTCATTATCACCTGGACCGGCGGTAATACCGGTGAAGGCGATATGCTCTATCGCAATGATGGTGATATTTTTACGGACGTTGCGCCGGACCTTGGCCTGGCAGGACCAGGTGGCTTTTCACGCGGACTCTGCTGGGGCGACTATGATAATGATGGCGATTTGGATTTGTTGATCGGCGCAAATGGCGGCACGCAAGTGTTGTATCGCAATGATGGTAGCGGGGCGGATCGCGAGTTCGTCGATGTGAGCGAAGCTACCGGAGTGGGTGTTGAAGGGACCTATCGTACCGCAACTTTTGTCGACTATGATAACGATGGCTTTCTCGATATCTATTTTAACGAACTGGAAAAACTGCTCATGCACAATGAAGGCAACTCGAATCATTGGTTGGTCATCAAACCGCGAGGCACTGTGAGTAATCATGATGGCATTGGTGCGCGTGTACGTCTTGTCACCGGCGACCTCAGTCAGGTACGCCAAATCGAAGGTGGTGGCAACGGCGGCATGACGGCCGGTTATCCGTGGGCACATTTTGGCCTTGGCAGCGCTGCGGTGGTCGACAGTCTGATCGTGACCTGGCCCATGGGCACCGTCGATGTGGAAACGAATGTGGAAGCCGATCGTTTTATCACTTTTGAAGAAGGGACGGGCATCATTGTCGATGTGCAAACGAAACCACAGCAGCAACCATCCAACTTTGTCCTGCAGCAAAATTACCCGAATCCTTTTAATCCGAGCACAACCATATCATTCCATGTGCCGAAAAAAAGCGACATACGGCTAATACTTTATGATATTCTGGGAAACGTTGTTCAAGAGATTGCAGCGGGCGAGTTTGCCGCTGGCAGACACGACATCCTGTTCGATGCCGACCATCTGGCAACCGGACTCTACTTTTACAAGTTGTCAACAGATGGTTTTGCTGAGGTGAAAAAAATGGCTGTAGTGAAGTGATATGCAGTTTGCCGCCAGATACATTGGTGAGATGCCAGCCATCTGGAGCACAGACATGGGATTTGCCGAAAATGGTGATCTGGCCACTGGAGAATTGTGTGAGAAAACACGCGATCGTTTTTTTTATTCTTTTTTGCCTTTCTCTGCCCGGGTGCCGAAATGAAACATCCGGGCATCGCCTCAATCGAAAATCCCTGGTGTTGCGTCATATGCCGACCTTGAGCCAAATCGATGTTCTTTCGCCATTCACTGTCGGCAATGGCGATTTTGCCTGCACCGCCGATGTCACGGGCCTGCAAACATTAGCCGATTTTTACGAAAACGGCATCCCGCTGACCACATTATCAAACTGGGGCTGGCACAGCATTCCCAATGTGGAGGGTTATCACGCCGAGCACACCTGGGAATATGTCAATACCTATGGTCGTGACGTGCCGTATGCATCCATTATGAATTCCGCAGCAGCGCACTACTTACGCGCCAATCCACATCGACTACATCTGGGACGCATTGGCTTTAAACGTCTGTCCCCCGAATTAGCTGATTATCAGTCGTCGGACATTCGCGACATTGATCAGGTGATGGATATTTGGCATGGGCTTGTCAAAAGTTCGTTCACTTTGGCAGGTCACCCGATGACCGTCGAAACCTGCGCGCATCCTGAAATCGACCAGATCGCCGTTCATGTCGCATCTCCTTCTTTAGCCGACGCACACCTGGCCATTGGATTTGAATTTCCCTACGGTTCACTGGACTGGGGGAAAACAGCGGCTGACTGGAATAATCCGAGTCGCCATACCTCGACGATTATTGCGCGCGGCGAGCATAACGTCACACTCAAGCGACAACTCGATGCAACTGTTTATTATGTCACTATCCACTGGCGCGGTTACGCCGATTTCAAGCAGGTAGAGCAACATGTTTTCGTTTTGGTGATTAAAAGTGAAAAGCAGTTTGATTTTACATGCCAGTTTTCTCCTGTACTGAAAAAACAAAAAGATAATGCTACGATCACATTCGATAAAGCAAAAAAGCATTGGCATCATTTCTGGCAAACCGGCGGCGCAGTGGATTTGTCCCACAGCGCCGATCCCAGATCTGCCGAACTGGAACGGCGGATCATCTTGTCGCAATACTTGACGGCCATACAGTGCAGTGGATCACTGCCGCCGCAGGAGACCGGTCTGACGGCCAATAGCTGGTACGGCAAATATCACCTGGAAATGCATTGGTGGCATGCCGTGCATTTTGTGCTGTGGGGACGACCGCTGCTGCTCGAAAAGTCGTTGTTTTGGTATAAATCCATTTTGCCCGCAGCTCGCGCCAAAGCCGAGCTCCAGGGGTACGCGGGCGTCCGGTGGCCCAAGATGACGTCGCCGGACGGATTCGACAGTCCATCGCGCGTTGGCGTCTTTCTCATCTGGCAGCAGCCGCATCCAATCTATTATGCCGAGCTGCTCTACCGTCATTATCGTGACAACAGAATCTTGGAACAGTACAAAGATATCGTGTTTGAGACAGCTGATTTTATGGCTTCGTTTGTACACTGGGACGCGCCCGCTAACCGTTATGTCCTTGGTCCACCCCTGATTCCGGCGCAGGAAATATATCCTCCCAATGAGACCAAAAATCCGGCATTTGAACTGGCTTATTGGAGCTTTGGACTAAAGACAGCGCAGCGCTGGCGCGAGCGGTTGGGACTCGATCGCCAGGAAAAATGGGATCACATTATCCAGAACCTTGCAGATCTGCCGACAAATAACGGATTATACCAAAATGCTGAAACAGCTTTAAACACATTTACCGATGATTTCAACCGCAATGACCATCCAACTTTGTTAGGGGCCTACGGCATGCTGCCGAATGACCATATCGATATTGAGATGATGCGGCGAACGGTGCTGCAGGTGAAAACCTCATGGAATTGGCAACGCACCTGGGGTTGGGATTATCCCCTGGTCGCTATGACCGCCGCCCGTGTTGGTCGACCCGATATCGCCGTCGATGCTTTGCTGATGGATACACAAAAAAACACCTATCTGAATAACGGTCACAATTACCAATCCGACAGGTTGCCGCTCTATTTGCCGGGCAATGGCGGACTCTTGGCCGCGATCGCCATGATGGCGGCTGGCTGGGATGGTGCACCGGAGGTGCATGCACCCGGATTTCCACATGACGGCAGTTGGACTGTGCATTTTGAGGGACTGGGAAGAATGCCTTGAGATTAGCTGACAAATTTTGTATTGGAAGCAGTTATGCAAAACTATAGCGCGCAAAATGTTTCACGTCTCACGTTTGACGTTTCACTTGAAATACAACTGGATTAAAATTCTACAATGACTTAATATGGTATACAACCAACTTTCAACGCTTAAAGGAGAGTTTTATATGAAAGAGCCGAAGAATCCGATGCATGAAACCACAACAATATCACGACGGCAGTTCGTTGGTGCTGTTGGTGCCTCCACAGCACTTTTTACCATTGTCCCGCGGCATGTCCTGGGTGGTCCGGCCTACATGGCGCCAAGTGACATGCTCAATATCGCCGGGATTGGCGTTGGCGGCATGGGGGAGCGCAATTTGATGTCCATTAAAACACCGGATGCCATGCTGGAGCAATGGAAAAAAGAGGAAGCGGAGGCAGAGCAAACGGCTGCGGATTTAACGCCCGAACAACAGGAACGGCGCGAACGGCGACGCCGGTGGCGTCAACCCAAAGAATTGGCCAATGTTTATGCCATTTGTGACGTTGATCTGGACTATGCAAAAAAGACGATCGAGCACTATCCAAAAGCCAAGGTCTATCAGGATTTTCGCAAAATGTTGGATGAGCTCAAAGAAATCGACGCTGTTGTGATTGCGACACCGGATCACACGCATGCGGTGATTGCCATGCACGCGATGAAAATGGGCAAGCATGTATTCTGTCAAAAACCGTTGACCCGCACCATTTATGAAGCGCGTGTTTTAGCCAAAACCGCCAAAGAGACTGGTGTGGTCACCCAAATGGGCAATCAAGGTCACGCCACAGAAGGCGCTCGCTTGATCAAGGAATGGCTGATGGCCGGTGCCATCGGGGATGTCCGCGAAGTGGCGGTGTGGACCAATCGTCCCATTTGGCCGCAAGGCGATATCCCGCGGCCGGCCGAGGAAGTGGCGATACCGGAAACATTAGACTGGGATTTATGGCTTGGGCCGGCGCCAAAAAAATCGTATCACCCCGATGTATGTCATTTCAACTGGCGCGGCTGGCGTGATTACGGCACTGGCGCGTTAGGCGATATGGGAGCGCATTTGATCGATCATCCATTCTGGGCCCTTGATCTCGGTCAGCCGGTCACGGTTCAGGCGAGCTCAACCGCCTATAGTGATGATGCCTACCCGCTGGCCACGGTTGTGACCTACGAGTTTGCGGCGCGCGGCAGCATGCTACCGGTCACTTTGACCTGGAGCGATGGCGGCATCACACCTCCACGACCGAGTGTGATGGAAGCCGGCAGACGCCTGGGTACCGGCGGCAGCGGCGTGCTGTATTATGGCGATAAAGGGATCCTGATGCACGGCGATTACGGCAACGGACCGCGGCTCATTCCAGAATCGGCAATGGAGGCGTATGAAAAACCGGAGCCGACGATCCCGCGTTCACCCGGTATTCACGAAGAATGGATCGAGGCAATAAAAAATGGCGGCCAGTCGAGCACTGATTTTTCCTACTCCGGGCCGTTGACGGAAACCATGCTGCTGGGCAACGTGGCTGTGTTTATGAAGGATAAAAATACCACGCTGGCATGGGACGCGGAAAATATGCGAATTACCAATGTCGAACAAGCCAATAACCTGCTGCATTATGAGTATCGTGAAGGCTGGACGCTTTAGTTAATCAATTTTTGGATATTTTACATGCATCATTCTTTGAAATATATCTTTATTATCTGCGGGATGGGATTCACTTTATTGATTTGTCCCGCACCGTTTGCACTGACTCAGACCGTGCGCATCAATGAGTTTATGGCCATCAACTCGACCACGTTAGCGGACAAGGACGGCGTCTATTCGGACTGGATTGAACTATACAATCCGACAGCGACGGCTGTGAATTTGGCCGGATACTCGCTGACCGATGATGTCGCCAGTCCGCGCAAGTGGCTTTTTCCGGAAAAAAGTCTGGCAAGTCACAGCTATCTTGTTATTTTTGCTTCGGGAAAAGACGTCGCTGACGCGACTGGAGAATGTCATACAAATTTTAGGCTGGATGGTGACGGCGAGTATTTAGCGCTTTTTGACGCGGCCGGAACAGTGCTGTCAGAGTTTGCTCCCGCTTTTCCTGAGCAATTCGCAGATGTTTCATACTGCTATGTAGATGGCGACTATATCGCTTCAACCAGGCCGACTCCCGGGGCCGTGAACCGATTCGAATCCCACAACATGTTGCCGCCGCCTCACTTTAGCCACCAGCGCGGCTTTTATGAGTCGCCTTTTCAGGTACAGCTCATATCAGAGCTGGCCAATGCCGAGATTTATTATACGCGCGATGGCAGCGAGCCGAGACGGTCATCCGCTAACCGTTATACAGAACCAATTTTTATCACCACAACGACTGTCCTGCGAGCCATTGTTTGTTTGTCCGGCGATTTGACCAGCGCGCCAATGACGCACACCTATCTTTTTTTAGATGATGTTTTGGCGCAGCCTAATGATCCGCCTGGCTATCCTGACGAATGGGGCCCTTATACCGCTATTGCTGGAACAGCTATCGCTGATTATGAAATGGATCCGGACATAACAGAAAATCCTCTTTACGCGCCTTTTATGAAGGAAGCCTTGTTGTCCATTCCGACACTCTCGCTGGTTACCAAAAAAGAAAATCTGTTTTCCCACAGCACGGATGCGGACGAAGGCGGCATTTATATCTATACCGGGCCGCCGGAAGCCGGCGATGTGCCCGGTTTGGGCGATGACTGGGAGCGTCCGGCGTCCGCCGAATTTTTTACTGCGGACGGCAGCGAGGAATTTCAAGTCAACTGCGGTCTCAGATTGCAGGGAGGACACAGTCGCCGCCCGGAAAAATCGCCCAAACATTCCTTCAGGCTGGTTTTCAAGAGTGAATATGGTCCCACTCGGCTGAACTATCCGCTCTTTGAAAACGCCGTGCAAAGTTTTAACACGATCACATTGCGCGCCGGTTTCGGTAATGAATGGATTCACTGGAGCCACGGCGAGCGCCGGCGTGGCAATTTTGGACGCGACATGTGGGCCAAAGACACCCAGCACGCCATGGGCCAGCCGGCCGGCCATGGCCGTTACGTTCATTTATACGTCAATGGATTGTACTGGGGACTTTACAATCCCACGGAACGCCTTGATCGCGAATTTGCTGAATCCTATCTCGGCGGTGATGCGCTGGATTACGATGTGATCAAGGATTATACCAGCGTGGTGGATGGCACGATTGCGGCGTGGAATGATATGATGACATTGGCTCGTCGTGATCTTTCCACTGCTGAAAATTATCAGCGAATCCAAGGTAATAATCCGGACGGCAGCGCCAATTCGAACTACGAGGCTTATGTCGACATTGTCAATCTTGTCGATTATATGATTCTCAATTTTTATGGCGGTAACACGGATTGGGATCATCACAATTGGGTGGCTATTCGGAATAGAGTTCAGCCTGGCAATGGATTTCAATTTTTCAGCTGGGATGCCGAGCATATCCTGAAAGAAGTGAACGAAAACGTCATCAATGAAAATAATGACAATTGTCCCAGCGGTTTGTTCCAGCGCCTAATCCGAAATGCCGATTTTCGACGCCTTTTTGCCGACCGGCTTCAGCTGCACTGCTACAACGGTGGCGCTTTGACACCGGAAGCGAGTGCTGCACGCTGGAGGAATCGCGCCCAGCAGATCGATCTGGCCATAATCGCCGAATCCGCGCGCTGGGGCGACTATCGTCGCGATGTCCATCGCTACCAAGAACAGGGACCTTTTGATCTGTATGACAAACAATACTGGCAGGATGAGCAGGATTATCTGCTGAACGATTATTTTCCCAGTCGGACCAACACATTGATCGCGCAATTGCGCGCAGTCGAATTGTTTCCCGATATTGCTGCGCCACAATTTATGGTGAATAATCAACCGGTCGACAGCAGAATTATCAAATCAGGGGATGAACTCAGCATGTCAGTTGCCGCAGGATCGATTTATTACACCCTTGATGGCTCGGATCCACTGCTGTCGCAACCCTCTGATCCCGGAAATGAAACAGTACTTGTACCCGAGCACGCCCAAAAGCGGGTTCTGGTGCCAAAAGCAAATATCGGCACGGATTGGCGCACTGCAGCGGACTATGATGACGCATCCTGGCGCTTGTGTCGCGGTGCACCCGGCGGGGTGGGATATGAAAAAGGCTCAGGTTATGAAGGATTTATCTCTCTCGACGTCAGCGAAGATATGCACGATGACGGCGCAAATCCGAATCCATCATGTTATCTACGAATAAAATTTAGACTTTCTCAGAGTGAACGAGGTGATATAAAAAGCCTGCTCCTGAACGTTCGGTACGATGACGGCTTTGTCGCTTTTCTGAACGGAACACAAATTGCTGAATCTAATGTGCCTGCTTCCGTGCAATGGAATTCGAACGCACCCGCCAACCATGAAGCAGCCGGGTTGGAGTCATTTAACGTATCCCAATTCATCACAGCCCTGGTTGAAGGCGATAACCTGTTAGCCATTCAAGGATTGAATACCAATACCTCAAGTTCGGATTTTCTCATCAATGCTGAGCTCGTGGCGAGCGATCAAAGCGGCGCGAGCGGCAACATCTCGCCACATGCCATGCTCTACACGCAACCGATTGAATTGCACCATAGCACCCACATCAAAGCCCGAACACTGTTGGGGGACGAATACAGTGCTTTGAACGAGATTATGCTCGTCTTGCCGAGTGATCTGTATAATTTACGTTTTACCGAGATTCATTATCATCCTTCGGTGCTGGACACGGTCGACAATCGATCTTTTGAATTTCTCGAATTGAAAAATATCGGAGCTTCGCCGATTGACGTGAGCGGGGTGCAATTTTCCCGCGGATTGACCTATACCTTCCCGATGAATACGATCCTGAATCCTGGCAGCTTTATTGTTCTGGCTTCAAATCCACAGCAATTTGTTCGCCGCTACGGTTTTGCACCTTTTGGAGATTATGATGGATTTTTGGCCAATGACGGAGAGACGCTGGCCCTGGTCAACGTGGCAAATGATACGCTTTTATCCGTTCGCTATGATGATAGAGCACCGTGGCCCGAACAGGCGGACGGCGGCGGCTTTTCTCTTGTCCCGAAAGACGTTAATCCCCCGGCGGATCAAAATGATCCACAGCAGTGGCGGATATCGCTCGACATTCATGGTTCTCCGGGTCGTGACGATAAACCGGATACATCTATTCAAGAGGCAGCAGGTATAACAGTGGATCAATTCCGACTGCAAAATTATCCCAATCCATTTAATCCGGGCACCACAATTTTATACGACCTTCCGAAGCGGGTGCATGTCACGTTGACTGTCTATGATATTCTGGGACGAGAAATCATAAAGCTGATTGACGGCATACAGGAACCAAATCGTTACACTATTTGGCTTGACGCGACGCAGTTGGTGAGCGGTGTCTATTTTTATCGTTTGCGCGCTGGCGATGACTATCTCGAGACCCAAAAAATGTTGCTCGTCCGTTGATGATGCAAATTTTAAAATGAGGCTATCCTTATGAAGTTCTACGCCGTAATTTTTTCTCTCTTGTTGTATGTCATCCAACCGCTTTGGGCTGTGGACCAGCGAAGTTATGTGTCATCTCACCCAAGTGATGGGCGTTTTCCGCTGTCGACATCGGATCGTGTGGCGCCACTGGTTGTTTCCGCTGAGGATTACTCGGGCGTGCAAACAGTTGCCAGGCACCTCCAGGCGGATATCAAGCAGGTGACCGCAAGAGAACCGGAAATTATCCTGGACAGCATTCCACCGGCGAAACATGTTGTTCTCATTGGCACGATTGGCAAAAGCCCATTTATAAACGAGCTTATCCGGGCGAAAAAGCTGAATGTCGCGGGTATTGCCGGACGCTGGGACACGTTTGTGCTGCAAGTGGTTGAGCAGCCGATGCCAGGTGTGGAGAAAGCCTTGATCATCGCCGGCAGCAACAAGCGCGGCACGCTGTACGGTATGTTCGACTTGTCGGCGCACATTGGCGTTTCCCCCTGGACGTGGTGGGCTGATGTTCCGGCCCGTCAGCAGTCCGAGCTTTATATTTTACCGGGTCGACATACAGCGGGAGAACCGGCCGTCAAGTATCGCGGCATCTTTCTCAATGATGAAGAACCGGCACTCGGTCGCTGGGCAGTGGCCAATTATGGAGGTTTTACCGCGCCATTTTATGAAAAGCTTTTTATGCTGATGCTTCGCCTCAAGGCAAATTATTTGTGGCCGGCCATGTGGTGGGCGAGCTTTAATAGCGATGATCCACGAAATCCCGAGTTGGCTGATGAATATGGCATCGTCATGGGCACAACACACCACGAGCCGATGAATCGCGCCCACGCCGAATGGCGCGCCAGCGGAACCGGTGACTGGAATTATGAGACGAACGCGGACACTTTGCGGCAATTTTGGCGAGACGGCATAAAAAGAATGGGGGATTATGAAACAATCGTCACCCTGGCCATGCGCGGCGATGGTGACATGGCGATGACGGAAGAAACCAATATTGCACTGCTGGAACGAATCGTCGCAGATCAACGAGACATTCTTGCCGATGTCACCGGCAAGGATGTGACCACTATACCGCAACTCTGGGCGCTCTACAAAGAAGTGCAGGATTATTACGACAAAGGCATGCGCGTCCCCGATGATGTGACGCTGCTGCTATGCGACGACAATTGGGGGAATCTGCGCAAGCTGCCGCTGCTAACTGATAAACCTCGCGCCGGCGGCTACGGCATCTATTATCATTTCGATTACGTCGGCGGGCCGCGTAATTATAAATGGCTCAACACCAACCAGATTGAACGCGTATGGGAGCAGATGCACCTGGCGTATGCATACGGTGTCGATCGTATCTGGCTGGTGAATGTCGGCGATCTCAAACCCATGGAGTTACCGATCGAATTTTTCCTGGATTATGCCTGGAATCCGGAAAGCTGGCCGGCGGATCGGTTGCCCGAGTATACGCGCCTGTGGGCCGAAAAACAATTTGGCTCGGCCTATGCCATCGAAATTGCCGCCCTGCTGAATGGCTATACAAAGTTTAACAGCCGTCGCAAACCCGAGCTGCTGTCGTCCGAAACCTATAGTTTGATTTATTATCGAGAGTTTGAGACTGTTGTTTCGGATTATTATCATTTAACCAAACAAGCTGAAACCATCTATGAGAAGCTGGTACCGGACATGCGCGATGCTTTTTATCAGCTCGTGCTACATCCGGTCAAAGCGTGTGCCAATTTGAATGACCTCTATTTCACTGTGGCGAAAAATCGATTGTACGCCAAACAGGGGCGAGGACTCACCAACGATCTGGCGCAAAAAGCTCAAGTGCTCTTTGAGAAAGACTCGACGCTATCCCATTATTACAATAATGTGCTCTCTGGCGGCAAATGGTTTCATATGATGGATCAGACACATATCAGCTATACGTATTGGCAGCAGCCGCCAAAAGATGTTGTGCCGCGGGTGGACTATATACATCTTCCTGACACAGCCGAGCTGGGCGTGACGATTGAAGGTTCGGAAAAATGGTGGCCAGGGGATAGCAGCAAGGCTGAGCTGCCAATGTTTGATTCGCTGAATAAGCAATCTTTTTGTATTGAGATTTACAATCGTGGCAGTAAACCGTTCGATTATTCGGTCACCGCACAAGAATCCTGGCTCAACCTCTTGCCGGCAACAGGAACCATTAGCACCCAGGAGAGAGTGGAGGTGAGTGTGGACTGGGAAAAAGTCCCGCCCGGGGAATTTAATGTGCCATTGACCATTTCCGGCGCAAACACAAAAGTTGTTGTATACGCGCGTGTCAACAAGTTGTCGGTGGAAAAGCAGTCGATGATGCGCGGTTTTATCGAACGAAACGGTCATATCGCCATAGAAGCAACACACTATTCGCGCAAAGTTGATGTCGCACCGGTGCGATGGTGTTTGATCCCGAATCTCGGTCGTACCGGATCAGCGATCACTCCCTCGCCGGTTACAGTGGCGAGCCAGACTCCGGGCGAAGTCTGTCCGCGCTTGGAGTATGATATCTTTTTGCTTTCCAGCGGTGACATCACCGTGCATTTATTTGTATCGCCGACGCTCAATTTTCATAATAACCAGGGCTTGCGGTTTGCTGTCTCGATCGATGACAATCCGCCCAAAACGATCAATATCCACGAAAACTTTGCTTTTCAGGATTGGGAACAAGCCGTACGCTGCAACATCATCAAAGCTGTTTCGCAGCATGTAATAGCTGAAGCGGGAGCGCATGTGTTAAAATTCTGGATGATCGATCCCGGCATTGTGCTACAAAAAATTGTCATCGATGCCGGCGGGCTGCAGGCAAGTTATCTTGGCCCACCTGAGAGCAACGTCGCGCAACCTGCTGTTTCAGCTAATAGATAAGCCACTGATGTACTTGGCACGGCCGCAGGCCGCAACCAAAAAGCATGAACCATAGAGCACACAAAGAACACAAAGAATGATTGAAGGTATGTTTAAATTCGAAAAAAAGAATAGAGCGAGAAGAAAATACTTCATATGACTTTGAGTACCTGTTTTGCTGTATGTATTTCTCCGTGTCCTCAGTGTCCTGTGGTTAATTTTAAAACTTTGCTAAAAAAACACGATGTTGCAGATTTGTAGTACGGATGCGCACTGATTTTTCGGCTTTGCTTCGAGAAAGTTTTGGGACTGTAGGTCAAAAAGAATTAAAATGAATGATAATATCTGTACATGAGATACGAGCACGAATCAGCACGGCAAAATATGCTGTGTATCACCTTTACTTTTAACATAACAGGAGGCCGCATATGCGCAACCAACTCTTTATCGTTTTGATCACCATGGCGCTGATCATGAGTTTATCAGCCGGAGAAAAAGTGAATTTTGCCGGTGATTGGTCATTTAGCGAAGAAAAGAGCACACTTGATGAAATGGGTCGGGCGTTTATCCAGACAAAGATGAGTGTGATACAAAGTGAGAATGACATGACCATTGCCAAAACATTCGAAACCCCGGATCAGGGTGAAGTTGTCGGTGAAGAAAAGCTGACGCTTGATGGCAAAGAGTGCAAGTCCGAAATTTGGGGTGGAACCCCCCGCGTCAGCACCGCGAATTGGAATGAAGCGGGCGATGTCCTGAAAATTGCCTCAAAGATCACCTTTGAACGGGACGGTCAGCCATCCACAATGGACCTTGATGAGGAGTGGAGTCTGAGCGAAGATGGCAAATTGCTGACCATCAAGCATTCGTCCACCTCGGATTGGGGCGAAAGGAATATTACGATGGTATTTGGCAAAGTCGAAAAGGAAAAATAGACGTTTGATCGTGCCGGGGGGACGATCAGATGTGAATGGAACGATTTTATACTCGTGACATTTGAAGCGTTATAGCCGATTTGAACGACCATAAGTGCTCATACGCAACGGCGAGCCAACGTGTCTTTTTGTCACCTGCCGGGGGGAATCTGTGCGACTGCGAGTGGTTTTGTTTTTGCATTGATATAAAAAATGACTTGACAAAAATAGTAATTTATGCTTATATGTTGTAGTGAGCCAAGTCACGCGGAAATCCAATTGTTCGATTCTCGAGCTCATTACATTTTCCGTATCAAGATCGCGCATTATAATTAAAGGTATGCTACTGACCCGGGATGACTTTATGAACCGGCTTAATTGTTCTCCTTGATATTCCCTCTTTGTATCTGGGGGACATTCCAAATAAAATCAAGCAGTAAATATCGAAACAAAGGAACAGGCAAATCATTCACGGGTGGAGAGTGACATCAATATTTAAAAATGACGGTATTCATTAATTAGGGAGTAAAAGCCTATGGTCGTTTCTGTTGAACGATTCCAAAAAGCAAAGTTGGACGATAAAGCCGTCCTGACTTTTCGCGACAAATCCATAACGCTTGATGTTTATCAAGGTACGCAAAATGAAGTGGGCATTGATATAACCGAATTGCGCGAAAAAACCGGCTTGATCACCATTGATCCCGGTTATGCAAACACCGGCAGCGCTGTATCTGATATCACCTTTGTTGACGGTGAAAAAGGAATATTAAAGTTTCGGGGTTACAGTATTGAGGGGCTTGCCGAACACTCTACTTTTGTCGAGGTGGCATACCTTATCCTGTTTGGCAAGTTACCAACGAAAGACGAATATCATGAATTTTCGCATTTATTGGAAGAACACACTGCGCTGCATACATCGCTCGAACATCATTTTAATGGATTCCCTGATGGTGCCCCTCCCATGGCCATACTGTCCGCCATGTTAAATGCAACCGCTTGCCACCACCCGGAGTTGCTTGATACCGAACTCGATGCGAACAATTTTATGACCGCCTCGGCGAAAATTCTCTCCAAGGTTCGTACCATTGCGGCGATGTCTTATCGGCGTTCACAAGGATTTCCCATCATTCATCCCAATCACCAACTAAAATATTGTGCCAACTTTTTGCACATGATGTTTTCGCAACCCTATCGAGAATTTCAGGTTGATCCAGTCCTGGAACGGGCGCTGAATATATTTTTTATTGTACACGCTGATCATGAGCAAAACTGCTCGGCATCGACAGTACGAATGGTCGGCAGCTCGAGAGCGAATCTTTTTAGCTCGGTTGCTGCCGGTGTTTGTGCCTTGTGGGGGCCGTTGCACGGTGGTGCCAATAGAGAGGTCATCAATATGCTTCAAAGCATTCACAAGGAAGGAAAATCCGCCGCTGAAATTATTGCCCTGGCCAAAGACAAGAAGAGTACCTTTAGATTAATGGGATTTGGTCATCGCGTCTACAAAAATTTTGATCCCAGAGCGCGAATCTTGAAAAAACACGTTGATAAATTATTTGAAATTCTTCATAAATCTGATCCATTGCTTGATATTGCGATAGAGCTTGAAGAACAGGCTTTGAATGATGACTATTTTATCGAACGAAAGCTATATCCAAACGTCGATTTTTACAGTGGTATTTTGCTGCGTGCCATTGGCATTCCGCTCAATATGTTCACTGTTTTGTTCGCCATTGGTAGAATGCCGGGATGGATGGCACATTGGAAAGAGTTATTGGACCACAACCAGCGGATCAATCGCCCACGGCAGCTTTATATGGGCTATACACATCGTGATTTTATTCCAATGGATGAGCGAGACTAAAGGCGTCGCAAAACAGGACGCCTTTTTAGATTGCACTGTAGATATTATTGCCCTTGTCATCGCATATGATGACGGCCGGGAACTTTACCACAGTAATTTTCCGTACGGCTTCCATGTCCAGCTCTGCAAAATCAATTATTTCAATCTTTTTGATATTTTCCTGTGCCAACAAAGCAGCGGGCCCGCCGAGCGAACCGAGGTAAAATCCCCCATACTTTTTGCACGCTTTGGTCACTAACGCGCCACGATTCCCCTTGGCAATTGTGATCAGCGAACCGCCGACCTGCATAAATTCTTCCATATAAGAATCCATGCGTTGAGCTGTTGTCGGGCCAAAACTGCCCGATGGCATATTGATTGGTGTTTTCGCCGGACCGGCATAATAGATGGGATGGTTCTTGAAATAGTCCGGCAAGTCACCGGTCTTGCGCAGAATGTCACGCAGTTTGGCATGCGCAGCGTCACGCGCGACGATGAGCGTTCCGGTCAGGCCAAGCAGTGTCTTGACTCGATATTTTGACAGCTCGGCACATATCTCTCGCATTGGTCGATTTAAATCGATGTCAACAACCTTTGGCATTTTACCGGTGTCAGGTGACATCAAATACTTTACCGGCTCTTTTTCCAATTGCTCGAGAAATAGTCCATCCCGAGTAATTTTTGCTTTAATATTTCGATCAGCGTTACAGCTAACACCGATTCCAACCGGGCAACTGGCGGCATGCCGCGGCATTCGAAAAACGCGAACATCCAGCGCTAAATATTTCCCGCCGAATTGCGCACCTATATCGCTGTTTCGCGCCATCTCCAATAGGCGCTCCTCCCACTGCGGATCACGGAAGACTCGACCGTGCGCATCCCCTGAGGTGGGCAGATCATCATAATATTTTGCCGATGCCAACTTGACAGTTTTTAAAGTCTCTTCTGCGGATGTGCCGCCAATCACCACGGCGATATGATAGGGGGGGCAAGCCGCCGTGCCCAGGTGCTTTATCTTTTCGTTCAAAAAAAGAGCCAGATTTTCCTCGGTGAGCAAAGATTTGTTTTGCTGAAACAAAAACGTCTTGTTCGCCGAGCCACCACCTTTGGCGATGAACAGGAACTTGTATTCCTCCCCGGGTTCAGCATAGATGTTGATCTCCGCCGGAAGATTGTTCCGGGTATTTTGTTCTTCCAGCATGGTGAGCGGTGCAATCTGGGAATAACGAAGATTAAAATCTTGATAGACATCATATATACCTTCGGATAAAAGCGCGGCATCGTTTGCACTGGTCCAGATATGTTGCCCTTTAAAACCGATGACCGTCGCTGTTCCGGTATCCTGACACATGGGCAGCACCATTGCAGCGGAAATCACTGCGTTTTGCAGCAAACTTTTAGCGACAAATCGGTCGTTATCCGATGCCTCGGGATCATCGACTATAGCACGCACCTGCTTTAGATGGGCCGGGCGCAAAAAAAAGGCGATTTCTCTAAAGGCGTTGTAGGCGAGGAGTTTGAGCGCCTCGGGTTCGAGGGTGATCATATCATGTCCGGCACAAGATTTGATATTGATAAAGTCTTTCGTCAATAGCTGATAAGTGGTGTTATCTTTTCCATGCTGAATGAGAGGCTTGTATTCATAGTGCAGCATTGTTCTCTCCGTATGAATATTTTTGTTATAATCGACATTAATTTTGAAAATTTCAAATAAAATTAATAGCTTTTCATTGTGATTTGAAAGGACAACAATATGCCTGAAAACTATACGGCAGTGCTGTTATTGACCTGTCCTGATCGTATGGGACTGGTCTCGCGTATTGCGCATTTTATTTTTGAACGCGGCGGTAATATTCTCACGCTGGATGAACATGTTGATCCCGAAGCGCAACAATTTTCCATTCGAATCGCCTGGAGCATGGAAAATTTTTCAATCCCTGTTCATAAAGTGGCAGATGCTTTTGCGCCGTTGGCCAGAGAATTCCAGGCGTATTGGTCACTCAATTTTCTCGAGAAACGGCATCGAGATACCCCTCATCATCTCCAATCATCCTGATATGGAAAAGATTGCCAGTCGGTATGACATTCCTTATTTTGTCTTTCCAATCACCAAAGAAAACAGATTGGAGCAGGAAAAGCGCGAACTTGTGCTATTATCTGAACACCGCGTTGAAACAATCGTTCTGGCGAGATAGTGGTCATAAAACGGTTATTTTTGATTAACCCGCCCATTCTTCATCATAAAAGTATCACACAGGATGCAAATCTCTATCACATAGCGATTTTTTGGAAACATTTTTGTTCAGAAAGTGGTTGTACTACTACATGTGAAAAAAGGAGAATGATATGAAAATATTCATCATTATAGCACTTTTGACTGGAGGACTCATGGCTGAGACACAATATAATAAACTCACCAAAGAAGAGGAACGCATCATCATCCACAAAGGCACGGAACGGCCGTGGAGCGGGGATTTGCTGGATAACAAAAAATCAGGTACATATATCTGTGCTCAATGCAACGCGCCGCTCTACAAGAGCGCGGACAAGTTTGACTCGCACTGCGGTTGGCCGAGTTTTGATGATGAAATAAAAGGTGCGGTAAAACGCCAGATCGATGCTGATGGGCGCCGCACAGAAATCCTCTGCGTCAATTGTGGTGGGCATTTGGGGCATGTTTTCCTCGATGAGGGATTCACGCCCAAAAACACTCGTCATTGTGTCAATTCTTTATCGATGAATTTTATCGAGGATGGCAAGCCTTTGCCGCCCGTTCTTGGCAAGCAGGAAGAGCATTCCGCTGCAAACACCGGTACTGCCATTTTTGCCGGAGGTTGTTTTTGGGGGGTGGAATTCCTTCTCGAACAGCAACCAGGCGTTTTGGAGGTGGTGTCCGGCTACACGGGTGGGCACAAGGATAATCCGACATATCGCGAGGTCTGCAGCCATACCACCGGACATATCGAAGCGGCGAAGGTGACCTACGATCCGAACAAGACGAATTACGAGACGTTGGCGCGTTACTTTTTTGAGATACACGATCCCACCCAGGTTGATCGCCAGGGACCGGATATTGGCGAACAGTATCGATCGGTGGTTTTTTATGAAAATGACGCCCAAAAAGAGATCGCCCAAAAGCTCATCAATATTCTGAAAGACAAGGGCTACAAAGTAGCCACCCGACTTGAACCCGCAACAAAATTCTGGGTGGCGGAGGACTATCATCAGAATTATTACGAGCAAAAGGGAACTTTGCCCTACTGTCATGCTTATACGAAAAGGTTCTAATAAAAAAAGGGAGTTCCGATTTTTGAACTCCCTTTTTTATTCGTCTATTGTAAATTCGTTTTAGACATCCAGAATTGAGCGTGCTCTGTTGAGCAATCTCCGGCGATCTTCGAGGCCATTGAGTCCACCGTTAATGAGCCTGGTGATCGTGGTGAGATCATCCTGATCCGCATAGGTGTTCAAGTTCCGTTTCGACCAGTACCAGCCAGCTACGTCAACACAAAGCTCGGGATCAGTGGCGACAATCTCCGGTTTTTTCAGTATTTCTTCTTCTCGACCAATCGCTCGACCATACTCCCGGTAATTTGCCCGACCCGTGAGTTGGATGAGACCGCGTCCCTTGAAGCGCGGGCCGTCTCCTGGTTCGGTATTGCCGAGGTCACTTCGCCCTTCGTAGGCTTGTCCGCTGGCGACTTCCTCTCGAAATCGAAGTTCACCGGATTCGTGGCCAATCTGGGCGACAAAATGTGCCTGTCGCAACGGCGTGTCGATGTTTCGGTTTGCCATAACCTTGGCGATTCGCTTGCCAAATTCATTTACATCCTGGCCGTCTGCCCGCAAATAGGCCAGGGAGAGAAATGTGGTATCCACGCCTGTTGGCAGAGAATTGTAGAGCCCTGCCATCGTCGGGCCAGCGGGTTTGACCAGGCCGTCCGGTGTCGGATTACCAAGCACGGTGCGTTGAAAGGCTGTGATGGCACCGAGTGTCTTTTTGCCGAATTTTCCATCCGGTAGCAGCTTTTTGTCTTCAATGTCAAATTCACCCTTTTCGCTGCTGATGTTGAGCAAACGTTGAACGGTTTCAACATCTTCCGGCTTGTTCGGACAGCGTGGTCCAACGTCGGTGGCAATAATTTGCGTGCGTCGGCTCGGGAGCGGAATTGTGATCGGTTCGAGTCCCTCTTTTCTCTCCGCCCGTTCTATCGGCTGCGCTTCAGTCGGTTTGGGAGCGGTTTTTAATCCTTCCCGTCGTTCGAAATGGGGCGTATCCTTGAATGATGTCCAATTGCCGCCCCAGCGATTCGCGGCATCCAGACTCTCCCAATAGTCGCCCAAAGGTCGTAAATCTTCTACATCATAGGTTAATTTCAAACTGCCATCAGGATTTTCAACAAAAAAATTCAAATCAATTGCCAACCGTTTGAGATGTTGGCTGTTCATGGTGGTACTACGCCCGTTCTTGACGTGCAGGGCTTGCTGTTCGGACGTCCTGTACAACTCACCACCGGACACCACGTAACCCAGTTCAGCAGCCTTTTTGATCAACTCGCTAACGTGCAGCAAAAAAATCGATTGTTCTTTTACGAGACTCATTTTTTCACCTCCCCTGCAATTTGTCCGCTGCCTGCTTGAGGCATCCCCGCCAATTTTTCATCTTTGGCCTTGCTACCGGCACTGGAACCAAAGAAGTACTGGATAATTGCGGAGAGGGATACACCTAACAGGAAGCCAAGGACAGTGTCAATGATGCGAGCATTGTTTGGACTCTTGTTAAAATCATAAAAAAATGCTGCAAAAAAGATGAATCCAAAGGTTAGAATCGTAATGCCGGTTGCATAATAGTAGATAAATCTGCCAATAAACTTGTCCTTGCTTTTTATTGCCTCTACTTGCATGGTGCGCGCACTCTCCCTGTCCGCTTGATGTACTTTTTCAAGCTCGAGGGCCTGCGCATCAGCTTGCTGGCGATACTCAAGGAGTTTGGACTGGTAATTGAATTCAAATTCCTTCAGTTTTGTCCACTGCTCGTCCGTCAGCTTGTCATCCGCGGCATCATTAATATCAATGCCGGTTTTTTGTTCAATCAATTCACTGATTTCTTCTGTGCCTTTGTCCAAGGCGCCGCGAAACACGCCGCTTAGCAGGTCGAGCCCCCGTTTCGCAAGTTTTGGCGCTATGGCTGAGAGAGCTGCAGCTATTAGTGGTGCGGGCATAATATTCTCCTCCTTGATTATAAATGGTTGGTTCGTGCTTTGATCAATTTATGGTGTGTCACTATCCAATCATTTGGGTTGAATAGCGAATTATCCCGTCACATGTTGCTCTAAAAGAATTTTCTCGTTTTAAAGTGAACTTTTAAACAAACCTTGTTTAGCCTTTATTCCAGCAAGTCAGAACAAGCGAGGCCCATGCATCGGATAAAGTGGGTTGAAAGGTGACGTTTTTTAACAATTCATCAATTGATTAATATTTTTACATATGTTACATTATTGTTTCTATCGTGGAACTGTTTGATTTTCAGAAAGTTGAAATAGGGATTGTTTTCAAAACGGAGAGAATTATGAAAATATGGTCAATAAAAGCAATGGTCAATGTGATCATCCTGTTTTTGATGAGTCTGGTGCTATCGGCAAATGGTGAAGGTCTAACGGTATCCCTGGTGCCCGTTGATGCCGAAAAAATGGTCATTGTGCCACCTGAACAAATCGATGGCTGGAATTCCGAGATTAACCTGGTTGATACTTTATGGACAAGCTGCGCAGGCAATCCGGGTGGAATCGGCTTTGATACATCGGGAGAGTATTTAAAATATATCACACTCAACATTACTGAGCAGATGCAAGGGCGTCGCACGACCTGTTACGTTCGTGCCAAGTTCTCTCTCTCTTCTGCCGTATTAAATGAACTGGATTATCTTACATTTGGCATTCGCTTTGATGATGGATTTATCGCCTATATTAACGGCGTGGAGGTCGCTTCTGCCAATGCCCCGCTAAATCCCAATTATCGCTCCAGCGCCTCACAGCCGCATGAGGCGCAAAGTATGCTCTGGTTTGACATCTCAAACCATCTGGATAAACTGCAAGCCGGTGAAAATCTTTTAGCCCTGCATGGTATGAACGTCCAAAGTAGCAGCCCCGATTTTCTCATGCAATTTGAACTGTTAGCTCGAAAAAACTATCAAAATAATTTTGTCTCGGATTTGCCAATTATGATCATCAACTCGGATGGCAAGGTGCCGGTCAATGCGAATACGATACGCTATGGTTCAATAGGGATTATCAATAATGGTGCTGGCAAAAATCATAAATTAACGGATAGCATCAATGATCATTCCGGACGACTGGTTATCACGCAAAATTCAACCGCGTACGACTATCCTAAAAATCATTTTTTCATCACATTAAAAGATGAACAGGAGCACACCCAAAATGCCTCTTTGCTGGGAATGCCGGCAGGTGATGAGTGGGTTTTATACGCTCCCTACAATGACAAAACATTGGTTCGTACGGCGTTGATGGGCACTGTCGCACACCACATGGGGCACGGCAGCGCTCCGCAGCTATGTCATCTTTTTCTCAATGATGATTATATTGGATTGTACCTCTTGATGGAAAAGGATAATCCCCACCCCAACCGCATCAATATCGAGGCGCCAGGGCAGGAGGGAGATGCTTTAACCGGCGGGTATATCCTCAGTCTCCAAAAAGCCCGCTCGGCCGATGGCTTTGATTCCACGATTGAACCTTTTCGTAATGCCCCATATCCGATACGATATCTCTATAACTTTCCCGGGCCAGAAGCCATCACCCAGGCGCAAAAAGAGTATATTCAATCCTATATGAATTCCTTTGAAATGGATGTGCTAAAATCGATTGATTTGGCGTCGGCAGTTGACTATTTTCTTCTCAACGAAGTGGCGAAAAATGTTGATGCCTATCGTGATCATACGATACTTTACAAAGACAGGGAGAGTGTTAATTCCAGGCTATTTATAAAAAGCGTGCTCGATTTTAATAACAGTTGCGGCAATACAACGCTTTACAATGGCGATCAGGTTGAGGGATGGCAGCTGTCTCTTTTGAGCCAAGCCGCGACGGTCAGCGGTGATTCCATGTTTGTGCCGCTGTGGTGGCAGCAGTTGTTTCATCAAGTCGAATTTACCCGCGCGCTGTACAAACGGTGGAATGCGTTGATGTTGTCTGAAGATTTTGTTGTCGAAAAAATAGATTCACTTTATACTCTTCTTCAGAACGACGCTGTGTTGAATTTTGAACGCTGGCCGGTGATTGCCAAGCCAATCGAACCCTACGCCCATGTGGGTGAGACATATGATGATGATTTCGATTTTATGTACTTGTGGATGATTGATCGGCTGGATTGGATCGGCACGGCGATGGAAGATTTTGCCAGTTCTGTTGATGCGAAAGAGACACACGTGAGTGCGTTCGGCCTGGAGCAGAACTATCCCAATCCATTCAATCCGCAGACAACGATCTCATACTATTTGCCGACATCGAGTCATGTTGTCTTGCGGATTTATAATGTTCGCGGTGCGCTTGTCAGTGAGTTGGTCAATAATAATCAATTGGCCGGCGAGCATACGATTCAATGGGATGCCCGGAATCAACCGTCGGGAATCTATCTGTATGAAATCATTGCGGATAAGTTTTCACAAACCAGACGTATGTTGTTGATTCGTTAATTGTTCCTCTCGCCAGATGCGAGCGGACTCGAGAAGACGGTCATGACGAGTGCATACGACGGTGATAGTTGTCTCTGGAGCTTTACATTGGTATGAGGGCTTTTGATGGACATCATGAACGACTTTTCTGCAGCGGAATTTGATCGATTGGATGATCTGCTGGCGTTTGTCAGCATTTATGACGACGACAATCGTACGCAAGCCTATTTCAACTTGTTGGACAAAAATGTTAAAAACATCCGGGATAAAGTCTGCGTCGAAGCTGGTTGCGGTTTTGGTATTTTAGCTGAACATCTGGCTCAGCTTGGCGCCAAAAAAGTGTACGCTGTGGAAGCGAATCAACATCTTTATGACATTGCGGCACATCGGTTGAGCTCCTATCGGAATGTTGAGCTTGTTTGCGCCGACATCAGGGATTTTTCTCCCCGTGAACCTGTTCATCTCCTCGTACACGAATTTTTCGGGCAATTATTATTGGACGAAGATATTTATGTCCTGGATCAGCTAACTTTTGTGCCAAAAGTCATTTTGCCAAATCAGGCCAGGTTGAACATATCCGTGCTTCCAGCCAGTGAGTTTGTGGATGCGTGCGTCACGCAAATCGTGCTGGAGAAACTCAAAGGCGCCCTGGTCGCCGGACTTTTTGATGCCAATAATGTACAGCCCGAGCAATTGATTCTCACATGGCAGCCGGGATTAAAAACATACCAGACAATAGTTGATATCCACGATTCTCCGGGTGATGTGCTCTGCTTTGGACTGGAAATCTATCATGACGATTCGTTCGTATGCCGGGCGGGTGAATGCGACAACTGGTCGTTGGTGTGGACACCGCGTGCCGGGGATCAGTTTCTTCTTAAATTTACGCCGGCAAATCGTGGCACTTTTGTTCAATTCCGTTGGCTCAAATAGAATAAAGGTGTTTACTGCCTCATTTTAAATTTCGTTGACTCTTTTGTGTCATTTAAGTATATTTCCTAACTTTTATTTTTATGGATTTTACGGGCAATTTGTGGTGTCAGGAATGTGGCGATGACATATAAAGTTTTAGATAAAGTTTATGATCCTTCAACTGTGGAGGACAAGTGGTATACATTGTGGGAAGCGGGCAAATTTTTTCATGCTGATGCCGGCAGTGAAAAACCAGCCTTTACGATTGTTATCCCGCCGCCAAATGTGACTGGAATGCTCACCATGGGGCATATTCTGAACAATACCATTCAGGATTTGCTCATTCGCTGGAAAAAAATGAGCGGCTATGAGACGTTGTGGATGCCCGGTACAGATCATGCCGGCATTGCGACGCAAAACAAGGTCGAACAATCCCTGCGCAACGAAGGCCTCACGCGCTACGATCTCGGACGCGAAAAGTTCCTCGAACGTGTTTGGGAATGGAAAGAAAAATACGGCGGTATTATCCTCAAGCAGTTGCGGAAATTGGGCGCCGCATGCGACTGGGATCGAGAAGCATTTACCATGAGTCCACAGCTCTCTCGCGCTGTTCGTGAGGTGTTTGTTTCACTCTATGAGCGCGGTTTGATCTATCGTGGTCGACGGCTCATCAACTGGTGTCCCGTATGCCACACCGCCCTTGCCGATGAAGAAGTTGAGAATCAGGAAGAGGAGGGCGGTTTTTGGCGTATCGCTTATCCTCTTGCCGATTTTGAGGGAGAAATTGTGGTCGTGACGACGCGTCCGGAAACCATGTTGGGTGATACGGCGGTCGCGGTTCATCCCGAGGACGAACGCTATAAACATCTTGTCGGCAGCTCTGTTTGGTTGCCGCTGATGAATCGCAAAATCCCCATCATTGCCGATGAGCATGCCGATCCGCACGTGGGGTCCGGTGCTGTAAAAATAACTCCGGCGCACGATTTTAATGATTTTGAGGTAGGTTTGCGCCATCATCTCGAACAGATCAATATTCTCAATGATGATGGCACGCTGAATCAACACGCTGGCGCCTACAAGGGACTGGATCGATTTGTTGCGCGAAAAAAAGTGTTAGCCGATTTACAAGCACATGGTCTGCTGCGACAAGAAGAGAAAAAAGCGATATCCATTCCACGCTGCTACAGATCCCACGATGTTATCGAGCCCTACTTGTCCGACCAATGGTTTGTCAAGATGAAACCCTTAGCCGATCCGGCGATCAGAGCTGTTCGAGATGGCAGAATCAAATTTCATCCCAAAGATTGGGAAAAGACCTATTATCACTGGATGGAAAATATTCGCGATTGGTGCATCAGTCGGCAAATTTGGTGGGGACACCGTATTCCGGCCTGGTACTGTGAGAACGATCATACGACCGTCTCTCGCGAACAGCCCCTTGTTTGTTCAGAATGCAAGAGTACGACACTCCGACAGGACGAGGATGTTCTGGATACCTGGTTTTCGTCATGGCTCTGGCCCTTCAGTACCCTGGGTTGGCCGGATGAAACCGATGATCTGAAAAAGTTTTTTCCCACGGATATTCTGGCGACAGGTCCGGATATTATTTTCTTTTGGGTGGCGCGAATGATCATGGCAGCGCTCGAGTTTATGGGCGATATTCCCTTCTCCGATGTTTATTTTAACGGGATGATCCGCGATCTGAATGGCCGCAAGATGTCCAAATCACTCGGGAATTCCCCGGATCCGCTGTGGCTTTTTGATGGTGCTGATAAAGAGGAACTCGGCGATTTCATCAAGGACAATAAATCCGCGGCACATGGCATCCCGGCGTACGGTGCCGACGCAGTACGTTTGACCATGCTCTACATGACGCCACTCGGTGGCGATATTCGCTTTGACCAGTCCAGTTGCGAATTGGGGCAAAAATTCGCCAACAAGTTGTGGAATGCCAGTCGTTTTGTTCTTTTGAATATTCAGGAGAATGATCAGCTTTTGGGGATTGAAGAAATCGATCCCCAGGACCTGACGCTTGAAGACAAATGGATATTGAGTCGCTTGAACAAGGCGATTCATGTCATCGATCATGCGCTCCGCGAGTTCAAATTGAATGATGCCACACACGCACTTTATTCCTTTGTCTGGACGGAATACTGCGATTGGTACGTCGAAATGGCGAAAAACAGACTCTATGATCAAACGAATCCGCGCGGACAATTGATCGCCAAATCGATTGCTCTGTATGTGCTCGATAATATTTTGCGACTCTTGCATCCTTTTATGCCATTCATCACCGAGGAAATCTGGCATGCCCTGCCCGGCGACGATACGGCACAGCGCACAATAATGCACGAACCTTATCCACAAGAAGACGAAAAATGGCAACGGTCAGCCGTTGAACGCGAGATGATCCTGCTGCAACAGGTTATCGGTGCGATAAGAAATATTCGTGGTGAAATGAATATTCCGCCGGCAAAAGAAGCGGATGTGATTGTGAATTCGACTGATAAGGAAAAACTGACCGTTTTGCAGAGCAATACGCTCTCTATTCAAAAATTGGCTCGCATCAATAAAATTATCATGAATACTCAACGCCCGGATGTGGCAGCAAGTGCAGTTGTGCAAGGCCTTGAGTTGTTCATTCCTTTGGCTGATCTTATTGATATAGAGGTCGAAAAAGGCCGATTGGACAAGGAAATAGATCGTCTCGAAAGTCAACTTGCCGGTTTGACCAAAAAGCTCGCTAACGATAATTTTATATCGCGAGCGCCAAAAGAGGTGGTCGATCGCGAGAGGCAAAAAAAGAAGGATTGGGAGACGAGTCTGCGCAAGCTGAAAGACAACCTTTACATTCTTGTTGGAAAATGAAACGTTTACGATCATTCTTTGATATTTACAAGGTTTAAAAACAGTTGAATAAAATGTGGGGACACAAAATGAAGATTTTAATTTTTATCTTGCTGGTAGCTGCTGGCTTGTTTGCTGCCGAAGCGGATGTCGCGGTGACGATTTACAATGACGATTTAGCGCTTGTGCGTCAGGTGCGCGAACTGGATTTTGTCAAAGGCGTGCAGGAATTCAAGCTTGTCGATGTTGCGGCGCGTATTGATCCGACTTCTGTGCATTACAAGTCGCTGTCTGATCCCGGCGGTATTGCCTTGTTAGAGCAGAACTTTGAATATGATCTCGTCGGTACCGATCGTTTATTGCAAAAATACATTGATCAGAATGTCACGATCACGATAAAAGACAGCGGCACCGAGAATGGCACCTTGCTGAGTTCGGCGAGCGGTGACGTGATTCTCAGGACCGAGAACGGCTATATCCGCGCTGTAAAAAATACGGCGGTGGAAAGCATCATTTTCCCGGATTTACCGGCTGGTCTTATCACCCGCCCAACGCTTGTCTGGTTATTGGATGCCCAAAAAGCAGGCAGCCATAAATCCGAAATCAGCTATTTGACGGCCGGTATCAATTGGCACGCCGAATATGTCGCCGTGGTCAATGCCAAAGATACCCAACTTGATCTGGCTGGCTGGGTGTCAGTTGAAAATAATTCCGGCGCTACCTATGAGAATGCAAAGCTCAAGCTCGTTGCCGGCGATGTGAATCGCGTACAGGAAGCGCCGGTTCGTCCCTTGCGCAAGGAAATGTATGCCATGGCAATGGCCGACGCAGCGGCGGGTTTTGAAGAAAAAGAATTTTTTGAGTACCATCTCTATACCTTACAACGACCTGCAACGATCAAGGATAAGCAAGTCAAACAGGTATCACTCTTTGCGCCTCAGACGACACCTGTGTCCAAGGTATATAGTTATGACGGCGCGCGCGATAACAAAAAAGTCAAAGTCACATTGGAGTTTGAAAACAAAAAAGAAAATGGATTGGGCATGCCATTGCCCAAGGGCAAGGTGCGTGTCTATAAAAACGATGCTGACGGCTCGCAGGAATTCATTGGTGAGGATGCCATTGATCATACTCCCAAAGATGAGACGGTGCGCTTGACCATGGGTAATGCTTTTGATATCGTCGGCGAACGCGTCGTCAAGGATACGCAAAAAATCAGCAAGCGCAGCACCCAGCAAATTGTCGAGATCACGATACGCAATCATAAAGCGGAAAGTATCGATGTCACTGTTATCGAGCATTGGTGGGGTGATTGGAAGCTTGTCGGGTCGACGCCAAAGGTGAAAAAGAAAACAGCAGATCGCGTTGAGTTTGAGGTGAGCGTCCCGGCGGATGGCGAAAAGACTTTTGAGTATACCGTTCTTTCGCAATATTAAATATCGCTGCACTCATCATGCGGGCGTTTCGTACTTTTTTAGATCAACCGGTAGAGGTGTTGTCCACCATTGGACCCAAACGCGCCGCAGCGCTCAGCAAGATCGGAATCGACACGCTACAAGACTTGTTCTACTATTTTCCCCGTCGCTATCTCGACCGATCAACGGTTACACCTGTCCGTGACCTGAAGGTAGATGAAGAGGCGACGGTCGTCGGGAGAATCATCCAGGCTGACATTGAGACAGGACGAAAGAGTCGATTTGTTTTGGCGTTGAGTGATGATACCTCGATTTTGACCTGTGTCTGGTTTTCCCACATTCGCTATTGGGAGCAAAAATTTGTTGTCGGCGATTGGCTTGCGGTGAGCGGCAAAGTATCGTTCTTTGGCAATTTTCAAATGACCCATCCCGAGTTTGATCTGCTTGGTGATGATCGAGAGGGAAGCGGCTATAATACCGGCAAGATTGTTCCGGTTTATCCGTCCAATGAAAGCCTCACTCAGGTCGGGCTCGATAGCCGCGGCTTTCGACGTCTGTTTGATCGCCTCACGACAAATTTTGCCGATAAAATTGAAGAGATTGTGCCGGAAGATGTCTTGCAACGGCATCATCTGGGATCATTAAAAGACGCGTTGATCAATATTCATTTCCCGCAAGACAACAGTGCGCTGAGCCGAGCAGTGCATCGGCTCAAGTTCGATGAATTGTTTTTTATGCAATTGATGCTGGCATTTAAAAGAAAACGGTTTCGAACGGATAATGCCGGGATCGCTTTTGAACAGGTTGGCGATAAAGTGAAACGGCTTGTCGACTCTTTGCCTTTTGAATTAACCGAGGCACAAAAAAGAGTCATGCATGAAATTAGGGCGGATATGAAATCTTCCAGGCCGATGAATCGCTTGCTGCAGGGTGATGTTGGCTCGGGCAAGACGATTGTGGCGCTGATGACTATGCTCATTGCGGTAGAAAACGGCTACCAGGCGGCCATGATGGCACCAACAGAAATTTTGGCGGAACAGCATTATCTCACTTTTTATCGGATGCTTGAAAATATCAATGTTCACACGGTTTTACTGCGCGGCGGCCAGTCGAAAAAAATTCGCCAGAATATAGTGCAGGATATCAGCTCCGGGCATGCTAAAATTATCGTCGGCACACACGCATTGATCCAGGAGGGCGTTGAGTTTCAAAATCTTGGGCTCGCCATCATTGACGAGCAGCACCGCTTTGGCGTGATACAGCGCGCCGTGCTGAAGGATAAAGGTGTAAATCCCGACCTGTTGGTCATGACAGCCACACCTATTCCGAGAACATTGTCACTGACCCTTTATGGTGATCTCGACGTGTCAATTCTCGATCAAATGCCGGCGGGTCGGAAACCGGTTATTACGGCGTGGCGCCAGGAGTCGAAGCGGAAAAAAATTTACGATTTTGTGCGCGAGCAGGTGAAAAAAGGTGCGCAGGCGTATGTTGTTTTCCCGCTGGTGGAAGAGTCGGAAAAGCTTGATCTCAAAGCAGCGGTTGAGAGCTATGAGCGTATGTCCGGGACGATCTTTAAAGATTTTCGCCTCGGTCTCTTGCATGGCCGTTTGAAAAGTGACCAGAAAGAAGCTATTATGGCGTCTTTTAAAAATGGTGAGTTCGATATTTTGGTCAGCACGACGGTTATTGAGGTCGGTGTGGACGTGCCGAATGCCGCGGTTGTGATTATCGAGCACGCCGAACGATTTGGATTGTCGCAATTGCATCAATTGCGTGGTCGCGTGGGTCGCGGACAAAAGCAATCATACTGCATTCTCGTCGCCAGTGGTCGTTTGAGCTACGAGGCAAAGGAACGCTTGAATATAATGGCCCATTCGACGGATGGATTTAAAATATCAGAAAAGGACCTGGAATTGCGCGGTCCGGGTGAATATTTTGGCACGAAACAGAGCGGATTACCGAGTTTGAGAATTGCAGATATTGTGCATGACATGGATATTCTGAAACAGGCGCGCCAGGAAGCGTTTTCGCTGGTGGAGAAAGATCCGCAACTTGTGAAACCCGAGCATATAAAGACGCAGAGCTATTTTGTCAAACAGTATAAGGACCGATATAATTTGGCTTGGGTGGCTTGAACCAAAATGTCACTTGATTGTATTTATCTGTTGATCTTGTGGCGACAGAATTTTGGCACGAGATCGATTGAGCCGAGAAAGTGAATATGACGAGAACAAGGCAACACAGTCAACAAGTGTGGGAGAATTTTTGGGAACAGCGAGTTATTGAAAGCGTTTATTCGAATTCAGATCGTATTGTGCAGCAAATTGAAGCGACAGGAGATGTGGCAGATAAATGGATTTTAGAAATCGGTGCCGGTTCTGGCCGAGACAGTTTCAAACTGCTTGATATGGGTGCAAAGGTGATTCTTCTTGATTACGCCGCCAGCTCTCTGCGTGTTATTTCGGCGCTCTCCTCACAGCGAGGAAAAAAGGTTTACCTCGTTCGCGGTGATGCTTTTCATTTGCCTTTCAAGGCAGAGTCAATTGATCTTATTTTCCATCAGGGATTATTGGAGCATTTCACTCATCCCGGAGATATTATCCGTGAAAGCTATTATGCGACCAAAATTGGCGGTTATCACATATCGGATGTACCGCAAAGATACCATTTATATACGGCTGTCAAACATATTCTCATTTGGCTCAATAAATGGTTTGCCGGATGGGAGACCGAGTTTTCAATAAAACAGCTGAAAAAATTACATTGGGATGCCGGTTACAAAATTCACCATGTCTACGGCGACTGGATGCGCCCCAGTTTTGTCTACCGAGCGGCGCGCGAAGCGCTGAAAAAAGTTGGCCTGATGCTGCCGCAATACCCCAAAAGGATTCCTGTTTTGAGTTGTTTCCGAGATAAATGGCGACAATTCTTGAAAAAACGCAAGATTGCTTATTATACGTTTATGGATATCGGCGTCGTAGCTGTTAAAAAGGACTGATACGTGTCTGTCTCAAGATTATATAATATTTTAGCCATCAATTGGCAGGACATCACCCATCCGCTGGGTGGTGGTGCTGAAGTCCATTTTCATGAAATTTTTAAACGTGTTGCCGCGGCCGGTCATCGGGTGACGCTGTTGAGTTGTTCTTATGAGAATGCTCCTGCTGAAGAGACAATTGACGGCATTCGGATCGTGCGGCGCGGTCAGCGTGATTTTTTCAATTTCGCCGTTCCACGCGGCTATCGCGAATTGACGGCACATGAACATTTCGATATTGTATTTGATGATATCAACAAAATACCATTCTATACTCCCCTGTTCGTCAAAGAACCTGTCGTGGCGATAGCCCACCACTTTTTTGCCAAAAGTATCTTTTTGGAAGTTTCATTCCAGTACGCTTCCTATGTCTATCTGTCAGAGTATCTGGTGCGCTTTATTTACCGGAATACACCATTTGCGGTTGTCTCCAACAGTACAAGAGATGAGCTACTGAAAATTGGGATCAAGGCACATATCGAATTATTGCCCAATGCGGTCGACCAAAAGATTTATCATGTTTTATCCAACACGAAAAGCAAAACTCCGGTCATTGGTTATCTCGGCCGCATCAAAAAGTACAAGAGCGTTGATCATATCATCCGGGCTATGCCGATAATTTTACAGCATATCCCCGATGTCAGATTAAAAATTATTGGCGATGGTGACGCGTTGCCGGAGCTGCGTGCTATTGCACGGTCGTTGGGTGTCGAGAAGCAGATACAGTTTACCGGACACGTGACACAAAACGAAAAAGTCAAGCTCATCAACGAGTCATGGGTGGTCGTGAATCCATCGTCAAAGGAGGGCTGGGGATTGACCGTCATAGAATCGAACGCCTGCGGCATCCCGGTAGTGGCGGCCAATTCGCCGGGATTGCGAGATTCTGTCATTGACGGTGAAACCGGCACGTTATATGATTATGGCAATATAGATTATCTGGCGCATGCCGTTGTTGAGTTGATGCAGGATGAGAAAAAAAGAAATTTGTACGCCAAAAAAGCGCGACAATGGTCCGAGAACTGGAATTGGGATCATTCGGCGCAAAAAGCCATCACAATTATTGAAAAAAATGTTCGAACATAGCGATGAGGAACAATAATGCAAAAGCAAAAATTAATTAATAGAATGTTTGCCGGATTCGTATTTGTTGTCTCTTTGATTGTTTACCTCAAGACAATTGCACCAACAACTTCATTTTGGGATTGCGGCGAATTTATCACCTGTTCGTACATTCTCGGTATCCCTCATCCGCCAGGTGCGCCCTTTTATCTACTTTTGGGGCGAATTTTCACCATGTTGCCCATCGCAGCGGATATTGGCCTCCGGGTTAACGTTATCTCCGCACTCTCTTCATCGTTCACCGTGATGTTTTTATATTTGATCATCGTACGCCTGATCAAGCAGTGGCGTGGCGAGCCGAAAGATGTATTTGATCGAGTTATTCTTGTCGCCAGTGGTGTGATCGGCGCGCTGGCTTATGCGTTTAGCGACACATTCTGGTTTAACGCTGTAGAAGCCGAGGTGTATGCGATTAGTATGTTTTTCGCATCGGCTATTGTCTGGCTTATCCTCGTTTGGCTCGAGAAAGCGGACAAGCCAGGCAGCGAACGTTATCTTCTCATCATCGCTTATCTCGTTGGTCTCGCCATTGCCGTGCATTTGTTGATGATCCTGGCGCTGCCCGCCATATTTTTGGTTATCTTTTTCAAATATCTCGATTCGCATAACCGGGCAGTTACTTTTAAAAAATTTGCGACTTATATTGGTGTCTCCTTGCTGGTGGCGATTGTTGTTTTGGCTGTCGGGCTTTCCGCTGGCATTTCGCTGAAAATCAACCTTGTGATCATTGGCGTTGTACTGATTGCGATCGGCTATTTTAGTTCGGATAAAAAAGACGAGATCAGTTTTCGTATTTACATGCTTTTTCTGGTATCGACTGCGGTTGCTTTTGCCGCCATTTATCCCGGAACCGTGCAATATATCCCTCGTTTGGCAGGCGCACTTGGATACTGGGTACTTTTACTCGTTATCCTTGCCGTTCTGGCGGGGATATATTTGAGTTTGAAAAATAATTACAAAGTTCTGACACTGTCACTGATGGCGCTTTTACTCATCATCACCGGATACTCCACCTATACCATGATCTATATCCGCTCAAATTTGGATCCAGCCGTCGATGAAAATGATCCCGAAACCATCAAAGGTATGGTGAGCTATCTGAATCGGGAACAATATGGAACCTGGGGCACGCTACCTCGCCGTTATCAGGGTTTGCCGCCGGATTGGCAATTTCAGTACGAAAATAAAACAGACAATTATGAAACCTATAATTTTAGCAAGCAGATGCAGTTCTTGTGGAATTACCAGCTCAACAAAATGTATTGGCGATACTTTGGCTGGCAATTTATTGGCAAAGGCACCACACTCGGATCGGATGGTTTTATTGCCGAATTCATCTCGCTGAATGGTCTGTGGGGTTTGCCGTTCTTGATCGGCTTGCTCGGCATGTTTCACCACTTTTTCAAGCATTGGAGGCATGCCTCTTTTATCACCTTGCTTTTTCTCCTGACCGGCGTCGCGATTGTTATCTATTTGAATCAGGAGGATCCACAGCCGCGTGAGAGGGATTACGTTTACGTTGGTTCCTATTTTGCCTTTGCTGTTTGGATAGGACTCGGTGTTACTTCTGTGCTTGAATGGCTCAAGGAATCCATGGCGCAAAAAGTGGCACTGCGAAATGCCCTTGCCATTGTGTTCATTGCACTTTTTGTGTTGGCGGTGCCGATAAATCTGATTGCTCATAATTATAAAGATCATGATCGAACCGGTAACTATGTGGCATATGACTATTCGTACAATATATTACAGACGTGTGAACCGGAAGCCATCGTTTTTACCAATGGTGACAATGATACATTCCCCCTTTGGTTTCTGCAGTATGTATATAATATTCGTCCGGATGTGCGTGTCGTTAATCTGAGCTTGCTGAATACATCGTGGTATATCAAGCAGCTTAAAAATCAAGAGCCCAAAGTACCGATCAGTTTGAAAGATGATCAAGTAGAAAAGCTGGAAATTATCCCGTGGAAAACTCGGGAAATCGCCATACCCGTGCCAGCACGAGCGCGGGTTGAAGCGCTCAAAGATTTGGGTGAGTTTATATCTCTGGAAGAAACGGAGATGCTGAGCGATACAACACTCAAACTTCGAGTTGAGCCCACGGTCTTTGGTCAGGCCATTCGGATTCAGGACTATATGGTGTTGAACATTGTTAGCGCGAACAAGTGGCGTAAACCGATTTATTTCGCGGTCACCGTTTCCGATCAAAACAAGGTCAACTTTGATGATTATCTGCGCATGGATGGCCTGAGCTTTAAGATTGTCCCCTATCAAGTTGAAAAAGTAAATGCGGACAAGTTGGAAAAGAATTTAACCGAGGTTTTTCAATATCGTAATCTCAACAATCCGGATGTCTATTTTAATGACAATATCATCGGCCTGCTGCAAAACTATCGTGCCGCATTCTTGCGATTGGCGCATGTTTATTTCACCGAACGGCAATATGACAAACTGGGTGCGATACTGGAAAAAATGGAAGAAGCGATGCCGTTTAAAGTCATCCCGGCGCCGGATGTGCGCTTGCCATTGCAGGTGGGCCAGTATTACAGTTTTGCCGGCAAACCAGAAGAATTCTTGCGTCTGGCCGAGTTTGCGTATAATGAGGAGCCACATAATCCGGAGGTTGTCGGCACGTTTATCACGTTGCTTGAACGGGAAAAGCAATATGATAAAGCCCTGGATGTTTTGGAAAAATGGCAGGCCGAGCGTCCTGATGATTCCGAGGCTCGAAAAAAGATAGAGGAACTCCAGGCGTTGAAAAACCAGAGCGAGGTAAACTAGATATTTTGGGCGCAAAATTGCCGGGAACGAAATTATGTTGAGGAAGCGAATCTGAGTACGAGACAGCGTCGAAAATGTGCCCTGACTATTCTCAAAATAGTCATTAGTCTTATCCTTTTGGTATGGCTATTACATCGAATCGGCATTGATCATATTCTCTATCAGCTCAAATCTGCGCGTTGGCAGTGGCTGGTCGTCGCTTTTTTGGTGTTCAGCACGAGCAATTTTTTGGGCGCCTTGCAGTGGTATTTCTTGCTCCGTTCGCAACATGTCAAGTTTTCCTTTCTACATGTTTTGTCCTATTATCATGTCGGGCTTTTTTTTAACAATTTCCTGATAGGATACGTCGGAGGGGATGCACTACGCATTTATGATGTCGCACGCAAGTCGGGTGATTCAACAATCGCGGTATCGTCGGTGGTCTTTGATCGTTTCATTGGTTTTTTCACCCTGACTTCCATGGCCATGGGCGTCTCTTTCTTTCAAATTCATAAACTCGCTTCTTATGGGACAGTCTATTTTATTGGTGTCATTTTGGCGCTGTGGGTGGCAACATTTTTTCTGCTGTTGCATGAAAACGCCGGGAAAACTTTTGGAAGACTTTTCAAGCCGCTTTTGCCGCACATTGTTGTGCAAAAGGTGCATGACATCTATATGGCGATCAATCAATTCCGTCATCAGCGATTCATCTTGCTGCAAATTATTGGAATTTCGATCGTGGTTCAGGCGTTGCGTATCGTGACGCATTATTGTACAGCTTTGGCTGTTGGTGTTCAGGCCCATGTACTTTTCTTTTTTATGTTTATTCCGATCGTAGCATTGTTTGCGAGTTTGCCTATTTCCTTCGGTGGTATTGGCGTTCGCGAGCAGTCGGGCGTCACTTTGTTTTCGACTGTCGGTCTCGCTGCTTCAAGGGTTGTGACATTTGAATTTCTTGCGTATATTATCGGTGTTGTGGCTACACTTCCCGGAGGGATTATTTTCGCCCTCCGGGGTAACGTGAATGTGAAAAAGCCAACAGCCGCTCAGCATGCTTCAATTCAACAAGGAGGTGCTTCTCATGAATAAAAAAGCCGTTTTATTGCCCGTGATATTTATACTTTCTGTTGCGTTCATGCTCTCCTGTGGCATGAAGCGGGATTCGCTTGGCTCGCGTGATAAAATTATCATTATAGCCGATTCTACACAATGGGTTGAGCTGGAAGAGCACATGCTGGCTGCTTTGGAAAGGATCATCTACACGCCGCAACCGGAACCGATTTTTAATCTCTTGCGTAGAGGGCCAGAGGATTTGAATAAATTGTCGCGATTTCCAAATCTGCTCATCATCGGTTCCCTTGATATCGAAGGTCAGATGAACGAATTATTGCACAGAATGCTGTCAGAAGAAGCGATGGCTCGGGTGCAAGCTGACAGCGCTTTTCTTTTCAACAAGCCTGATCCCTGGGCGAGAGATCAGCTGCTCGTTTTGGCAGTATCCAGAGATATCGAGACCTTGAAACAGAATGTGCGCGACAACAGTGATCGGCTGTTCAACCTGTTCGATGAAAATCTGACAAAATATGTTTTTAAAACACTGTTTACCCAGTTTGAACAAAAAGAAATATCCAAAGCCCTCATGGATAAACATGGATGGAATGTACGCGTTCAACATGACTATTTTGTTGCTGCGGACTCGAGCGAGATTCGGTATGTATGGTTGAGGCGTTTTAATCCGCAACGCTGGTTATCCGTCACCTGGGAGCCGGTCGAAGATCCGTCGTTGTTATCGCGCGAATGGATGCTTGAGAAACGTCGAGAGGTCATCGAAAAGTTTTATGATGGTGACTATGTCTACGAAGATGAGACCATCAATGTGCAGGAAAAGATCGTCGACTTTAAGGGCCGATATGCGATTCGTCTCGATGGGGTGTGGCAGAATGAAATACACGTCATGGGCGGACCATTTCGATCTTATGGTTTTTACAATGAGGGTGATGGCCGTCTCTATTTGATTGATCTCGCGGTTTATGCCCCCGGTGAGCGCAAATATCAGTATCTGCGACAATTGGATGGAATCGCTTCAACCTTTCGAACCAAAAATGAACAAACACGGAGCACAGAATGAAAGTCGCGATTGTCATGGGCAGCACGTCCGATGCAGAGATCATGGCTGCTGCAGAAGAGTACCTGAATTATTTTGGCATTGGCTTTGAGACATTCACCATGTCAGCGCACCGAACGCCGGAAAAGACGGCGCAATTTGCCAAAACTGCAGCCGATAATGGTTTTAGCGCTATCATTGCCGGCGCTGGTATGGCGGCACATTTGCCGGGCGTCATTGCGAGCTATACAACATTGCCGGTTATTGGCGTGCCGCTGGGCGGTTCAGCCTTGAATGGTGTCGATGCTTTATACGCCATTGTGCAAATGCCCGCGGGCATCCCTGTGGCAACAATGGCGATTGGTAAAGCCGGTGCTCGCAATGCGGCTATATTCTGTGCGGAAATACTTGCGGCACAAAGTCCAACAATAAAACAAAAGCTCGATGACTTTCGTCGCCAGGGCTGCGCGTTGCGCTGATGTAGACAAAAAAATAGTTACATCCAGGAAAGCTTTAAGATATATGAAAGTTCTCATTACCGGTTGTCATGGACTCCTGGGCCAGCGTTTGGTGAAATACGCTCCGCCCGGATGTGATGTTGTTGCCACGGACGTGCACAAAGATAGCCAGTTCATTCGGGCTGAGATATACCGTCCTTGCGATTTGACAGTGCGCGATGCGGTGATCAATCTCATTGATACGGTTCAGCCCAATGATATCATTAATGCCGCTGCCTTTACGGATGTGGATGGGGCGGAGGAGCAAAGAGATTTATGCTGGCTCGTCAATGTCATTGCCATGGAAAATTTGGTGCAAGCGGCTCGACGGGTGCATGCCGATATTTATCATGTATCAACAGATTACATTTTTAATGGCGAGAACGGACCCTATCGGGAAGACGACACACCGAATCCTCTGGGTTTTTACGGCCAGTCCAAATTAGCAGCGGAACAGGTTTTAAAAGGATCGCCATTGAATTTCACCATTGCGCGTACAATGGTGCTCTATGGTGTTTCAGAGAACAACCGGCCGGAGTTTGTAGGATGGCTGATAAAAAAATTGCGCAACAACGAGCCGGTGCATATTGTCACAGACCAGATAGGAAACACGACGCTGAACGATGATCTGGCACGTGCCCTCTGGAAATTGGTTCGCCGATCGTACCATGGTGTCGTGCATATCGCTGGCCGCGAAATTCTCAGCCGATATGATTTTGCGTTAAAAATCGCCAATGTATTTAACCTGAACGTTTCTTTAATAAATCCGATTACCACAGCGGATTTTAGACAAAAGGCGCCGCGTCCTCTAAAGTCGGGCTTGAATGTTGACAAGGCAATCCACACGTTGGGACTGGTCCTGTCCGATGTCGAAGGTGGTCTGCGAAAGTATAAAGCACTCATCGAAAACTCGTGATGTTGAAATAGGTCATCATCTTGTATGTAAAATGGAGCTCATTTGAAATCACTGGTCATTATCCCAACTTTTAATGAGCGTGAGAATATCACCAATATTCTCAACGCCATCCTGGCGCTCAAGATTGCTGATTTGCACATTCTGGTCGTGGATGACAATTCGCCCGATGGCACAGCCGACCTGGTCGAAGCGATGACGCGATTGCATTCCCAGGTTCATCTTTTGCAGCGCGATGAGAAGCTGGGCCTCGGCACAGCTTATGTTGCGGGGTTTCGATATGCTCTTCAACATGGCTACGAACGGATTATAGAAATGGATGCAGATTTTTCACACGATCCGAATGATCTTCCAAAACTGCTCGATGCCAGTCGTAAGTTTGATGTTGTGATAGGATCGCGATATTGCAAAGGTGTGAATGTGGTCAATTGGCCGCTCCGTCGACTCTTGTTGAGCATGGGCGCCAGTTTTTATACACGAGTGGTCACCGGCTTGCCGGTGCATGATTGTACAGCCGGATTTGTCTGCTATCGAAGAGAAGTGCTTGAAGCCATTAACCTGGATAGAGTTCAGTCTGATGGCTATTCTTTTCAAATCGAGATGAAGTTCAAAGCCTGGAAAAAGGGATTCAAGATCGGTGAAGTTCCGATCGTCTTTATTGATCGACGTATGGGCCAGTCTAAAATGTCAAAAAGAATCGTCCACGAAGCCTACTGGATGGTGTGGAAACTTAAATTTCAAAGTCTGTTTGGCAGATTAAAATAAGCGCAAAATTCAAAAGCCAGTCAGGGCACATTCCGGCACCGGTATGTGCCTGTTTCATTTTCACGTGAACGGGTATCGGTTCTTATGGGGATAAAACGAATTGTCAAAGCAACAGAAATTCCTGTGACCGTTATGAGTCAAGGCAACCAACTTGTGGGTATGCTTCACAAGGTCGATTCGGCAAAGATTATCATTATGTGTCATGGATTTACAGGCAACAAAATTGAAGACAAGCGGCTCTTTGTTGAGGCTGCCCGGGATTTTGCCTCTCGCGGCTACAATGCATTTCGATTTGACTTTTACGGTTCAGGGGATAGTAACGGAGAATTTAAAGACACGCTTATATCGCACAATATTGCCAATTTGGTGGATGTTATTTCCTGGGCTGGTGAGCAGGATTATAAACATATAGCGGTACTTGGCATCAGTATGGGAGCAGCATCCGCAATTTTAACCATCAACGATCAACCTGTAGAGGCTTTTGTCGCCTGGTCTGCGGTGCCGGATATGAAACGCTTGTATCAGCGGCACGAAAATGAAATCAGAGCCAGCGACGTAAATCAACAGCTCATTGAGTATAACGGCTGGTCTTTAAATCATTCATTTTTTAGCGACGCTGTACATTTTGATATCAAGAGCGCATTAGCCCGGCTGCACTGTGCAAAATTGTTCATTCAAGGTACAGCGGATGATCAGCTTTTTGTTGACGGTTTTTTTCAGTTCCGAGATATCGTATCACCTCCTGCAGATTTTATGGAAATTCCGGGCGCCGGCCATACTTTCGGATCTCCGGCGCATCGACGACAAGTTATCAGACAGACGACTTTGTGGCTGCAGCGCCATTTTTAGTAAAGGGTAACCCTATGGATAAAAAAAGCACGATTTATGACGCACAAATGACAGAAAACGCCTTTCATTACAACGGGCATCCGCGCGAATTTAGGCACCCACGTCTGACAAAAGCGTACGCCAATCAGGATTTCCTCAATAGTGGCGACGCGCGTGTCATTCGCATTTTGGCCGAATATCTCGAGGTCGAAAGCCGATTGAAACACTTTGAAATCAAGGACACCGTGGTCTTTTATGGTTCGGCGCGCACACAATCGAAAAGTGATGCGGAACAAAAGCTAAAAGAATTACACGCCAAAGTGACTATGGCGGAAAAGCCATCCGAAGCTTTGCTGGATGAGCTGCGTTTAGCCGAACGCGATGTGACGGCTTCGCAATATTATGAAGACGCCCGATCTTTAGCCTATCAGCTCGCCAAATGGTCTAAAGAGCTGGATGAGAGTCGACGTTTTATCGTCTGTTCCGGTGGTGGCCCAGGCATCATGGAAGCGGCGAACCGCGGTGCAGCGGAGGCGGGTGCACCGACAATTGGAATGAATATCAGCTTACCCTTTGAGCAGATTCCCAATCCTTATATCAGCGAAAATCTGTCTTTCGAGTTTCATTACTTTTTTATGCGTAAATTTTGGTTTGTTTACCTTGCCAAAGCATTGGTCGTTTTTCCCGGTGGCTTTGGAACATTTGACGAATTGTTTGAGCTGCTAACACTGCGACAAACGCAAAAGGTGAAAAAGCCGCTTTGTGTGGTCGTCTATGGTAAGGAATTCTGGCGAAACGTTATCAATTTTGAAAAATTGGCCGAAGTTGGTTTTATTTCACCACAAGATCTGCAATTGTTTCACATTGTCGATGAAGTCGAGGAGGCATTCATCACCTTGCGTAATCATTTCGAACGCGAGTTCGTTGGCAAGCCCAAATATTGGCATTGGTGAAAAATATCGTTAGTTTATTTTGCCTGCTATTCAGAACTTTTTTCTCTCAATCACGTCTGTAACGAAGACAAAAATGCAGCGCTACAAAGATTAGCCGCAAAATTTCATCTCACCATTCAGAATTTTTATTGAGGCATGCATGAAAATCACTATTAAAGGACTGAATAAAAAATACAGGAACGGATTTTCGGCCTTGAAAAATATAAACCTGGAAATTAACAACGGACTTTTTGGCCTTCTCGGTCCGAACGGCGCCGGCAAGACCACCTTCATGCGCATCCTCGTCACTTTGATGCGGCCCTCGAGCGGCATCGTTAAAGTCGATGACTTGGATCTGCGAAAAAATCGACGACAAATCCGCGCTATGTTGGGTTATCTGCCGCAAGATTTTAGCGTCTTTGCCAAACTATCAACCTGGGAGTTTTTAGACTATGCTGCAGCACTTGCCGGACTGACGTCAATTCGCGAGCGCAAGCGAGCTGTGGATGAAATGCTGGAACAAGTTGGGCTCTTTGACGTGCGGGATCGCCGGGCTAACAAGCTCTCGGGTGGTATGAAGAGACGATTGGGCATTGCCCAGGCCCTCATCGGTGATCCCAAAATCGTCATTGTCGATGAGCCAACAACCGGTCTTGATCCGGAAGAGCGAATCCGCTTTCGCAACCTGCTCTCAACGATGACCCAGCGCGAGATCATTATTATTCTCTCCACCCACATTGTCGGCGACATTTCCAGCACCTGTACAGAAATGGCGCTGCTCAACAAAGGCGAGTTGATCTTTCATAATGCGCCGGAGAAGCTCATTGAAGAGGCGCGAGGCCATGTGTTTCAGATTGATGCTATTGACAGCGAACTTGAACAGATCAAAGAAAAATATCCGGTCATCACAACAATACCAGCCGAAAATGGCTGGGAAGTACAAGTTGTGGCGGATCAATTAAAACATTTTCCCGGCAAAGCCATCGAACCAAATCTTGAACATGCGTATGTTTATCGCATGGAATACGGTCTCGACAACTGAAACCGAGCGGCTGAATTATTCATGAGAGGTAAACAGTATGTTATCTATTAAAAATATATGGACCGTCACGCGATACGAGGTGAAAACTTTGTTAAGAAGCTGGTTCTTTCGAATATTCTCCGGCCTCGTTCTTGTTCTGCTGACTTTTTTTAATATTGTTTTTTTCGCACAAGCCTTTGAAACCATGCCGTGGGAATTGCGCGGTATCCCGTCATCCATACCTTATTTTAATATGATGCTGCTCAATGTGGCACAGGCCATCATCGCTATGTTCCTCGCCTCGGATTTTTTGAAACGAGATCGTAAATCAAATACGACCGAAGTGATTTATATGCGCTCCATGTCAAATGGTGACTATATTCTTGGAAAAACCTTTGGTTTGTTCAATGTTTTTCTCGGCCTCAATCTGACGATGCTTGTGATTTCGGCACTTGTTCATATTATCTTTACTGATGTTCAATTTCAACCTGCAGTTTATCTCTACTATCTGCTGCTCATCAGCTTTCCAACGTTGGTTTTTATATTCGGATTATCCTTTTTTGTCATGAGCCTTGTACGCAACCAGGCTGTCACTTTTATTTTGTTGTTAGGTTATTTTGCGATATCGCTGATCGTGCTAAACGTCAAATTTGCTGGTACTTTTGACGCTGTCGCTTTTTTTCTGCCACTTTCCTATTCGGATTTTGTTGGTTTTTCGGATTTTTCGTGGCTGCTCATTCAGCGATTGGCCTACCTCACTCTTGGTTTGGGATTCATTTTTCTGTCCATTCTGCTGTTCAAACGATTGCCGCAATCAAGAACGATGCAAGGGCTCGCCACTGTCCTCTCAGTGGCGCTGTTGATAACCGGTGGGCTGTTATTCACCTTCTATTTTCTGCATGCACGTTCGGGCGACAAACTGCGGGCTGAGATGATCAAACTGAACGATCAATATGCCGATCGTCCTGTGGTGAGCGTTTCGCATTACGACCTCGATTTTGAACAACAGGATTATCATTTTTCGATGGACGCCAGAATGGTCATCCACAATGAAACGAATGAGCACATGTCCAGTCTGCTTTTTTCGCTCAATCCCGGATTGGCCGTAAAAGGGGTGCAGTTTAATGGTCAGTCAGTCAATTATTCCCGTGACATCCATTTGCTGCAGATCGAGGCACAACTGGCAGAGAATGAGGAGGGCGAGCTTCTGATCCACTATAATGGCTCAATTGATAATCGTGCATTTTATTTGACCACGCCAAAAGAAATTCGCAATCAATTGCATGATTTGATGCTTTACAAACGAGGCAAGGAACATTATTTTGTTGAGCCAAACTATACTCTGTTGACATCCGGAGCAAACTGGTATCCAATTGCCGGGACCTCGCAAGGAAGCACCTTGACCGTGCCGCGTCAGAAAAATTTTGCCCGCTATACACTCAAGGTGAAGGCGAAAGACGGGCTTGTTCCTGTTAGTCAGGGGCAAATGAACCAGGAGGGAGCGCTCTACACTTTTTCGCCAGAGGTGCCGCTGACGCAGATATCACTTGCCATTGGCCCGTATATAAAGCGTTCCATCACAGTGGATAGTGTAACGTACAATCTTTTTACCCACGCTGCACATGATTTCTTTTTAAAGCCCATACCGCAGGTGGCTGACACACTTGCTCCGATGATCCGGGAGCTCAAAAACGAGTATGAACTAAAAACAAATGTTGATTATCCCTTTGCGTTTTTTTCTCTGGTCGAAGTGCCGATTCATTTCCAGACCTACGAAAAACCGCTCTTTTTTCACCAGGACTGGGTGCAACCGATGATGGTATTTATGCCGGAAAATGGCGCTCCAATTGATGGCATCGATTTCAAGCGCCACATGGATCGTTCAGTGGATCGTATGCAGGATCGAAATGAGACGATTTCTGAAAAAGAGATGCAATACCAGGTGGTTCGCCGGTTTATCGAGAGTGAGTTATTCGGCACGATGCCTGGGCGCTTTTTCGGTCGTGGCCGTCAGAGTGAAGTAAAATTGTATGCAATTTTCCCCAATTTTTATTATTTCTGCAATGCCCTGGTCTCGCGCGATTTACCGATTCTGGACGCAACGCTGGAGGCGTTCTTGAAGGAGAAAGTTGAAGCAACGGCTTTTAATCCCGCACGATTTATGGATGCTATTACAGATGAGGAAAAAGCGAATATCGCTTTGAAAGATTCTTCATTGGCAGAGATTTTAGCTGATCCTGAAAATATCGATATCGCCACAACAGTTTTGAAAACAAAAAGCAGCTATCTGTTCCGGTTGCTTGAAAGCCAGGTCGGCACTGAAAAGCTGGAAGAGTTTCTCAGCAATGTGCTCGGCCGCTATCAATTCAAGCCTTTGCAGATTTCGGAATTTGTCAGCGATATTCAGAAAGAACTTGGTATTGATTTTCAAGGAGAGCTCAAAAAGTGGTATGAGCAAAATGATGTCCCGGGATTCTATTTCACAAATATTAAAAACTATAAAATATTTGAAGGTGATCGAACACGCTACCAGGTGCTGATGAACATTTATAATCCGGAAGCAGTGGACGGAGTTGTTGTGATCGACTTTATGGTACCGCGCGGTGGCGGACCGGGTGGAGGTTTTGGTCGATTCAATTTTGGTGCCTCTGATTACGAACAAGTGGTTCACATAGAAGCGGGACAAACAAAACAGGTGGGATTTGTTCTTGATGACCAGCCACGCGGCCTGACTATCAATACACTGGTATCCAGAAATTTACCATCGCAAAGCACCCGGAGGCTCGAAGACTTTGAGGAGAATAAAAGCGCCAAAGCCATTGATGGTGTCACAATTCTGACTGAACCGCCAATTTTGCAGGCTGTCGGGGAAATCCTGGTGGATAATGAGGATGAGGGATTTAAAGTGGCAACCGCCCGACAACAAAGCGCGCTCAAACGGATATTAAAGGTCAAGAGTGACGACGATGAGGAGTATATGCCGTTCAGCCCGTGGCGGGCACCGGATAATTGGCGAAAAAGCATTAATGCTATTTTTTATGGCGATTTTGTCCACTCAGCTCATTTTGTTCGTGCCGGCAGCGGCGATAAAAAAGTGGCCTGGGAAGCAGAGTTGGCCGAGGCAGGACAATATGAAGTTTATGTCTATGGCGAACAACTGCCGTTTCGAGGACGTGGCCGCGACGGTCGTGGTGGTGATTTTATCAAAAGTTTCCACTACATCGTCCATCACGATGACGGCGCCGAGGACGTCGAGTGGGACCCTGAATCTGCTGCCGGCTGGAATTATCTTGGCACCTACTATTTTTCGTCTGGCACGGCCAAAGTGGAAATGACAAATAAATCCGATGGGCGAATTGTTGTCGCGGATGCTGTAAAATGGGTCAAAAAATGATCTCCCATTGAGCAGATTTATGGAAAAGGTTCAAATATGAAAAAAGCGTGTATTCTTGTACTTTTGTGGGTGAGCGCCGGTTTGGCGCAGACGACCTTGAGCATGGAAGATGCATTAAATATCGCTATGCAAAACAGCCCGCAAATCAAGCAAGCTGAGTTGAGTCTGGAGCGCAGCCGCCAGTCGCTAAAAGCGCAACGGGCAGCACTGAAATCAAACTTTAGCCTGTCGATCAATCCGTACAATTATTCGTATGACCGCCGCTACGACCGATTTCGTAATATCTGGTATAGCAGTGAAAACACCAGCAGCAGCGCCGATTTTCGCATTCGCCAGCCTATTTTATGGACCGATGGGACATTTTCCATAATCAACCGATTGCAGTGGCTGCAAGGCTGGAGTGAAGGCGGCACAGATCAAAATGAGCCCTGGAGCAATAATCTCTATCTGAACTACGAGCAGCCAGTTTTTACCTATAATCGCACAAAGCTGGCGTTGAACGAACTCGAGCTTGATCTCGAAAATACGATGATTAATTATGTTGTGCAAAAATTGTCGCTTGAATATGATGTAACCAACAGTTTTTATGAAATCTATCGCAACAAGCTGGCCTATGATATTGCGCGTGAAGAATACGTCAATACCAATTCCAGCTATCAGATCATCAAGAACAAAGTGGACGCTGGCATTGCCGCCAAGGAGGAATTTTATCAGGCGGAATTAAATTTGCTGAACAGTGAGTCTGCGGTGCAGAATAATCTCGTGCAATTGGAAAATTCCCTCGACAGCTTTAAGAAACTCATCGGCGTGCCGATATCCGATTCGATCAATATTGTTGGTGACGTCACGCACATCGTCATCGATGTTGATCTGGAAAAAGCGATTAACAATGGACTAAAAAATCGATTGGAGCTGCGTCAGCGAGAAATTGAAGTGCAGTCTGCCTATCACAATCTCATCGAAACAATGGCACTCAATGAATTTCAAGGCAGCATCAGTTTGACCTATGGCATTCAGGGGGTCAACAGGACTTTTGAAAGTATTTACGACAATCCGGATCGCAATCGGCAAGCGTCCATTTCCTTTGAAATCCCGTTGTTTGATTGGGGAGAGCGTAAAGCGCGCATCAAAGCATCCGAAGCGACCATCGAATCGCGCAAGTTGTCGCAGGAAGAAGAGCAAGACAACATCATTATCAGCATTCGTCAAGCACATCGTCAGCTGCAAAATTTGGTCAATCAGATCGAGATTGCCCGGCAAAATGTAAAAAACGCTGAATTGACCTATGAGATTAATCTGGAGCGCTATAAAAATGGCGATTTGACCGGTATGGATCTTAACCTCTATCAAATCCAGCTATCGGATGCCAAGATTCAATTGACAGATTCGATCATCAATTACAAGTTAGCTCTTTTAAATCTGAAAATTCTTTCCATGTATGATTTTATCCGCAATGAGCCGGTAGTACCGGAAAATCTTTTGCAGGAGAAAACGGATTGATAAACAGCACATTGAATCTGAAAAAAGTAACCTCTGGAATTATTGGAGTTAAAACTGTGAAAAAAATACTCGTTAGCCTGGTTTTCGGGCTCCTGTTTTTCGCATGTGGTGGGGATGAAGCCGACATTGACATCTCAATCACCGTGCCTGTCTCTGTTGAGGAGATAAAATTCAAGTCGATCGAAGAATTTTTGGAAACAACAGGAACTGCTCGCGCGATGCAAGAGGTTGAACTATTAGCCGAGACGGATGGCTATTATCATCTCGGCGTAAATTCACGTAACAAGACATTTACTTTAGGCGATTTTGTCACGCCGCAAGATGTGATTGCCCGTCTTGATAATCCCGAAGTTGAAAATAATATAAAAATAGAATCGCAAAAGCTCAATCTTGATATATCGAAAAGTGAATTTGAAAAGCAGCAGGCTCTGTACGAAAAAGGTGGCGTGACACTTCGAGAGCTTAAAAATGCCGAGCAGGCGTATATTGACGCACAGTACAACTATGATAATGCGATCATCCAGTTGGCCAAACTCAAGGTACAGTCATCATTTAAGGGAATAATTGTCGATTTGCCATATTATACTGCAGGAACCAGAGTAGAGACCGGTTCGCTGATCGCCAAAGTCATGAATTATGAAAAGCTGTATATGGATGTAAATTATCCCGCCAAACATCTCGGCAGAATTGATACCGGGCAGCGGGTGAGGGCGCTCAATTATACCATGCCCGATGACACTTTGTGGGGGGCTGTCACCCAGGTCTCCCCGGCAATTGATGCCGAGACGCGTACATTCAAAGCATCGATCGAGATAGCCAATCCGGAGTGGACGTTCCGTCCAGGTATGTTCATTAAAGTGGAAACAATTGTGGCGCGCAAAGACAGCGCGATTGTCATCCCGAAAAACATTATCATTCAATCTCGCAATGCCAAACGCGTCTTTGTTGTTGAGCGCGGGGCGGCGGATGACCGTCGGATCATCACCGGATTGGAAAATCCAACCGAGGTTGAGGTTATTGAAGGTTTGCGCGAAAACGAGAGACTGATTGTCAAAGGTTTTGAAACCCTGAACGATCAAACAAAAGTCAAAGTTATTCGTTAATCGTTTGCTTGACAACTGTTCTTTCCTGCGCCCATGGCCGGTATCGGTTGTGGGCTTTTTTATGGTTATTTTTTAAGTTGCTGGACATCGCTGGAGAAATGGCTTGCAATTTTTTTGTTATTTCTCTAAAATGTTGTTAACACATGGTTTTACAAAAAAGGATCATCATTATGGATCAGACAGCTGTTCAAGATTCTTTAAATAATGTATCACAATTTATTTCGTCGAGTCAGCACGAATTTGTATGGTTCCAGTTTGAGAGCAACCTGGTTTATTTGATTGCCGTGGCGATCGGTTTTTTTATCATTTTTATCTCCTATTTTTTTGGCGGTGGTAAAAAGAACAAAGTGAAAATATTTCTCAGTATTGTTACTGGCATTCTCGTCGGCGTTTTGACATTGCCGCTATTGCTCAAATTGCCCGGGCATGAGAAAGCGGGTGTTATTGCGTTTTACATTTTGCTTGATCTCATATTTACCGCAACCGTGACCTGTCACATGTACGAACTTGTGGTCATTGGCACGCACGAGGCATTCGATCAGAATCCGATACGTTAAATTTAAATGTGATTTCATCAATAAATCTTGATTTTAAGTTCCCAAAATATTATATTTACCGACTTTGGTAAAATTGAGGATCTGAAATCATCATGCTAACGCCACGTAAAAGAATAACAAAAAAACAACTCAAGGAAGACAAGCTTATCACTTACACTGTCAAGGCGAAGGATTGGCTTGACGAAAATTTGAAATATGTTACTGGCGGAGTTGCCGCCGTTGTTATCATTATTGTCGCCATATTTATGTTCAGCACTTCACGAAAAAATGCCGAAGCCGCAACAAGTGTTGAATTAGCTAATGCGATGCACGTTTATGAGTCGCGAGATTATACAAATGCTGTCAACCTGCTCACAAATATTGTGAATAAAAACAAGAGCACCAAGAGTGGCAAACTAGCGCGCTATTACCTGGCGCAATCTCTGTATAAAAGGGGAGAATATAGCGCAGCTCAGGAGCATTTTCGTAAATTTGCCACATCTTTTCAAGCTGATGAATATCTCAAAATTGTCGCGATGGCCGGTGAAGCAGCTTGTCTAGAGCAGCAAGACCGGTTTGCTGACGCAGCAGTGAAATATGAAAATATTGGCAAAAGATATCCCGATTCACCGCGCGCTGCGCGATATTATTTACGAGCAGCGCGTTGTTATGCTTTGGCCGGAAATAGTTCTAAAGCACAAGAGACTTATCAATTGATCATTAAAAACTATCCCGATTCGCAAGAAAAAAACGATGCTGTACTTTACAGCGCGCTGGAATAGACCTTAAAGTAGAAATCACTTGCTTTTCAAAGGAGAGTTGCCTATATTTCCGGTCAAGTGGGCCCTAAAGGCCCACTTTTTTTGTTGTTAGAGGTAAGAGTTGGATAGCTTGGATAAACTTGAAGAGATAATAAAACCTGTTTTAGATGAAATGGGAGTCGAACTCGTCGAGTTGCAATACAATCGCAGCAAGCGTTCGAGTCTTCGCCTCTTTGTGTGGGAAGAGGGCGGCATCAGTATCGATCGGTGTACGGCCATTAGTCGCACGATTTCTGACCTCCTCGATCGCAAAGATGTTATTGACGGCAGATATATCCTGGAGGTTTCATCGCCGGGGATCGATCGCCCGCTGGTGGTGCAGCGAGATTTTGAACGCCAAATTGGCCGACTCGTCAGGATAAAACTTTTGGATGAGAACAAAAGCAGAATAGTAAAAGGACGCATCGATGCCGTGAACAAGAATATCGTTCGTATCGCCGGAGAAAAGGAAAGTATTGATATTCGATTGGACGAAATAGAGTCTGCCAAAGTAATGGTGGAGTTTTGATATGATCACGATCATGTTTTAGGAAGATGTTATGAAGAGTGAAATTGTTGAAGCATTTTCGCAATTGGTCAGAGAAAAAAGCATGGAAAAAGATGTGTTGTCACGAATTATCGAGGACATTTTTTTATCCATGATTAAAAAGAAATACGGCGCGTCCGACAATTTTGATGTTTTTGTCAATATGGAAAAAGGTGAAATTGAAATTTATCAAAGCAAAACAGTTGTCGAGCAGGTGGAGAACGATCTGACCGAGATCGATTTGGCGACGGCGCGGCAAGCTGAAGAGAGCTATGAGATCGGTGATGAATATATGGAAATCATCAATCCATCGCAATTTGGTCGCCGATTGATCATCTCAGCCAAACAAAATTTGAATCAACGTATCAAAGAAGTTGAAAAAGAACATATTTTTGAGGAATTCAAGAATCGAGTGGGCGAGATCATTAGCGGTGATATTCGTCAACTCAATAAAGATGAGATATTTTTAAGTGCGGAAGGAACCGAGGTTGTTCTTCCCAAGAGCGAACAGATTCCGAATGAACGTTACCGACGTGGTGAAAATCTTCGTGCGGTTATCAAAGAAGTGAAATGGTCGACTCGCGGTCCGGAAATTGTCGTTTCACGGTCTGATCCCATGTTTTTGACGCGGCTGTTTGAACTGGAGGTTCCTGAAATATATGATGGAATAATAGAGATCAAATGTATCGCGCGCGAACCTGGCGAGAGAACAAAAATTGCTGTCTATTCGAATGATAAAAGAATAGACGCTGTCGGAGCGTGCGTAGGCATGAAGGGTATGCGAATCCAGGCTATTGTAAAAGAGTTGAATAATGAAAAGATCGATATTATCAATTGGTCATCTGAGCCGGAAATTTTCATCACTCGCGCCCTAAGCCCTGCCAAGCCAAAAAGAATCGCAATTGATGAAGAAGCGCGCAAGGTCATTGCCTTGTTGGACGATGACCAAATATCTTTAGCAATAGGTAAAGGCGGACAAAATCGCCGGTTGGCGGTAAGATTAACCGGTTATGACATTCAGACTGTCAAGGAAGAAGAGTACAAAGCCATTATGGCCGATGAGACTGAGGAAAACCTTTTATTGGCGAATGTGGATAGTTTGAGTGAAAAAATTCTCAGTACCCTTCAGCTCGGCGGCTATGACACGATTCAGGACGTTCTCGATGCGGGTATCTCCAAATTGACCGAGCTGCCAGGCATTGGTGAAAAAACCGCTGCCAGGATCCTTGCGGTTGTCGAGGATGCTGTATCTGAAGATGATGAACAAGACTAACGTCGCAGCAATATCATTTAAATCTGTAGGAGTCACAATCTTTGGCTGTTAAAAAAAGAGTATTTCAGGTTGCACGGGAATTCAGCATTTCGAACGAGGCACTCATCGAGTTTCTCATCCGACTTGGATTTGATATTCGCAATCATATGAGTCCAGTATCGGAAGAGATGCTTGAAAAGGTTTCTGCGAAATACGCTGTGGCGGAAGAGCCGGTCGAAAAAAAAGGCAGCGACTATGAATTTCGCAAGCAACTTAAAGACAGGCAGGTCAAAGAGAAAGAAGCCTCTGAAAAAACTCGTTTGCAGTTGCAAGAAAAGCTTCGTGTTGCCTCAGAATTAGCTGAAGAGAAACCTCGAATTCTCAAAAAGCGGCAGGAAGAAAAAACAGCCAAAGCGGCCCAACCCACTGTTGTCGAAGAACCTCCGGAACAAAAGAAAATTCGAGCTGAAAAGGGAAAAGTTGCCGAAAAAGAGGTTGTGGTTGAAGAAAAGCTGGAAAAGCCAAGACTGAAGCCAAAGCGCAAGCTGAAGATCATCGAGATTCCCCCGGAAGGACAGGAAAAACCTCGTCGCGAACGAGAGGTGGGAGAGAAACCACCGGTCACTGTCGAACCTGCGGAAGAAGCAAAAGAGATTGCAAAGAAAGAGCCAGGAAAAGAAGCTGCTACCCCGGAAGGTGAAAAGAAAAAGGCCAAAGGTCGTCGGCGCAAAGGTCATTTAAAAAAGACCGAAGAAGAGGAACAGGTACTGCCGGCAAAGACCAAGAAGGACAAAAAGAAGAGAAAAAAGAAGGCTCGCCCGCAATTCGACGAACACGAGATTCAGGAATCCATCCGAGCGACAATGCAATCCATCGCGGAAGCGGGACGCGGTAAACGAAAAAAGCGACGCGCCGACGTGGGAGAGGTCGAGGAGGTCGAAGAAAAACTCAAAATACGCGTCAGTGAATTTATGTCACTTTCGGAATTAGCCAAACTTATGAATGTTGAGGCGACCGAGCTTATTCGTAAATGTATGGAAATGGGAATGATGGTGACTATTAATCAGCGTCTGGATATGGATACCATCACGTTGTTGGCCGACGAATACAACTGCGAAGTTGAGGCGCTCTCCGAGTTTGGTGAGGATATATTGGAGGAGCTTTATGAAGAAGATGAACCTGATAAAATCGTCCCTCGCCCCCCGGTGGTGACGATAATGGGCCATGTCGATCACGGCAAAACATCACTACTCGATTATATCCGCGAGAGTAATATTATTGCCGGCGAAGCAGGTGGCATCACCCAGCACATAGGCGCCTATGAAGTCTCGGTGAATGGCAAAGAGATCACCTTTCTCGATACGCCTGGTCACGAAGCTTTTACCGCCATGCGTGCACGTGGTGCCCAGGTGACGGATATCGTTGTACTTGTTGTCGCGGCCGATGATAGCGTCATGCCGCAGACTATCGAAGCGATCAGTCATGCCAAAGCAGCCAATGTCCCTATCGTTGTTGCGATCAACAAGATCGACAAACCAAGCGCCAATCCTGATTTGATCCGGCAACAGCTGGCAGACCATGGCGTTTTGGTTGAAAAGTGGGGCGGTAAATACCAGTCCGCTGAACTATCCGCAAAAACCGGGCAAAATGTCGATCAGCTTCTCGAGCTACTCCTTTTGGAAGCTGAACTGTTGGATCTTAAGGCAAATCCCAATCGCAAGGCAAAGGGCGTTGTTATCGAGTCCCGTCTGGACAAGGGCAAGGGTGTGGTCGCAACATTGTTGGTGCAGACTGGAACGCTGCGCGTTGGCGATCCTTTTATTGCGGGTGCGCACAGCGGCAAAGTGAGATCGCTGCTCGATGAGCGAAATAAGCGTAAAAAAGAAGCCGGCCCGTCCTCACCTGTGCAGATACTTGGTTTCAACGGCTCGCCGCAAGCGGGTGATTCATTTATGGTGCTGCACAGCGAACGCGATACGCGCGAAATCAGCCAGAAACGTCAGCAATTACAGCGCGAGCATGAACATTGGCGGTCGCGCCCGCGTACGCTCGACGAAATATCACGGCAGATTAAACAAGGTCAAGTTCGGCACTTGTCCGTTGTCCTGAAAGCGGATGTGGATGGTTCTCTGGAAGCAATTGCCGATTCGCTGCAAAAACTGGCAACGGATGAGGTCGCTGTGAGTGTCATCCATAAAGGTGTTGGCGCCATAACCGAATCGGATGTTTTGTTGGCAACGGCATCCGAAGCGATCATCATCGGATTCCATGTGCGACCATCTGTCAAGGCGCGCAACCTGGCTGAACGGGAAAAAGTCGATATTCGCTCATACAATGTTATTTATGATATAATTGACGATGTCAAAGCAGCGCTTGAGGGTTTTCTGGAGCCAACGATTACCGAAAAGAATGTCGGCACGGCCGAAGTGCGCGAAACGTTCAAGGTGCCAAAAGTTGGACTGATTGCCGGAAGCTATGTGGTATCTGGCCGCATTAATCGCGGTGACAAGATTAAAATTTATCGGGAAGATCGTTTGATCCATGAAGGCACGCTGTCGTCACTTAAACGTTTCAAAGATGATGTCAAGGAAGTTGCAGCCGGATTTGAATGCGGCATTGGTATTGAACGCTATAATGATATTAAGGTCAATGATATCATTGAAGCTTACGAGCTCATAGAAGAAAAACGTAAATTGTAATGTTTATCGGCTGTTTGCAGGTGGAATTGATTATTCCGGAAAGCACATCGTTGAAAGAAAAGCGCATGGTACTCAACAGTATCAAGCAGCGACTCCGGAATAAATTTAATGTATCAATTGCTGAAATCGATCATCAAGACCTGTGGCAGCGTGCCACTTTGGGCATCGCCATGGTGTCGAATGGAAATCAGCATATAAACCAGGCCCTGGATAAAATATTGGGCTTTATTGACGATCAGGATCAATCACAAGTGATTGATTATCAAATAGAGATTCTTTAATGCACTACAAAAGGTCAGACAAAATCGCTGCTTTTATTCATGAAGAAGTGAGCAAAATGTTGCTCAGCGAATTGAAGGATCCAGCGTTGGGCTTCATCACTGTCACCAAGGTGCGAGTGAGTGACGATATACGACACGCCAAGATCTATTATAGTGTTCTGGGTGGCGAGGAGAAAAAAACAAAATCCGCTGGCGCCCTGGATCGTGCCACCGGCCATATTCGTACAGAATTGGGACATCGTTTGAAAATTCGATTTGTACCATCAATTATGTTTATTTATGACGATTCAACAGAATATGCTGATCATATTGAGCATTTGCTCAAAAAGATAAAAAGCAACTAGTTCTTTGACAAATAAACCAAGCCCGGCGCCAATGCCGCAGCAACTCGAAAATAAAGAGATCATCCTTAATGTCCGAAAGCCGATTGGCTGGACCTCGAATGATGTGATTCGTTATATCAAGCATCGATTCGCTGCCAAAGTTGGCCATGCCGGAACGCTCGATCCTTTTGCTGATGGCGTCCTTGTCGTGTGTCTCGGCAAAGCAACAAAACGAGTTGCAGAGCTAATGGATTTGGAAAAAGAGTATCGTGCAACTATTGAGTTCGGTATTGAAACGGATACGCTTGATATGAGCGGTAAAATTGTCAAACGTGACGTCAATTTATCGCTGTCGGACAAGCAGGTGCGAGAGGTGTTCCCGTTATTCGTCGGCGACATCCAGCAAAAACCTCCCGCTTTTTCTGCAGTTCGAATCGACGGTCAAAGAGCGTATCAATTGGCGCGTGCACAAAAGGATCTCATCCTTGAAAAACGACATGTGACTATTTACGCCATCAATATGCTTCATTATCAGCATAGCCGTGCGACTTTGGACGTTCGATGCGGCAAAGGCACCTATATACGATCGCTCGCGCGTGATATGGCGCGTGCCTTGGGAACCGTCGGCTATGTGCGAACTCTGACGCGTACGCGTATTGGTGACTATCATCTAAATCAGGCTATATCGATTGAAAATATTTTATAGTACGCTCACTCCGGTTCCATTTGCCGGAACAACTCTGACAGTCGGCACATTTGATGGGATTCACAAAGGGCATCAACAAATAATAAACAGAGTGAGGGAACAAGCGCGGGCTTTGGGCATTCAATCAATGCTTGTTACATTCGAACCGCACCCCAAAATTGTTGTACAGAAATCGGGGATTCCGGAAACGCAATTGTTGACGACGATAGATGAAAAAATTGGGATTTTGGAGCAGATGGGGCTCGATTCTCTTGTCATATTAAAATTCACTCCATCCTTTGCCACACTTTCAGCCGAGCATTTCGTACGCGAAAAGCTGGTGGAAAAGCTGAGAATGAAATCCATTGTCATCGGGCATGATCACGCCTTTGGCAGAAATCGGGAGGGAGACGAAAAGCTTTTACATACGCTCGGCCGTGAGCTCAATTTTAGCGTTCATACGGTTGATCCGGTCTCGGCGAGCGGGGATAAAATAAGCAGCACCCAGGTTCGTCGTGCCCTGCAGCAGGGCGACGTTGCCGGTGCTGCACGTATGCTGGGTCGCTATTACAGCGTCTCCGGACCTGTCGTTGCCGGGCGGAATCAGGGACGAAAGCTTGGTTTTCCAACCGCCAATATTCGTCCGGACTCGGCGCACAAACTTGTTCCAATGGTTGGTATTTACGCAACGACTGTGGACATTCGTGGCACGACACATGAATCTGTCACCTATATCGGCACCAGGCCTACTTTTGCTGGCAGACAAAAAGTCGTTGAAGTGCATGTATTTGATTTTGATGAAACTCTTTATGGAGAACCGATCAAAGTGAACTTTTGTACCTTTTTGCGCGATGATCGAAAATTTCAATCACCTGATGAACTCATTGCTACAATTAAAAAAGACAAAAAAAAAGCTATGACATATTTTGCTAATGGAGGACAAGGTTAATGCCACTCACAAAAGAGAAAACCGCCGAACTAGTCAAAGAGTACGGCAAAGATGAAACGGATACAGGCAATACAAAAGTTCAAATTGCGCTTTTGACCGAGCGCATCAATGATTTGAACAAACATTTTCAAGGCAATCCAAAAGACCATCATGGTCGACGCGGATTGCTGCAATTGGTAGGCAAGCGCCGTCGCTTGCTGGATTATTTACGAGATACTGAGATCGAAAAATATAGAGAACTCATCAAACAACTTGGTATTCGTCGATAATTGATTCGCTCTCACACCGTCTACGTGTATCGAGCGTGTTGCATGAACCAAAAAAAGGAGGTTAATTCATGATTGATGTGCAACAAGTGTCACGGTACTTTGGTGATGTGACTGCTGTCAATGATGTCTCCTTTAAAGTTGAAAAAGGAGAGATCGTCGGCTTTTTAGGCCCTAACGCTGCCGGTAAAACGACGACGATGCGTATTTTGACGACGTATCTACCGGCAACATCGGGCACGGCAACAGTCGCCGGGTACGATGTTCACGAACAATCCATGGAGGTTCGCAAACGTATCGGCTACTTGCCGGAAAATCCGCCATTGTATCAAGATATGCGCGTTAAAGATTATCTTGAATTTGTCGCCAAAATCAAGGGCGTTGCCCCGGCGGAACGCAAAAAAGCAGTTGACGATGCGATGGCTAAAACCGCCATCGGTGATGTAAGCACCCGCGTCATCAAAGTCCTTTCCAAAGGTTATAAACAGCGCGTCGGACTGGCGCAGGCATTGGTTCATAATCCGGATGTGCTCATTCTGGATGAACCGACGGTCGGTCTTGATCCGAACCAAATCATTGAGGTACGCCAGCTCATCAAACGACTTGCCGGCGATCACACGATTATTCTCAGCACCCATATCTTGCCCGAAGTGAGTATGACCTGCGAACGTGTGGTGATCATCAACAAAGGTGTCATTGTCGCTACGGATACAACGGATGGATTGACCAAAAAGCATGCGGGTGCAACTCGCCTGACGGTCTCTGTCGATGCGCCGGTTGCGGCAGTAAAAGAAAAGCTCGCAACGATCAAGGGCGTCACCAAGGTGGAAGAAACCAGCGGTTCTGAATATACAACTGTTTTTGTTGAAAGCGATAAAGACGTTGAAATTCGACCCGAGGTGGCGAAAATCGTGGTGGCTAACAATTGGCCGCTTTATGAGATCAAGGCTGAAGATGTCAGCCTGGAAGACGTATTCTTGCATTTGACGACAAAAGAGGAGGGTACGGTCTCATGAGAAACTTTTTAGCAATCTATCAACGTGAAATAAAATCGTATTTCTCTTCACCAATAGCCTATGTTGTTATTGGTTTGTTCCTGATATTGGCAGGTATTTTCTTTTACCTCATTATTTCAAACTTTGTGCAAATGTGCATGCGGGTTGACATGATGGCGCAACAATATCGTATGGCGCCACAAAAAATGAATGTCAATATGATGGCTATTCGCCCCATCATGCACAATCTCAGTTTGTTCGCTCTGTTCTTTTTGCCATTGGTGACCATGCGTCTCTATTCCGATGAAAAAAGAACAGGCACAATTGAGCTGCTCATGACATCACCGGTGACCAACTTGCAGGCCATTTTAGGCAAATTTGCCGCGGCCGGCACGCTCTTTTTGGTGATGCTGAGCGGTACATTCCTCTATATCATTTTTATCTTCCTGTATGGAAATCCCGAATTCGGGCCAATTTTCACCGGTTATCTCGGTTTGTTTTTATTAGGCCTGTGTTATGTGTCTTTTGGCGTGTTCTTTTCCACGCTCACCGATAACCAGATCATTGCGGCTGTCAGTACGTTTGTGTTCATTTTGGTGTTCTGGGCTATCGGCTGGGTGTCCGGCATGCTCAGCCCAGCTCTGGGGCAGACGTTGTCAAACTTTTCACTTATCGAACACTTTGACGATTTTGCCAAAGGTGTTCTGGACACAAAGCACATACTCTATTATATCAGTTTTATCTTTATAGGATTATTCCTCTCGTTTGTTTCCATTGAATCAACCAGATGGAGGGGAAGATGATGAAAAAATACGCAAACTGGATCGGCCTCGCCGGCCTGGTGGTTATTTTGGCCGGCCTGGTCACTTATTCGATAAATGGTACGATCAATACCCTCGCAACGATCTTTTTGATTATTGGCGTTTTGCTTTTGGCTGGTTATGTTATTTTGCGTTTTCAGGAAATAAAGTCAGGTTTATCGAGTCGATCGGCCAGGTTCGGCAGCAATGCTGCACTTATGGTCGTTTTTCTCATCGGCATCCTCATTGTGGTGAATATATTGGGCAATCGATTCTCCTGGCGAGCCGATCTAACGGCAGCAAAAATGTTCAGCCTGGCCGAGCAGACGCGCAAGGTTCTGCAGAACCTGGACAAAGACGTGAATGTCATAGGCTTTTTCAAATCCGGTGAAGAAGGCCAGGCCGAAGAGTTTATGATCGAATATTCGCACTATTCGCCGCGCTTTAAATATGAGTTCATTGATCCCGATAAACAGCCGGGATTGGCGAAAAAGTATGACATCAAAACATACGGCACGATTGTCATCGAGTGCGAAGATAAACAGGAAAAGATCAATACCGCCTCGGAACAGGAAATAACCAACGCGCTGATCAAAGTGACGCGCGAGGGTGTCAAACGTATTCTTTTTACGACCGGGCACGGCGAAAAGGATTATGAAAATACCGAGCAGAATGGCCTGAGCACCGCCAAAGAGGCTATTGCCGAGCTCAATTATGACATCGATAAAGTCTTTCTCGTGCAGGAGCCGGATACGATTCCGGATAATGTTGCACTCATTGTCATCGCTGGTCCCACGACGGACCTCCTGCAACCGGAGCGCAACAAGCTTGATGATTATCTCAAACGTGGTGGCAAGCTGCTGTTGATGCTCGAACCGGAATCCCCGCAAAGTTATGTTGATTTTATGAAAGAGTGGGGCGTCGATGTCGGCAATGATTTGATCATCGAAACCTCACCGATCGGCCAACTTTTTGGTGCTGGTCCGATCATGCCGATCGTGACCAATTACCAGGATCATCCGATTGTTGAAGGCTTTAGTGGCACGATGACCCTGTACGCCCAGGCTCGTTCAGTGAATAAACTCGATGAGACGCCAACGGGCGTGACGGTCACCGAGGTTGCGAAAACCAGCAATAATAGCTGGGGTGAAACCAGCTCGATTGGCGCCGATGGCCAGGTGGGTTTTGATCCGGCTTTCGACAATCAAGGGCCGCTGTCCGTGGTGACCATAGCGGAAAAAAGCGCGAGCGAACCCGCCGGTTCGGATAAAAAAGGACGCATTGCGGTGTTCGGTGATTCCGACATAGCGACCAATGCCTATTTTAATTTCCAGGCCAATGGCAATCTGTTTTTGAATACCGTCAACTGGTTGGCCGAAGAAGAAGACCTGGTATCGATCAGACCGCGTGATCCGGAGGATCGTCGCTTGAGCCTGACGGCAAAACAATCGAAAATGATGCTGTGGTTTGGTGTTATTTTGTTGCCGTTAGCCATCTTTGCTTTTGGTATCTACGTCTATCGACAACGCAATAAATAGAAATCCGCAAGGGCTTTCATCGCGAAAGCCCTTGTTCTATTTTGAAACTCGAGGTCGCTTTAGCAAGAATTTTTATTCAAAAACAACCATAGCAGAAAAAGCAAGTCTTTGTGCTGGTTTTTTCATCACATTTGACGAAACGTTCAATCGTAACACACACGTGAATCAAATTGGATGAGGTTATTATGAATTTTAAAACAACAGGAATTATGGCGCTTGTTCTCGCTATCGGCATCGTGGCTGTTGTTTTGCTCAACAAACAGGACGAAAAAAAGGAAGAGGCCGAGGACATCGAGAGCAAGCTTCTCAATATAGAAAAAGAAGATGTGACAGAAATCATTCTGCAGCCAAGCGGTATTCACTGTGTCAAAGACAGCACCGAATGGAAAATTGTATCACCCGTTGAAACCGATGGCGACAAGAGCTCGATCGATGCCATCGCCAATATGTTCAGCTGGGCGAATATCGAGCGGACGATTTCGTCCGATCCTGCTGAATATGGCGTCTATGGCCTGAATCCCGATCAGGGCAAGCTCATTCTCATTCATTCCGAAGGTGCGGACACGCTTTACCTCGGTGACAAGAGCCCGACGGGTTCATTCGTTTTTGCCCGCAAAAGTGGATCACCGGACGTATTTTTGACCACAACGTCTCTGCAATCGAATATTGAGAAAAAATTGTTCGATCTTCGCGATAAAACAGTCCTTGGGTTTGAAAAAAACCAGGTTCGGTCGTTTGATCTCAAAAATGTAAATGGCTCCTTCAGCCTGGCTAAAGAATCCGGGGAGTGGAAGATCAAGAGCCCGGGTGAGTATGAAGCTGACGAGACGGAGATCGACAAGGTGCTCAATCGCCTCAACAGCGAGCGGGCCAAAGAATTTGTTGATGAAGCGCCAGGCGATGTGCGGCAATATGGTTTAAGCGATCCCGGCGTTCAGGTTGATTTAATGTTAGGCGAAAATCGCGCGAAAAAGACGCTCCTCATCGGCGCATTGGACGGCGACAGATATTATGCAAAAGATGAATCTCGCGCACCTGTCTTTCAGGTGGATTCAGCTTTTGTGAGTATTTTGAATCCTGATCTCTATACATTGCGCCTGAAAGATTTGGCTGATTTTTCCAATTCGGATGTCAATCGATTCGAGCTGGAATTTTCCGGTCAAACAATTGTTTGTAGCAAAGACACATCCGGAACATGGATGATACTCAAGCCCGAGTCCCGAAAAGCCAAGAGCTGGAAAATCTCCTCGATAACTCGTGAAGCCTCCCAACTGGAAGTCGTCGAGTTTGTCGATGATGCGCCGTCATCTCTTGACAAATATGGCCTTTCGGCGCCAAAAGTCAGAGCAAAATTCTTTGTGAATGATGTTCTGCAACTCGACGTTTTCCTCGGTGAAGAAAAAGGGGATAATGTCTATGCAAAGGTGGCTGGTTCGGAATCCGTTTACCTTGTAGAAAAGAAGGTACTCGAAACCTGGAGACCGTCGCTGGAGGATATTGCCGAGGAACCGCAACAGGTTGAAGAGGAAGCGGAGACAGAGACCACTTTGGATCAATAGCTGATGATCTGCTGATCGTTTTGTGTTTTTGGACAGGATTTACCGGATTTGTGTCCGGTAAATTCTGTTCAAATAAATGATGCACAAGCGATCGGCGATAGCGCTCCTGTACAAAGCCGGGTCTGATTGACTGTTCGGGGTCGGGCATCATTTTAATTATTTGGAGGAACTTGATGGTTCACAGAAAAGAAATCGAATTCAACGGCCAGCCCTATATTTTGGAAACCGGCCGATTGGCGAAACAAGCATCCGGCGCCGTACTCTTGCAGTATGGTGAAACCATGGTGCTGGCAACGGTGTGCACATCCGAAAGCGCTGTTGAAGGGCAGGATTTTTTCCCCCTTCAGGTTGAATACCGCGAGCGCGCTTATGCTGCCGGCAAGATCCCGGGTGGATTTATAAAGCGAGAAGGTCGACCGGCTGACCAGGAAATTTTGAACGCCCGACTCATCGACCGCCCTATTCGTCCCCTTTTTCCTGAAGGCTTTTTTAATGAAGTACAGGTAATGGTGCATGTGATTTCGGCGGATAGACAAAACGACGCCGATGTGTTGGGCATAACCGCTGCCAGCGTTGCACTCAATCTGTCGGACATCCCGTTTGAAGGTCCGATTGCCGGCGTTCGAGTCGGTCGTGTGGGTGGTGAATTTTTTGCCAACCCGACTTTTGACCAGCGTGCTAAAAGCGACATCGATCTTGTGATCGCAGCCTCGGACGATTCCATTATTATGGTGGAGGGTGAGGCGCAGGAAATCAGTGAAGAAGACATGCTGGCGGCACTTGAATTTGGACACGGTGCAATTCGTTCCTTGATCGCTTTGCAAAAAGATTTTCTTCAAGGGCACACGCAGGAAAAAATGGCGATTGCTCAAGGTGAGGACTATTCTGAGTTGATCTCGAAAGTTCGGGACCTGTGCGGCACCGAACTGGCGGAGGCGCTAAAGATCGTCGACAAAAAAGAGCGCCACAAGTCACTCGGAAACTTGACCGACAGCATACTCGAAAAACTGGCAGAAGAGTACCCGGATATGGAAAAGGTCATAAAAGGTGCTGTGCATGATTATGAAAAAGAGATCATGCGTGATCGTGTTCTGAATGAAGGTGTACGACTTGATGGCCGTGGCCTGGATGATATTCGGCCCATTTCGATCGAAATCGGTCTTTTACCCAGAACGCACGGCTCCGCCTTATTCACGCGCGGACAGACACAGGCTCTGGCGGTAACCACACTGGGAACAAAAATTGACGAGCAAATGATCGAAGGTGTTGGCGGCGAATATTATAAAAATTATATGCTGCACTATAATTTCCCGCCATTCTCAACAGGCGAAGTTAAACCGATGCGCGGTACCAGTCGCCGGGAAGTGGGACATGGCAACCTGGCCGAGCGTTCTATCAAGCCGTCCATTCCAGCGGACGGGCTGTTTCCATACACCATCCGGATTGTCTCCGATGTGCTGGAATCGAATGGCTCGTCTTCCATGGCCACCGTATGCGCCGGTTCATTGTCGCTTATGGATGCCGGTGTGCCGGTGAAATCACATATCGCTGGCATTGCCATGGGCTTGATCAAGGGAGATGATAAAGTTGCCGTGTTGACCGACATTTTAGGCGATGAAGACCACATGGGCGACATGGATTTTAAAGTTGCCGGAAATCGCACCGGCATCACCGGATTTCAGATGGATATCAAGATCAAAGGAATCTCGACCGATATCATGCGTGAGGCGCTGGAGCGTGCCAAAAAAGCGCGATTGTTCATTTTGGAAAAAATGGAAGCCGCCATCCAGGCGCCGCGCGACAAACTGTCGATTCATGCGCCGCGCATCCTCAATTTTAAAGTTGAAGTGGATGAAATCGGTCTGGTCATTGGCCCCGGCGGCAAGACGATTCGTGATGTTCAGGAAAAAACCGGTGCGACAATTAATATCGAAGATAGCGGTATGGTCACCATCGCGCACATCGACGCCGCCGGCGGGGAAGCCGCGCTGGATATGATCAAAAATATCGTCGCCAAACCACTAGTCGGTACGGTGTACAAGGGCAAAGTCAAAAGTATCAAGAACTTTGGTGCGTTTGTCGAGATACTGCCGGGCAAGGAGGGCTTGCTGCATATTTCCAGAATTGCCAAGGAGCGCATCAATCGCGTCGAGGACGTGCTGCGCGTTGGTGATGAAGTGCACGTTAAATTATTAGAGATCGATTCAAACGGCAAACTGGTTCTCAGCCGCAAAGATGTGCTGTGAGCCTGACCACGTGAAGGATATGAGAAAAATAATTTATAGAGCTAAAAGTCTAATGGAGTCATGATCATAATGGCATTCGTCTCGTCGGCGAGCGGATGCCATTTTTTATTTGAATCACTATTTGGAGGTTTTTATGACTATCGGAGTGCCAAAAGAGATTCTGGCTGATGAGAGAAGAGTTGCGGCTACGCCCGAAACGATTAAAAAATACGTACAAATGGGTTTTAAGGTTCTTGTTGAATCAAAAGCAGGCGATGGAATTTACAAACCGGATTCCGAGTATCAAAAGATGGGTGCGGAAATAGTTGATGATGTTGAGACACTTTACGACAGATCCGATGTAATCCTCAAAGTCAAGCAGCCCATATTCAACGAAAAAAGTGGGAAACATGAAGTAGACATGATGAAGAGGGATGCAATTCTCATCACTTTTTTACATCCAGCTGCTCCGACGAATCATAAAATGGTAAAGGCGTTGCGCGACAAAAAAATAACGGCCTTTACCATGGATAGTTTGCCTCGAACGCTTTCCTATGCCCAAACAATGGATGCTTTAACATCAATGAGTACGATTACAGGGTATCGAGCGATTCTTATGGCTGCAGAAAATCTCTCACGTTTTGTTCCTGTAATTGCTACTGCAATCGGTGCGACAAAGCCGGCAAAAATACTCATTATCGGTGCTGGAATAGTTGGAATGCAGGCAATTGCTACGGCAAAAAGACTTGGAGGGATTGTTACGGCTGTTGATATTCGGCCGGAGGCGCGAGAACAAGCAATGAGTCTCGGTGCAAAAATCGGCGGATTTGAGGTGCCCCAGAAGATTGCTGAAGGGAAAGGGGGGTACGCTCAAGCTTTACCAGAGGAGTGGTTGAAAAAAGAAGTAGAAGCCGTTTCACCGCTCGTCAAAGAGTCGGATATTATCGTTTCCAGCGCTTTGGTACCAGGGGAAGAAGCTCCAATTTTGATCACCCGTGAAATGGTCCAAAGCATGCGTCCTGGTTCTTATATCGTCGATGTGGCAATTGATCAGGGTGGCAATTGTGAAATAACGCAGGCAGGCAAAACCATAATCGAGCACCATGTCACGATTTGTGGCACACAGAATATTCCGGGAAGCATGCCCGAAGATGCTACCTGGCTATACGCCAATAATATTTTTTATTATGTTGAAAATCTATTTAAAAAAGGTTTGAATAAATTAAATTTCAAAGATGAGGTCGTCAAAACCTCTCTCGTGACACATAAAGGAAAAATAGTACATCATGGCACGCTGAAAGCTATGGCAGAACACAAATCATTGTGATCGATAAGGATTGACAAAATGGCCGAACTCATAATAATGATATTAGTATTTGGGCTATCTATTATTATTGGATATTTTTTAATCTCACGCGTTCCCTCGCTTTTGCACACACCGCTCATGTCAATGACAAATGCTATTTCAGCTATAATCATCATCGGAGCTATTCTCGTCTTTTCTCAAAGAACAACTATTTTTGTGGACATACTGGGCGCCGTCGCGATAATAGCAGCCACATTCAATGTAGTTGGCGGTTTTAAGATTACAGATCGTATGCTAAAAATGTTTAAAGGAGATGGGCGAAGCTAATGCAATTCCGACTCGATTTATTATTTGATCTCGCCATCATTCTGGTCCTCTTTTTAGGAATACAAAAATTCCGCAAGCCAAAGAGCGCCCGAAAGGGAAATTTGACAGCGGCGACAGCACTCAGTGCAGCTATTATTTTGCTTTTTTTGTGGAATGATATCGTAAAACTCCATGTGGTATTTGTTGCTTTATTGATAGGTGCAACACTTGGTTGGATAGTATCTGCACGTATTAATATGCTGCAAATTCCTGCGATGGTTGGTCTGCAAAATGGTGCAGGAGGTATGGCCTCTTTTTTAGTCTCTTTTATCGAGCTGAGCAGATACTCGGACTCTATAACTGGTGTTGTCAAGTTCTCGGGAATGACGAGTTTGATTATTGGTGCTGCAACTTTGAGCGGAAGCTTGATTGCGAGTGGAAAGCTCGCGAACAAAATAAAACAAACACCGGTCATTTGGCCAAAGCACAATTGGATATTTGGTGCCTTTGTTGTGCTCATTATTATCACCGCTTCATTTACTTTGAATAAGACGAGCACCTCACTGATTGTGGCAGCGATAATTTTAGTGGTTCTTTCGATAGGCTTGGGAGTTGTTTTCTCCATCAGAGTAGGAGGGGCAGATATGCCTGTGTTGATTTCATTCCTCAATTCAACAACAGGCTTGGCCGCTGCCTTCTGCGGTGTCATTGTCGGTAATAGGTTACTCATTGCTTGTGGTGCTACAGTTGCCGCGTCAGGTTCCATTCTGACTCATGTTATGTGTAAAGCAATGAACAGAAACTTGCTGAATATTTTCGTCGGCTTTGAAGCAAAATCCGAATATGACTGGACAGAAGTTTTAGCTGATGAGAGCAAAGCGCTGTCGGAGAGCGCTGATGAACGGAGCGTGGCACAATCCGGTGAGCCGCCTGATCCATTTGAAAAAGCAGCCAAGATTACTCAAAATGCAGAATCTATTATATTTGTGCCTGGCTATGGTATGGCTCTCGCTCAGGCGCAGTTTCTGGTTAACAAAATATCTCGATATTTGGAGAAACAAGACAAGCAGGTCAGGTTTGCTATTCACCCCGTCGCCGGGAGAATGCCTGGCCACATGAACGTTTTGTTAGCTGAAGCGGAAATCCCTTATGAAAAGCTTTTTGATATGAAATATATCAATTCGGATTTCAAAGATACAGATTTAGCAATTGTCATTGGTGCAAGCGACGTCGTAAATCCTGCAGCGAAAAAAGCTAAAGGTACTCCAATCTCGGGTATGCCGATCTTGAATGCACATGAAGCAAAAAACGTGATTGTCTGTAATTTGGATGAAAGACCTGGATATTCTGGCGTTCGAAACTCCCTGTATAAAAATAAAAATGCTATTCTATTGTTTGGAGATGCAAAAGAAACTTTGAAAAAGCTGTTTGTTCATATCTCCGGCAATGAAAAGATTTTGGAATAAAGTATAATCTCTTTTTTTTCGGCAAAGTGAATTGAGCATATTAGCCTATCATATGGTGGATCCTCGTTTCAGCTGGGGTGTGACTAGGGTCACGCCGCGACAATTTGCCAGGCACATCAAATTTCTCATCGATCATCATTTCGCGATTCAGACAATCTCGGACTATCTGACCTCGCCCGGCACAGATAATCGCCGGGTGGCGATCACTTTTGATGATGGTTATGAATCGGTCTACACCTATGTCTTGCCGGTGCTGCAAAAATATTGTGTGCCCGCCTCCGTGTTCGTTAATCCAGCGTATGTGGGCCAATTCAATACATGGGACGTGAACATTGGTCGACGCTTTCGTCATATGAATTGGTCGCAGATTGCCGAACTGCGTGCCAATGGGTGGGAAATCGGCTCGCATGGCATGCAGCATCGTGATCTGACGCGGCTCTCAGCACCAGCGATCGAAAGGGAGTTGGCCCTGTCATCGGCCTTGCTTGAAAAAAAAATTGGCTTTTGTTCATCGGTTTTTTCCTACCCATTTGGTAACACCAACAACGTGGTCATTGATGTTGTGCGCAAACTGAATTACAAATATGGTTTGAGCATGGGAATGTTCAACAAAAATTTGTCGTTACAATATGCAATAAATCGAACCGGCATCTATCTGTTTGATCATCTGTATTTTTTTCGCTTCAAAGTATATGGGCAATTACGTTTTCTCTTTCGCTTGATGCAACAGGTGATGGATCGGTGTTCGGATGTCACAGTGTTGTGCCGGTTTAACAAGTGGACAGTGGACTAAAAAATAGTCTTGATTTTTGTGCCAGTTATCGTTATTTTTGCCAACTGATTTTATGGCGGAACCTCGAAAGAGGCCGAGTATGGAAGAGAGACCCATCAAGCGGTTGTATTATTCAATCGCCGAAGTCAGCGAGATTACCGGACTCAAGCCCTATGTATTGCGGTATTGGGAAACCGAGTTTTCAGAATTAAATCCGCAAAAAAATCGCGCCGGCAATCGCGCTTATAAGAAAAATGATATTCAGCTCATTTTTGCGATAAAGAGATTGTTGTACGAAGAAAAGTACACCATAGAAGGTGCCCGGCAGCGGCTGCGGCAGATGAAAGACAAAAAAGAGTTGGCCGGTCAATTGTCCTTATTGGAAGAATCTAAAAAAAATGGTATTTTACAGGACATTCGAGCGGGATTAATAGATTGCCTAAAAATACTTGAAAAACACTCATTCGGGGCGTAGCGCAGTCCGGTTAGCGCACTTGACTGGGGGTCAAGGGGTCGGAAGTTCAAATCTTCTCGCCCCGACTGTTATTAAAAGCCGGCGATGGCTTCAATGCTGTCGCCGGCTATTTTATTAAGAGTGTGGGGGGATAAAATACATCCGCGTGTTTTTTTCTTGAAACAATCTCTCAATATTTGTATCATTTCCAAGGTATAAAACAGAACTTTCCATCTTCCCAAATAAATTTACCTTTCGGAAATGAATCCGCGCTTCTAGATGTTTAATTTGGTAAATTAGAGGGAGAAGTAAAGAGCTACCCGTTTCGGATGAAAAACGAGATGGGAGCTCGGGCGAAAGTAATTAGTAGAGATGAGGGGGTTCCTTATGTTCGGATTAATTGCTTCTCACCTTGCGGCGGGTCTAATACCAATACTCGTCTTTCTCGTCCTATTAAAGCTTCGATCTCGGAAATACTACAAGCAATATCGTGAAAGTTTTTGGGAGCGACAAAATCACCAATCGCTGCAACAAACAGGTGTGTTTTCATTAGACCAGATCCCTCGTCCCCCGGATGTTACAACAGAACGTGATAACCAAAATATGGTCCTACAAACCATTGCAGCGTGCCAGGTTTCCGGCTTGTTCGAAAAGATGTTGGAACAAACTTCTCTTGGCAAAAATGACGTCGTGCGGATTTTGCGGGCGCCCGAATATAAAGTAGATGCGGTAATCCAGTTGTTGCTGGCTGCGAATGTTCTTCAATCAAATGACAGCGGTTATGAGCTGACAAATCAAGCGCGACTCTATTTGGTAGCGCAAAGCCCATTTTACACACCATTGCATGCCCCGATGCCAGCCCAGCGATTTCTCCACTTACTCCGAGTCGGCAAACGTAAAGGCGCGCGAACCGAATGGAAGTCCGGAAAGTCTTATGATCCTGAACGCATAGCAATCCAGCAACACCAGCAGTCGTTTCCTATCGGATTTGCTCTTCATAACACGAATATTTTGGGAAATGCCGAACACATTTTGGATGTTGCTGGGGGTATGGGATCAATTTGTGTGGCTTTGGCACTCAAGGACGCAAATCGGAGGCTGGAAATTATAGAATTGCCGGATAGTGTTCCTGTTGCTGAAAAGTTGATTGCCAAATTTAATTTAACCGAGCGCATTTCCTGTCGCGGTATGAACATGTTTACCGAGGAGTGGCCTGACCAAATGGATGCGCTGCTTTTTACGAATATTTTACATGATTGGGATAAGACAGCATGTACGACTCTATTGAAAAAGGCGTATCAGTCACTGAAAGCTGGTGGAATTGTGGCTATCCAAGAGGCCTTGATGAATGACGATAAAAGCGGTCCCTTGTGGACTGCTCACATGTCAATGAATATGGCACTTTTCACCCATGGTCGTCAATATAATCGGATTGAAATTGAAACTTTACTGCAAAGCGCAGGCTTTGTGGACATTCGGCATATGAATGTTTTGGGCTATTACTCGTCAATTTATGCCAGGAAACCAAGTTAAAAAGTGGAGTCGATTAAATCAACGTTTGCAGCCAATGTTCAGTATAATTCGCTTTTGTGAATCCTATGGATGTTCAGTAAATCGCATCTCTGTTGGAGGTGCTCAAATAGGAGCTAGATATGGATTATGAAAAACAGTTGAAAAAATACACGCGGGCCTATGATATAATAATGGAACGTTACGCTCAACGACATATTCAGCACATGGGGCTTGGCTTTGCAATCAAAAGGATTAGAACTTTGATTGAATATCAATTTCTTTCACATTACGCTGCAGCACCGCCGGCCTGGCGCTTGATGCTTCGCTCTTTAAAACGGGATCGTCCGTTACCGGATTTTGCCATTGTCGGCCCCATAAAATCGGGAAGCAGTGATCTGGTGTCGCATCTTTTATTGCATCCGAATATTATACCTCCGTTAGCGAAGGAAATCTTTTCACCAGAACCGGAGACATGGCGTCCATTTTTCCCCACATTGCAGGAACGACGGAAACGAGAGCAACATGTCAGTCCCGCACTTTCCGGGTTTCTGGCGCCCTTTATGCACTGGTTACGACTCATGGAGCGCTTTCACGACACCTGTCCGGAAGCTAAAATAATTATCCTTCTCCGAAATCCGGTTGAGCGCGCATATAGTCATTGGAAATGGGATGTGCTGCTGGGCGGAAAAATGCTCGAGTCGGTTGGCTATTATAGAGATTTTGATGCGTTTGTCGACATGGCACTTGCGCTCTATCCCGAGATGGAAATGGATACGGTATGCGGATTTCCATTTCTTCAGTCCGGAATTTATTACAAATCGGTGCAGCGCTGGCAGACAAAATTTGGTAGGGAGCAGGTACTTGTTCTTGACGCTGCGGATTATTTTTGTAATCGCACGAGTACCTTGGAACGCATACAGGATTTTTTGGATATTCCGCGTGCACCCATTGCCGGGAATGCGCCACCTGTTAATATCAATCCATTAAAAAGAAACCCAATGAGTGCAGATACTCGGCAACGTCTGGAAGCGTTTTATCGCCCATATAATGAAAAGTTGTATGCCCTTTTGGGCATTGATTATGGATGGTCGAAAAAAGCAGAACGCGTCTACTCTGCAGCATAAAGCAGCTAGTGTCATGTCATGCTTGTAGTGTCGGATAAAGCCGCTTGAGCTTTATTCGAGAATCTTTAGTAGTAAATTGCCAGTTTATTTTT
>JAFGKD010000085.1 GCA_016928775.1 Candidatus Zhuqueibacterota bacterium | reverse complement strand
TTTCTATCATCCTCGGTGTCCTTTGTGCGCTCTGTGGTTCATGCTTTTTAGTTGTGGCCTTCGGCCACACTGCGTTCATCCGTGGCTTGTAATTTGGCTGCGGCCAAAGGCCGCGCCAGATTCATCCGTGGCTTTATTATTTATGACAAAGCTTGCCGTCTCACTTGAGCAATACCATCCGCTTGCTCGATTTAAAATCACCGGCATGGATGCTGTAAAAATAGATGCCTGACGGCATTTTCAGCGACTGCGCGTCTGTGGCATCCCAGGTCACTTTGTAGCGACCGGCCGGTTGATTCATGTCCACCAACACCCTGACCAAACGACCTCGAATATCATAGATTTTGATACTGACTTGTTCAGCTTTGGCGATATCATATTCAATCACCGTCATCGGATTAAACGGATTGGGATAATTTTGTCCCAGACAAAATTCTGTGGGAATGACATCATCCCGCTTTTCAACGCCCGTATCAAATTTAAAATTGGCACGAAAAGTCTTGTGATCATTCATCATCACTATTTTTGTTGCAACCGTATCGCTCCGGTCGTAATTCCAATGGGTAAATTTCCAGTTTGGCCCCGGTTGTGCGGTCAAGGTGACCATGCTGGCATAATCATAATCCGCGTTGTCAGGTACTTTTTTAACCGTTGCATTCGATCCTTCCGTCACTGTTGTGGAGAAGGTACATCCGGAAATGACGATACTGTGCACATCAGACCATGAGGAAACAACGGACGGATGCGTTTTACAGCGCGCCCGCACCCGCACCAGATAAGCGCCGGATGCCGAGTAGAAATGGGAATAAAAATTCTCTTCCCAGGCCAGATCATTAAAAGCGGTTTTTGTCATCATATTGGTCTGGGGATCAAATTCCTGTAGCACAAGCGCGCTGGCATATTTACCCTTGAACTCATGCCCTTCCAGACCGGCAAATTTAATGCTCAACGTGATCTCGCCATCGTTACCCGGGATAATTTTGGTAAACCTGGCCAAATAACCTGTTTGTGTATTATCGGACGGCAATTTTGTATTCGGCGCCGTTTCACTCGCCTTTATTGGATTGCCGTTCTGATCCATGCCGGTGGAGCTGGTATTTTCAAATGACTCGGCACCGCTCAATGTAATCAATGATGCCTGACTCCAGCTATGCCGGTTTCGATTCGAGTAAAATCCCACCATATACAGTTTGGAGGGGTCCAAACCGGAGAGCTCCAAAGTCAGGACGTCGGTGGGCGTATTGACATAGTTGATGGCGCCGCGACAGTTGACAATTTGTGAAAACATATCCGCCGCATCGGTACCGCCAAAAGGCTCTTCACCAAACCACGCCTCGGTGGTACCGTGATAACTGCCCCCGCGCACACTCAAGCTGATGTCCGTGACCGTACCCGTGTTAAAATCGATCAACTGGCCGCTGCTCGGTAAGCCACTGCCACCGACCGGCGTCGTGATCACGGTTATATTATTCCGATTTTGCGACTTGAGATTTACCCAATTCGACTGCTGGCCATCACCCCAGTCAAATTGATACTCCAGATTATGGCCCAGATTGCTCCTGGCATTGCGAACGAAAACATCCACGCTCTGCTTGCGAAAAGCATTGGTTGCGGCAAATATCCTGGGTTGGGTAATGATCTCATCCAAATCGACAAAGTTGGCAATGATTCGCATCGATTTTTGCACCTTGATAGAGAGCGCAGGTTCATCGCTGCTCACATCGCCGCTCCAGTTGGCAAAACGATGTGAATTTTGCGCAATTGCGCGAATGGTGATCACATCCCCATGATTCACCAGGGTGTCGCCAACTGCCGGCACCGTGTAACCCGCTCCCTCCGGCGACACTAACATCGTGACCGTATGTCTGTTGGGCGAAAATACCGCCTTGACATTTTTATCGCCGGTCATTTTAATGCTGGTTTGGGCGTTCGCCGAATTCTCAACGTCGCCGATCCACCGGTCAAAGCGATAATCGTTTGATGGAATAGCCAGCACCTGCACAACCTCGTCTTTGTCATAAGCATGACTGCCGATGCTCGGCACAGTGAGACCACCACCCGGGGGATCGACACTCATATTCAAGGTGACCTTGTTTGGCGGCAAGAGCTGGAAATTGGCTATCACCGTCTGGGGACCGGTCATCCTTATCCTGGTCGTTTGGCTGCTGGTATCTTGGACATTGCCGGTCCATTTTGTAAAGATATATCCTGCCGAGGGCAACGTCGTGATATTGACGATCTCGTTCTCATTATATGCATATGTGCCCGGCGGCGGCGCCGTGACACCACCGTCCGGTGGACTGACTAAAAGAGTGAGCGGATATTTCGGCGGTGCTCCCTCTTTGAACATGGCAGTGATTTCCTTGTTGGTGTCAGCCACCACAGTTGTTGTACCGGTATTGGGATTTGTGACATCACCATACCAGCCGGCAAAATAATAGCCATCATACGGAATAGCCGAAATGGAAACCACCTCACCCCGTGAATAAATATGAATACCGGGCACTGGAGCCATGGTGCCGGTTTCCACCGGGCTGATATTAAAGCTGATGATGACATCATCGTCACCATCAACAAAATTGGCAACAACCGACTTGCTCGTATTCATAAAAACAGAGGTGGATGCGCTTTTGGGATCCTGCACATCACCGGACCAGCCGGCAAACTGATAGCCGGGCTTTGGCGTGGCGGTGATGTTCACGACTGTATTTTTGCGAACCGTATGCGCCCCGACCACCGGCTGCGTTGTTCCACCTGAATCCGGGTTTACCGATATGTTGAGAACGACATAGTCGCTCGGATCATCAAACACAAAATGTGCGGTGACCGTCTTGCTTTTATCCATCGTCACCGTCGTTGACGCGGAAGAATCATTTGCAACGTCACCAACCCAGTGTGAAAACCTGTAGTCCTGAAAAGGCAGGGCTGTGATATTCACTTTTTCGTGTTTGTTAAAAATGTGCGAACCAGGCGATGGCCCCGTTGTACCACCGGCCTGCGGATCGGCCACCATGGTCAGTATCGCTTTGTCAGGACTGAGATAAAAAATAGCCTTGACCTTTTTATCCTTATCCATCGTCACGACTGTGTTCGCATTCCATGGATTATCGACCTCTCCTTCCCAATGGTCGAAATAGTAGCCATAATTTGGCGTCGCCTGTATCTTGACGACCGTGCCGTCCAGATATTGATGTTCACCGACAGCCGGAACAACTGAACCAGCGGCGGTATCATTGATCGCCATAGTGAGCGTGCGTTTTGGCGCCGGTTCAAAATGAGCGGTCACCCCCTTGTCGGCATCAATTTTTACGGTTGTGTTTGGATTCATCTGCTCAGCGACATCACCTGTCCAGTAGAGAAACCGATAGCCGTAATTCGGATGCGCCGAGATCTTTATCACTGTACCCTGTGGATGATAATATGATCCCACAGCCGGCGTTGTTGTTCCGCCAATAGCCGGTGTGACATCGATGGTAAATTTATACTCCGGCGGTGGATTCGAAGCAAATGTTGCTGTGATCGTTTTGTCGGAATCCATGATCACTGTGGTCGTCGGATTCCCGGGATTCGTCACCCCGCCGCTCCAGGAGACAAAATAATAGCCGGTCTGGGGGGTGGCGGTGATCGTCACCGTTTCGCCAACAGCGTAATTGTACGTACCGACGGCCGGTGTGGTATAACCCCAGGACGAGTTGGGAGATACCTTGAGAGTTAGCGTATAATAATCGGGATCATATCTGAACTTTGCCGTAACGCTCTTGTCGCCATTGATCGTTACCGTCGTTTTATCTTTATCGGGATCTGCGACATCACCCTCCCATTCATCAAATACCCAACCTGTGACAATGGGATAGGCCTCGATGGATACGACATCACCATCATTATACCCGTGCGTACCGACCGAAGGTTTTGTCTCCCCCTTGCCTGCCGGTGAGACGCTCAGTGTCAGGGTTGACGTGCCCGCGCTCGCAAAATTGGCTTTGACATGCTGATCGCCGCTCATCACAATGGTTGTGCTTGGATCGTCGCGATCAGCGACATCACCGGTCCAGCCGGTGAATTTATAGCCAGGCGCTGGTTCGGCGAGCAGATCAACGGTTTTCCAGGATTTATAAGTATGAGTACCCACGGGTGGCGTCACAGATCCACCATCGGTTTTGTCCATAAACAATCGATAAATAATATGATCAAAGTTTGCTGTGACTTGTTTATTTTCATCCATGATGATCGTCGTAGTCGCTGCAAATTTTTCGGCCACATCGCCATCCCAGTGCGAAAAACGATAGCCGGGTTCGGGATCAGCTTCAAGGGTGATGACATTCCCCTTGTTATAGGTGTGCTTGCCTACAGCAGGCGTGACATCGCCCATGGCGCCGTTATTGACCTCCATTGTCAACGTGACATCATCTTTTTCCTTGAAATAGGGCTTGTAAGTCTTATTGCTTGTTGCTGTAATAGTGATCGTCTGCGAAGTCAATGTTGGATCATTGTTCCAATTGACGAACTCATAATCACTATACGGAATCGCCCGAATGGTTATCGACTCCCCTTCGTAAAGCGTATAGGTACCGGCGGGCGGATCCGTCGTTCCCATGGCCTCATCAGGTGGTTGAATGGTGATGGTATATTGCGGAATGGGATCAAAATGCAGAACAACGTCTTTGTCCGAGCTCATGATAATTGTTGTATTCTCGCTATGCGAGTTCGCAACATCACCTTCCCAATGTGAAAAACGATAGCCGGTATTTGGATAAGCCTCCAGCGCAACCTGGGTATTTTCCGGATAATCGTGGTCACCTGGCGATAAATTGGCAGAGCCACCACCTGGCGGATCAATAGTCAAATTAAGCGTATAGACGGGGATCGGCTCAAAAACTGCTGTGGCGGTTTTATCACCGTCCATAAAAATCGTTGTTTCCGATGCATTTTCATTGGCGACGCCGCCGTCCCATCTGACAAATCGATAACCATTCGCCGGCAGTGCCTCAATTGGCACCGATGTCCCCTGGTTATAGATATGATCTCCGACGGTCGGATCGGTAGAACCCCAACCGGCTTGATTGACGGCCATGGTCAAGGTGTACTGAATATTTTTGACGGCAAAATTTGCTGTAATGTTTCTTGCGCGGTCCATCAGGACGGTTATCGTCGAATCGCCCACATTACTGACACCTGCAACATCACCGGTCCAATTCACAAAATAGTTGCCGGGATCTGACGTGGCGACAAGTTGAACATTGGTCCCTTCGGGATGTTCATATGTTCCTGGCGGCGGTGATGTTTGACCATTTCCGGAAATCGAAATCGTTAATGGATATTTAGGATTATCATCAAAGATAGCGGAAACAGTTTTGTTCTGATCCATAACCACGGTTGTGGAGGCTGCCCCCGGATCGGTTACGCCACCGTCCCATCGGACAAAATAATGATCCGGATCTGGTGTGGCGTTGATAGGTACCACATCGCCTGATAAATAGGTGTAAACGCCGGCGGATGGTGTTGTTGAACCACCGTCCGTATCGACCATAGTGAGGGTATACTTGACGCTGTCAAACCTGGCGCGAACTGTCTTGTCCGCATTCATCGTCACCATCGTCGAGGAAGAAGACGGATTTGCGACATCACCCTCCCAGGTTACAAAACGGTAACCTTGAGCCGGTTGTGCCAACAGACTGACAACATCACCGCTATAATACTGATGTATCCCAACTCCCGGCGTTGTCGTTCCCCAACCGGTTTTGTATACTTCCATCGTCAGATCATACTCAATACGCTCAAAAATTGCCTCGACTGTTTTATTCGCGGTCATTGTGACAGTTGTGGTTTGACTGCCAGGATCGGCGACATCACCCTCCCAATGATCAAATCGGTAGTTCTGCTTTGGCTGCGCCGTGACGGTGACAACCTGGTTTGCGTTATATTCATGTTGACCTACGGCAGGAGTGGTCGTGCCTCTATTGCTGTCATTGACTTGCATCGTTAAAAAGTAGGTCGTGGCGTCGCCAGTAAAATTGGCGGTTACAACAACATCATTATTCACCGTGACCGTCGTATTTGCATTATTCGGATCGGCTACCGGCCCGCTCCAATTCACAAAGACATATCCTGCCGCCGGGATTGCACGAATGGAGACAATGCTTCCCTCACAAACGGTCGTATCCCCGGGTGATGGCGAGGTTGAACCCCAGCCGGATTGATTCACCGCCATGGTGAGTGTATGCTCGATACATTTAAAATAGGCTGTGACCGTTTTGCTGCCATCCAGATAGACGGTTGTGGTTGCGTTATTGGGATCAGCAACATCTCCCTGCCAATAGTCAAATTCATGTCCTGGATCAGGCGTCGCCTGAATATTTACGGTGGTATTAATCGGATAGGTATGTGTTCCTGAAGCCGGTGTTGTGGAGCCGTTGCCGACTTTTTGCATGGTTAGCTGACAGGCGCTCGGATCAGGATTGCCATTCAGAGCGACCATGACGGTCCCAAGTCCCTCAAAAGTTTGCGGCCCAATGGGAGCACCACTGGTGGGATTATAAAAAGTGACTTCATCATCATCAAAAGTATATTCAGTACCAGCGCTGGCATCCCATGCTTTAAAGGTCATCTCGTGCCCTTCGTTAAAGCCGGATTCGCCATTGTCTTCTTTATACGCAAGCAGACTCACGGGATTGGAGCTCGTTGCGACACCGCTCAACGCCTCTACGCCGGCACATGTGGAGCCATCAAACACGGCGATTTCATCGCCATTCACCATATTGTTACCATTGAGGGTCGCCTGGATAACATATATATTCATAGGCTGAAAAGTGCTTGATGGCGAGGAAAAGTGCGTTTGCGCCATAACTACAAGCGGAAGCATGAGCAAAAATACGAGATAATTGACTCTGACAATTCTCATCACACAACCTCTTTTGAATGTTATTATCATGATAAAAAAGCTTACTTTGCCATAGAAACCCCGTCCCGTCACCCACAACCCACACGGCTAGAATGGAGAAACATGAGATGCACTAACAAGGATGAGTGTTAACTCTTTATACAAAGCATGATTTGGGCCAAAATCCAGTGTAAAGCAAGTTGAGTAAAGTCGGCATGTCGGCGCAAACGTTACTGTATCGACAATCAACATTCGAGACGCTTTATCTTAAGCCTTTATATTTTAGTGTGTTAAAACAGGCAACAGATGAGCTTTTTTTCGTGCACAAAACAATCATTGAACAAACGATTGGCAAAAAGACTCACTGACGCACCGCTTGCAATAGTCAATTCAACTTAATGTTCCATTTTGAATCAATTGTTTATTATATGTACAGTCTATTATTTTCAAAAAATATCATTTTTTGAAAATGACTTGACATTTCAGCGAAAAAATTCGAACTTTATGTTCACAAAGATGTTAGATGAGTGGTCCTTTCGCTTGTTCATATTTTATTAGAAAGTGTATAAAAATGCGGTTAATATATCGGTTGCAGATTGTGTTCGTGTTTTCCGTTTCATCGCTGATGGCAGAAGTCAACGATGATCTGTTCAAAGCCGCGCACACCGGCTCAGTTGAAACACTGCAGGAAGCGTTATCTTCGGGTGCGGTTTTGAATGCCGAAAACCTGCTTGGTGAGACGGCACTGTTTTATGCGATTGATGAATGCCAGACTGAGGCAGCACGGGTGCTCATTAACAAGGGGGCGCGGCTCGACTTTTTGACAAAACTCAATTACACTCCCCTCATGAAAGCGGCCGCTGAAGGCTGTACAGCGATCGTTCAACTGCTGATCGATGCAAAAGTCGATATCAATCGGGCAGAACCGAAAAAAAACCATACGGCTTTGATGAAAGCAGTGCTGTTCAATCATCCTGAGGTTGTTGAACTGTTGGTGAGCAAAGGCGCCCGCGTTGATTTTCCCGACAAATTTGGCAACACGCCCCTCATGGCAGCGGTGCAAAACGGCAATTTTGACATAGCAGAATTTTTAATCGACAAAGGTGCTGATGTGAATGCGAAGACATTGATCGGTTACACGCCTCTGTTGTACGCCCTGGAATTTGGCCAGCTTGAGATTGCTGAAATATTGGTCGAAAATGGCGCCGATGCCAATGTTATCGATAAATACAATTATTCTCCTCTCATGCACGCCGCGTCACGGGGCTATAGCGAGCTTGTCGAAACTTTTGTTGCAGCGGGCGTTGACATGAATCTAAAAAATAAAAAAGACGAAACAGCCGCCCTATTGGCGCAAAAAAACGAATATGAGGATATTGTCACCTTTTTGCTTGAGCATGGAGCCGATTCGACCGGGCTGGTTTTTGTCGATTCGACAGCATTGGCAGAAGAACAAGCCATAGCCGAGATGTATGACACACCGCCCGAGCCCATCGGCGGTATGGCTGCGGTGCAAAAAAAACTGCGTTATCCAAAAGCCGCCAAAGATGCCGGCCTGCAAGGTACAGTCAAAGTCAAAGTAACGGTTGATAAACGGGGACGAGTTCGAGACACTGAAATCGTCGAATCTTTTGGTGACGATGATTGTGACACGGCAGCGCAACGCGCCATTCGAGGATCACGCTGGAAGGCAGCTGAAAAAGAAAAGAAAAAAGTCGAAGCCTGGGTTGAGGTTGCGATCGAATTCAAGTTGGATGAATCATAGATGCTGGAGAACAAAATGACAAATGTACAAAACAGGGAGCTCGTCATCGAGCACAGGTTGCGCGGATCTAGGCCGAAAATTGGAATTCGGCCGGTTATTGACGGACGTCGCAAAGGCGTGCGTGAGTCGCTGGAAGAACAGACTATGAATATGGCGCACGCTGCGGCTGAATTTCTGAAAAAAAATCTGCGGCACGCCACTGGTCATGCCGTGGAGTGTGTCATAGCGGACAGCACCATTGGAGGCGTCGCCGAGGCTGCTGAATGTGCTGAAAAATTTGCCCGTGCGGGTGTGGGTGTTTCGCTCACGGTCACACCCTGCTGGTGTTACGGCACCGAGGTGATGGATGCTGATCCGCTGATCCCGAAAGCAGTATGGGGTTTTAATGGCACTGAACGTCCTGGCGCCGTCTATCTTGCTGCAGCATTGGCCGGCTATTCGCAAAAAGGTCTGCCAACATTTGGCATTTATGGCCACGATGTACAAGACGCAGATGATGCCGGGATTCCGGACGATGTTCAGCACAAATTGCTCAAGTTTGCCAAGGCCGGGCTGGCTGTTGCCGAGATGCGGGGCACATCCTATCTCTCAATGGGAAGCGTATCCATGGGCATTGCCGGGTCCGTGGTTGACGATCACTTTTTTCACGATTTTTTAGGCATGCGGAACGAATACATCGACATGTCGGAATTTGTCCGCCGAATGAACGAAAAAATTTACGACAGAAAAGAATACGAACGCGCTTTGGCCTGGGTCAAGGAGAAGTGCCAGGAAGGTGAAGATCCCAATAAACCGTCCCAACAGAGCTCACGTGAGAGAAAGGACGCGGAATGGGAAATTGTCGTACAAATGGCGCTCATTGCGCGCGACTTGATGGTGGGTAATCCAACGCTCGCTGAAATCGGCTACGCCGAAGAAGCGCTGGGTCACAACGCCATCGCCGGTGGTTTTCAGGGTCAGCGCCAATGGACCGATCATTTTCCGAACGGCGATTTTCTCGAAGCGATTCTGAATTCTTCATTTGACTGGAATGGCATCCGTCAACCCTATATCGTCGCCACTGAAAATGACGCCCTGAATGGTATCGCCATGTTATTTGGCCACCTGTTGACCAATACCGCACAAATATTTTCGGATGTCCGTACCTACTGGAGTCCCGAAGCGGTTGAGCGCGTCACTGGCAGCCGGCTAAGCGGAAAATCAGCGAACGGCATCATTCATTTGATCAATTCCGGCCCCACAGCCCTGGACGGCACCGGAGAGCAGCGTCGCGATGGTCAACCGGTGATGAAACCGTTCTGGGACATCACCCCTGAAGAAGTGGACAAGTGTCTCCAGGCGACAAAATGGTGTCCGGCCGAGTTGGAGTATTTTCGCGGCGGTGGTTTCTCGAGCCAGTTTCTCACAAAAGGCGACATGCCCGTCACCATGTCGCGCATCAATTTGATCAAGGGACTTGGGCCGGTGCTGCAAATTGCCGAAGGTTACACCGTGGACCTGCCCGCCGATGTGCACGACAAACTCAATCGCCGAACCAGCCCGACATGGCCGACCACCTGGTTTGCCCCAAACTTGACCGGTCAAGGCGCGTTCAAAGATGTCTATTCTGTTATGGCCAACTGGGGAGCGAATCACGGTGCTATCAGCTATGGGCATATCGGCGATCTGCTGATCACCCTGGCATCCATGCTGCGCATTCCGGTCAATATGCACAATGTCAGCCGCGAACGTATTTTTCGCCCCAGTACCTGGAGTGCATTTGGCACGGATGACCTCGAAAGCGCGGATTATCGCGCCTGCCATAATTTTGGCCCCCTCTACGGATTAAAGCGATAAGGAGTCTGTAGCGTGGCAAAAAAAATCCGCCTTGGTCTGCTCTTTGGCGGGCGTTCCGCCGAGCACCAGGTCTCGCTGGTATCGGCAACGTCGGTGATGAACGCCCTGAATCGCGATAAATATGAGGTCATTCCCATTGGCATCACCCCGCAGGGTCAGTGGCTGACCGGAGATCAATCGCTGCGCTTTTTGAAAGAAGGTCGAACCGCGAAAGACCTTCTTTCCTTCCTTCCCGCTGATCCGACGCAAAAAGCACTTTTGCTGCAAAACCATCCTCACGCCGCGCCGCAAAAACTGGATGTGGTATTTCCTGTTTTGCACGGCACCTACGGGGAGGATGGAACAATCCAGGGATTGTTTGAATTGGCGGACATCCCGTATGTCGGCGCCTCGGTATTGGGTTCTGCTGTCGCCATGGACAAAATCCTGCAAAAACAGATCACCAACCAGGCCGGCATCCCGTCGGTTGATTATCTGTGGATCAAGGGCGTTGACTGGCACAATCCGACTGAGAGCGAGCAACCCGCCATAACACACCAGTTAGCGCGTAAAAGCCGGGAAGAGGTGCTGCAAGCAATCCGGGAGCGCCTCGGCTTTCCCGTTTTTGTCAAGCCACCCAATCTCGGCTCGAGCGTTGGCATCAGCAAAGCGCGCGATGAGGTAGAATTAAGAGAGGGTATTGAGACGGCGCTGCAATTCGATCGCAAAGTACTCATCGAAAAAGCCGTACCGCATGCCCGCGAAATCGAAGTCGCTGTGCTTGGTAATGAACATCCCAAAGCCGCTATCCCCGGAGAGGTCATTCCGTCGAACGAATTCTACGACTATGATGCCAAGTATGTGGATAATGCCTCGGCGCTCAAAATCCCGGCTGAGCTGGAATCAGAGCTTTTGGATTTTATTCGTTCAGTAGCCATTCAAAGCGTCACCGCAGTCGAAGTGGAGGGTATGGCGCGGGTCGATTTTTTAGTCAATGATGAGACAAAGGATGTCTATCTCAATGAAATCAATACGATCCCCGGATTTACATCGATCAGTATGTATCCGAAAATGTGGGAAGCGTCCGGTTTATCCTACCCTGAACTGCTGGATGAGCTGATTCGCCTGGCCATTGACCGCCACGAAAAAAAACGGCGGTTAAAAACGGTCTACCAGCCAAAAGAGGATTGGTATAGATGAGGGAAAAGGGAGAAGGGAAAAGGGAGAAGGGATTTTTTGCGGAATCTGACAGGGCTGATACGCACCATAATCTGATTTGGGGCAGGAAGCCCATTTTGGAATGGTTGAAAAGTGGATTGGCGATAAAGACAATCGCGTTGTCGCGTGAGGCGGGGGGGCACATCATATCCGATATCCTCAGCATCGCCGAACAGAAGAAAATAGGGGTAAAGCGGCTTCATCCTGCACGACTCGATCACATGACCGGAACGGACAAACATCAAAATATCATCGCCGAAGTCGAGCTTCCCCCCTATTCAACGCTCACTGACATTTACGATGTCGCGCAGCGACGACAAGAAGCGCCATTAATCGCCATGCTGGATGGCGTTCAAGATCCGCATAACCTCGGTGCAATTTTACGCTCCGCCGACGCTGCTGGGGTACACGGCATCATCATTCCAAAGGACAAAGCGGTTGGCCTAACACCGACGGTGCTCAAGGCATCCGCCGGCACCGCCGCCTGGGTACCAGTCGTACCGGTCACTAACTTGTCGCGAACCATAGATGAGTTGAAAAAACAGGGAGTCTGGTTCACCGGCGCCATCGATGATGCCGACACGCCGTACACCGAATCTGACATGACAGGCCCCACCGTCCTCATTCTGGGCAGCGAAGGTAAAGGCATACGGCGACTGGTGCGGGAAAAATGCGATTTTCTTATCCGCATCCCGATGTATGGCAAAGTCAGCTCATTGAATGTATCCGTGGCAGCAGGACTCTTGTTTTTTGAGGCGAGGAGACAAAGGGGGGAATAAGGAGTAGGGAGTAGGGAGTAGGGAGTAGGGAGCAGGTAAGGGGGCCGCAATTGGCTTGCCGGGCTAATGATTTCGAGCGAATGAATATCTGGGTGCCGATATTTGGTCTTGCCCGCTTGTTTGCGGAGCCCGTCAACCTGAAGCGTGTGAACCGCAAAGTCCACCAGAAATAAAAGTTACATATTTTGGTAATTTTTTCTTACTTTTGTGGTCATAATACCATCACTCCGATTTTTTAGTTTCCGAGATGATTCCTGAAATGAAATATTACCTTTACATAATAATCTTGTTTATGGCGGCACTTGTTTTTGCCCAGGATAATTATCGTGTGCGAAAGGTGATCTTTCGAGGGAACGAGTCATTTTCATCCTCCCGGCTGCAAAGCCAGATGACGCTGGAGCCCAAAAGCGGATTGAAACGAATTCGGGAAAAATCTGCGCACGTCACCTTTAGCCGAGACCTGTTGCAGCAAGACATTCAGGAATTAACCACCTTTTACCAGCGAGAGGGTTTTCTTGACGTGCAGATTGCAGTGGACTCTATGCGTCAAAACCATCAAAAAAACACGCTCGATATCTTTCTGAAAATTAAAGAAGGCTATCCGGTCATTGTCAGTGAGATTCTATTTCAATCAGTCGATGACTCATTTTATAACACATTTGATCTTGACAAGCTGCGCAATCGTTTTGCGCTAAAGGCTGGCGAACGATTTCGAGATGTTCTGCTCAAATCAGATATTCTTTTTATTAAAGATGAACTGGTCAATAAGGGTTATGCCTATTCAAGCGTGGACTATACGCTCAAAGTCGATACCCTGGAGAATCAAACAACAGTTCTCTATATCATCGATACGGGTCCACGATGCTATTTTGGCGATGTGATGATCAGTGGAAACGAACACGTCTCGGACAGAATAATACGAAAACAGCTTGCTTTTGAAAAAGGGGATGTGTTTTCGCGTCATAAAATAGACCAATCGCAAGAACAGATTTATCAACTCAACGTGTTTCAGATCGCAAGTATACAAGCACGACTGAACCAGACGGCACATGTTGCCATTCCAATTTCGATTAAAACAAAGGAAGCACCGAGATTGACCAACAAAGTTGGCGCTGGATGGGGCAAGGAAGATCAGTTCCGCGCTTTTGTCGACGTCCAATGGCTGCGCTTTTTCAGCGGTGCGCGCCGGCTCAACCTGTATGTCAAGCATTCGGGGCTGGAACCGTACCATGTTTATCTCCGCTTCTCCCAGCCGGCATTTCTTAATCCGAACACGACTTTGGGGGTCAATCCGTACATCCGAAAACAGCAGGAGCCGGGATACATCGTAGATCGACGCGGCGCAAATCTCTACCTCCAACGACAGATTAAAAGAATATTCACTGCCGGTATCGGATACACCTATGAAATCGTCAAGCTGGATACCACCAGCGTCGCGGATGTTGAAAAAAAAACAGACCTGACGGATCTGTACGATAAATCGAGCATGACGCTTGGCATTTCGCAAAACAACACGGATGATATATTTTCTCCGACCAGAGGCACCAATAATGGCCTTACGCTCAAAGTGAGCGGCATCGGGCCAAGCAGTTATCATTATACAAAATGGCTGATTGATGTGCGCCAATACATCTCGCTTCCCGCCGTCGTTCTGGCTACGCGTCTCAAGGTCGGTCAAATCAGGTCGATGGATGCCAGCGGTTTTATACCGGTAGAAGATCGGTTATACTCAGGTGGTGCCAATTCTGTACGCGGCTGGGCGCGCCATGAATTGGGTCCACAAGACGCCAACGGCAAACCCATTGGCGGACAATCATTGATAGAAGGAAGTCTGGAAGTGCGTCTTCCCTTAATGGGTTCTTTTGGTATCGTCACTTTTTGGGATTTTGGCAATGTATGGCAAGAGAACTTTGGCAGTATCGTCGATAATTTGCGACATGCTTTTGGCACGGGATTGCGTTTTCACACACCTATCGGACCAGTACGTTTTGATATTGCCAGACCGGTTTTTGACGAGGTCAATCAAATACGCTGGCATCTCACGCTTGGTGAGGCATTCTGATGGTCAAAAAGAGTGTCAAATTTATTCTCGTTATTCTGCTGCTGGTCTTGCTCTTTTTGGCTGCAATACCGCTTTTTCTGCAAACGCGCCCGTTCAAAAACTGGCTCGCGTCCTTTGTTGAAAAGACCGTATCAAAGAGTCTGAATGCTGAAATCTCCATTGGCCGGATTGATGGTAATTTTTTCACAAAATTGCACCTGTCTGATCTGGTCGTCGCATCTGATCAAGATACCATTGCGGCTATATCGGCTCTATCGCTTTCTTATACACCCCGACATCTGTTGCACAAAAAGATTGTGTTTTCATCCATTGTTATTGACACATCATTTGCGCACATCATCCAGCATGAGGACAGCAGCTGGATTTTTCGGCCTCGTATCGTCGAACCGGAACAAACGGTCATGCCGGTGCAACGCGACAGCAGTCCGTTCGCATGGACAATTCAGGTCGACACTTTCAAATTGACAAATCTGAACGCAACGATTACAGCGCTTGATTCGCTTATCCCGCGACGCATCGCTAACCTTGCTCTTGAGCTTGCCGGACTTTATAGTGCGAGCCAAAAGAGGCTCAATCTTGCAAGCCTGTCGTTTTCGACAACCTCTCCGGATTTTCGACTGCAGCAGCTTGCGTTTCTTTTGGAACAGGATACGACCGGCATCAGGCTGGAAAATGTCCAGCTCAGGACCGGTCACAATCGAATTTTCGCTGACGCCAGCATGGAAGCGGACACTTTGAGGAACGCTGTGGCAACGCTGTCTACCGAGCCAATCGATTTTTCGGAATTTCAATTCATGCTACCCGGATTAGCGATAAAGGGGCAACCGACTTTGCAGCTGGATAGCCGGTTGAAGGATAATCGTCTCAAAACCTCTCTCTCCGTAGAAAGCCGGCAAAGCGATTTATATCTCGAGGCCGATATCACCAACTTTTCCTCTCTACTGGGTGATTCCACAAAAAACGAACCGACATATCAAATAAAGAGCTCGTTTCACAATGTGAGTCTCTCCAACTGGACGCCACAACTCGGAAGCGGAATTGTGCTGAATGGACATATGGATATCAACGGCAAAGGAATCACGGCGACATCAGCCGATGCTTCGGTCGTGATGAATTATATCAACTGTGAAATCAAAGACCGGAAAATAGACACCCTTTTTGTTCGCGCTCGTTATCATAAAGGTCGCGCCCAGGCACAACTCAACCTTGTGAGCCCCGCGGGCGATGTTCAGGTTGATGCGGCAGCCAGATCTCTTCTCGATACGCCACGCTACGAGGCTACAGTATCTGCCAAAAAACTCGATCTGGCATCGGCCTTGCTGGACACAAACATGACCTCAAATCTGAACTTTGACCTGTCCCTCAACGGGACATCTTTTGCTTTGAATGAACTCGAAGGAGCGGCGGAGCTTTTCATGCATCCTTCCCGCATTTATGGTGTGGACCTGGATTCGCTCCATATAAACGCGACCATGGCGGCGCAATCATTCGATCTTGTTTCCTTTTATGCAAAAAGCAATATCGCACAAGCAAAAGCCAGCGGGCGCATCGGTTTACAATCGAGCAGCGATGTAAACATTGATCTCACATCCGATAACCTGGCTTATCTGAATACCTTGATCAATGCCGATACTTTGGCCGGTCGGGTCAACTTGAGCGCTCACGTGACCGGTGATCTGGACTCACTTTTTTTGTCGACAAGGCTCAATGCGGATTCTTTGAGGTTCAATACTTTTGCGATCGAGACGCTGTCGGCAACTGCGGATATCGAAAAACGAAAAGACGATTTTTTCGGCGCGGCCATCGCGAACGTTCATTCGATAGACCTCGGTAAAATTTTGATTCAGGATATTGGCCTGCAGACAGAAATCTCTCCGGAAAAAATCGATCTGCACGCAGAGTTGACACAAAACGAGGACATTCGTGCCCGCATTTACGGCCAGTACTGGCTTTACGAGTTGCCTATCATTTATTTGAAACAGCTTGACGTCGATGTGTTCGATAACCACTGGCGTGGTGGCAGCGACAGCACATCCATCGTTTTTAACAAAGATGAGTATATCGTCACCAACCTGCGCATACAGAACATCATTCACGATTCCGTCGCTGCGGAAATCTATGCTGATGGCTGCGTTCGAATGGATGGCCCGGAGAATTTTCTCCTGCGGATTCACAATTATAATCTTGCGCCGCTTACCCATTTCGTGGAAAAAGAGCAGAAGATGGGTGGAGTATTGGACCTTGAGATCGCACTCTCCGGCACCGCGGATCGACCAGAGCTGCAGGTTAAAACGCTCCTCCAGGATACACAGTACGATAAAATCCTGATTAAAAAAATAGATGGCACTATTTTCTATAAAGATGAAAAAATATCAACCGATGTATTGGTGATTCCGCGCACGGACAGCCTGATTTTGACGGGATATATACCGGCATATTTTTCACTCACCGAGCAGAAATTCGATCTGCATAAAAGCCGGCCATTTGATCTTTCACTGCAGGCAACAGATGTACCAATACAAAATATTGGCCTGCTCAAACAGTGGGTCGATGAGTATCGTGGATACTTGAACATTAACATTCATGCGACGAATTCGTTGTCTGATGTGACACCGCGGGGATATATCGCACTTGAGAATTGTCACGTACGGAATGAGCAATTGGGATTCTCGATGGATGATGTTAATATGAAGATCAATATCCAGCCAGACAGTATTGTCCTGCAACGATTTTCAGCACGACAAAACAAGGGATCTTTAGATATAACTGGCTTTGCTGCTCTGGATAGCAGCATTTTTTCCGGGATTTTGGACGCCATCCAGATCAAGGTGAGTGCGAATGATTTCTATTTATCGCAAAAGCCGGAACATGAGATTCAAATCGATTCAGATATTTTCATCCAGGGAACGCCTGACTCGCTAAACTTTGGCGGTTCATTGGAGGTGCTGCGCGCTTCGATTTACCTCCCCGCCTTCACGAGCCGAAAAAATACAACCGAAAATCCCCAGACACCCCTACTGGTTGAAGCCATTTCGGCTGCTGAAACGGATACATCTCGCCTGGATTCAACGATATTTGTCGAAGTAAAAAAGGCTCCGCCTCCTGTTATGAAAAACCTGCGCGGTACGCTCAAAGTCAAGATGCCAAGAAATATCTGGATCAAAAACGATAATTTTCGCGCCGAAATTGGCGGTAATATCGATATAATCAAAAATGCCGAGTTTTTCGAGTTGTTTGGCACCATAAACATTCTCAGGGGCCAGTATGATTTCCTGGCGCGGCGTTTCAAGCTCACGGAAGGGACGATCAGTTTCCAGGGTGGTGAGAAAATCAATCCAATGCTGAATGTCACAGCCGGATATACTTTTCGGGATGCAAACCGCGACAAAAAAACGGTCTATCTCCTGGTGAACGACAAGGCGCTCAATCCGGAAATCACATTCAAGCTCGATGATAACAATATCACAGAAGGGGAGGCTGTTTCCTATATCCTGTTTAATCGCAGTCCGGACCAAGTTGGCGCACAAAATGGCCAGGGGCCGTCGCAAACCGGCTATCTGGCCACCGATTTGGTCTACGGCATGATGTCCGCGGAGCTGTCCCGGCGCTTTGGCCAACAGCTTGGCGTGGATTATATTGAAATAAAAGGCCAGGATAATTTAAATACCGCAACCTTTGTTGTCGGCAAGTACATTACGCCGGATTTGTTTATGAGCTATGAACACTCCATCGGTACCCTGGAAGAAGATCACGCACCGCAAGTTGTGACCGTCGAATATCAATTGACAAAGTATATCTTTTTGCAATTGGTGAGCGGTGATACCAAAACAACCGGTGCTGATATTATCCTTAAATTTGATATGGATTAGGGTGACATTTAGCAATTGCATTTCACCACTTATTTGATTAATTTTTAAAAACATTCTCTTATTCTGCTGGTAAGCGGTCTTGTTGGATTGTGTATGAATCGTTTTTTTCTGCTGTTCCTTGTTATTTTGACAATTTCTTGTGGTGTGAAACAGCCTGTTGATCAAAACAGGCAGCACGAGTTTGGCAGCATTATTGTTACCTCAACACCTCCGGGTGGCCTCATTTATCTCGATGGCCGAAACACCACACAGGTAACGCCTGACACCCTGAAAAATATTATCCCCGGCCATCACACCGTACGCATTTTTTTGCAAGAATATTTCGCCACACCCGATTCCATCGTCCTCGAGGTGAGAGCGAATAGCGCCGTCTCGGCAGCATTTACCCTGGAAAAACTTGCCAACACGGGCTGGGTGCGTGTTGAATCGACACCACGCGGCGCCGAGATCGTCGTGGATAACCAGACCACCGGCAAAGTCACGCCAGATTCCCTGCTCCTGGAAAGTGGTGCTCACACAGTTGTTTTTCGAAAAAACGGCTACCAATCGCGCTCTTGCGAGGTCGATGTACAGCGCGACACATTTTTAAATCTAACGATTTCCCTGCCGATTCAAGCATGCGTCTTGTTAGAGGCTTTTGGCAATGTCTCGTGTGATCCCTGCGTCATCGCCGCCGATAACCTGGACACGTTTAGAGAAAATGCCGATCCAGCCACCTACGCTATCATGGAATATTATGCCTGGTGGCCCGGTCGAAATGATCCTTTCTATAAAGCGGCCAGCGACGACGTGGATGAGCGTATAGGGTACTACCAAATTACGGCGTTACCTTCACTTGTTGCCGGTGGTCACGCTAAGGTCAATGCGACGGATTATAAAGAAATTGACGCAACTTTCAAGTCCATCTTCGCCGCGCATACGACGCCGATCGGTCTGTCCATTACAAAAAATCTCATCGGCACAGAATTGATCGTCCAGGTGGAGATTTTACGCCTGTCACCGTGCGACCATCTCGAACAGCTCCGGCTTTACGTAGCGATCGTGGAAAACGACATACATTTTGACTCGCCCCCCGGAAGCAATGGTTTGACTGATTTTGATTTCGTTTTTCGTGGTTTTTTATCCAGCAAAACTGGAGACCTGTTTGATACGATGCAAGAGGAATATCAATTTACATACCGTCTCACCTGGCCCGATTGGGATTATAATAAATCACAAATCGTTGCGTTCATTCAAAACCAGGAAACAAAACACATTATTCATACAACAATTCATTAAGGAGAAAATATGATAACAATGCTACGAATCCTGACATCGCTTTTTGTGCTCATTTTTTTATCCCTATTGATCGCAAGTGAAACAGCCTACAGTCCGCGTGCAGAATTTACCCAAAAAAATGAACCGACTGTCATGGAGCTCGAGCACGATGTCTCGGTTGTGAATATGATCGTTCCGGTTGCTGTAAAGAGTGGCAAAATGACGCTGGTTCAAGCGGTGGTACAAAACAACGGTTTGAATACCGAGACATGTGATGTCGAATTCGGCTATCTGGAATGGGATAGCACCTTTGTTGTTAAACGCACAAGAACGGCAACTGACCTTCCGCCTGGTGAACAACAGCCGATCAGTTTTGGTTTTTACACCTTTACCGCCAATGTCGAATACAATTATTTTGTCCGTGTTGTGCTGCAAGAAGACATGAATCCGGACAATGATGTGTTGACACAAGCTGTCAATTCTTTTGAGACAAACCGCGAGGTTGTGCTGATCGAAAAAGCGACCGGCACATGGTGCGGCTATTGTCCGGGGGCGGCGCGTTGCGTCACCGAATTGCAGCGGGCTTTTCCGGGCCAGGTTGCCGCCATTGATTATCATATTAGCGACAATTACGAAAACGCCCAGTGTCGCCCACGCGCAGAATTCTATAATGTCCCGGGCTATCCCACGGCAAAATTTAACGGCATTAGTGAGATTGTCGGCGGCGCATCCGCTTTTGCCTGGGAGGATTTGTATCGTGAAAATTACAAGCCGCGATTTTTGGCTGCGCTCGGCCATGGTACATGTCTGGACATGCAGCTCACGTATATGGAAAAAAACAACAAAATTACCGCTCATGCCGCGTTGACCGGCCTTGCCACGTCCTATGTGAAGAATTATCGCATTTTTTATGTCGTTGTTGAATCACACATCAAACAGAGCTGGGGAGGTCTGGATTCTCTTCAACATGTGTTCCGGGGCGTGTATCCGGACTGGAACGGCGTCCCCTTCATTACAGACCAACCTATCGAAGAAGGTGTGACATTTGAAAGCGACATCGAGTTTGATTTCCCGGCCAATGTCGTGCAAGAAAACAGCGAGATTATCGCATTTGTGCAAAATATCGACAACCAGGCTGTTACCGTTGCAGCGATTGGTGAAAAAGTCGAGCCGCCGCCAATCCCCTTTGAAATCACAGTATATGACACGACAGTAACGGACACCGCCGGCAAGGAAATCGTCTTTGCCGGTTTGGTGCACAATTTACTGGATACGGAGCTGTCCATTCAGTTCAATCGTTTCATCAACGACATTCCGGAGACCTGGACAACAGCCATTTGTCTCGATCTGTGCCTGGCACCCTGGGTGGATCAAGCAGAAGCACAGATTCCCCCGAACGACAGTCTGGAATTTTCCATGCACTTTTTCACTGAGGTCGGCAAAACGGATTCCGGCTATGTCTGCCTGCAGATCAGCGACTCTGCGAAGTCTAAAATAGACAGTGTGGCTTTCAAAGCCACGGCGGTGGCACAGCCGACCGGAATCGCAACCAAAAGCAGTCCCGCTACTTTTGAACTGGTCGGCAACCATCCAAATCCGTTTAATCCACAAACGATCATAGAATACGCCGCAGGCGAGCGATGCACCTCGGCCACGCTGCAGGTCTTTTCATTGTTAGGACAGCTTGTTGCAGAAAAACCATTACTGAACATCACGCCCGGTTTACATCGCACCAGTTTCACAGCCAATGATCTCGGCGCCGGCGTGTACGTCTATCGCCTCCTGTTCGAAACCGCGGAGGGATCGATTGTTTCCGAGCAGAAAAAATTCACGCTGCTAAAATAAAAATCCTTTTATTCAAAGGTCGATTGGCATGAAATATCATTTTCATTTTTTTATCACTCTCGTTTTTTTTGGCAGTCTGTTGGCCAAAGATGTTTCCGCCATAAAAATCAAAGACGTGGACGGTAAAATGTTCACCATGGCGGACCATCTTGACAATGACGCGATAATCATTTTATTCTGGGCGACCTGGTGCTTGCCGTGTCAAAAAGAATTCCCGGCAATTCAAAATCTAATCGATAAATATCCGGATAAAAAAGTCAAGGTCCTTGCCATCTCCAAAGACACACCGCGCAGTTTGGCCAAGGTGAAATCATTCATTCGCAAGCATGATTACGATTTCACCTGGCTTATGGACAGTGACGGATCCGTGAGCGCAAACTACATGGTGGATGTCATCCCGCACAGCATTCTGGCTGATGCCTCTGGCAAGATCGTTTATACGCACACCGGCTATCGCATTGGCGATGAACTGGAACTGGAAAAAGAGCTGCTGCAATTATGGCAAGAGTAATTGTGAAAACCTTCGGAGACTGTCGAAAAACCCCGAAAATCACGCTTTTCAAGTCACTCCCGCGAAGGCGGGAGTCTATTTATAAACGAGTTATGGATTCCCGCCTTCCAGGCTGCTGCAAATTCGGTTCAAATCCAGAATCTCGCGCAACTAGTCCCATCTCCCTCGATGGAGAGGGACAGGGTGATGGTGTTAAGTGCTGTATTATCAATCCCCCCTCACTCTGTCTCTCTCCCCCGAGGGGGAGAGAGGACTATATTCTAAGCTACGTGCTCTTTTTCTGCAACAGCCTGCTTCGCGGGAATGACTTGTTCTACCTTTTTCGACAATCTTTCGAGGTTTTAAAAAGCTCGAAGATCTGTCTTTTGATATTGGTTTTTTGCACGAACCTGCATGCCCAGCTCTCCTTTAAAAACCATCTGGAATGGACCGACTGGCACGATTACGATCGCCGCATTTGGGAAAACTGGACGGATGTCGCATATCAATGGCACGGTGCGCAGCTTGGAGGACGTTATGAAATCAACTATCCGCCGGATCCATTCATCTATCCGCAGGATTCTTTGCTCAAGCAATTTGATCTGACTTTTCTCTATGCCGAATACGACACTAAAAACTGGAACCTGCGCGCCGGCAACTTTTACAGCATGTTTGGCAGAGGACTCGTGCTGCGCACCTATGAAGATCGAAATTTGCGCGTCGACAATAACATTCTGGGTGGCAAGGTTGAATACCATGATGATATTTTTTATGTCAAAGCCCTGGCCGGCCAGATGCGCGATCGATACAATCGCCGAGGCGATACCGTGTATGGCGGGGATATTGAAGTGAATCCCGTTTCTTTTTTGCAGCTTGGTGCCAATTACCTTTACCAGACAAATCCTGAAGGATACAGCTCGAGCATCGGCGCCGCGCGCATGAATTGGCTGTGGAGCTGGGGTGATCTGTACGCCGAGTTCGCCCGGCCGGAGGGGACAAACAGATACAGCTCCTATATGGGATTCACCGGTGCCGCCGGTGATTTTACATTTACAGTGGAATACAAGAATTACAATCATCTTGCTTTTAAAAATAAATACGGCACGGAATATAGTGCCCCGCCAGCCCTGACGCGAGAGCACACCTTTAGCCTGCTCAATCGCCACCCGCATGCATTAAATCTTGATGACGAACAGGGCTATCAGCTTGAAGTGACCTGGTTCTCAACAACAACCTGGGATGTGATTGCCAATCACAGCAAAACGCTGTCGCACAAAAAGCAGCGCCTGTTCGAAGAATATTATCTGGAAAGTCATAACGTCTTTTTTGACAACAAATTAGAGACACGTCTTGCCGGCGCCTGGACCTTTGATTTCACTACCAATACGGAAAATATAACCAGCATCATTGATCCGCAGGTTGTATTATCGAAGCGTGATCTGATTCACCTGAGCTGGCAACATCAACACACGAAAAATCTCCTTGATTTGAGCGAGTACGACACCGAACTGCTCCTGATTGAATACTCGCGCTCGCCCTACGGCAGCCTGGCCCTGGTGGGGGAATATACCAATCAATTTAAACTCAATAATATAAAGATGGAGCGCCACACCTGGCTCTATGGCCAGCTGACGTTGAACTTTTTCAACAACCAGGAACTGCACATCCTCTATGGGTCACGCCAGGCGGGATTTGTATGCGTCGGCGGCATTTGCCGATATGAACCCGAGTTTCGCGGGGTGGAAATACGCTTGGTCAATCGGTTTTAAGTTTGGGGCGTGAGTGGCTTGATTTTTAGGCTGCAGCTGGAAGCGGTGATAAAACCTCAAGAGACTGTCGAAAAAGTCAAATCAGTATCCTCACAAGGGGTCGCTTAACGTCGATAGCCTGCTTTATATTACATTGATAAAATTCGGGCTGCAAATATTTTAGGTTCCGACCAGCGCCCCCTTGTGAGGTCCATTCATCAGTTTTTCGGCAGTCTTTTGAGGCTTTACAGACCGTGCGGAGTTTCCCTTGACATTCTCCCACATTATGGATATTATAGTGCTGCATTCTTTCGGCTTTTACCAGCTTGGGTTGTTCAAATATATTCGCAATAAAAAGGAGGCGAAGCATGACCATCGCTCCCCCCAAAAATTCGGATACCGCAAAATCAAAAAAAACCGCAGCCTCACCCAAAGTGAAATGGGTGACGACAAAAATATTGGACGATGTATTCACCGATGAAGTCAGTTTGTTCAAACCGCATTTTGACGTCGATTATGACGCCTATTTGCAGCGATTATGGGCGTCCAATCCGGAGATTTATGACATTTTAAAAAATGCTCCGGATATTGAACAGGCCAGAGATGCACTGTACGGCTACCTTGAACAGTCGGAGCGCGCCATATTTGCCGTGGATAATGATCTTCACATTCTCGAAAAAGCGACCGTTCGCGATTGCATCCGCGTTTTCAAGAGTATCATCGGACCGATCAATGAATTTCGCACCGAATTTTCCGCCCTCGACAGCTTGTGGAAATTGGCGCGAGAGAAAAGGAGCGAACTGTCGAGCAAGATTTCCGTCGGATTTATCCTGGAATTCATCAATCTTTTTCGCGGTGTCATCGGCAAATCGAATATCTATCTGGAAAATGATCAGGTCAAAAAGGGCATTCCGGAATTTCTCAAGATGAAGGGTCGGGAGGCGGCCACAGTGCGCATGCAAATTTTAGATGATCTGGGCTCCAGCGTCCAAAAATACTTTAAAAAGTATCCATCCGGCCTGGAAGAAGAGGTGGTGGATTGGCGTGCTGAAAACCGGAGTAAAATCCTGCGATACTTTGGCGGGCAAGAGGAGGATTGGCACAATTACCGCTGGCATTTGAAGCATGTCATAAAAAGTGCGCAGCCGCTATTGGACCTCATCGAGCTGACCAATGAACAAAAAGAAGCGGTTGATAAAGCGGTCAAAAACAAGGTGGCGTTTGGCATCACGCCCTATTATCTCGGTTTAATGGATTCCAAACTCTCGATTGGCTACGATCACGCGATTCGGGCGCAAGTGATTCCGCCAAAAGAGTATGTGGACAAAATGGTCGAGCATCAAAAAGACCGCGAGCTCTCTTTTGATTTTATGGGTGAACATGACACCTCGCCGATAGACCTGGTGACGCGGCGTTATCCGGTCATTGCCATTTTAAAGCCATTCAATACCTGCGCGCAGATTTGTGTTTATTGTCAGCGCAATTGGGAAATTGAACGGGTGCTGGAGCCAAAAGCGTTGGCGACAAAAAGCACAATAGACGAGGCGCTCGCCTGGTTTGACGAGCACAAATCGATTGGTGACGTGCTCATCACCGGCGGTGATCCGCTCATCATGAACGATGCCCAATTGCAGCGCATTTTGGAAATTCTAGCGGCCAAAAAACACATTTATCGTATTCGCATCGGCAGTCGCACACCCGTGGTACTGCCCATGCGGTTCACCGAAAATCTGGTCAACATGTTGGCAGATTTTCACCAACCGCCGCAGCGGGAGATTGCGCTGGTCACGCATTTTGAGCATTCGTACGAGATCACACGAGAGTCCATGCACGCCGTACAAAAGTGTCGCCGAGCTGGCATCGGTGTCTACAATCAGCAAGTGTACACTGTTGAAAATTCAAGACGATTCGAAACCGCCAAGCTGCGCAAGGATTTAAAATCCATTGGTGTCGACCCCTATTATACGTTCAACATGAAAGGCAAGGAAGAGACCGCTCGTTATATGGTGCCAATCGCGCGCATTTTACAGGAGCGCAAGGAAGAGGCGCGGTTGTTGCCGGGACTGGATCGCACGGATGAACCGGTTTTTAACGTACCGAGGTTGGGGAAAAATCATCTGCGCGCCGGTCAGGATCACCGGCTGGTGATGATTTTGCCGGATGGCTCGCGGGTGTATGAATTCCATCCGTGGGAAAAGAACATCAGCGCGATCCCGCCCTATAATTATGTCGATGTGCCTATTTACGATTACCTGGAAGAGTTGGCCGCGCGAGGCGAGAATATTCGGGATTACCGAACGATCTGGTTTTATTATTAATAGCCGCGCTGAAGTGTATTGCGATAGTTTCTATCCGAGATTTCCCCATCCAGATCCGAGTGAATGAGACGATAGTTTTTATGTCCTTCCAGGTCGACAAAGACAAAACGGACACCGCCCTGGAGGTCGTTATAAAACCAAATTTCGTGTGGATACAATTGCGGCTCCATGGGATAGCGTTCGATATCATCCGGTTCACCATACACCATATAAACGCGTCCTCTGTCAGTTACCCATCCTGACATTTTGAAAGCATTGAATCGTTCATCGGCAATGTTTTTGCGATTAAAATACTCATTTCGATGCGGATTGTCATTCACATTTTCCGAGGGAAATTTAGATTGCCAAAAGCCATACAGAAACTGCCGCCTGGCTGCCAGACCGGTGATTCCTTTATAAACCGGGTGTTCTTCTTTGGTCAGGATGTAAAAAATCATCTGAAATTCTGTTTCTATGTCCGCCGAATCGATTGTTGCAAAGATACTGCTTTCAAAAGGTACGGTCTGAACCACCATGGCTTGTCGCTGAAAAGCATCTTTTTGCAAGGCGTAAAATTTTTTCTGTTGTGTTGCAAAGATATTATTATTCATATCCAGGAGCTCGACGACAAATACATAACTGCCGGTTGTTAACTCACCAACATTCAACATGCCAAATTCAACGCTGCGATTCACAACCTGATTTTTTTTCACACTTTTGGGATCAATGTCCTGAACCAGATCTCCATCAGAATCATTGACGTAATATTTAACAGTGTACCCTCCTGGCAAAACGGCGGCGTCGAGGTTGTAGGCTTCCAGATAAAAGAAAAGTGCCGGCTTGTTGTAGCTATAGATCAAACTCGGATTGGGTTCAACAATAAGGCTGTTTTTGTAAAAAGGGGAGGATTTTTCTTCTTCCTGCGCACGCCGAATTGTGGAAGCCAATTGAATTTCAGAGAGATGTGGTTTTGCGGGCGGGGAGAGATTCTTCAAAATCCACGTAGTACTGTCGGCGTTATCTCGGTTCACGAGATCCGTTAGACGAAACTTGCAGTCATATTCCCCAACCGGGATGAGAAATCCTACTTTATCGACTATATTTTTTTGCTGCTCGAGTTCAAGCGTATCCTGGACAACAGTTTCTGTTTTCCAGGCAAATTCCTTGACGATCTCTTCATTTTTCAGGACAAAAAACTGACCCAGAGTTGTGGCGGTGCAGTGTTGATCAGTCTTTGTGAAATTTAAATCGGATTGTAAAAAGCTAAAATAAATCTCGATAAATGTATTTTCAGCATCAACATCAAACAGAGCCCAATCGACACTTACGCGCAGGTTTTGTGCTTGCAACAATATTGGAAATAACGATAAAAAAAGTAAGAATACGCCTGTTTTGTTCATACCAAGATCCTTAAAAAATGAAAGGGTTGACTCCGAAACGGGGTCAACCCTTTGTGATTATCATTTCTTTAATTTAGAATCCAACGGTCAAGCTCAACCATTGCGCATCATTAAAGAATTCGGTGACCTGGTAGGCGTAATCCAGGGCAATTGGCACGCTTTTGCCTAATTTCAAGCCGAGACCAAAAGAAGGACCAAATAAAAAGTCTTCATTCGCGCTGACAAAGCCCTCGCTTTGATCTTCCAATCCTTCTTTATACGCCAGGGCGTAAGCGGCTCGGAAAAAGACTGCGTTTCTAAAGTCAAACTCGGCGCCCACGATATATTGATCAAAAGAATAGGCGTTGTTGACAAATGTACCCATCACGTCCAGTCCCATATCCTGACCAAATTGCACTGGATAAGAAACACCTATTTTGAGCTGTGACGGCAAGTCGAATGATGCCGGTGGAATCGCCACGGATGACAGTGTTGTACCGGCTTCTGTTCCCGGGAGCACGGTGCGGACTTCAAGATTGCTGCCGTCAAATTTCATATCAGCGCCAAAGTTGGTCAGTACAACGCCGAGTTTCAAGCCACCGAGCGGGCTGACGTATTGCAGACCAAAATCAAAGCCAACACCTGTAGCTGCTGTACCCATGATTTTTTCGGACACCATTTTCGCTGTTGCGCCAAACAGGATACGGTCGGTCATTTTCCGGCTATACGTCACGCCGAGGGTCAGATAGGATGGCGAAAAGGTCGACCCTGTGCCTTCCGGATTAGCGACCGTTGTTTCCATAATATCGCCAAAATTTAACGTTTTGACGCTCAGTCCGAGGCTACCAATAGCACCCAGCTTGGAGGTGGCGGCCAGATAGGTGACGTTAATATCGCCGATCCAGTTTTGGTACGAGAAGAGGGCCTCGGTATTTTGGTCGGCTAACGCAACGCCGGCCGGGTTCCAATAAATAGCATCGATGCCACCGACGCCGGCCACAGATGCGCCCGCAAGGGCTGTTGAGCGGGCGCCAACAGGGATGAGCAGTTCCGTCGCGCCGGCGGTAGCAATTCGCTTTCCTGTGCCGGCGAAAATATGTGCGCTCAGTAACAGGACGCACACGAGTGTTATCACTAAGAAACCTTTATATTTCATAGCAAGTTCCTTTCATTTTTTTATCAACCTGGTTATAATCTTCAGATAATCAGAGAATGTGATTAATAATAGATCAATCTTTCATCCCTGTTGACTATAGCCAGTTTGAGCACTTTTTCGCCTACACCGTCAACTTCGACATGTACGAGATACATACCGCTGGCGACAGGTACATCGGAAGCGTTGCGCGCATCCCACTGGGCGGATGCTGTGCCCAATGATCCTTGCGCCTCGCGTGCCGCGTCATCAATAACACGGACGAGATTGCCGGCCAAATCAAAGATGCGTATCGTCGCCCCGCGTTCAGGCATGTTGGTGAATCGAATAATACGTGTCGTCGGTTCTTTTTCATTTGGACTCCAGGCCCAATAGGGATTCGGAACAACGTTAATGTTGTCAAGCTGGGCGCCTGCTACTGCTGCACTGACATCAGCAGCGTTTGTTGCTATTTCAAACACATCGTTTTCATTATTGATGTAGTTCGGATAGAGCTGCATTTGAAATTCGGCTTCCAACCAGGGATGATCACCGCGCTGATTCGGCCAAATCGCCATTTGGACGTCAGCGCCTGTACCATCGTTCTCTGCATTGTAATCGACGCCGCCATTATAATCACTATCCATAATAAAGATATATTCACGACCGCCGTCGCCGGAGAGACAATCGCCATAACAATTATCAGCGGCGTTGTAACCACCCATATCCCAACGCAAGTTGGCGTTTCCTGAACGCTCATCTTCGACAAAACAGACATTCAACTGACGCGGATTATCTGGATCGGAAATATCCCATGCCGTAAAAGGCAATTTGCCAATACCCTGGTAGGCATATCCTGCTGCGCGATTATATACTGCACCTTCCATTTGCCAACCGTCCGCCGGCCCACTGGTTGTATCAGCAGCAAAACGTAATTCTACCGGTATAAGTTCAGGCGGAGCTAACGTGCTGCCAAAGAAGTTAAGGCCAATATCAGCACCACCGAAAAACACAGCTCCACCCCAGTTGACGCCGGTGATCCAGCGTGTGCCTTGAGCAGCATAAGATTTTGCTTGCAGCGGAGGTCCAGTGACATAGAATTTCAAACCCTCAACAATGGGATAATCTTCATCGCCGGATTGGTTGCTATTATTCTTCACAACCATCTCATTCGTCGTCGTGTTTGTTACACTCCAGACATATTCACCACCGAGTGTATCAAAGCTGACTTTATAATTGGCACCAGTCAATTTAAGAGGATCGACAACCATGGCAAAGGCATCTCCATCGCTGATACCTGCGGTATGATCACCTTGTAGCAATTCATCGACTGCTGCGTTCGCCTTGATACCCAGCGGTGCTGAATGAGGCATAACAGTAACGGCATTGTAACCACTTTCTGCCACTTTGGGTGATACATCCGGATTCACTGCATAAGAGTTGACTGAAAAGTAGTATTGTTTGTAATTGTAAAGCGCCAATCCGGTGATATTGTCCATATCAATCGTAATATTGCGATTCATGCCGGAGTTTGAACCAAAAGCGACTGGCTTCTCGAGGACCAAACCAGTTGCGACATCAAAAGTGTTATCGAAGACAATACCGTAATCATTCACTATATCATAGGTGGCGATTAATTTCCATGGACCGGATTCGGATTCACCTTGATAGACATTATAGCCTTCAAATTCATAGCCGCTAAAGCTGTATTGTTCAATGTCTTTGTACTTGTCATTGTCATCCTGCCATGTCAACACAATTTTGCCGGATTCTTGCGTTGCGGTGACAGACGGTGCCGGCGGTTGCGGCAAGACAAAATCATTATCAAACGCGTTTTGGGCGAAAGAGTCAAAGAATCGTAATGCTGTGACAGAACTTTTGTTATCGGTTCCAGGGGCAATGATTTTGGCGCCGACAACAACCTGACGATCACCGGGATTCAAGGTAAATGGACCGGAAGACATCAAGAAACGACGGTCATCAGCGTGATCATCGAGGTGCCCTGAACCGGTCACCGGATCACCGGCAAAGACAAATTTTGTCGGCTGTCCCTCGGCGTCAGTATACGATGTACCATCGCTGGTGAAACCTTTCATAAAGTTGAACATCTGCGGAGCGTCTTCAGGATCACCAAAGGGATCCGGGGCACCATTCCAATAATAAACAAAAGAAGTCATTGGCAGATAATTGCCACTGCCGACAGGGACTTCCGGGCCCTGGAAAAAGTCCATACCAATAGCCGGGGGTGTGGTGCCATAGGTGGCGTCAACCGGACCGCCATTGTAGCAGTATCCGAGGCTGAGCGTCGTATCACAGCCAACCAGGTCGTCGGCTGCGTCACCCAGGTCTGGATCGTCCCACAAGGCGACATAACAGGAATCAAAGCTGATATTACCCTTGTTCTCGAATTCAAAACGCATAAACATAATATTGCCAAGTGGATCAGCTTTATTAAAACCGAAAACAGTGACCTTAACCTCAACATTCATTGGTGATGTCGAAAAAACGTTGGCATGTGCTGCTGCCTGACCGTCATTCATCACCCAGAACATCGTTTGATCACCGATCAATCCCGGGATTTTTTTGCCATCCGCATCAAGACTGTCGGAGCCATCCGCTGCTTTCAACGTGGGCGCGCCCAGGTCATAGGGCCATTCTTCCCAATCACCTTCGCCCTCTTCACGGTTATCGGTGCTGCTGATTTTATAAATGCGATATTTGGTATCTTTCGGATCGGACCCAAGAGGACCAGGTTGAAATTCCGATGAGTACTCGGCACACGCTGTACGTATTGAACCACTTGGATCTTTGCCACATAGCCAGATACCGGATGCATAATCGATCGTTTTGTTACTACCTTTTGGCCACTCCATACCAGAGCCGCCAGTGACTACCTGGGTGACAATCTGACCATCGTTTCCCATCCAGCATGCAATGGTGTTGCCGTCAAATTGCTGATAGTCTTTTGCCAATGGTTTTGCCAACGACAAATCACCATCGGCCGCTCTCTTCGCTGCGTGTCCAATCTTGTAGCCCGTTGCGACGACCACAAGCCCGAACACCAGGAATAGAATTAAAGCTTTATGTAATTTACTCATAGTTTAATCTCCTTAAGTGAGTAACCGGGATAATTTTCAAAATTGTTCATCTCCGCAAGCGGGATGAGCAAAGCGCTCATCTCGCTTCAGGCATTTTGGTTATGGAGCAATCTCGAACCGCACACCGAGACGAATCTGGCGTGGTTCTTCCCAGTTATTCGGGCTGTTGATACCGGCCCTGTACATCGCTTCGGCGTTGGCGCCACCGCTGGTTTCAACCCAGCTTTTACCATTCTCGGTTGCCAGCCAGCCATTTTCATCCGGCCGACCGGTTGCTTCATAGATGCCAGCGGCATATTCACCGCCATAGTTCATATCAATCGAGTTACGAGTGTTGGCCTGATTGAACGGCATCTTGCTGCCTAATAAATTGATCACCCAGAGATATACATTTAGTTTCTGGCTTGCAATCGTGAAGGATTTATCCCATCTCAGGTCAATCCTGTGCGTCCAGTTTGAATAAGAAGAGTTTGTCGCGGCGACCGGGAATGCTGTCGAGAATCGGGCACCCCAGATGGTATCCGCAACACGTTTTGGTGTGTAGGGGAATCCACTACCCAGCGATGCCAAAAGATTTATCCCCATATCACGGAAAACCGGACTCGCATCGCCGCCAAACCGATAATCCAGATTTATGGAAGCGGTGTGGCGTTGGTCAAATGCCAATGGCGCGACAAAAGTGGGATAATATTCCTGACCAATCCATGTCACGTAAAAATTGGAATTGGACGTTGAGCCGGTGCCGGAAGCGTACTGCAAGGTATAATTGAGATTGGCCGTCAAACCTTTGGTGCGTCGCAAACGATAGGTAAATGACAGTCCTTTGATCGTACCATAGTCACCATTTTGGTATTGGGCGTAGGTGATTGGTTTGGCGTTGACGCGGTTTTTCAACACGATGAGATCAGCGATCTCTTTATAATACGCTGTCAAGCTGATGGATGAGTTGATACCAAGTTGCTGGCCAATACCGATTTCATACGCTGTTGTAGTGACTGGTCGAAGATCCGGATTACCCACTTCCACCTGGTTACCCTGGGAGAGCTGAGCCGCCAGATAGTTCCAGCCGGTGTAGAGATAGCGGAGTTCCGGCTGCTGGGTGAACTTGCCAAACTGGGCATGAAATACCGTTTTGTCCGTCACCGGAAAAGAGAGACCAAGTCGGGGACTGACAGACATATGTGCCTCGGTATCTTCCAGGGTCGACTGATCAATGAGACCATTGGTAATCTTGACATTGTATGGATCGACGAGTCGTTGATCATTTGCATTGACATAGTCAAATCGCAAACCAAGGTTCAGCACCAGGTCTGCCAATTCGATTTTATCCTGAATATAAAATGCACCGAGCATCGGGTGTTGGGCATCATCCAATCCTTCGTCGGACGTCTGCGACGGATCAACATTATCGCCTGCGAAATAGGCGGGATAGCCAAAGGATTCCGTATAGCCCGTCCGATACAATAGAGTCCGGTCAATATTTGGCTCATTTTCAATTGTCGATGCCAGGGCCCAGGGTCGAATGAGGGCATAGCGTCGGAGTGTATTGTACCGATACTCAAAACCGGTTCTGATTTCATGATTGTTCTGTTGATGTGTGAAATCGAACTTGGCCCCAAGTACCGAGGCTCTGTTTAAATGATATTGGGTAAAGGTTACCGGCGGCGTGAAAATGCCCTGTCCCAATCGAGGCACAGCATAGCCAACAACGCTCGCGCCGGGCAGTTCAGGCGTAAATTTGCCATTATTGTTGACATCATCTTTATCGCCATAGTCCATCATATTACGCCAGAAAATGGGATCACCCCACTCCTGCTTGAATTCTGAGTAGTAGAGAGTACCTTCATAAAAGGTTCTTGCGCCCAGGGTGTGGGTAATTTTGCCATATCCCGAATAGTTGTAATTCTCCTGCAATTGATTATGATCATAATTGACCAGGGAAAAAGCGTTGCTATAAATCTGTTGTTTATCAAAAGTCGCGTTACCGCCAAGCTTGAATCGCACCGGATTCAAATCAAAGAGCAGGTTGCCATTGACGGCCCATCGGTCGAGATAGTTATTCGGGACGATACCGCCTTGCATGCGTACTGGCAATAGCCGTTGATCGAGCGGAATGCCGAGGCTATCCATATCCTGCGTGCGGTACAGGATTTCTTCCGAGGTGAAATCACCATCAAGAACAGGATGCTCACCGGCAGACGGACGGCGATCGGCCAAGTACGATTTTTCTCCGGATACAAAAAACTTTACTTTATTTGAAACGACAGGGCCGCTCAGGCTCATATTGTACACGTTGTATCCATACGAATAGGTGCCCAAACTTTGATTTTTGCGGCTTAAAAATTCATCGGTAATGACCTCGCCGGTCAGGTTAAAATTGCTGCCACCCGATTTTGATGAAGCGATGACCACACCTGAATTGGCAAAGCCGTATTCGGCGTTAAAACCACCGGCTTGATAGTTGATCTGCTCAAGCGAGTTTACCGGTACATCACCGACACGCTGACCGGTTCGAAGGTCGTTGGTGTAGACACCATCAACATAGTAGGCCATTTCATCGGCTCGACCACCGCGGACGTACATCTGCGCACGCGCAGCGACCACACCGGATGCCGTGGACACAACGCCGGCGTATGAACGAATCGGCATATTTTCAATGTCGTCGGCAGTCATAATGTGCGTCTCGTTGGTTGCATTTTTGTTGACCAGGGGACGCTCGGCTGTAATTGAAATGGACTCCACTTCAATCGCTTCTGTGGGAAGCTGGAAATTCACCTCGGTCGTCAAGTCAACAGACACGCGGATATTTCCGATTTTCACCGTTTCATAACCAATGAATGTTGAGGTGACCGTGTAAATTCCCGGGGGAACATTGAGAATGATAAAACCACCGTCGACATTGGTCGCGGCACCACGTGATGTCCCTTCGACAATCACGTTGGCACCCGGCAATGCCTCACCGGTCGCTTTATCAGTGACTTGCCCAATGATTTTTCCGGTTGTGGCTGCGAATACACAAGCGGGAATCATCAGGACCAAACTCAGGACTAAAACTCTCTTCAACATGCTTTTCCTCCTAAATTAGTCTAATGAGGGTCAATTGTTGATTTGTTTGCTTCGCAATCGATATTTCATCGTACGTTTGCAACAGTCGACTCAAATCACCTCCTCTCTCTTCTCTCTTTACCACGAAATTAAGAAATGATATGCAATTTTTTTTTATAATTTAAAAAAATAAATATGCTGCGGGTTGACTTTGTTTTAGCACGTCTAAAAATATTTAGGTGGATTGGATTCACCGTTTTCGCACTTTTAGATGTAAGTTCTTGTGGTATATATGTTTGCCGAACTTTAAATCTGCTTCCGTTTAATATAATTTTTTCGGCTGCGAATGTCAAGATTAAAATTTGTTTTTCCTGTCACGCCAATCGTTTACAAGTTCTTTATTTACAAGACTGAAGATATTTTCACAAATAGTATTATACAGCAAAAGCCCCTGTTGTGTCAAGCATAGCCGATTTTTATAGTGCGTTAGCACGTTAGCGGCAGGCGAGAAAAAAAATCCTTCTCCACGATCAACAGCGCCAAAACGGTGCTGCAGCAGATCGATAAATTGTGCCGCCACCACACCGGTCAGCTCTTCCCATTCAACAAGCGACATCCCCTCCTTTCGACGCAATCCCAATAATACCAATTCTTCAATCCGTTCCAAAAGACCGAGATCTTCCTCATCCTCTATGGGCCGTTCGCCGTCGAACAAGATTTTGGTGTAAACCGTCAAATCATCAACATTCCACCACCTTTTTACCCCGTCAAACGAATGCGCGGACGGCCCCAGACCCAGAAATGGACTCGAATCCCAATATTTCTGATTATGTTTTGACCTGAAACCTGGCAGAGCGAAATTTGAAATCTCATAGTGTTCATAACCCGCCTCCTTCAATAGGCCGATGCCGGCCAGGAACATCTCTCGCTCCAATTCTTCCTCGCATTTGGACACCTCGCCCCTCTCGTACCGGGACCATAGCGGTGTGCTCTGCTCATAGGTGAGACCGTATAACGAGATATGTTCGGGGCGCTCCCGGACCGCCGTCGCCAGCGTGTGCTGCCAGGAGGCTAAAGATTGCCCGGGAATCCCGAAAATGAGATCCATACCAAGGCTATCAAAGGCGGCTCGGCGAGCCGCCCGCAGCGCCGCCAATGCGTCTGCGGATGAATGAATTCGCTGTAGGAATTTCAACTCGTTATCCTCAAAGGACTGAACACCAATGGTCAAACGATTCACGCCGGCTTTTTTATAACCCGGCACATTCTGCATGAATAAAGCACCGGGATTCGCTTCCATGGAAATTTCGACATTGCTATCAAAGGTGAACGTATCAAAAAGAACAGATAAAAGCGTTGATATATGCTCGGGCGATAAAAGCGACGGCGTACCTCCACCAAGATAAAGCGTGGCAAAATGCTGGTTGTGCCAGAACGAATCGTTTGAAAGCCCAATCTCCCGATGCAGCGCGGCCAGGAACGGCTCGATACGAGCCAGACGAGTCGTCGAATAAAAATCGCAATAGATACACCTGGAACGGCAAAAGGGAATATGGATGTAAAGACCGGCGGCCATGAATCAGCGGATGAGGTTAAACAGTCGTTGCCATCGCACGGCTTCAAACACTCGCCAGCGCGATTGCCACTTTTCTGCATCAAATGAAAAATAAATCATCAGGGCTCGACCGACAATGTAGTCGCTCGGCAGGAATCCCCAAAAACGGCTATCCGAGCTGTTATCGCGATTGTCGCCCATCATAAAAAAGTGCTCGGGTGGGACCACCACCGGCCCATAATTCTGCAGTGCTGATGGCCGGGTGATTTTTTTTCGAATGATATAGGTGCGATCGTCGGGCGTCGTGATTTGATAATAACCAAACGTCGCGTTTTCTTGCGGATCATATTTTTTTTGTAAAAGCCTTTCCTCACCCTCGCTGACGCCATTCACATACACGCTATTGTGTCGGACCAAAACAGTATCTCCAGGCAAGCCGACACATCGTTTGATATAATCCACAGACGTATTGCTGGGAAACTTGAAGACAATGACATCCCCGCGCCTGGGAGAGCGAAAAGCGGGTAAACGGCCATACGGGATATTTATCGTTGTTCCCGGAATACGATCAGGGGTTCGAACGCCATAAATAAATTTGTTCACGAGCAGGAAATCCCCGATGAGCAGGGTGTCCTTCATCGAACCGGTTGGAATACGAAAAGCTTGCACAACAAAAATACGCAACAACAGCGCGGCAAAAATAGCGATACAAAGCGCTTGCACGTATTCGGAGATCACACTTTGTTTTTTACGGTTGTTACTCTCGGTGTGTTCGCTCATGCTATGAGGATCCTGTCCTGGGCAAACTGATTAGCGGATCACACTAAAAATTCGTTCCCAGCGAATTTTCCGATGCAGGTTGAACAGGGGCTCCATTTTGTCCCATGAGAAAAAAATGACCAGCGCCTGTCCGACAATATATTCGTTCGGCAGCGCTTTCCACATCCGGCTGTCATAACTGTTGTCGCGATTATCGCCCATCATAAAAATGTGGTTTGGCGGTACGACATAGGCTCCCCAGTTTGACATTTGTTGCCGCGGATCGGCGGCTTTGCGGATGATATAGTGCTGCCCATCTTTTTTGGTGATGCGAAAGTAGGACAGGTTGCGGTTTTCTTCACGATCCCACCTGGTTTCCAAAAATTCTTCCATCCCCTCTGGCTGACCATTTATATAGAGCTGCGAGTCTCGAATTACAATGGTATCACCGGCCAGAGCAACGCATCGTTTGATATAATCGACCGTGACATCATTCGGAAAACGAAAAACAACAATATCGCCGCGCTTTGGCTCTTTGAATCCGGGCAAGCGAGTGGACGGTATCCGCAAAGATTTGAGAAAAAACTTGTTGGGTGTGTTTATACCATATATAAATTTGTTCACCAGGAGAAAGTCACCGATGAGCAGTGTATCTTTCATTGATCCCGTAGGAATTCGATAGGATTGAATAACCAGCGCCCGGATGATTAACGCGGCAATCAGCGCCACACCAATAGACTCGATAAATTCGCGTGCTTTAGACTTTTTCTTGCTCATGATGTTCCATATTTTAATACGTCCATTCCAGTTTGCTCAAACGAACCTGCGCTACATGCAGACTCAGGCCAAAAACGACCGAAACATAGATAAAAAATAGTACAAATGCAATGATTTGATGTCCCAACTCAAGTCCGGCATAAAAAAGTCCGATACCAAGACCGCCACACAAAAGCGTCAGGAATGTGCCGATAAAATGTCCTGACGGACTCATCATATAGCGCGGATCGATCCAGTCAAAATGAGTTGCCGAAACCGCACTCGTCAGACCAAGCATGGTGCCACAAAGAATGAGCAGGACATGCACGGTTGCCAAACTGAATAACAAGCCCGCCGAGGCATCCGTTTTTAGACCTGCAATCAGCAGGGAAATGAGTGCGAATGGCGTCAGAATCAGGACAATCCGCAGCGTTTTCATCAAAAGAATGGCTCGTGCGGTCAACGGTGCCTGCAGTAAAAAAACAAACGAGAGTCGTTCGATCGGCACGGCTTGTCGCGCCAATAATGACGCCGCAATTAATGACAAAATAGTTACGGGAACATACGGAAGAAAAAGGTCAAAAGTTCCCTGAGGTGTGCCGGTTTCAACCCGGGTGAGCCATGGCGCAAGAACAAACATGACCATCAGCAACAACGTACTCTGCAGAAAGCGCGGATCACGAAACAGCAGACGGTTATCTTTGCTGAAAAGTGCATGCGCCAATCGAAAAGGATAAAAAGTAAAAGCCGGGCCAGCGACAGCCTTTCTATGAGTTGAGGCATCGATTCGTATCTCTTTGGATGCCAGCCGGGCTCGCCAGTTGATCGTCACCCCTATCAAAAGCGCCGACAGCAGCGCTAACAGACCAAGATTGAGCATAGCGGCTATCACCTGACCATTCGACGCTGCGTGAACGACAGTGACGATCCAATCACTGGGGAGCAGGAGTCGATCGACGATCAGGGTGCTGTTGCTAAACTGCATCAGTGCTTCCGGTTCAAACTCGGCTGCCAGCGGATTGAGACGTGAGAGCCGCACAAACTGCAAAACCGCCCAGCCAAAAATGATAAAGAATCCGAGAATCAGCGTCGCAAAGCGCCGCATTTTTTTAACTGAAAATAATCCGGCTAACAAAAACGCACAAACAGCAGCTAATCCGGTGGGAATCAATATAAACAGAAATGATGCGATGATAATAACACCATAAACAATCGGCGAAGCATGCAGAACATAACTCATTGAAAGAAGTAAAGGCAACCCGAACGCCACATACATTCCCAGATTATTTGCCGCAGCTTCGACGAGCTTTTGTGTATATATCTGTTTTTTACCAATCGGAAGTGAGGTGAGGAGCACGAGGTCCGGGGCCAGAAAAAAATGGTGCAGCACATTGGGCAATCCCGTGAGAACGAGAAAAATCAGGACGCCGAGAAAAGAAGTCGAGACAAAACGTTGCAGAAATTCTTCACCCGCATTGGGATAGCGCAGCCATACGGCAAACATATCTTTGGTTTGGGCAAAGATGAGCACTGGCAAGATCGCCAGGCCTAAAAGGGTAAACAGGGCTCTTTTTTTCTTGAACAGCCGACCATGTCGAAAATAGGCACATCGCGTTTTAAACACATTTACAAGCAACAGTTTGAGCATCAGGACGTCCGCAAAAATTCGTCTATTTTGGAGGTGTAGGGCTCACCGGTCAATTTAAGAAACAAATCTTCCAGCGAGAGATGTTCGCCGTGTTGTTGCCGCAGCTCTGCCAAAGAACCGATCGCACACAGTTTCCCTTTATTGATAATGCCAATACGATCGCACATGGTTTCAGCCACTTGCAGAATATGTGTGGTCATAAACACCGTGACGTTTTTTTTGATCAGGCCAAAAAGAATATCCTTGAGATTGCGCGCCGCCTTGGGATCAAGTGCAACCGTCGGCTCATCGAGAAACAGAATTTTGGGTTGATGAATCAACGCCGCAATCAGGGAGACCTTTTTCTTCATACCATGCGACAAATCTTCGATGAGGTCATTGGCGCGATCAGCTATCTCGAAAATCTCAAACAACTGTTGCATGCGCACGCGACCGCTCTCATACGGCGTGTTATAAACGGACATGATAAAATCAATAAATTCAGTCGCCGTCAGCTTTTCATAAAGATTGGGCTGTTCAGGGGCATAGCCGAATTGACGTTTTGCCTCGACCGGCTTTTGCAGCAGATGGATACCGCCAAGCACGACCTCACCCTCATCCGGTCGTAGCAGGCCGGTAATCATTTTTATGGTGGTCGTTTTGCCGGCGCCATTCGGGCCTAAAAAGATGAACAACTCGTTGGCGACCTCCAGATCAACATGATCGACCGCGAGTCTCTTGTCGAAGGATTTTGTTAAATTGACAACCGAGATCACCTTGATATTCCGCTCTATTTAGTCCACTTTTAAAACAGCCAAAAACGCCTCTTGTGGCACCTCAACTCTGCCTAATTGTTTCATGCGTTTTTTGCCTTCTTTCTGCCTTTCCAACAACTTGCGCTTGCGCGTGATATCGCCGCCATAACATTTGGCGGTCACATTTTTGCGCAGAGCACTGACCGTTTCGCGCGCAATGACCTTGCTGCCGATAGCCGCCTGAATGGCAACCTGGAACATCTGTCGTGGAATGAGCTCTTTCAGTTTACTGGCGACTTTGCGTCCCCATTCGTAGGCTTTATCTCGATGCACGATAACAGAGAGCGCATCAACTTTTTCGCCATTGAGCAAAATATCCAGTTTGACCACCTCACCGCGCCGGAATTCGAGAAACTCATAGTCAAATGAAGCATAACCTTTTGTGATTGATTTCAGGCGATCGTAAAAATCAAAAATCACTTCCGCCAGGGGGAATTGATAATGCAGATTGGCGCGCGTCTTGTCTATATACTCGGTATTTCGATAGAGTCCGCGCCGTTCGCGCGCCAGGGTCATAACAGCTCCCACATACTCGGCGGGTGTGAAAATATTAGCCGAGATAAACGGCTCCTCCACATAGTCAATATCGCCCGGGCCGGGTAAATTTGCGGGATTATCCACTGTGAGAATCTCGCCCTTTTTTGTGTGGCACAGGAACTCGACATTGGGCACGGTCGTGACGAGGTCGAGCTGGTACTCGCGTTCCAGGCGCTCTTGAATAATTTCCATGTGCAGCAAGCCGAGGAAACCACAGCGAAAGCCAAAGCCCAACGCCAGCGAGGATTCCGGTTCAAAAAACAGCGCGGAATCGTTGAGGGCCAGCTTGTCAAGGGCGTTGCGCAAATCCTCATAATTTTCAGCATCGGCCGGGAAAAGACCGCTGAACACCATGGATTTGGGCTCACGATAGCCGGGTAATGGTTTGTGCGCCGGATTCTCGGTCGAGGTTATCGTGTCTCCGACCCGGGTATCCTTGACTTCTTTGGCGCCGGCAATGACATAACCGACATCACCCGACTTCAACACATCGCGCTTTATGAGCTGGATGCGTAAAATGCCAACTTCCTGAACTTCAAAGTTTTTTCGGGTGGACATGAACTGTATCTGTTTTCCTTTGCGGATTTCACCCTCAACAATCCGCACGTAGGCGACCGCACCACGATAGGAATTAAACATAGAGTCGAAAATAAGGGCACGTGTTGGTCCGTCTTCCGAGCCAGCCGGAGGCGGCACCCGCCGGATAACAGCCTCTAAAATCTCCTTGATGCCGATGCCAGCTTTGGCACTGGCCAGTAGAATCTCATCTTCAGAGCAGCCGAGAATGTCGATAATCTGGTGCTTGACATCCTCGGTTTGCGCGCTCGGCAAATCGATTTTATTGATGATCGGGATGATTTCCAGGTCGTTCTCAATAGCGAGATAAAGATTGCTGACAGTTTGCGCCTCAACCCCTTGTGCAGCATCGACAACCAGCAGCGCCCCTTCGCAGGCAGCCAGACTGCGCGAAACCTCGTAAGTGAAATCAACATGCCCCGGCGTGTCGATGAGATTCAATGTGTAGTCAAAACCATCCGCCGCTTTGTATCGCATGGTGATCGCATGCATTTTGATGGTGATGCCGCGCTCGCGTTCCAGGTCCATGCTGTCCAGGACCTGGTCTTTCATTTCCGCTTTTGTGAGTGTACCGGTCTCCTCGAGCAGCCGATCCGCCAACGTTGACTTGCCGTGATCAATATGAGCGATAATACAAAAATTTCGAATATAATTCTGTCGCATATTTGCAAAAATTCATATATTAAAACATGCTGAGGATTGTGCGAAAAAATCAAACGTTTAACATACTAAAAAAATAAGTATGAATCAACAAGAGATTGATATTATCTGTGTTTCATCCGTGGCTCGTAATTTTTTCCAACAAAATAAAAGGGAACTTGTTTGCATGTGAGCGAATTTAACAGACAAACCCGTTTTTGAATAGACAAGAAAGGGAGAAGCCATGAAATTGACAGCCGTCTTCCTGACTATAGCTGGTGTGCTGATGGCGTCAGCGTGCAGCCGTGATTTATCAACAGATCCGGAGACTGTAAAAATGAGAGCCTTGACACAAAATGAACAGCGCGTAACCAAAGCGAGTGATAAATTTGGTCTCGAGCTTTTTGTGCGAGTTGTACAAGATGAAAAAGAGGCCAACATTTTTATTTCACCGCTCAGCGTCTCCATGGCATTGGGCATGACGTTGAATGGCGCAAACGGAGAGACCGAATCTGTCATGCGACAAACATTGGGATTTGACAATATGAGCGCCGAAGAGATCAACCGCGCCTACCAATCGTTGATCGAACTCCTCACAACTATTGATCCCAAAGTGAAATTTGAAATCGCCAATTCTATCTGGTCGCGGTCGGATTTTCAGGTCGAAGCAGAATTTAAAAATACGAACGCGACCTATTTTAATGCTTTAGTGAGTCCCCTTGACTTTGGCTCAGCCTCGGCGCCAAAAACCATCAACAACTGGGTTGATGACAAAACCCACGGTAAAATCGACAAGATCGTTGATCAAATCCCGCCGCAGACCGTCATGTATGTGATCAATGCTATTTATTTCAAGGGAACATGGACGCTGGAATTTGACAAATCTGCGACGCGTGATGAGACTTTTTTTATCACCGAAACAGAACGGGTGCAGGTGCCGTTCATGCATCAGAAGAGTCAAAACTTTGCCTACCTGGAAAATGATCTGATGCAGGCCATTGATCTGCCATACGGCAACGAGCACTTTCGAATGACACTCTTATTGCCCCACAACGATAAATCCGTGGATGATATTTTAGCCCGGCTCAATAGCACAAATTGGGCATCCTGGATGGGATCTTTGACAAATCAGCCGGGAACGCTACAAATGCCCAAATTTAAAATCGAGTACAAAAAGTCGCTCCCCGGCATTTTATCCGCCATGGGCATGTCGATTGCTTTCAGCCGCCAGGCTGACTTTACCGGCATCAACAAAGATGGAAATCTGTTCATCAGCGATGTGCTGCATAAAACTTTTGTCGATGTCGATGAAGAGGGCACGGAAGCAGCCGCAGCCACATCTGTGGCCATTTCGCTCACATCGGTCGGCGGGCCAAGCGGATTCTTTATGCGCATTGATCGACCATTTATTTTTTGCATACGGGAAAAAAGCAGCGGGACTATTTTGTTTATAGGCAAAATTATTGATCCCAGATAAACAACCAATTGAAAAACTTCGTGTATGAGAATTTTCCTGACAGGGGCTACTGGCTATGTTGGCGGTTTTATTTTAAAGGAATTACGGCGCCGGGGCTTTGCGGTTCGCTGCCTGGTTCGGAATTTCAGCCAGGCGGAAAAAATCAATGCTGATGGTACGGAAGCCGTTATTGGTGATGTCACAAATCCGGCATCGCTCGAGGGTGTGTTGACCAATTGCGATGCGGTCATTCACCTCGTCGCTATTATCGAAGAGAACAAGAAAAAAAATATTACTTTTACGCAGCTTAATTTTGAAGCCACAAAAAACATGGTCGACCTCGCCAAAGCCCAGGGCATTGAACGATTCATTCACATGAGCGCGCTGGGAGCGGATGTGAACGGCTCGACACCCTATTATCGAACCAAGGGCCAGGCTGAAGATTACGTTCGAACGAGTGGTTTGCTTTATACAATTTTCCGTCCCTCGTTTATCTTTGGACCAGGCGATGCGATTTATAGTATGTTGGCCAGGATGATCGCAAAAGTGCCTTTGGGTATTATGCCGCATTTTGGTTTTCGAACTTTTCGTCATCAACCTGTTTCTGTTTTTGATGTCGCCAACGGATTTGTCAGTGCCCTCAAGCATGAAAAAACCTTTCGCAAAACATACGACGTCGGCGGCCCCCAGCCACTCACTTTTAAAGAACAGCTCCGCACCATTGCAAAAACCATCGGCAAAAAGGTTCGACTTTTCCCGCTGCCGATTTTTATGAGTCGAATTCTTGTGGGCTTGATGAGCATCTTTCCTTCCGCCCCCATAGACCAGGATCGTTTGACCATGCTGACGCGCGATAATATCTGCGATCCCCAACCTTTTTCGTATGATTTGCGAATCCATCTCACCGCATTTGAACAAGGAATATCCTACCTGCAAGACTCATTAAAATGAGGTATGGAATTTTATTTTCCTGTCGTCTGTTATGTTCATCGATTATTTGACACGAACAAAAAGGAGACAAATATGAGCGAAAACGTTCATCTGCAACCCGGTGACAGGGCACCCGATTTTTCATTGCCAGCCAGCACGGGAGAAACAATATCACTCAGTTCCTATAAAGGTAAAAAACGCGTTGTCCTCTATTTTTATCCCAAAGATGATACGTCGGGCTGTACGAAAGAAGCATGTTCGTTTCGCGATAACCTTGCCGCGATTGAAAGCCAGGATACCATGGTTTTGGGTGTGAGCCCGGACAGTCTGAAATCACATGAAAAATTCATTGGCAAATATGATCTGAACTTTCCGTTGTTATCAGATGAAGACCATACAGTGGCAGAATCCTATGGCGCATGGGGTGAAAAAAGCATGTATGGTAAAACATATATGGGCATGATTCGCAAGACTTTTGTCATAGGCAAAGATGGCATCATTGAGCACGCTTTTCATAAAGTCAAAGCTGCCGAACACGGCGCAGAAATTTTAGAGCTGCTCAAGACATGAAATTAAAATACGGTGATTCGTTTGTTCATTTTGTTGCGCCTGAGGCGATTGAATGGCACGTTGTGCAAAAAAACGTGCCATTTTCTTTTGCCCCGCAAGCAGAGAATATTCAAGGTGGCATAAACAAGTTGGCAACACAACTCACCGATCGAATCAATAAAAGAGCCCACATACTTTTCATTGTACCGGATCACACAAGAAAATGTAATTTATCGTCAATCCTTCCCCCTCTCATCGAGCATCTCGAAAACAAATTTTTGGCGGACATCAAGATTCTCGTCGCCAATGGAAGCCACGCACAACAGTCTGAGGCGACAGTTAGAGAAATCATCTCGCCGGATATTTACGATCAGATACCCACGATTCAACACGACGCCCTTGCGAACGATCGCCTGACGTTTTTGGGAAAAACAAGCTACGGAACACTGGTTGTCTTGAACAAAATGGTGAAAGAGGCGGATTTTATCATCACCATTAACGCGATAATGTACCATTATTTTGCCGGATTTGGAGGCGGAGCAAAAATGCTGCTGCCCGGTGTAGCGGCGTACGAAACGATCCGGCAAAATCATAGTTTGACGATCACCAAAGACGGGCGATTTCATCCACACGCTCAAAATGGTAATATGGAAACAAATCCGGTGTATCTCGATGTGTCGCAGGTTGTTGATTTTGTGCCCAACGCCTTGTCGTTGCAGGTTGTTTTGTCAAAAGATGGTGAAATTGTCGGCTGCAAGGCCGGACCGATTCTTGAAACGCAAAAAAAACTCGTTCCTCTTGTTGAAAAGTTGTATACATGTACTTTGCCCGAGCGGGCGGATATTGTCATTGCCAGCGCTGGTGGTTGCCCGTCAGACATCAATCTTATTCAGGCACACAAATCGATTCATCATGCCTATCAGGCGGTCCAAAAGAACGGAACGTTGGTTGTTTTAGCCGAGTGTCGTGAGGGTGTTGGCTCAAAAACCTTTCTTCCCTATTTTGAGTATGGCACAACACGGGAGATTGGCCAGGCGCTGTTGAACGATTACAGGATAAATGGCCAGACAGCATTAGCGTTGAAGGAAAAAACGGAAAAGACTAAAATTTATTTCATTTCGAGCCTTGCATCGGATATTGTAAAAAAAATCGGCATGATACCCTGCAAGACGATTGAAGATGCTTTCTCACGAATAGAGATTGGCCAACACGCCAAAGGATTGATTGTGCCAGAGGCACAGATCACACTTCCTGTCATCACGAATTGATCTATTCAAGCGGCCTGGCGCAGATGATCCCGTACTTCTACGGCCCAGGATTCGATAAAATCCCAATCTCTTGTATCCACACTGCCTTCACCTTCGATGCCCATTTTCACTAAAACTCTTTTCATCAATTGTTGCATGACCGGATTGAGCTGTTCGAAATCGATTTTACCGCCAAATGCTTCGGTGCTGAACGGCTTGATAGCGGGATATTTGTCGGTAATTTGTGCGATATAATCCCGTTTCACCCGGTCGCGCCCCTCGGAACAATTTGCCGCCAGGCAAACAGCAAAGATAGCTAAATGTTTTTTTGCCAACTCGATATTGTGTTGCGCAAAAAAGTCGCGCACGTTCGCCAGCGGTCGATCAGCTCTGACCGAGCTGCCAACGATAATGGCATCAAAATCCCTGATTTCAGAGATATTGTCCACACTCTCAACTGTCACCCCAAAGTCTTCGTCGCTTGCCAAAATGTGAGCAATTCTTTCGGCCACTTCTTTAGTCGTACCATAACCGCTGCTATATGTGATAAGAATCTTCATAACCATTGACCATATCTCTTCATCATGGAAAAAACAGATGAAACATTAAACTTACACATTCTAGGCAGTTAAACAACAATGGATGGTTCTTGAAGTTGAAATGCAATTTGCTTCGCCCATGCCCGGATGTCATCCCAGTTACGCGCGTCAAAACTGCCGTTGCCGCGAACACCTTTTTCTTGCATGACATTTCGGACAAGATTCTGCATCACAGGATTTAGTTTGCTAAAATCTACTTTACCGCCAAACGCTGCAATGCTCATGGGAGAGAGCCAGGGATATCGATTATGCAATTGTGATGCATATCGCTTTTTTGCAATTTCAACACCGGCCGGAATTGATGCGGTAATACTGACAACAAAGATGGCCAGTTTTTTTTGGGCGAGCTCATATTTATGTTTTGAAAAAAAATCTCGCGCATTGGCTAACGGCCTTTCAGCGCGGATGGAAGCACCAAGTATAACTGCATCGTAATCCTGGATGCCTTCACACTCGTGAATACTCTTTGAAACGACTTTACACTGCAATTGATCAGAAAGGATTTTAGCAATTTCTTCGGCGACTTCTTTTGTTGCTCCATAACCACTACTGTACGTAACCAGAACTTCCTTGCTTAGCGTATCCATTGGACTCCACACGTCTAAAGATCACACCTCCCACATATAACAATCTGTTTACGTAGTGTAAACACAATCATCTTTAGAAAAAATCCCACTAAATTTAGTCAAAATTTGCGCTAATTTTTCGCATGACAAAAGAATGCTTGCCTGAGCCAATATTTCTAAAAACCGCATATCCATCTAAAATTTCAGCTGTGTGCTCCACGCCATCGATCGTAGCTTTGCCAGTGGCATTCAAGGATGGAAGATAAATATGTGCGATCGAATTCCCGGGGATAGCCACTTCAAGCTTATAGCTCGTCCTGTCTTGCTGCACCAACACCTTCACTGGCCCACGAATTGTTGGCACTTTAGCACGCGCAAAAGTCAAATGACCAATCTGTGGTTTGATTTGCATGACAGAAAATCCCGGTTCGAGTGGTTGGACGCCGATCAGATGACGCGGGATAATATTTGCAGGCGCAGCACCCCAGGCGTGATTCCAGTCGAGATTTTTCTTATATTTTATATCCCACGCTTCCAGCGTAATGGTACTGCCTACCTGATAGAGCATATGCGGCCAGCTTCGGTCGTGTCGTGCGGTCATCAAATCGAGCGCATACTCATCTTCTCCGGCGTTATAAAGCGCCTCAAGCAAATAGTGAGCACCATACACGCTACACGCCATACCACGCGATTTGATGAAACGAATAACATCAGCCTTTTTAGCCGGCGGCACCAGATCAAAAGCTAGCGGAAACATGTTGGCATGCAGAGAGGTGTGTGTGGAATCTTCACAGTCTTTGTAGAGACCTTGTCGGGCATCGAATAATTTGCCATTGATCGCTGCCGCCACTTTGGCAGCCCGATTTTCAAAAAAGATCGCATCCTCTTCTTTTTCGAGTGCGGCGGCTATCCGGCGCATCAATACAAGTGCACGATAATAAAAGGCATTAACGACTGTATTGATTGCGCCCATATGATAATTATCGCGTTCCCCAATGCCGCCAAACATAAATGAGCCCGGCGGCCAATCGACAATATCTCGAAGTGTATCTTGCAGATGAATGGCATCCAAAATCTCCTGACTCACCAGTCCGGTTTTTGTGCTGATCAAGCCGTCCTCGCGCGCCAATCCTAAAAGTGTTTTGCCCTTCAAATCGTCGTAATAACGTTGGATCGATCGCTTGTCACCGGTATAGAGATAATCCGCCCACGCCATGAACACGGAATGCAAAATCCACTCGGTCGGCCAGGTGGCATGATGGATTAAATATTCGTGACTGTAACGGGCCATTGAATACTCGCGATCGACGCCATAGTGACCGAGCTGGTTGATATAGGCATCGGCTTCGTATGGAATACGTTCCCGGTCACCATCGACATAAATCCCGCAAAAGCTGGTGGCTTTGATGCTATATTTGCACAGGTCCCAGACATCGTTGAGTACCGGATCTGAACATTCAAAAAAAGCGGCGTGTTCATCAAAAGGATAAGTGACCGCGATTTGTGTCACCGCATTTTTATCGAGCTGCACCGGGCTGTTTTCGATTTCGCAATAGCGAAATGGCATCACCTCGCCGATCTCGGGTGGCATCTTGATCGCGCGCGCGCCGGTATTGCGCTCATCCGGCGGAATGGTGATGACAAGAAAAGTTGTTCCCGGCAGCGTTTGCACAGGTATTTTCCGGTATCGAATGGTCCCCCCCGGCTTTCGGTCGATGGTCGTCGAATCGGCTACTTTTTCGCCGAGGTGAACGATAAAAGAGGTTGGCTTTGTAATCTGACCCAATTGAATTTCAACAGTGCCAAAGGCCGCTTTGCCGAAATCGATAAAATAGTGGCCCGAGCTTTTTTTTTGCACAAACCGCTTTGCACTGATCCGCCTGGTGATGAGCGGATATCGATCTGTGACCGGCTTGTTGCCGAATTCTCCGGTTCGAAAACGCTGCGGCGCTGAATAGTCGCTCGCGACATCCGTGCTGTTCCACGTTCTTACTTTCCAGAAATATGTAGTATTTGCATGCAAGGGCGGCCCGGCATAGGCGATATTTATGGATTGTGAGCTCGTTGTTTTTTGGCTGTCCCATACATGTCCTCGATCGGTTTTCAGCGAATCAAGCGAACTGGCCACGAGAATCTGATAGGCTGTCTGAAAATCATTATCCCGATCAGCGATATATATCCAGCCGAATTGTGGAAGAGAATCATTTATGACAGTGCTTTCAGGTTTGGCTAACAAATTGCACATCAAACCCTGCGGCCGATATTCTCCTGCCAACAATGCTGTCACGAACAAGGTGAATCCGCTCATATAAATGATGCTTCTTTTCATATATGCTCCGATTATTCTTCGCAAAAACAGGGATATTCAGAATCTATAAACGCTTTTCGCATTTTGATAACAGGATGGTGTTGCCTTTTTGATCACAAAAAGCTGGAAAAAGTTGATTTTTTGCAACATCTCCCTCGTCTGCAAAAGTTAGGGGACAACTCAATGTTTTGTAAAATAGTCACTTGGACATTTTCTGCAGTCTGGCATATGAATTGTATTGCTCCCGGATCATTGCCTAGGGGAGCTGGGCAGGAGCCATCGAGAGCGCCATGTCACCATGACATGGCCTTTTTTTCAGCAGAATCTCGTCCATTGTAGATGAATCAACACTTATTTGAGAAGTGTCATCCGCCGAATATACTGCCTGCGGTCATATCCATCATCGACGATCAAACGGCTAAAATAAACTCCACTTGGTAAAGCGTTTGTGTTGCGATCAATGCTATTCCACTCTATGTTGTAAAGACCCGAGCTTTGGAATTCATCAACCAGTGTTCGAACGAGATGACCATTTATATCAATGATGAGTAAACGTACCATTGCAGCACGATCGAGCTTGTATTCAATCTGTGTCACTGGATTAAATGGATTGGGATAGTTTTGCAGCAGTACAAAATTGACCGGTTCGATCGGGCGTTCTGCCACGGCAGTGTTTGCGGGCAGTTTGATCAGTTCGATGCCGTCACCCGTTCCGAGATTGCGAGTGTATTCCTGATCGATAGGATTATTCCAATGTTCATGCACACCCAGACTACCGATGGGTGTGCCATCGCCTTCAGGGTCATAGGTAATGCCCTCGGGCCAGTTTGTCCGATCCGCAGCCTGGTGCAGATAATCGTCAATGGCCGGGAAATTGGCGTACCAATAGTTGCCCGGGACTTCGCTTTCCTGTTTCGGAAATTCAGCCTGCAAAATATCAAGACATACGGATTCAATGGCCAGGGGATCCAGCGATAGCAAAATGGAACTGGTCCAGTCATTGTTGAATGGTGCCATTTTGAATTTCACCGGTGGCTCATGTTCATATGAACATGACCAGAGGGCATCCATAAAATAGAGCAAGCTTTTTCCACCAAGATCTTTATGCCCTAGCAAATCAACAAAAACACGATACATGCCATATTGTCCGCGCAGTGGCTGGTCATAATCTTCGCGATGCAATCCGGGGTGCATGTGACCGGCACCGGACCTCGTATTGGCGCCAAAAAAGTTTTTGCCAAAAAGCGTCACACCACCCCATCGATGACCTTTCATCGCCGGGATATTTAACAGATAATCAGCCTCTTCCATCACGGTGAAATATTTATCTCTGGTCTCGCTGAGCACACGTCCCTCGTCTGAAAAATGCATTTTATATTCGCGACTCGCAATATATTTCTCCCGGCCATCAATACCGCTTTTATCCATATAATGTATATTGGGAAAATCCTTTCGCCACTTTTCCAGACAGTGCGAAAAGATATGCGTATAGGGATCGCCGATATAGATTTTATCCTGCGGTACACCGGCTTTATGCACCAGCTGCCGCAGCATCGCCAAAACCGCTTGCGGCGATGTATCCACATTGCCATAACTGCCATCGTTTCGAATGGAACCATCATTATTCGTCGTCCAGGCATGTACAGCATTAATTTTGATGAAAATTGTCTCTCCCTCTATGTATCCAACATCTCCCTTGCCATGATGTTGATTGAAATAGTGAAAGACAGCATTCCAGGCATCCTGCTCACTATCCATCCCGGTCAAGCGCAAAAGTGCGTTAGCGAGCATCTCATCAACAACGTCCTGGTCGCAGTTTTTATCCAGAAAATAGCCATCGCCCCATTTATCCGGTCGGCAGTTTTCATTGGTCGCGTCCGGGTTCCAGACCCAGATAACGCGGCCAGGGAAAATGCCCTTCGGCTCACCGACAGGATTATTGGCGCCATAGGGATCATCGACATAGTTTATGTTATCGCCGTAAACGGCGCGATTGGAAGGCAAGCCTGTCAGGGTAAAAACAGTCGCAGCAATAAAAATCAGCAGCAGTGCCAAAGTTTTTGAGTGCGGCATTTTTGTTCTCACCTGGCGGAAAACAAAAAATGAACTTGCTAAACCGACAAGCCACACCAGGAAGGTTGAAGCAACCGGCGCAGCTATTTTCATACAAGGATAGGCGGCGCGGCTCGGTTTTGGCACAAGACGTACAAGCACCCAAAGGAGCGCACTAAAGCCAAACAATGGAAACAAAATTGCCATGAAGCGATTGTTTTTCAATCCGACAATTCGTCGCGAGCGAGGACAGGTGTTGAAAAATTGCTGGCGTAAAAATTTGATAATTTTCATGATAAACTCCGTTCATAAGCACTCATGGCGGGGAGAATAAGACTTTTGCCTCTATTAAAATATTGAATTCAATTGGAGAATACAAGCTGGAAAATATGCTTTTTTCACGCCATATTGCACATGCGGTAATAGATTGGTTGCGGCCAAAGGCCGCGCCGAATATTATGTAATACATTTCGAAAAAGATTGATCCAGGCATTAAAAAAGCGACGCCGCAAAAACGACGTCGCCTTTTTTAGGGGAGGCCATGAGAAAGCTCAGTGGTATTTATTTTATTATACGATTTATTTATTGGCCTGCAGAGAATTTAATACATCCACACGGCAGTTAACTTTTTCAACTGCAACAAAGATAGAAAAAAAATTTAGAGATGCAAAAAAAAAGACCAAACTTTGCCGCAGAGTGACAATTGTTTACATGCTATGACGTTTTTGCCGGTGCACATAATATGCAATTCACGAACAGCAGCTTTTGTAACGCCTGATCCAGGAATCGGCTGTTACGAGAGGTCATCACGCATCTTTTCATCAACAAAGCCCCGGTGCAATTCAATGACGGTATAGTTTTTTGAAGAAAGCGCCTCTTGTATATGATTAAATGCCACCCACGGATCGATATCATCGCCGCATGTAAACAGGTCCACAGCGGCATACTTGTATTCCGGCCAGGTGTGAATTGCCAGATGACTCTCCTCAATGATGATGACACCGGACACGCCATGCGGTGAGAAATAATGAAAATTTGAACTAATAACAGTGGCGCCGGCATGCTCTGCAGCTTGCACCATGGATGACTTTATGTGAGGGACGTCATTTAAAACTGCCGGATCACAGCGTAAAAATTCGACAAGAATGTGTCGGCCAAGGCCATTCATTTTTTCCTCATTGTACAATATATTCCTGATAAATTTAGTAAAATCATTTTAGGATACAAGCACAAAAGCAAACCAATCCTTGAAAAATATGCTTGCATTTTAGACAATATTTTTGTAAAATTTAAGGCTTTAATTTTAGGGGTCGTGGTGCAGTTGGTTAGCACATCGGCCTGTCAAGCCGAAGGTCGCGGGTTCAAGTCCCGTCGGCCCCGCAGCGTAAGTTGCTGATTTATAATAAAAAAGCCCTTCTTTGAAGGGCTTTTTTTGTTGTCGTAATACGAAAATGTCCAAATCCAACATCGACACCTAACGGTGCCAAGTCCAGTATTTACAGTCAAAATTTCCCAAGTTTTCACTACATTTTGCTGCTTTCAGCGAGTTTTGAAGATGCTGTCATGTTAAGGTGCTCAAAGATTATCTTTTGATGTGGATCAGGTTTCGAGACACAATTGAGTTTTATTTCGACTGCTTTTCTCGTCAACATGACAAAACTTGTGCACTCGTTTTTTGCACCAATGCGCCAATCATATTATTTTTATATCGTGCTGCACTCCACCGCAATACTGCACCGCGCGTTCACCGAACAGCTCGGCCTGTTCTTGCAGCTCTCTCGGATCTATGGAATCCGGCGCCCAGATGCCCAAAATGGCATTTTTCGTTTGTTGACTCACCGCGGTGCGCTGCGAATCAATCATGGGTGAGCCGAACGGTGCAAAAGAATTGACGAGAACAAAACGACCGGCAAAATCGATTTCACGACCGTTTAATGCCAGATAAGACTCCCCAACGCGCCCTAATCGAATGGTGACCTGACCCGCAATCTTGTCAGCGTCATAGATGCAGGTCGGCAATAAAAAATCGAGCGAGCACCAGTTGCCGACATCCACCAGGTTGTTGACGCTGTAGAGTGGTTTATTTTTCAGCGCGCGATGCAGCAGGGCTTCGGAGGACGGCCGCCGTTTGGTGGGATCAATGCCAATGGCGCGGAAAAACAAGCGCGCCTGCTGCACCCCCGGAATCTCGCTGATGGGTATCGATACGTACAGCTCGGCGTAACGCTCGGCGCACTCGCAAAGACGCTTATAGGCGGCGCTGTTTTCTTTGACGTTTAAACCTCTAAGATCGATGAGCGCCAGTTTGACGGGGAGGTGTGTTGCCATTGTCCAGTTCACAGTCAGTATTCCTTACACTTGTGACGCCAAAAAATATGAAATTTCAATAATTCAAAATGAAAAACAACTGTCTGAATAACAGTGAAGAAGATCCATTATAACTCTTACGCTGTTTGAGATTTCCATCATTGGTTTTTGGAACTATTTGGATTTTGGTATTTGTGATTTGTGATTTACGAAATTTTGATCTCGAATTTTAAATATTTTTATTCATGTGCTCAGGCACCTGGCCCTTGCAGCTAAAAATCATAATGGCCGCCAGCGACAATATAAATCCCGGCACAATCTCATACAGCTCAAAAATGCCACCCGACAGCTGCTTCCACACCAGCACCGTCAAACCACCGACAATGATGCCGGCCAAAGCACCATTGGCGGTCATCCGTTTCCAAAAGAGGGATAGCAGGATGATCGGACCAAAAGTCGCGCCAAAACCGGCCCAGGCGTAAGCGACCAGATCGAGCACGCTCGAATCGGGATCGAGTGCAATCAGAAAAGCAACGATAGCAATGACTATCACTGTCCCACGACTCACCCAGACCAGCTCGGCTTGTGAGGCTTTTTTGCGGATGAAGGTATGATAAAAATCTTCCGTGACCGCCGACGACGCGACAAGCAGTTGCGAGTCCGCGGTGGACATGATGGCCGCCAAAATAGCGGCCAATAAAAATCCGGCGATGATGGGAACAACCATCTGATTCACCAGCACCATAAACACGGTTTCGGATTCGCCAGCCGGCAGGGGAGCGAGATAGGCATTGGCCACCAGGCCGATCAAGACCGCGCAGGACAGGCTTACGATCACCCACACCATGGCGATCACGCGCGCCCTGGGAATGTCCTCAGCCCGGCGAATGGCCATAAAGCGCGCCAGGATGTGCGGCTGGCCAAAATAACCCAATCCCCAGGCCAACAGGGACACAATGGTAATCCAGGATAAGGGTTGGCCATTGATGTTTCGCAGCAGGGTCAAATAATTGTGATTGAGATGGCGCAAAATGTCGAGTGTCTGTCCTGGACCGCCGAGTTTGATCACCACCAGAGCCGGCACAATCAGGATAGCAAAAAACATGATCAGACCCTGGAAAAAATCGGTCCAGGCGACAGCGTAAAAACCGCCCAAAAAAGTATAACTGATAATGACCAGCACACCGACAGCCAGGGCAACCGTATAGGACAAGCCGAACACCGTGCTGAACAGTTTGGCGCCGGCGACAAAGCCGGAAGCGGTGTAAATCAAAAAGAAAATCAGAATAAACAGGGCCGAGATTACCCGCAGGAAACGCGATGTGGTTTGAAAGCGATTCTCGAAATATTCCGGCAAGGTGATCGAATCGCCCATGGCCTGGGTGAATCGCCGCAGCCGGGTGGCGACAAATTTCCAGTTGAGATAAGTGCCGATCGTCAGGCCAATGGCGATCCAGGCGGCCTCGAGTCCTGACAGGTAAGCGTACCCCGGTAATCCCAGCAGCAGCCACCCGGACATATCCGACGCCTGCGCGCTGAGCGAGGTAACCCAGGAGTTGAGTCCCCGGCCGCCGAGGATATAATCAGCCAAATTTTTTGTACGCGAGTAAAAGTACCAGCCGATAGCAATCATAAAAAGGAGGTAAAGGAGAAAGGGGATAAGGATTTGGATATTCATAGACAAATTTTAATGGGATACGGATTGAACGAGTGCCGTAGTACAGATTTGATCCTTATATACTAACTTTGCATTTATTTTGCAACCGGTTTTCTCTTTTTATGGTGATGACTTTACAGCCCCTCAAAGTTTTAGCTTGGTATCCAGGCCCGAGGTTTTCCCAAAAACCGTATTTTGCTCTTGTCTTTAGTCATGCTGGTGGGTATATTTCTTATCATATACTCCGACACCTATATGACCGCAAACGGCAGAATTTCCATGAAACCAACAGGATTAAAGGAGCACGGCGTCATTTGGTATAACGACGGCGCTGCACAACCAACCTTCATACCGGTGGTGCTTCACATCGACAATCCCGGATGGCACGATACCGCGCTTGGTGATGTGGATGCAGACGGCGATATCGACATGGTCACCAAAGTGTGGAACAAGGATGGCGAAAATTATCACGCCGATTTCTGGCGCAATGAGACCATCAGCCTGAATAAATAATCTAATCTTAGGAGATGGAATAGATGGATATGCAGATTTTTGAAAACATGGGTGCTCGTGAATTACGCGATTATATTCAATTCCTGCTCTGGCATTACCGAGTCATGGACGCGTTTTGGTTCATTTATGTCAGTGATATGTTTGATCAACCAACCGCTGAACGCATTAACGAAAAAGTATGGGGACGCGTTTCCGGTATGGCCGCCAAAGATTTAGCGGCACGGTTTAACATCCAAGAAAAAGGACTCGATGGATTTGTCAAAGCGCAAAAATTGTATCCATGGTGTCCTCTCATCGGTTATCAGTTTGAACGTAAAGAGAACGAGGTCATCCTTTCGGTGCCATCCTGTCCCACCCAACAGGCGCGTCTCAAGCGTGGCTTGGGCGAATTTGTCTGCAAAGAGATGCATCGCGGGGAATTTGCCAGTTTTGCCAGGGCAATCGACGAGCGTATCGACGTGGAATGCCTGTTTGCGCCGCCCGATCCGCATCCTGAGGATATGTTTTGTCAATGGCGATTTACCTTGAAAAATAATGATGATGCGGCAACAAACAAATAGCCGCCTGGCCAGTTCGCTCACTATATGCTGTTGTATGTGCTGATGGCACTCTGGTCGCAATCAAAATAAATAAAGCCACGGATATTCTTTAAGTCAAAATCAAGTAAATTTTTATCCAAATTCGTGATCAATCCACGGTTTTTGCACACAGCTATGTGG
>JAFGKD010000084.1 GCA_016928775.1 Candidatus Zhuqueibacterota bacterium | reverse complement strand
TTTCTATCATCCTCGGTGTCCTTTGTGCGCTCTGTGGTTCATGCTTTTTGGTTGTGGCCTTCGGCCACACTGCGAAAATCCGTGGCTTATAAACCTTGTTAAAAAAACACGATGTTGCAGATGTGTAGTACGGATCGAATTCAGATCGGCGGTGCCTGAAATTTATGCAGCATTTCCCCCTTGGATTTCTTTCAAATTCTCATAAATTTAATAAATTAAAGTCCAGAAAAGGAGTGCGCGATATGATTCGATTCTTTCCGCTTTTTCTCTTGTGCTTTTCTACGGTTCTTTTTAGCCAAAATAGTGATCGCCCTGATTGGGAAGGTGGTCGCCCGGACGGCTGCACCAGCATCACGGTTGGCAGAGCGGCTTCGGACGGTGGGTGGGTCTCGACGTCGCATACCTGCGACAGCCATCGTACGCGATCGTGGTTTGACATCCAACCCGCGCAAAACTATAAAGAGGGTGATATGCTGCAATTGGTCATGCGCACCAATGACGATTCCCTCGCCATGCCGGCTTATAAACATATTCCCACTGGAAACATTCCCCAGGTACGAAAAACATATGGCTATATCAACACCGCCTACCCCTGTATGAATGATCAGCAGCTCGCTGTTGGCGAATCGACCTTTGGCGGGCGCGAGTCCTTGTTATCCAAAGAGGGAAAAATTGATTGCCAAATGTTGAATCGTTTGATGATTGAGCGATGTGCAACTGCTCGCGAAGCCATCGAGCTGGCGCGAGTCCTTTTAGCCGAATATGGCTGGAACGATGCCGGCGAATGCCTGACCATTGCCGATACAAAAGAGGTGTGGCACTTTGAGGTGGTCGGACCCGGTGCCGGCAATGTTGGCGCCATCTGGGCCGCACAGCGGGTGCCGGATGATCATATCTCGGTCAATGCCAATGCCAGCCGCATTCGTCAGGTTGATATGGATAATCCTGATTATTTTTTATGCTCGGATAATCTCACTCAGGTCGCGCAGGATAGCGGTTGGTGGTCTCCCGGCAATGGACCATTCGAGTTTTGTTACGCCTATGATCCGGAAGGTCGGCAGTCCATGGCGGCACGTCGGCGCGAGTGGCGTGTTTTTGATTTGTTGGCGCCGTCGCTCAAGTTGCATCCAAACGCCGAGAATTATCCTTTTTCGGTCAAACCGGATTCTCTGGTCAGACTTGCTGATCTCGTTGCCGTCTTTCGCGACTATTTTGAAAACACAGATTTTAATTTTGTGAAAAATATCACCGTCACCGACGACAGCGGCAGAACGGTTCTCTCCCCTTTAGCCAATCCGTTTATGCCGTATGATATGAACAAAGTCTTCAAGATCAATGGCGGTTGGGGCTGGCGCGGTGAGCGCACCATTGCCCGCTGGTACACCATGTATGCGACGATCACCCAATCCCGCGATCATCTGCCGAACGAGGTTGGCGGTCTCGTCTGGATGGCCATGGATAATGTGGCCAATTCGATTTACGTGCCACTCTATTGCTCCGTCGTTGACGTTGCCCCGCCCTATAAAACCCCGGGACGCGTGTATGGTTTCAATCGCGATTCCGCCTGGTGGGCGTTCAATCGCCTCGGCACCGTGGCAGCACAGCGCTGGGGTGACATGCGGCACGATCTCGCCGCGATCTGGTATCCCTGGCAAGATGAGCTGTTTGCCAGGCAAAAGACCGTGGAAGAACAGGCTCTCAAGCTGCTGCAGCAAGACGCACAAAAAGCCCGCGCCTATCTCACGGATTATGGCATCGAATGGGGTAACAAGGTGGTGCAAAAGGCGTGGGAGTTGGGGGATGGGTTGTGGACAAAGTATGATGAGAAGTTCTGAGAGGAGCAGGGAAAAGGGAAAGAGGATAAGGGAGCGAGGAAAAAAGGATAGGCCGTTTTGAATAGGAAAAAATCACGATAAATGAGTTTAAAGGTATAAATGATTTTTGGTTCCTTTCTCCCTTCTCCCTTCTCCCTGTTTCCTTCTCCTATATCTCCCAATTGATTTGCTAAATAAAGAGTAAATTGAATTGATAAACTTTCGAAAGGGCTAATACATGAGTAATCTTTTTGCCGGAATTGACTCGTCAACCCAGAGCACCAAGCTTTTGGTGGTTGATCTGGATGCTGCAAAGGTGGTATGGGTGGATGCGGTGAATTATGATAATGATTTGCCACACTACAATACAAAAAACGGTGTGCGTCAGACAGATCAGGTGGGGGTGTCGGAATCGGATCCGAATATGTGGATTGAAGCGTTGGAGGTGTTGTTTGCGCGATTAAAAAAATCAGAGGTGCCGCAACAGGATATCAAGGCCATCTCGGTGTCGGGTCAGCAACATGGACTGGTGACGCTGGATGCCGAAGGGAATCTGACACGCTCGATGAGCAAGCTGTGGAATGATTTTTCTACCCAGGAAGAGTGTGATCTGATGACCGAGGCGGTCGGCGGTATGGATGGCATGATTAAAGAGGTCGGGAATAGCCAGAGAACCGGCTATACCGCGGCCAAGATTTGTCACATGGCGCGACACGAACCGGAGGCGTTTAAAAAAACGGTAACGTGCTTTTTGGTGCACAATTTCGTCAATTGGTACCTCACCGGCGGTAAGGATGGCGGCGTTCGGGTCATTGAGCCTGGCGACACGTCGGGTATGGCGTTGTGGAATCCAAAGAGCGGCGAGTGGTCGGAAAAAGTGATGAACACCATCTCCCCCGACTTGAAAGATAAAATTCCGCCGCTCAAACCATCGGAAACAAGTGTTGGCACCATCGGCAAGCAGCTCGTCGAAAAGTACGGCTTTGATCCGGCGTGTGTAATTGACGCCGGCACCGGCGATAACATGTATGGCGCCGTCGGCACCGGCAATGTAGTGCCGGGCATTGTCACTATCAGTCTGGGAACCAGCGGCACGGCTTATACTTTTTTGGAAGAGGCATACATTGATCCGCGCGGCGAGATCGCGGCTTTTTGTGATTCCACCGGCCATCATCTGCCGCTGTTGTGCGTGTCAAATTTGGCAAATGGCTATAATGAAGTACTGACGCAGTTCAAACTCTCGCACGCGGATTTTGTCCAGGTGGTCAACAAAACGTCGGCTGGAAATGACGGACGTTTTCTCATTCCGTGGTACATGGGCGAACGCACCCCGGATGTGCCGCACGCAGCGGCGGTCTATTTTGGTTTTGCGCTGAACGACTTCACCAAAGAACGTCTTTGTCGCGCCGTGCTCGAAGGTCATATTTTGAATTTGTACGACGGCTATAAAAACATGCCGGTGGATGCCACAGAAATCCGGCTCACCGGCGGACTCTCGCAGTCCGAGGCCTGGCGCCAGACCATTGCAGATGTATTTGAAACCGAGGTCGTTCCGGTCGAAGGTGAGGGCGCGGCTCTGGGCGCGGCGTTGCACGCAGCGTGGGTGTGGAAAAAAGAAAACGGCGAATCGGTTGCGCTCAAAGATATTGTCGATCCGTTTATTGTGCTTTTGGAGGACAAACGCTGCAGGCCGATTCCCGAGAATGTCGCGGTTTATCGCCAGGCGAAAGAGATTTTTTCGTCACTGAGTCAGCGGGTGCGGGGATTTGCATCGGATAGCGATCCATTTGCCGGGAGAGTCAAGATGTTGTCGTAAATGCCAAGATTTCAGATTGAAGATTGGAGAGCTCATATCTTAAATTTAAAAAGTTCTGAGATCGCTAATCTTCAATCGCTTTTCCTACCGCATCAAAACCATCTTGCGCGTTTGCACAAAATCACCGGCCTGCATTTTGTACAGATAAATGCCATTGCTGACCGCACGATTCTGTTCGTCGGTGCCATCCCATAATACGCTGTAACGCCCGGCTGTTTGCCGTTGATTCACCAGGATTTTTACTTTTTGCCCGAGTGAATTATAGATTGTGACGGTTACGTTCGCTTGTTGGCTGAGATCATATTGTATCCGGGTTTTCGGATTAAACGGATTTGGATAATTTTGATAAAGCTGATGATCCCGTGGCGCTGCTGATGGTTCCTCCTCAACACTCAAACGCTCGCCTGCCTGCACCCAGCTTATCGCGGCGTGAAGAATGGCACATGCCGCATCGGTAAAATAGACCGGACTCTCTTCGGAAAAAAATAATCCGACTTGCCGCGCTTTGGCTGTCCTGTAATTCATCATGACATCTTCTGTCTCATAGCAGAAAATCACCGGTTTTAACGGGTCGCCGCTGAGGCAGGCGATGATATCGGCGTTCTCGTGCGGTATGGCCCAGGTGATTTCTTGCGTATCCGAGGTGACCTGAATCGTTCCGGATAATCCAGCGGCGATGGGGTGGGCATCGCTTAAAATATCGATGCTTGTGCCAGACGCTGTGCCATAATCTTCATTTCGTCGCCGACCTGTCCAGTCAAAATCATCAAACAGCGTCGGTTCCCAGCTCAGGATCGGCACGTTAATATTGTCAAGCTCCTCTCTGACTTTTCGGGTGGCGCCGGCGCTGGCAGAGACGAGAATGGCATCCTTGTATTCCATATCAAAGGCGAGACTATCATCGTCAGGTTGAATTGTGACGTTGTAATCGTTTTCAACCAAATGTTTGTAAATAGCCACATCGCCGCTTGACAAATCGGGCGATCCGACAATGAACAGTATCGAACCAATACTTTCCGCGTTCATCACAATGATGCGAACTGGGTCAGAATAGTGAAAATCGCCCATATCGCCGAGGGCTTTGGCTCTTAGCTCATAAACACCAGGTGACGGCTGTTGCCATTGAATGTTAAATGGAGCATTCCCGGACTCGCCAACCTTGACGTTATTGGCATAAAATTCAACTTTGACGATGGCACCGGCTGCTATGGAAGCATCCGCAGATAAAGAAATTGTCTCGGATGACTCGAATATCTCCCCGGCTGTGGGCGTCTTCAAGCTGACTGATATAGTGTTCGTTCGCCCGGTTGATGAATGGATCGCCTCAAGCGCTGAGGCAATATAGGCTATCGGCGAGTTCCAGTTGATACAGATTTCATTCGAGGCGTAGCTGCAAAAGTCATCCAGATAGGACCTGGCCGGTAGATTGGAGGGATAGCCGGGACAATTGTCCTGTTGACTGGGATTGGGACCGCCGGCTAACAATCCGGGAATCGGTTCCACAACATCATCCGCTTCAGACGGACGGTGATGAAAATGCATGGGCGGCTTGTCGCCTTGTCCGGAGACAAAGCAAAACGTTGTTGCATTGCGTCCCAATAGATAATCCAGGTTGGCGATGGCCGCATCGAGATAACTGGAATCCGCAGTCAGTTTGAACGCCTGGATGCAGGCCATGGATTGATTGGCGGCCACGGCATTGCTTCCCCAGGGAAAAGTGGTCAGCATCACCTGATAAGCCGAGCGCGATAATTCAGCTTGGAGATCATCAGCCAGGCGAATCAACCGATTTTTCAAAACCGTCGTGTCGATGGCGGCTGTGAGATTTTTTCGATGAAACGCCAAAGAATAGAGCCCCAATGTTCCCACCGATGGCCAGGCCGGCACCGATGCACTGTTACCGACTAATGGATTGATGGCGGTAATAAAGCTGTCTTGCTGCGTGGTTATATATAATTCCGCTGCCGCCCATCTAAATTCATCAGAATCATCCGAGTCGCCATACTCACCCGTTGTGATGTCTGGGTCAAATTTATTATTGATATTATTTTGCCGGTAATAGGTGTGCGGATGGTGCCGCGCCCAGTCCCAGGCGCCGAGGGCAGCGGTCAAACAGCTATCCGCCAATCCCGGCAGCTCGATCTCAAAATCGCGAAAGATTCTGGCCGCTTGCGCCATCACCGAGGCAAAGTCGAGTGCTGCGGTTGAGCTTTTCTGCACCACATAGCGCGGTGCGGTGGCCTGATGTGGCATGACCACGCCGCTAAAATTGGCGTGCGTGCATTTGTGATAGACACCGCCATCATGCGGATCCTGCATGGCCAGCATCCACCGGATGTTCCATAAGGATTCATCAAGAACATCCGGAACAGCGTCACCGCTTTCCGGAATGTTGGTTTCAAGCGATCGACTGTATTCCGGAAAGTGCTCATAAATCGACAGCAGGGTGTACACGCTGATACCGGAATTGACGATGTATTTGTTGTAATCGCCTGCATCATACCAGCCGCGCGGGCAGGAGAGGATCGTCCCCTCTGGTCGTTCCGCAGAAGCGGCGGAGGCATGCACCAGAACCTCGGTATCAGGGTGACCCATTGGACGTGCCCATTTGCCGGCATATTCTTCAGTTAGATCAATAGACATCCGCTGAAAATAAAAAGCTTTTGTCGTCGCTCTGGCAACCTCCTGATGAACGCGAGGTTTGATGTCAAATGGCGCGGAATAGCCCATGTCGGGCACAAGCACGATATATGTGCCAATGGTCGTCACATCGGAAAAATCGGCCTGCTTGACCGTCTCCTGTGAGTATTGCCAGCTTCTCGGCGCGCTCAAAGTGCCGGTGTAAATCGTGTCCTGTAAATCCGGCGTGGTGATGAAAAATTGTTCTGCCGATGATTCGACAACAATGGCCGTTTTGGGGCCATGTGGATAAAATCCGATTTGGTTGATGCGAATATCTTGGATTTTTGGCTGCGCGACGATAATTTGATAAAGTGGGAAAAGGAGAAAAATAAACATAACGCTCTTGAAATTCATTTGCAGACCTCGTGGTTTTATGGCCAGATCGCACATTTTTTTTGTTCTTTCCCAACATACTAAAATTGACCTTGAGACACAACGGCTTTTCTATGGCATCCGAATAATCAAAGAATGATAGAAAAACCGATTTGTTTATTTTACATGGTTTGATAGTATGAAAACCTCTGTGTGCTCTGAGCCTCTGCGGCGATAATTAATGAAGATGAGGTTTTACGAAATCAGGAATATTTATCTTGTTTTTCTCTCGCACAATTCTCATTTTATCCGTGCACGAAATCGATTAAGAGTCTACCATCAGGCCGATTCCTTTAAGGATCAGGTAAACAAGTCAAGGAGTTCGTTATGATTTTTCGCTACGCATCCATTTTCCTGTTGTTTCTCTTTTCTTTTACATTGGCCCAAACAGGTTTGATTGAAAATTTTACCAATCCCGGTTTGCCCGGCTGGGGTGAAACCGGCGATTATCAACTCACTGCCTCAAACGGCATAATGAAAATTGATGCCAATAAACGCGATACGTGGAATTCTTTTACCTTTTCATTTTCTCCTGTCGATATCTCGGCACATCCCTATGTCAGTCTGGTGGTACGCACCGACAATGTGTTCAACCTGGGATTTTCCGTGTGGGATACGAATGATAATTATGAATATCCTCCTGGCTGGTATCAAGAGGTGATCGAGTCCGAACACTTTATCGAATATTGTTTTGATTTTTCAACCGTCGCTGACAAAGTCGATTTGACCAAAATCAAAATGCTCAATTTTGTCTTTAATCCTGGCGGCGCCAAAGTCTACAATGGGACGGTGTGGTTTGAGGAAATCCGCATTGGCGATCAGGCGCACGTTTTTCCATATATGACTACTATTCCCAAACAGACGCACTATATCAATTCGGGTGAAATCAGCGTACCGTTTCGCGATGTGCAAGCCATCTCGGACGCGGCGCAACCGTTGGTGATCACAGCGACCTCGTCCAATCTGGCACTCATTCCGGATCCGGCGGTTATTTATGTCAATGGACAAAAAACCGGCAGAATCACTTATACACCAGCCGCCAATGTGTCCGGTCAGGCGATGATCACGGTGCAAGTGAGTGGGGCAGATCCTGATGTAAAAACCGTCAAGTTTACGGTAGAGGTTGAAAAAAATAAAGCGCCGCGCGTCGACCAGCAGGAGGATATCGTTGTGAAAGCCGGCGTGCCGGTTTATGTTGACATCTCGGGTATCGACGATGGCAATGGCTATGCGGAGCAGCAGATAACGTTATCTGCGACCAGCAGTGACACCGCAATTGTTGGGCATCCCGAACTCATCTACGAGCAAGGCGATGCCTATGCACTTTTGTCGATTTTACCGCACAAAGTTGGCAGCTCCACGATTTCTGTCTCTTTGAAAGACGATGGCGGCACGGCTGATGGTGGTGTTGATACGTCGTCCATGAGTTTTACAATTGCGGTATTCGCCGATGTCAATCATCCCCCCATGATCAATCCTGTCCAGGATATATCCGTGCTCGAGGGCTCTCAAGAGCATGTTGTTACATTGACCGGTATATCCGATGGCGATGCCGAGGTACAACAGAATTTATCTTTCTCGGCCATCAGCTCATCCACATCACTCATTCCCAATCCGACAGTGGACTATATTGCGGGTGATTCTACTGCAACATTAAAATTTACCCCTACTGCGGGGCGAACCGGGGCGGCCAAAATCACTGTCACGGTATCGGATGATGGCGGCACAGCGTCGAATAACGGCGACCAGTCGACGAGCGTCTCTTTTAATATCCAGGTGCGCGTCCGGCCCACATCCGGCTTTGAAGATGAATTTGAAGACGGTGTTTTGGCACCACAATGGCCACCGGATTGGGGCGTCGGTTCCGGTGAAAATTCGCATCGGTGCATTGAGGAAAACGGGGAGATGCGCATTGAGATCGATAAAACGCGCAGCGGCAATAAATGGGCGGGATTGTGGTACAGCATCCCGGAGGAACTGGATTTGTCACAAGAACCGTTCATCAGCATTCGCATGAAAACGAATAAACCGGGCACCACAATGCTCATCTTTTTATGGGATGCGTATGATCACTACAACACTGGCGGCACGGTCAGGCACACCGTCACGGATGAATATGTGGAATATTATTTTGATTTCACCGGACTCAATTTGCAAGGCAATGGTGAGATTGTCGATTTTTCCCGTATCAAGGCGTTGTTATTCAATTTTGATCCGGGCGGCGATTCGCCGCTGTTTGTCGGCAATTTTTATTTCGATGATTTGCGCGTCGGTGAATACGCGCATCGTGCACCGGTGACACCGAATGTCACTTTTGATCCAATTCCCGATTTTGCCGTGCCGGAAAATGCCGGCGAGCAGCAAATTTTCCTGCGTGGCATCAGCGCCGGAGAGGGGAACGATAATCCCGTGATCATTACTGCCAGGAGTTTTCGCACCAGCTTGATCCCGGAGATAAAAGTCGGTGCGCTGGAAAATGGTACGGCAACACTGACATTTACTCCGGTTGCGGGACAAACCGGAGTCTGCAATGTCCAGATAACTGCAACCGCCGAGGGTTCAAATCAAAAAAGACAAAATTTTAAAATTGATGTCGTTAGCATGAGTGATGCTGACGCTGCTCATATTGATGTCAATTTATCAAAGGAATACCAAACGATTGATGGCTTTGGCGCCTTTATGGGCTCTGGAGGCGAAAAGACCGAGGTCATTCTCAAGTGGGCAAAAGACATCGGCATGAGTATGGCCAGGTTTGGCATTATTGGACGCGAGTTCGAGCCCTGGAATGATAACAGTGATGCGAACATCATCGATTTGTCCCAGTTTGACAAGAGCGCCATGTCCCTGGAAACCATGCGCTGGCTCAAATCCTATGCCGATGTGGATAAAATCATTCTCACCATGTGGAGTCCGCCGGCCTGGATGAAACGGAATAAATCGCTCTCCGCCGAATATTGGGCGACGGACAACAAGCTCGAACCGCACTATTACGAAGAGTATGCCGAGCACATGGTGGCAGTGATTAAAGCGATAAAAAATGAAACCGGCATTGATCTGTATGCTGTCAGTCTGCAGAACGAGCCAGAGTTTAACGAACCGTATGCCTCCTGCGTGATATTGTGGGATGAGATGGCCAACTTGATCAAAGTTGTTGGGCCGCGTTTTGAGCGCGAGGGCATCACAACCAAAATTTTTTGGGCGGAAGCCTTGCCGGCACAGGGGCACATACGCAACTATATTATGGCTGTAAAAAATGATCCCGAAGCCGCAAAATACGCCGATATCGTCGCTATCCACAATTATGATGCCGACGGCATCAATGTCGGTGGCGCCGGCGCCGAACAGTGGGCACAAATCTATCGATGGGCACAGGAGCCGGAGCCGGCTTGTCCCACCTGGATGACCGAGACATCGGGTCATGAAAATTCCTGGGATGGTGCCATGGAATTGGCCGGCAACATCTACAATGCACTGGGATACGGGAACGCCAGCGCGTGGGTGTGGTGGAGTTTTAACGATACCAGGAGCTCCGAAAAGTATGGGCTGGTCGTTGATAATGAACCCACTTCGCGCTATTATGTCTCAAAGCAGTACTACAAATTAATCAGACCCGGCGCCATTCGCGTAGAGCACCAGAGTAACGATGCCGATGTTCCTGCTTTGGCTTTTAAAAATCCGGTGGAAGGCAAGGTGTCCATTGTTTTGCTCAACAAAAGTACAACGCCAAAAGTTGTCAGCGTGAGCGGTCAAAAGCTGCCGACCATGTATGATGTTGTGACGACATCAAACAATCGAAATTTTGAATATGGTGACCGAATTGCCTGTGGCCAGCTCTTTTTGCTGCCGGCCTATAGTATCTGCACGCTGGTTGGTGATTATGACCCGGCGCAAGTAAAAGATGAGGTGGCCATAACGCCGGAAACATACGCGCTGTTTCAGAATTATCCAAATCCATTTAATCCGACGACGACGATCAGCTTTCAGGTGCCAAAAACATCAACAGTGACGATAACAATTTACAATGTATTGGGACGCAAAGTCTACACGCTGACCGATCGGTCCTTTCAACCGGGCTTGTATTCCATGTTGTGGAATGGTCTGGACAAGACGGGCCAGCCGGTGTCGTCCGGTATGTATCTCTATCGCTTGCAAGCCGGCGATTTTGTTGATGTAAAGAAGGCGGTCTTGATTCGCTAAAGTGGAGGCATTGTATGGGAAAAAAGATTTCTCGGCGTCAATTTCACAAAACAGCCGCCGCGAGCCTGGCGGCTGTTACAGTCGCGCGCGCATCGCGAGTCTCTTCAAAAAGCATTCGTCTTGGCGCCCCTGTTTTTGACACATTTGATGATCCGGTCGATTGGGCGAAAGCGCATCGTGACCTCGGCTATGGTGGCGCTTATTGTCCGGTGAAATTTAATGATCCCCCGGAGCTCAAGCAGGCGTACGTCAAAGCGGCAAAGGATGCCAATCTGATCATTGGCGAGGTGGGCGCATGGAGTAATCCGCTGAGTCGTGATGAGGATGAAAGAAAAGCCGCATTCCAAAAAAATATTGAAGGCTTGGCCCTGGCTGACGAGATTGGCGCCAATTGTTGTGTCAATATTGCCGGTTCACGTGGAGAGAGTTGGGCTGGTCCGCACAAGGATAATTTGAGCGGCGAAACGTTTGAGATGATTGTTGAGATTGTGCGTCACATCATCGATGAAGTGCAGCCGACCCGAACCTTTTATACGCTGGAGGCCATGCCCTTTACAATTCCGGAGACGCCGGAGCGCTATCTCGAGCTGATCAAGGCGGTGAATCGCCAGCACTTTGCCTGCCATCTTGATCCGACGAATATGGTGAACAGTCCTTATACTTTTTACGATAATACATCCCTGATCAGGAACGCCTTTCAAACGCTTGCGCCATACATAAAAAGCTGTCACGCCAAAGATCTGATCATGCGGGACGTCTCCGTCGTACAGATTGAAGAAGTGATCCCGGGCACCGGCTCTTTTGATTACGTCACTTTTCTCAAAGAATGCAGCAAACTCCCGGGCGATGTCACCTTGATGATCGAGCACCTCAAGACTGCGACGGAATACAAGCAGGCGTCAGATTTTATTCGTTCAGTTGGTTCAGCACAAGGCATCCGATTTATCTGACGATTGTTTGAAAAAAATGGATCGAAATATAAATTTACGCGTTCAAGCTTCAGTCGCTCTACTATTCACTCTGAGAATATGATATTTTCTCTTGATTCTCAAACTTGATATTATTAACTTTATGTGCTTTGAAAGCCACCTTAGCTCAGTCGGTAGAGCGGCTCACTCGTAATGAGCAGGTCGTCAGTTCGATTCTGACAGGTGGCTCTTTTTTATTCAAGAGGATCGCGCGCGCTCATGAAAAAATATTTCACTTCAACTCTGGTTTTGTTTGTCGTTTGCTCGGCCTTTTCCTACTCTCCCGGAACCTCGGGATTCCAGTTCCTCAAAATGCAGGTTGGGGCACGGGCCGCAGGTATGGGTGGTGCTTTTATTGCGGTTCCCGGTGATGTGAATTCACTATTCTACAACCCTGCTGGTATCTCTGTGCTCTCTAAAAAGTCGGCTTCTTTTTCCTATCATGACGACGTGCTGGATATTAATTCCGGTTTTATGGGGTATGTGCATCCCAAAGTTGGTCCCGGGAATATTGGCGTGTCAGTTTTATACCGCGATTACGGTTCTTTTACACGCACCGATAGCGACGGTTTGGAGCAGGGAACATTCGGCTCAACCTATTTTTCCCTTGTTGGTTCCTATGGCCTGCAGTTGAGGCAGAATGTGTTGGTCGGCGGTAGCCTCAAGTACGCTCAGGGAATGATCGACAATTACTCTTCCAGTGCCATCGCTGCAGATGCCGGCATCATGTACACGATCCCGACACAACACTTGATTTTGGCAGCCGGTGTGTATAACGCTGGTGCGACATTGAGTGCATTTGTCGATCAAAAAGATCCTTTGCCCATGCAAATGCGCGTCGGCTTGTCCAAACGATTAGCCCATTTGCCACTTCTCCTTGGATTCAATATTTACAAATACAATGATGAACCCTGGTATTTTGCCATTGGCGGCGAGTTCACGATTACCCCCAATATTTTCCTTCGCTGGGGATACGATAGTTTTGGACGTGACCTCGATGTCGATTCTTCCAAAGATACATTGGCCGGGGCGGCAGTGGGCTTTGGCTTTTTGTGGAAAAATATAACCTTTGATTATTCATATAGTTCTCTCGGCGCATTAGGATCGCTGAACCGTTTTACGCTTTCCGGTCGATTTTGACGGTTGAATTCATGTGAAGAAATTCGTGCGCACGCATCGTGTTTGTCAATTTTGTTAATTTACTATTGACAAAGAGAATTTTTTTATTATTTTCGATCAGTTGTTTCTTGCAGTACTCTTCTACAGAGGATTATAAGATGAAGAGATCAATTATTCTTTTAATCGTAATTCTCGTTCCCGTCTGGCTGGGTGCCCAGTTCAAGACGCAGACAAAGCCGGTGGATTTCGCCGACAGGCTGAAAACAGATCAGCAAAGTCTTGGTATCATTGGTATCGATATGTCGCGCTTTTCAATGTCTCATTCTTATTCCATGAGCTACATGTCTGTCGGGGGACGAGGGTTCACACAGGGTTTATATCTGAATACCATGTCATATCAATTTTCAATCCCGTTAACAGTTTCATTACAATTGGGCATGGCGCACAATCCATTCCAGGGCAACCAAACAGCATCCATTCTTCAAAATGGTTTTTTCCTCTCCGGTGCGCAAATTCGCTATAAACCTTCAGCAAAGACAACAATCCAGTTGGATTTCCGTCAAATGCCATACCAATACACTCCCGGACTTTACTATATGTCGAGACCCGGATTCAGCTGGTTTGATGACTAAGATCATGGACAGTCAAGAGCCCATTAAAAAAGGGGAGTTAATGTGAGTCGAGGCAGAACAAAAGGAAAAACACGTCGAAAACCGACAACAAAAAGGTCAGTAGCGATGTTTCATCTCAACATCAAGCCATCGACATTTGCTATTTATCTGTTGGTCTTTGTGAACAGCGTTCTTATTATCTCTTCCGCGCACAAACTTTTTCAAAGAACAGTGGATGCATCAATTGTGGTTCAAGATCAGCGGCCGCTCAAGATTGAAGTCCAAAATGGCTGTGGCGTGAATCACATTGCAACAAAAGTGGCCAATAATTTAAGCTATCAGAACTATCAGGTTGTCGGAAAGGGGAATGCGGATCACTGGAATTATGAGCAAACGATTCTGATCAATTTGGGGGCTGAAAACACAAAAGGCATCGAACAACTGTGCAAGGACATTGGCATCCAAAAAGATGATGTCTATCTTTTGCGTGAAGAATCGGATGCCGATGTACGTTTGATTATCGGCAAAGATTATCAATCACTGAAAATATTCAACATGCTACCATAGAACGACGTCACCTTTTGAACAGGCCCCATGACATTCACCTTACTTGTTTTATATAATATCATGCGAGTCCCGCTCTTTGCTTTATTCAAAATTGCGGGATTTTTTAATGCCAAAATACGAAAATCATTTAAAGGGCGTCAGAATCTTTTTACAAGACTCGATAAAGAATTGCAGCGTATCCCTCCAGGGGCACCACGTCTCTGGGTGCATATTTCTTCCATGGGTGAGCTTGAGCAGGGTATCCCTCTCATCGACGAATTATTAGCGCGTTTCTCAGAGGCATGGATTGTTATCTCATTATTCTCGCCTTCGGTTTACGAACATATCAAATTGAGTCACGAGCGCACGATTTACACCTATCTCCCTTTCGATTCTCTTTGCAACGCAGGTAAATTTATTCACAAATTAAAGCCGAGGCTGCATGTCATTATTCGTCACGACATCTGGCCGAACTATCAATGGCTATTGCAGCGCAAAAAGATACCATCGATCCTCGTCGATGCAAGCTTTTCGGACAAAAGGCTAAAATTGATCAAACGATGGCGCTCGCTCTATACGCATGTTTACGCAACTTTTGCTGCGATTTGTGTCATTTCACAGTCAAACAAAGAGCGACTCGCATCGGTATATCCGCGAACAAAACGCATCATCATCTGCGGTGATACGCGATATGACCGAGTTTACAGCCGCGCAACTGACACGGCCAGGATTGATTTTCTCCGCCAAAAGGAATTTTTTATTCGAGAAAAGTGTCTCGTGGCCGGCAGCACCTGGCCAGCTGATGAAAAAGTCATTTTGCCAGGTATCCTGAAAGCAATGCAACAACATAAAGAGTTTTCACTCATCATCGCACCGCACGAAATAAGCGGCGAACATCTCGATTTTATCGATGAGTCGTTTGCAAACGTCGATATCAGTGTGACAAAGCTGTCGGAGTGGGAAAATTTTGCTGCATCAGGCAGTCGCGTTCTTTTAATTGATTCTATCGGATTGTTAGCCAATTTATACGCACTTGGCGCAATTGCCTATGTGGGTGGTGGTTTTGGTGTGGGCGTACATAGTGTATTGGAGCCAGCGGCGCATGGTGCTGTCGTATGCTATGGTCCGAATTACAAGAACTCGCCCGAAGCACAAGAAATGGCGACACAAAAAATCGCCGCATCGATTGCGAATCAAGTTGAGTTTCAACGCTTGCTTTTGCAGCTTTTTGACGATCCAGAGTCCACTCGTCATCGAGGAGAAGAAACAAAAAACTATGTACTTCGGAACGTGGGCGCCAGTCGACGTGCGGTGAATGTGTTGGAAAAGTTCGTCACACATTCGTACACGTGATCATGAAACAGGAGTAGTCATGAAAGATTTACATGCCGTCTCGTGGTTGAATGGCAAAGTTCGACTATTGGATCAAACAAAATTGCCGGAAGAACTCATTTTGCTGGAAATTTCAGATTACCGGCATATTGTTTCTTCCATAAAAAATCTGGTGGTGCGCGGGGCACCGGCGATTGGCATTGCCGCTGCATTCGGTGTTGTCCTCTCTGTTTGGAACGCTGATGAATCAGATCGAGCGGAATTCTTGACTCGCGTCAATACCGCTATCGATGAACTGAAAGGAACACGGCCGACGGCCAAAAACCTTTTTTGGGCGCTGGAAAAAATGCGCAATACCTTGTCCAGGAACCTGAGTCGCCCCTTACGACACGTGAAAGAAGCGATGCTAAAAGAGGCACAAGCTATTTTACAAGATGATATCGATCGTTGTCGAAGAATTGGTGATTTGGGACAGGAATTGTTGCCATTGCGCGCCACAGTGCTCACCCATTGTAATGCCGGTGCCTTGGCGACCGGCGGTCATGGTACGGCGCTGGGCATTATCCGTTCAGCGATAGAAAAAGGAAAAAAAATCAAAGTATTTGCGGACGAAACGAGACCATTGTTGCAGGGCGCACGTCTCACAACGTTTGAACTTTTGGAAGATGATATAGATGTGACTTTGATCACAGACAACACGGCGGCTTTTGCGATGAAAAAGGGATTGATCGATATCGTTGTCGTTGGTGCCGATCGCATCGCGCGCAATGGCGACGTCGCCAATAAAGTTGGAACCTATGGCCTGTCAATTCTGGCAAAAGAGCATAAAATTCCTTTTGTCGTCGCCGCCCCGCTTTCAACCTTTGATCGAGAAATAGAAAACGGGGATGAGATACCCATAGAAGAGAGGGATGCGAATGAGGTTCGGTTTTTTGGTTCAACGCAGGCGGCCCCCGAAGACGTACCCGTTTACAATCCGGCATTTGATGTGACACCGCATAATTTCATTTCTGCCATTGTGACTGAAAAAGGGATTGTCAGATTTCCCAATGCAGAAAAGCTGGCGGCATTATTAAAATAAGTCTTGATTAAATTTGGGGAGAAACGTATATTTAACGAATTTAATTTTATCCGGTCAAATAACTCAGAGGAGAGCAAACCGATGAAATCGCGTTTTGTGGTATTGGCATTTGTATTGTTAAGCATTGGGCTGTTTTTTATGGCCTGCCAAACCAAAGAAGTCACATCAGCCAAGGTTTATATTCAGCAGGATAACTGGGATAAAGCGATTGAGCAATTAGAAATGGCCGTTTCCATGTATCCAAACGACGCTGAAGCTCACTACTTGTTAGGTGAAGGCATGGCTCAAAAGCAGAATTGGGAACGCATGAATGATATGTTCGATAAATCCCTGGCTATTGCCCCGACCTTTGAAGCCCAAATAAAAAATACGCGCGACAAAAATTGGGTGAATCAATTCAATGCAGGTGTTGCCCGGTTGAATAATGAGCAAACAGAAGCTGCAATGCAAAATTTTAAAACTGCGGTACAGATAGATCCGTCACGCAGTGATGCTTATAAAACCCTGGCAATTACCTATACCAGACTTGACAGCCTTGAAAAAGCCAAAGAAAACTTCAATAAAGTCCTGGGACTGGAACCAGATAATAAAGACGCCATTAATGGATTAGCCAATATTCACTTTCAGCTCAAGGAATACAGGCAGGTGGTAGAGCTTGAAAAGAAAACCCTGGAGATGAATCCGGAAGACAAGGACGCTATTGCGAACCTGGCGCTTGCCTACGATTTTTTAGGTGAAACCGAGATGGCAAAGCAAACATATATCGAGGCATTAAAGCAAAATCCGGGTGACAAGGATTTAATCTTTAACCTGGCACGGTTGCATTTTATGAATAACCAATATGATGAAGCAATCGAGTTGTTTAATCAGGTATTGCAAGCCAGCCCGGATGATTTTGATGCCAACACACAAGTGGGCAACGCCTATTTACAAATGGGAGACGAATACCGGAAAAGCCTCGTAGAAAAAGAAGATAAGAATGAAGAAGTCACAAAAGAGGAAAGAGATCGCCTCATCGGATTTTATGAAAAAGCAATTCCTTACATCGAAAAAGCCGTAGGAATTATGGAATCCGATGCCAATGTTCCAGTGAATTCGGCAATTTACAATAACCTCGGTGTAGCCTATATTAATATCGGCAATCGTGAAAAAGGCGAGCTCTATTTCAAAAAAGCCGAAGAAGCGCAATAGCTAAAGTCTTTTAGCGCTAAAGATGATCGTGCCCCGATATTTCTCGGGGCTTTTTTATGTCTGCAAATTATTTGATTGATGGTCTATTTACAATGTGGCGAGTGCGATTTGACTGACCAAATAGTTGACATTGTCAAACGAATTAAAGAACGAGGAAACATTCCGGCACATATCGGCATCATCATGGATGGAAATGGCCGATGGGCTAAAAAGCGGGGATTGCCCAGAACCGAGGGCCATAAAGCGGGCATCGAGTCAGTGCGCGCAGTTGTTGAGGCTGCGGGAGAAGTTGGCGTTAAAGCCTTAACACTCTACACTTTTTCAAAAGAGAATTGGAACCGGCCGCAGGCAGAAGTGTCGGCTTTGATGGCATTGCTCCTGCAAACCATTCGCAATGAAATCGATGAACTTGATGCAAAAAATGTCCGGCTCATGAGCATCGGCGATGTTGATGCATTACCCTATGCGCCTCGGATTGGCATAAAAAAAACCATAAAACGACTGAGCAAAAATACCGGTCTCGTTTTAAATTTGGCGCTGAGCTATGGCAGTCGACAAGAAATAATAAATGCGATCAAAAAGATCGGTACTGATATCCAAAAAGGACGACTTGATCCGGCTGACATTGATGAACAACGATTTGCGACTTATCTTCAAACCTACACCATTGGCGACCCTGATCTCCTCATTAGAACAAGTGGTGAACAACGTATCAGCAACTTTTTGTTGTGGCAGATTGCCTATGCTGAACTCTATATCACTCCAACCTTGTGGCCAGATTTTGGCAAAACGGAATTTTTTCGTGCCATTGAAAATTTTCAGACTCGTGAGCGTCGCTTCGGCAAAGTGAGCGAGCAGCTTCAGGCTTGATGTTATCCAAATCCAGATTCTCATTTTCTGTTTGAATTTATAAAGGATTTTAAGAGTAAACATTTTCCGTGCGTGGCTGTCTTAATGGTGAGTTAATTGCTGGAACATTCAGCCGATGAGATTCGTTATTGTTGCTCATTGAACGAGTATCTATGTTGATAAGTGAAGAATAGGATTTTTGTTTGCGCAAACGTAAATGGGCTTTGTTTGCCTTTATCGGTTTGTTGGCTTTTATTTTTATTTCAATTGAAAGCTGGCGGCTGTTTCAGGCCAATGAAAGACTTAAAAAATTTATCCTGCAAGAGTTTCGTCCGATTGTCGGCGAACAACTTCACATATCAAAAGTTCATGTGAGCTTTGGCAATATACATATTTTGGATGTCCGTCTTGCCAATCCTGCAAAAAAACTCTCGATTGATATCCGTGATTTACGTATCGGCTACAATTTTGTCAATCTGCTTATCCGTGGCTTTGATCCACAATATATCTCCCAGGACGCCCTGTTTATTGGTCCCAAAATCACCCTGCATGCGGTTGCGGACAGTCTATCACATCACTCCGCACAATCAAAAGTTTATCAACCCAGTACACAACAACTCCTCTCTCCCAGCTTTAAAGAGTTAAACCTTTTCACTCACATCTCAATCCGTGACGGAGAAATTATCTATGCGGAGAATGATAGCACTGCCACGACGCTGGTGCACTCGGTGCAAGGTGGCATTTACCGACAGCAGTCAGACTCGCTATTTATTCATTTGGACGGTGCTTTTTATAATTCCCAGCAGCAAAATATGAATATTATCGGCTATGGTGATTTTAAAACAAAAAAAATATCAACATTAACAGCATCGTTAGCTGAGTATCCGTTGGCACACGGTTTCCCGCTTGTTGATAGCACATTGATAAACCTGAACAGCGGACAGCTTATGGGAGATATAAATATTCAGTGGCTCGAGCAGAAAAAACGATACTCAATCGACGGGAGCCTCAAGATCGCTAATGGTGCCGGTCGTTTTTTTGACGGTAAACTCCAGGTGAGCGATATTATTTCCGACCTTGCTGTTGAAAATGATATTGTTTTTATCCGGGAATCACATCAAATTATCAATAATGCGCACATAAAAGTGACTGGCGCTCTGAGCCAATTCAAACATCCTCATTTAAATCTCAAGGTTGAATCCGCTGATCTCGAAATTCAAAATTTCACTGTTATGCTTGGCAATGGTTTCAGAGATAAATTGGCCGGCACCGCCAGGCTCACCTCAACTGTAACCGGTCCTCTGGACGCTCTCGTCATTGATAATAAAATTCATGCGCAGCGAGTCAGAATAAACCAAACGATTTTTGATCATTTTTATGCCAACGCCATTTATAAAAAGGGGCACATGATTGTTGATAGCTGTTCTGCAAAGCTTTATAATAATCATCTGTCTATGGCCGCGACGATAGATTTTACAGAAAAAGATGGACAAATCGACGGTACACTAGTCGGCGAAGGTGAGGGGGACCCGCTGCTGACGTCGCTGAAGCTTGATTCCTCAATTACAATCAGCACCGGTCTCAAATCGACGCTATCGGGTTCGCTTAAACATCCCGTGTTAGATGGGAAATTGACTGTGAATGGCCACGCTGATGCGGGAGATTCGCTCAAGCTTGTGACTTTTTTTCGCCTTGGAAATAAAAGTCTGATTATCGATTCCAGGGATCAAGATCGCGGGATTAACATCCATGCATCACTTGATTGGCGTCAATCATTACCATCGATTACAGCTCAATGTGATCAGCCGCAACAGATGATTTACTTTTTTCAGAATTCGCCCGTCGAAGCCTATTTGGCTGACAAATTCCGTTCATCTCTGAATATTTCCGGCGATTTGACTCGTTTCCAGGTGAATTTAAACATCAACTCGTTATCTGATGAACTTGTTGAGGATCACTTTTTATCCGTTGACGCCAGCGTAGACAGGCACCAATCTTTTCTGCAAAGCGATGGAACTTTTGTTTTACGCGCCGAGAGCGACAATTCGACGCGTGGAGATTTTTCGATTGAGAATACTGGCAAAGACCTGAGAATCAAGACGTTGAGTATTGGAGACGAGCTTTCCGTTTTTGGCACCCTGGATTTTGAAAGTGAGGCTATGTCCGGTTCACTGAGGTGCAATGGATTTAACTTATCAAGATTGAGACCGTCTGCTGATTCTTCCTTTACAGGTGCAGTGGATGCAGAGTTGAGCATAGCGGGTACAATGAAAGCGCCGAAAGTGGCTGGTTCTGTTCATCTTTCAGATTTATTTTACAATGGTTTAGGGCCTTATGAATCATTTTTCGATTTTCACCACGATTCGTCTCTTTTTGCCCTCGAGAGGCTGTTGCTCAATTTTGGCAAATCAACACTGTTTTTTGCCCGGGGAGATTACGACATGGGGACGGACACGTTGCAATTTGCCATAAAAGGTGCTGGCTTTGATGTCAGCCATGTATTGGGTTTAACCGGATTGGATTCACTGGTTTCCGGCGAGATGTTGGTTGATATTGCGGTCACTGGAACGGCGAAAATACCTGATGTTCGAGGTATCGTTGCCATTCAGAACGGTCGTCTTGCAACGCTGCCTTTTGATGAGATTGAATTGAAACTGGGGCCCGGGAGTGATGTTGTTCCTGTTGATCATCCTTCACTATTAGTCGAAAAATTTCGGCTCTCTCGCTTTAATGTTTACGAAATAGTGGCGCACGGATATTATCCTTTTCATAGCTCGGATTCTCTCTATTTTGATATCAATGGACGAGGTAATTTTTTACAGATATTGAACGATATTGACTCATTTTTTGTCGCACCACAGAGTATATGTGCGCTGCAGAGCCGCATTCGCGGCACTCCCCAAAATCCGCAACTACAAGATGCCAATCTGAAGATCGAAAATGCGAGTATGGATTTTGGCGCCGTCGTTGCACCTGTATCCATGGTGCGCGGTGAAATTGGCTTTGATGCTGAAGAACAATTTGTCCATCTCGTCACTCTTGAAGGGAAAATGGGCAGCAAGCCGTTCAGGATTTACAACGAACTGTCGCAACATGTTGTTTCAGCGAAACCGCTGGACGATCTTCGTATCGGAGAAACCGATTTTCACTTTGGCGTATTTATCCTGGAAACGCCAAAAAATGGCGTGCCGCTCAATTTTGTCGGGATTATGGAACCGGATGAATATGGCATGCTGGAATTGCTGGGACGCGAGAGTGAGGAAAAATTCTATTTTGGCGGTTCGACCGATGGTATCACCCTGCGGGGTCGGATAAATTTGTATGACACCGAGATCATGTACCCTTTTTATGAAGGCACCCGAATTGGCTCCAGAAATGTGAAGGAATTTTTACGAAATCTCAATTGGGATGTGCTGGTCGTGCCAACAAAAAATACCCGTTTTGTCCGTACCTTTCCGGGTGCTATTGACCAGGTCTATATTGATCTCAAACTGGATGAAAATTTCGGCGGCCTTGAATTCACCGACCGGCTTGAAAATGAAACCTTTCGAATCAATGGCCATGTTCGATCGACCAAAGGACTCATTGAATATTTGGATATGAATTTTCGGGTTGAACAGGTGGGAGTGGATTTTGATCGCAGCAGTCTGGTACCAGTAGCTTACGGAAGCGCAAAAACGACTGTAACCGATTCGCTCGGTATCTCGTCTAATATCATACTGACGCTGCAGACCGTCGATAATACGATGGATAAAAAATCGGTTGATGACATTGTGCGCCAGGAAGAATCCAGGGCACGATTTAATCAAATTCGGTTTAAACTGTCAACGGATAATCCGAATATTGGCAGCAGTGAAGCGCAAATTATGGCATCATTGGGCTATTCCGCCAATAACCTGCAGAATAGTGCGTTGTCTGCCATCGGCTATGGCACTGATAATTTGATTTTTCGGCCACTTTTTCGTCCGGTCGAAAAAGAACTGGAGCATACTTTTGGCCTCGATTATGTACGCTTTAGTTCACAACTGACAAAAAACATCATTATGTTTAACTTGAATAACAATCTCGAGCTCAATAGCCGGTTAGCCCTTTTGGAAAGCACAAAAATAATTGTCGGTAAATATTTGGCGGATCGCTTTTTTTTGCAATATACCGGGCAAATAGAATCCGGTATCGGCTATCGATACAAGGAAAAGCACATCGGCCTGCATCACACGTTTGGCCTGGAATACCAGATCAATGCACAACTATTGGTGGAACTTGAATACGATTATGATAGTTTGATGTTAGAAAAGAGAGACGACAAACGAATTATTTTACGTCATTGGTTTCCCTTTTAAAAGGATATTTTACTTTGACATCTACGGATTATTTCCTAAATTTTGATCTTTAAGCGTAGGACTATGGCTTTATGTTCCGATTTTGCACCATTACATTTGTTATACTTTTATTATTTTCAACAGCATTGTTGCATGCCCAGGGTCGCACAATAAAAGTTCTTGGCGTATCGGTCACTGGCAATAACACAACGGACGCCAATATGATACGTATGCAATCCGGTATCATGGTTGGCTCGGAACTTTCGGCCGAAGGCGTTCAGGACGCGATACGTAAACTGTGGCGACTTAATTTATTTTCCGATATCCAACTGTTGGTCGATCGTCAGGTTGGCGATGGTTATTATTTGACCATTCAGGTTGAGGAATATCCCCGCCTCGAGAAAGTCGAGCTCCAGGGTAATAAAAAGCTGAAAAAAGACGATATCGATGAAATCCTCAATTACTATTCCGGCCAGATTTTAAGTCCGACGGCAGTGAGCCGCTCAAAAGCCAAACTTTTGGAAAAGTATAAAGAAAAAGGTCACTTGTTGGCAGAAATCGATGTGGAAACACAGCCCGGAGCTGTAGATTCAAATCGAGTTATTGTTCGATTCGTCTTTGATGAAGGCAAAAAAGTGCAGGTCGAAAGAATTCGATTTTACGGCAATAAAGCATTTAGTGATGGCAAACTTCGAAAACAGTTCAAAGAGATCAAGGAAGATCGATGGTGGCGCAGCGCTGATTTTGATCGAGAAGAGTACGAAGAAGATCTGCAAAAACTCATCGACTTTTATCGCAATGAAGGCTATCGGGATGCCGAGGTTGTCAATGACAGCCTTTATTATAACGATGATCGAGATGACATGTTCATCGACATATGGCTGAGCGAAGGACCACAATATTATTTTGGCGATATTCTTTTCACGGGCAACAATGTTTTCACTGACGATGAGTTAGCAGCTAATCTGCGCTTTGAAAAAGGCGATGTGTATAGCAAAAAATCGTTGGATGAAGCATCGTTTCAGCATATTGGCGGCTTGTATTATGATCTCGGTTATATCTTTGCTTCTGCAACGCCCCGCGAGGTTATCGATGCGGAGAATCCGCAGCAGCTCAATATTGAGTTTTTGATTCAGGAGGGCAAGCAGGCGAAAATTAATGAAATCATCATTAGCGGCAACACCAAAACAAAAGAGAAAGTGATTCGCCGCGAGCTGCGCAGCTTGCCGGGACAAACATTCAACAAGTCACTGCTGGAACGCAGCCAGCGCGATGTCTGGATGCTCAACTATTTCGCCAATGTTGAACCTGAAGTGATGCCGATCGATGATGAAAAAATAAATCTCGGTTTCAAAGTTGAAGAAAAGTCTACGGATACTGCCAATATGTCTGCTGGCTGGAGCGAGCGCGACAAGCTCATTGGCAGTGTGGGTGTTGCCATGGCCAATCTCTTTGGCAATGGGCAGCGTCTGAGTTTTGACTGGTCGTTTGGGCGCTATTATCGTTCGTTTAATATCGGCTTTACCGAGCCATGGCTTTTGGATACGCCGACGCTTGCCGGATTCAGCTTTTACGATACCAAGCGTGATGCCTATTATATCGGCTACAAACAGGTGAGTACGGGCGCGTCGTTTCGTCTTGGGCGACGGTTCAATTGGCCGGATAACTTTTTTCGCGGCGACTGGATTTATCGCATTGACAAGACAGAGTTGAGTGACTTTAATCAGTATATCCAAGATGCCAATCCAAACGGCATTATCGACGAACCATGGCCGTTGGTCAGCAGCAGCGTGACGCAAATATTTTCGCGCAATAGTCTTGATCGCCCGGAGTTTCCGACATCCGGCTCAGATGTCTCGCTGACCACTACTTTGACCGGTACGTTATTGGGCGGCAATGTCGATTATCACAAATGGATTTTTCGTCTCGACTGGTTCACACCATCATTCTGGAAGCTTGTTTTTTATACGAGCTTTCAGGCGGGCTATATGGAGTCTATTGGAGAAAAGGCACATATTCCCTACACGGATTACTTTTTTATGGGCGGCGATGGTTTGTCGCGCTCGACCCCGCTGCGTGGCTATGATGATCCATTGGCAAATTACCGGATTATTGATGAAGGCGGCAAGGCGATGCTCAAGTATACGACCGAGCTGCGCATCCCCATTGCACCAAATCCGACAATTTTTGCGCTGTTGTTTGCAGAAGCCGGCAACACCTGGGTCGATTTTCGCCGAGCCAATCCATTTGCCATGAAACGATCTGTCGGTATTGGTGCACGGGTGTTTATGCCGATGATTGGTATTATCGGTTTTGATTATGGCTATGGTTTTGATCGCATTGACGCGTATGGTAATCCCGATCCAAAATGGAAAATGCATTTTGTCTTTGGACGGAGCTTTTAATATTGTATAAAATTATCATTTTTAGTATTTTATTTACAAATTGATGACCAATTCACAGGAGGAAAAAGTGAAAACAAAAAAATGGGCAATGATCGTTAGCACGCTGTTAATTTTTTTGCTCAGTATGTCCGTGAATGTTTTTGCTCAAAAATTAGGTTACATTAATTCTTCGCAAATTCTTGCTCAATATAAAGAGGCGCAGGATGCCCAGGAGCAGCTTGATAAAATTAATAGAGAGTGGGAAGCAGAAGGCCGTGAACTGCAAAATCAATTCCAGGAGCTCGGACAACAATTAGAGTCGCAAAGTCTGTTGCTCAGCGAAGAGAGACAGCGTGAGAAACAAGCTGAATTACAGGCACTGTATCAAAAGATTCAACAATTCCAGAATGAAAAATGGGGACAAAGTGGCGAGTTCTTTCGCAAGCAGGAAGAAATCATGAAACCTATCTATGACAAGATAAATGCCGCAATACAAAAAGTCGGTGAAGAGGAAAGATATGATTATGTGTTCGACACCGTTGCCGGCAACATTGTCTACGTGAGTGATAGCTCAAACGATCTCACCGAGTTCGTGATTGAAGAGCTGGAGAAGGGTTTAGAATCATCTTCCCAGAGCTCTCCACGCCGCTGAGTATCCTGACTGCAGGAATTACCTATGACCATAACAGTAGCCCAGATCGCGCAATGGATAAATGCAACGGTCGAGGGTGATGATTCGATTGAAATTACCGGATTGGCAAAAATTGAACAAGCCCAATCCGGTCATCTCACCTTTATTGCAAATCCAAAATACGCAAAGTATAGCGAAACAACTGAAGCGTCGGCGATCCTTGTGCCCACAAACTTCCCCGCGTGTCCAAAAACCGTATTGCGCGTAGCGAATCCTTATTTTGCTTTTCTCAAATTGGCACAGCGGTTTTATCAGCAGGCACCACAAGTTGAGACCGGAGTGCATGAGACGGCGATAATCGGTGCTGGCACTTCCGTGGGAGACTCGGTTGCTATCGGCGCTTATGTTGTCGTCGGTGCAAACTGCGCAATTGGCAAGGGAACTGTGCTTTTCCCGGGAACATTTATCGGCGACGGTGTAAAGATCGGCGATAATTGTCTGATATATCCCAATGTGTCGATACGTGAAGGGTGCATCATTGGCAACAATTGCATTTTGCATATGGGGGCTGTCATCGGATCGGACGGCTTTGGCTACGCATTTGAAGAAGGAAAATATCACAAGCTTCCGCAAATGGGTATTGTGGTTCTCGAAGACGATGTTGAAGTTGGCGCCAACACAACAATTGATCGCGCGACCATGGGGGAGACTCGCATTCAGCAGGGAGCAAAGCTGGATAATCTCATTCAGATAGCACACAATGTTCAGATTGGCCGACATACTGCCATGGCATCGCAGGTCGGCATCTCAGGCAGTACAAAAATTGGCAACTATGTGCAAGTCGGTGGGCAAGCCGGCTTTGCTGGTCATTTGTCAATCGGTGATCAAGCTAAAATTGGCGCTCAAGGTGGTGTGACCAAGTCCGTGCCCGCTGGTCAATTTTACAGTGGCTACCCGGCTCGTCCTTTTCGCAAAGAGATGCGCGAGCACGCCAGCCTGGCTAAAGTGCCAGCGATGTTGAAACGATTCAAAGAGCTCGAGGATAAAGTGCACGAGCTCCAGGAGCGTATTAAAGAACTGTCGAAAGAGTAGAACTTGTGTTGAGGAGGTTGCTCTGAAAAATCAGCAGACGATAAAGGTGGAAACATCCTATTCCGGCGTTGGATTACATACCGGCAATAAAACAAGCATTACATTCAAGCCTGCCCCGGTAAATTCCGGCATTAATTTTATACGAGTGGATATACCGGATTCTCCGATGATTAAAGCGGATATTGAACATGTTCTCGATATCTCTCGCGGCACCACCATCGGCATAAATGGTGTCAAAATTCATACGGTTGAACACGTCCTGGCTGCAATCAGCGGATTGGAAATAGATAATATTTTGTGTGAAGTCGATGGTAATGAACCGCCGGTTGGCGACGGCAGCGCTTTGCCTTTTGTCGAGGTGCTGCTCAAGGCGGGTTTGATTGAGCAAGAGGCACTGCGCGACTATTTGATCATCGATAAAACGATCACCTATTCCGACCCGGCCAAGGGTATTGATATCGTCGTTTTTCCATCGGACGAATTCCGAATCACGTTTATGGTCGATTATAAAAATCCGGCACTCGGTACGCAATATACTTCGATGTATTCAATGCAGGAAGAGTTCGCCACTGAATTTGCCGCGGCGCGCACATTCTGCTTTTTGCATGAAGTTGAAGAGCTGTGGAAAGCCGGTCTCATTCAAGGGGGTAATCTCGACAACGCGCTTGTGATCATCGATCGTGAAATGGATGAGCAAGAGATTAACGAGTTGCGCGATCTCTTTGGCATTGATCAAAGCGTCAGTCTTTCTGCCAACGGTATATTAAATGGCAAAGAGTTGCGCTACTATAATGAGCCGGTTCGACACAAGGCTCTGGATTTGATCGGTGATCTGGCTTTGTTGGGCGTGCCCATCAAGGCACATGTTATGGCGGCTCGATCGGGCCATGGCGCCAATGCAGAGCTGGTCAAAATGATCCGCAAGGAATATGAAAAGAAACTGATCCGCAAACGATTCCAATCCGACCCCTCTAAAGCCGCTTTCCTGGATGCGGAAGCCATTGCCAAAATATTGCCGCATCGCTATCCATTTTTGTTAGTCGACAAGATACTCGACCTTGTACCGGGTGAACATGTTGTTGGCATAAAAAATGTCACTGTCAATGAGCCGTTTTTCCAGGGACATTTCCCGGGTCGCCCCATAATGCCCGGTGTGCTCATTATTGAAGCCATGGCACAGACCGGGGGCATTTTACTGCTGAATGCGGAAGCGGATCCCAACGAAAAACTGGTGGTCTTTACCGGAATTGATAACGTACGATTTCGTCGAATGGTTGCTCCAGGCGACACGATTCGTTTTGAGCTCGAGATGGGCGCCTTGCGACGCTCCATGGCCAAGATGTATGGCCGCGCTTATGTCGGCGATCAGTTGGCATGCGAGGCGGAATTGATGGCCGCTATTGTCGATCGGGATAAAGCCTAGGACTTGTAAAAGGATATAAACGTGACACATGTTCATCCCTCCGCCATTGTTGATAAAAGGGCCACTATAGGCGATAATGTGACCATCGGCGCGTTTTCAATTGTCGAAGGTGATGTTGTGATTGGTGACGGCACGTCCATTGCGTCACACACCCTCATCGCAGATGGAGCTCGTATCGGTCAAAATTGCAAAATACACAAAGGGGCTGTCGTCGCAACGATACCTCAGGATCTCAAGTTTACGTTTGAATCCTCCACCTTTGAAATAGGCGACAATACAACCGTGCGTGAGTTTTGCACGCTCAACCGCGGCACCAAAGAGCGCGGCAAAAGCAGCGTTGGCCGTAATTGTTTGCTCATGGCCTATGTGCACGTCGCTCATGATTGTTTCATCGGCAACAATGTCATTTTAGCCAATTGTGTGCAAGTGGCCGGGCATGTCGATATTGAAGATTTTGTCATCATGGGGGGGCTGACGGGTATTCATCAATTCGTGCGCATTGGCCAGCATGCTATGGTTGGCGGCGGCTTGCGCGTGGTCAAGGATGTTCCTCCTTATATTTTGGCCATGGGTGAACCGCTGCAATATGGCGGTATCAATTCAGTCGGATTGCGGCGACGCGGCTTTACCAGTGATTCATTGATGATCATGAAAAGGGCATACCGGCTGCTCTATCGGTCCAAGTTGAATGTCTCCCAGGCTGTTGAGCGGATAAAAAATGAGATAGAAATCACTCCCGAAATTCAAAATATCATCCGTTTTATCGAAAAAGCTGATCGAGGTTTGATTTAACTGTGCAGAACGCATCCACTCTTGCGCAGCGTCAGCATCACTGGCGATTTATAAACAGCGGCGAATGTGACGGAGCCATGAATATGGCTCTGGATATGGCCATGACCGAGGCCGTTGCTGCCGGAAAAGTCGCACCAACACTGCGTCTCTATAGCTGGCGCCCCTGGGCTATTTCTCTTGGTTATCATCAGTCAGATCAGGATGTTGATGTACAACGGTGTCGTGCGGATCACATCGATGTTGTTCTACGACCGACCGGGGGACGCGCGATTTTGCACGCGAATGAACTGACCTATGCGGTTGCGCTGCCTCCCTCGAGTCCTTTTTTTTTAAAAGATGTCTTGACCGTCTATGAAATCATCAGCCGAAGCCTGGTGCGGTCACTGACGTTGCTTGGCATAGATGTTGATTTTGAGCGCGCCAAAAAAACACCCAAAGAATTTGCGCGCGGGGATTTGTCCACATTATGCTATGCGTCCTCCGTTCAATATGAGATCGGCATTAACGGTCGAAAGCTTGTTGGCAGCGCCCAGCGACGAATTAACGGCAGCGCGCTGCAGCACGGCTCTATCTTGATCGGCGAAGAGCATCTGCAGATAACAAAATATCTGTCAGCAAAAAGCGAATCATGGCGTCAGCGGGTCAAACAATATATGCAGAAAAATACGATCTCTTTAAATCAGGTGAGTGACCAGAAAATCGATTACAATACTCTGGCGAACGCATTGAAGAGCGGCTTTGAACAAGAGTTGGGCATAACGTTCGTCGAACAGGATACAAGTACTGCGGAATTGCAGCAGGCGCGAAAAATTGTCTCGAAATTTTCCATTCTGGCGACTTGATCAATGGTACGTAAAAAAATAATCATTCTTGGTTCAACCGGATCAATTGGTACGAACGCACTCTATTGTGTTGATGCATCACCCAATGCGTTTGAGGTCATTGCCCTCTCAACGCATGTCAATGTGGATTTGCTGCTGCAGCAGGCTGCACGCTATCGTCCAAAAGCGGTGGCGGTGACGGGCCGGCCACTCTCGGAGCCAGAAAAGAATGATCTCAAGAGTCTTGATATTCGATTTTTCGAAGGTGAAGCGGCCCTTGTTGACATGTTGCATGACAAAGATTTTGATATGCTGGTCAATGCTGTTGTCGGTGCGGCGGGATTTATGCCAACGCTTGCGGCTGTTGATAAGAGTGTTGACATCGCTTTGGCCAATAAAGAATCATTGGTTATTGGCGGCGAAATTGTGATGCCAAAAGTGAAAGAAAAAAATGTTCGCCTTTTACCCATTGATAGCGAACACAGTGCAATCTTTCAATGTTTGATGGGTGAGAATTATGCCGACATTGAAGAAATTTTGCTCACGGCTTCAGGCGGTCCATTTCGGACATTTGATGATTTCAAACATATCACCCTAACTCAAGCGTTGCACCACCCGAACTGGTCGATGGGCAAAAAAATCACGATTGATTCAGCGACGATGATGAACAAGGGACTGGAGGTCATTGAAGCGCGCTGGCTCTTTGATGTACCCGTTGAAAAAATTCGTATTATCATTCATCCGCAGTCGATTATTCATTCCATGGTCGCTTTTCATGATGGATCGATCAAAGCTCAGCTCGGGATGCCGGATATGCGCGTTCCCATTCAATTGGCCATGACCTATCCGAAACGACAGCCATCGGCGTTTCCGCGCCTCGATTGGACGACGCTCAAAGAGTTGACTTTTGCCGAGCCTGACTTTGAAAAGTTTCCGTGTCCGGCTTTGGCAATTGAGGCGCTCAAAACCGGTGGAACCGCTCCAGCAGTGCTTAATGCGGCGAATGAAATAGCGGTCGCCCGGTTTATACGCGAGGAAATTTCCTTTGATCAAATTCCCGCTTTGATCGAAAAGGTACTCCTGGCGCATGATTTTGTTTCTCAGCCGACGGTCGAGGACGTGCTGGGTGCTGATCAATGGGCGCGCAAATATATAGGCACGCGGGTATGAATGTAGTGGAATTTTTAGTTGAATCTTTTCGTTTACTTTAGCGTCTTATCTACGCACGATGGAGAGGAATAATAAGGATTAATTATGCATAATATTTTGAACATTATTGTTTCATACGGTATACCTTTCATTTTTACACTCGGTTTGCTGGTGCTGGTGCACGAATTTGGTCATTTTATCGTTGCCAAATTGGTCGGAATTCGGGTGGAGCGATTTTCCATTGGTTTCCCGCCGCGGCTCTTTGGCAAAAAATTTGGTGACACGGACTATTGCATATCCGCGATACCGCTTGGTGGTTATGTGAAATTGTCAGGTATGATTGATGAGAGCCTGGACAAAGGCACGATTGAAGGGAAACCATGGGAATTCATGTCCAAACCGGTGTGGGCGCGGTTTTTGGTTATTTTTGCGGGTCCCGCTTTTAATATACTGCTTGCTGTGTTTCTCTATTCCGGTATTATCCTGTTCACAGGTATTAACACCACAGTCGAGCCGACGTACGCCGTGGTCGGTGCTGTTGGAGAGGGTACTCCGGCCCAATCTATCGGGCTGCAGGAGGGCGACCGTATTACCAAAATCGACGGCTATGCCATCGAAATGTGGGACGACCTGGTGAAAGCAGTAAACAGTGTCGGGGAGCGAGACGTGAATATTGAATGGATGCGCGATGGTCAGGTTTTCAGCGACCAGATCAAACCGGCGTTTAATCCTCTGACCGAAAAAGCCCAGATCGGTATTATGGCCGTCACCAAAATTCAAAACGTTGGACTGTTCAGATCAGTCTATTACGGCGCTTTGACAACTGTTGACAACACAGCAATGATTTTTAAATCATTTGGTTTGTTATTCTCCGGAAAGGTGCCGGCAAAAGATGCGCTTGCCGGCCCGATAAAAATTGCCGAAATGACCGGTCAAGTCGCTGAACGTGGCTTTGTCGCTTTGCTTTCTTTTGCTGCAATTTTGAGCATCAACCTGGGTTTACTCAATTTGTTTCCGATTCCAGTACTTGATGGTGGACATATCGTTTTGCTCAGCATCGAGGGGATCACGCGACGCCCCATATCAACAAAGGTAAAGATGGCCGTGCAGCAAGTCGGGATGGCGCTGCTCCTGGCGCTCATGGTTTTTGTCATTATAAACGATTTTCTCAAAATCGGCCAATAACCTGTTTTTTAAAGCCGGTGTTGCTTCTGAACACCGGCTTTTTTTTATCTCAGAACTGGTGATGAGCTTTTACTCGGAATTCAAAAATGAGCTTGACTGTCTATGAAATATATGGTATTTTTAACGTCGGTATGAAATTTTAGACAAACGGAGTGCGGTGTGAGTCTCAAAAAAACGGCGTTATACGATGTCCATCTCAAACTTGGAGCAAAAATTGTCGAATTTGCCGGCTATTACATGCCCATTCAATACTCCAGCATAATGCAGGAGCATAAAAGGGTTCGCACCTCTGTTGGGCTTTTTGACGTCTCGCATATGGGCGAATTTTTTATCGCAGGTGATAAGGCTCTCGATTTCGTACAATACGTCACCATTAATGATGCCAGTGCGCTCAGCATAAATCAGGTGCAGTATTCTGCCATGTGTTATCCCGATGGCGGAATAGTGGACGATTTGCTTGTCTATCGTTTCGATGAATTTTATATGATGGTTGTGAATGCCGCCAATTTAACCAAAGACTGGGAGTGGTTGCAGCAACATCGGCTGCCCGGTGCTGATATGGAAAATAGTAGCGATGCGCTCTCTTTGTTGGCATTGCAAGGACCACAAGCTGAAAAAACATTGGCGAAATTGGTAGATGTCGCGCTGTCAGATATCCCTTACTATTGGTTGCGCCAGGGCCAGGTTGATGGCGTTGACGTCATCATTTCACGGACCGGCTATACTGGCGAGCCCGGCTTTGAAATCTGTCTGCCAAACGAGTCTGCGGAACATGTATGGAACGCCCTGTTGCGCGCCGGACAAGAATTTGATATCGAACCCGTGGGACTTGGCGCCCGCGACACCCTTCGTTTGGAAATGAAATATTGCCTATACGGAAATGATATCGATAAAACAACAAATCCTGTCGAAGCGGGACTGGGCTGGATAACCAAACTCAATAAAGCTGATTTTATCGGCAAATCCGCCATCGAGCACGTCAAGCAGCAGGGACCATCGCGTAAACTTGTAGGATTTGAGGTGCAGGGAAAGGCGTTCCCAAGACACGGGTACGCGATCTGGCAGGGTGAAAGGAAGATTGGCCAGGTGACCAGCGGTACTTTTTCTCCGATGTTGCAGACGGGAATTGGTATGGGTTATGTTTCGTCAAACGCCGCAGCCGTCGGAACACCCATAGAGATTGAAGTGCGCGGTGCAAAGATTCCAGCGCAGATTGTCAAAACGCCTTTTTACAAAAAGGGCAATTAGCGGTCGGGAATGCGAAATCTTTACTATTTTCAATCTGCGGATGCGGTTAGTGCAGAAAAAATACGCGGTACCATTGCGGTTGTGGCAGATGTGTTGCGCGCCACATCAACGATTGTCACCGCACTTTACAGCGGTTGCGTATATATCATACCAGTAAAAACAGTACAGGAAGCCAGGCGAGCCGTACAATTCCACAAGCGGCAAGATATCCTTCTCGGCGGCGAACGCAACGGAAGAAGAATTGACGGATTTGATTTGGGCAATTCTCCGCAAGAGTATTCAGCAGATTCAGTTGATGGCAAGATTGTTATAACAACGACGACAAATGGCACAAAAGCTCTGGTAAACGCGGCGGCTGCACGTGAAACTGTGGTACTTTCCTTTTTAAACATGTCAGCGGTGGCCGAATATGTTGCTCAGCAGGAGGAAAATGTGAGTGTCATTGCTGCGGGTGATCATGGCGATACTTCGATTGAAGATGCAGTGTGCTGTGGCTTTTTTATCGATAAACTTTATCATCATGTGCCCCAAGATTTGCGCATGAGTCAAGCCGCGCAAAAAATTGCCATTCTGGCCAGGGAATATAGCGGCAAAATCGAACAGCTTTTGCAGGAGAGCCCGCACGGTCAATTCTTGCAGCGTTGTGGCTACGGTTCCGATCTCATCACCTGCGCCCAAATTGATGCCTGTGCTATCGTGCCGCTCTATGCTGATGGTCGGATAGAGATTACAAATAAAAATTAAAAGTTATGCCAAAAAGAAAAGCGCGAAAACCGCAGCGACGAAGCAGCGACAAAAAAAAGCGAATTGCTATATCGCCAGAAAAAGAACCTGAAATTCTTGGTTTTATGCTCATTTTATTGAGCGTACTTGTTTTTATTGCACTCTATACCTATAATCCCACGGAGACTCCCGGTAATCTCAAGAGTGATGCGCACATCAATAATGGCCTGGGATGGGCTGGAGTATATATCTCGCATGTTCTGATTCGCTGGACAATTGGTTACCCGGTTCTTGTGCTGCCTTTTCTTGTTTTTGTTTGGGGATGGAACCGGCTTTTGCACAAGGATACCCAACAGCTCAAACGGTGGAGTGGATTAACTCTTTTATTTGCTTTTTACATTTCGGTCGCGTTTGCATTGCATGATACCATTTCCGCTCTTGATGGACCACCCCCGGCATTCAGCTTTTCCGGTTATATGGGCGGAGTAGGCGCCAAAGTGCTCATCTTTTTCCTGGGTCAATATGGTGCAATCATCATGCTCATCGGCATCATACTGTTGTCTGTTTTATTGAGCACCACCATCAGTCTTTCCGAGTTGTTGCAGCGCCTCGAGGCTTTGTTCACCCGTGGATTTTATCGTTTGTCGAGGTTCTTTAGTACAACATTAAAAAGACGAAAAATTCATAAACCTAATATTGTCAGCGACCGCCGTGACTTTGCTTCACTTGATACACCAATTATTAATCATCGAGAACAATTCGAAAAGCCGTCCACCATTCGTTTGGACGATGAATCTTCGTCGCGGGAGATGCAAGAGGCCGTTCTTGAAGCCGAGCCACAAAACGAAAATGAAATGGATGAAACGGCGGCACCCTCCGGTGCCTTTTCTGTTCTTGACTATCATAAAAAGTACCAAAAGCCTTCGCTTGATTTGTTGGCCAAACCGCCTTATGCGGCAGAAGGCATCAGCGAAGAAGCGTATCATATGAATGCACAACTGCTTGAAGACAAGCTTGAGGATTTTGGTATTCAGTCAAAAGTTGTGGAAATTCATCCTGGTCCGGTGATCACTTTGTATGAATTGGAATTGGCACCCGGTATCCGGGTTTCTCGCGTAATGTCCCTGTCCGATGATTTAGCAATGGCCATGCGTGCCAAACGTATTCGCATCGTCGCCCCTATTCCGGGGAAATCGACGATTGGTATCGAGATACCGAATCCGGCACCGGAGATGGTCTATCTGCGCGAGATCATTGATACGCCGGAATTCCGCGAGGCGCCCTCGCCCCTGACCATGGCCATTGGCAAGACGATTTCCGGAAAACCTTATATTACGGATTTGGCCAAAATGCCGCATCTACTGGTGGCAGGCTCAACCGGCTCGGGCAAGAGTGTTTGTCTCAACACCATCATCATGAGCTTTCTCTACAAAGCGACGCCAGCGGAAGTACAGATGGTCATGATTGATCCCAAGCGGCTGGAATTATCAAATTATGCCAAACTATACAAACATCAATTAATACATGTCGAAGGCGCGAAACAAAAAGTCGCCACCAATGCCAAGTCAGCGATTCAAACCCTCAAGTCTGTTGAGCTGGAAATGGAACGTCGCTACTCACTATTGGCTGCAGCCGGCGTACGAAATTTGGAAGAGTATAATGAGCGCGTTAAAGAAGGTATGTTTGCGCCAAAGGGGGAAGATAATCCGCAGCCGCTCTATTATCTTATTGTCATAGTTGATGAATTGGCTGATCTGATGATGACATCAGCCGCCTCCAAAGATGTTGAGGAACCGATCGCTCGCTTGACGCAAATGTCGCGCGCCGTAGGCATCCACCTGATTCTCGCTACCCAACGTCCCTCTGTTGATGTGATCACCGGTGTCATCAAGGCAAATTTCCCGGCGCGCATCGCATTTCAGGTGGCATCCAAAATTGACTCCCGAACCATCCTTGATATGAACGGCGCTGAAAAACTTTTAGGCCGCGGTGACATGCTTTTTTTGCCACCTGCAAGTCCGGAACCGATTCGTCTGCATAATGCGTATATTTCACTAAATGAAATTGAAGAAATAATCGAAGTTGTCCGGCATCAGGAAGAGTTTCCCAAGCTGCCGCTTGCGTCCTACAAGGACGAAGAAGAGGATATTGATGCCTTTTCGCTGGAGGGTGGCGAGCGCGATCCGCTGTTTGACGAAGCCATGCGGGTTGTTGTCCTCAGTGGCCAGGGTTCTGTGTCGATTGTACAGCGAAAACTCAAAGTCGGTTATTCGCGTGCCGCGCGTATCATTGACCAGCTTGAAGAAGCCGGCGTAGTGGGACCTTTTGAAGGGAGTAAGGCTCGTGAGGTGTTGATATCTCCCGCTGAGCTCGAAGCAATGAATTACATCGATGATGAGGAAGAAGACGACAATACAAACGAGGAGTAGAAAAGAGGTATAGCATGTTAAGAACAAGGCATCTGTTCATCTTGTGTTTATCTATCTTGGGTGCATTGGCCCAAGCTGAGGACAGAGAGACACAAAAGGTATTGGACAAAGTCCAAAAAACCTATGAAAAACTCAATGATGTTTGCGCGGATTTTAGCCAGAGTTTTTATTGGAAACTAACCGAGGAAACACAAGTTGTTACGGGCCATATTTGTGCCAAAGGTGGTGACAAGTTCAAGATCGAAACCCCGGAACAGCTCATCGTCACAGATGGCAAGGTGCTGTGGACGTTGAATAAAATGAACAATCAAGTTATTATCGATCATGCAGAAAATGTAGCGAATGATAATCCGTTTATTCAAAATTTTATGCAAAAATATATTTCGGAATATGATGCCCGGATAGTTGAGGATCAATCTGACAATGGAGAGACATGCATTCTTATGACGACAAAAAGTGGAGAGCACTTTGTCCCACGGCTGTGGTTGTGGATCGATAACAAATCAAATCTCATCAATAAAATTGTACAACAAGATGTTAATGAAAATACCACAACATTTGAAATGAGCACGTTCGATATGGACGTCAAGCTTGCGGCTAATGATTTCAAATACCAGATTCCTGAAGGCGCTGATGTGATCGATATGAGATAGTCACCTGTTCAATTTTAGGTATTATTTTTGCAGGTTGATGACGGATTATAGGTGTGCGAGCAACGTGGAAAAAGATGTGATGAAGCATTTGAACACAGCATTTATATTTTTAATTAGCACTCTGATTTTAAATGAATTAGCTATAGCGCAAAATATGTCCTCCGCCGCCGCCTCTGGCCGCGCCGCCCAATATTTTCTTGGCAATCAGGATCAGGTACTTATGGCAGTCAATGTATGGGGTTTTGTGAACGTTCCCGGACAGTACATGGTTCCACTTGAGACAGATTTGGTATCACTGTTATCATACGCCGGTGGCCCACGCGAGGATGCACGTATCAAGCGGATACGCGTTGTTCGAACAACAGCAGAGGGCGATTCAAGTCTCGTGATTGGTGTGGACGTTAAAAGTTTTGTCGAAACGGGTGATCTGGAACAAAATCCCGTGCTTTTACCCGGAGACACGGTTGTCGTATCGGGAACGACTTTTCATCTCGTCAATAAAATATTTGAACTCGGTTTTCGTATTGCGATGATAGTGCAGGCCGTTTATCTGGCGCAATGGTACGCCGGCAGAGACTGAATCCCTATTGAAAAAAAATATATATCTAAAGCATTTATTTATGGTAAAAGAGCGATAGCATATGAATGATCACGCATCACGGCAAACAAGTGACAACGGTAGTATGACGCCTATGCCCATCGAAACGAATCCGAGTAGAATTACATGGCGTGATTATATTCGTATCTTTTATCGAGGGCGCTATGCCATCCTGGTCACTTTTCTTGTCATTTTTATCGGTTCGGTTTTCTTTACATTCAGCATGCAGCCGCTTTATGAGGCGTCCGTACGATTGATGCTGGTTGATCAATCGAGCGTTGGCCCATCTCTCTTTGATTTTACTTCGATGATCACCAAAGAGACAATGATGAACAACCAGGTCGAGATACTCAAAAGCCGAACTCTGGCAGAACATGTCGTTCGCGATTTGCGAAAATCATCCATTGCCTCTCAACTCGAAGTGCTGGAACGAGCTGATACGGTAAAAGCCGCATTTTCGTTGGCTCGTCTTTTAAGAAGCAAAAAAACGGAATGGGTAGAATCCGAAATATTTGATGATCAGGTTGTGACCTTTCGCAAACGGCTCGGCGTGCGCCATATTCGCAACACAGATATGATCGAAATTAAATTTCAGGCGCATACCCCGACCGAAGCGGCTTTTGTGTCTAATGCCGTCGCCTTTGCGTATGAACGTATCAATCAGGAAGAAAGTAAAGCAGAAATACAGCAAGTCACTGAGTTTTTAAAAAATCAATTAGCGCTCTATCAAGATTCACTGCAGGTTTCCGAAGATGCGCTCAAGGCATACCAGGAGAGAGCCAAGGTTGTCGCTCTGGATCATGAAACGTCGGAATTGGTGCGGAAGATTGCTGAATTTGAAACGCTTTACAATGCCGCCAAAACCGATCTCGAAGCCGCACGACAACGATTGAACTATATCGACTCGGAGCTCGAAAAGCAAAATACGGATTTTGATATTGAGGCGATCTCAAAGACAACCGCTCTTGAAGAGTTTACGAAAAGAATTGCTGAGAAAGAATCGAAGTTAGCTGTCTACCAGGCTCAAACCCTTCAAAAAGGTTTGTCGTCTGATACAAAAAAGCACACTTTGCGGGAAATTGAGAATCTGCAAAACCAGATCACCGCACTAAAGGAGCAGTTTCAGGAAGATGTAAAAGCTGTGGCAGCTAATCAATTTATGGATCCGGCCCAGGTATCCAGTTCGCTATTTACCAGCAAGATTGCTGTTGAGACTGAATTGAGATCATTGACTCCAAAAGTGGACGCCTATGGCAAAATTTTAACCGAATATAATGCACAACTTGAGTCTTTGCCGGCAAAAAAACTGGAGCTGGCACGCCTGTCTCGCTCCGCTCAGGTCGCCGAAAAGCTGTATATTCTGCTGCAGGAAAAGTATCAAGAATCGCGCATCACCGAGGTCGGCCAGCTCGGGAATGTTCGAATTGTTGATGCTGCAAAAGCGCCCGACAAACCCATCCTGCCGAAGAAAAAGCTCAATTTGCTTCTCGGGCTCTTGCTTGGACTGGGTTTTGGTATTGCCATCGCTTTTGCTATCGAATATATCGACGATTCAGTGCGCAGCATGGAAGACCTTGAGCATTTGCGATTATCTATGATTGCTACGATTCCACACATCAAGCCGGAGCAGAGCAATGGACTCATTGCCAAAATGGTAAAACTGGATGATCCTGAGGTCAATGCAATTAACGAACGTCTGGTCACGCATCTCAAGCCCAAATCACCAGTGTCCGAGGCGTATCGTACGCTGCGCACCAATATTCTCTTTACAGCGCCTGACAATCCCAAGCATATTATCATGTTGACCAGTACTGGACCGCGTGAGGGCAAATCAACCTCGGTTGCCAATCTGGCCATCACGTTCGCTCAAATGGGCACAAAAACGCTGCTCATCGATGCCGATTTGCGGCGACCTATGTTGCACAAACTCTTTCAAAAGGAAAAAGAACCGGGATTGACAAATGTCCTTGTGGGTGGGACCGTATTGGAGAGCGTGATAAAGACAGTAAATGAAGTGCCGAACCTGTTTCTGCTCACATGCGGCGTGATCCCGCCGAATCCGGCTGAATTGCTTGGCTCAACATTGATGCGGAACTTGTTACATCGCGCCCGGGAACACTATGAGATTATTTTGATTGATTCGCCGCCCATTATTGCGGTGACGGATCCTTCTGTGTTGGCTCGGATTGTCGACGGCGTGGTCATGGTTATTCGAATTGCATCAACGCAACGCGGCGCTGCTCAGATGGCCGTTGAACAGTTGCGGCGCGTTGAGGCACCGCTGATTGGTGTGATGTTGAACGGCATCTCGGCATCCAATTTTTATGGTTCTTTTTATTATCAGCAATATTATTATTATTATACCAAGGACGGCAATAAAAAACGAACAAAAAAAAGGAATAGGAAACCGTTTAAACACCTGGCTTAAGTTTAAAAAACGGAGGAGAACGTGGTCTCATCTCGTGATGCTATGTGGTATGCTTTTGTGACAAAACCGCGCCACGAAAAAAAGACCAAATTGTACCTGGATGGCTCCGGTGTAACGTCATACTTGCCACTGCGAAAAACTTTGAACCAATGGAAAGATCGTAAGAAATGGATTGAAGCACCCGTCTTACCAAGCTATATATTCTGTCATATTCCATACATCAATCGTTATGATGTACTGCAAGTCCCGAGTGTTGTTCGAATCGTCAGTTTTAATAACCAACCCACTCCAGTGCAGGAAAAGGAGATTGATGCCATTAAACTCCTGCTGGCAGCAGATGTTGAATTTGAAGTCCGATCCGGTTTGCTCGTGGGTGACCACGTCCGCATCACGAGTGGGCTTTTAAACGGCTACGAGGGAGAAATCATCCAGGAGCGGGGGGAGAGAATGTTTGTAATCCATATAACGTCCCTTGGTAAATCGATCGTACTGGATGCATCCCGGGTGAGACTTGAGAAAATATGACGATCTGTTGCCGAACGTCCAAAGTTCGTCTGATACTCCACTAGTTTTATGTTGGCAGACGAACTTTTTCAATTTTTACCTGCTCTTCAATTTTGCTCATTACTTTACGCAAGTTGGCGCAAATATGGCACGTTTATTCATGACGCCCATGTTCAAAGATGCAGAATGCCGCATTTCTGTAAGTGACGGGGCGAACGCATGCTCCGATTTGCGCTTTAGTATTTTCAAAGGAAAATATGTTTGATTTTGCTTTTTATTATACCGCTTTTCTAATTCTCGCAATGTCAATCCTGCTCATTCGCGATATATTTGAACCGGATATTATCATCTTTTCTGTGCTTATTCTGTTGATATTGGGAGGCGTCATCAGCGTTGAAGAAGCTTTTTCCGGTTTTTCGAATCACGGCATGCTCACTGTAATGTTCCTGTTTATCATTGCAGCAGCCATCCAGCAAACCGGCATGTTAAACCTGATTGGCGATAAAATATTTGGCGGCGACGGAAAACTCTCCATCAAGCTCTTGCGGTTTCTTTTGCCTGTATCAGCTATTTCTGCTTTTTTTAACAATACACCCATTGTCGCGATGTTTATACCTGCCATTCGGATTGCGGCGCGCAAAGGTCATTTTTCCGTATCCAAGTTTATGATCCCGCTTTCCTACGCTTCCATCCTTGGCGGCCTCTGTACCTTGATCGGCACCAGTACGACACTCGTTATCCATGGACTCTTGATCGATAGTGGAATGCCGGGATTCGGCTTTTTTGAAATTTCCAAAATTGGTGTACCGCTCGCATTCGCCGGCGTTTTGCTCATATCTTTTGTTGGACATCGTTTGCTGCCGGATCGTAAATCACCCTCTGTCCAGCTCGGTGAGAACACGCGTGAGTTCGTCATCGAAATGAAAGTGGAAAAAGATTATAAACATATCGGAAAAACCATCGCCAAAGCCGGACTTCGGCACTTGAAAGGATTATACCTTTTTCAGATTGAGCGCCAGGGTGCGATTCTGAGTACTGTTGGTCCGAATGAAAGAATCAAATTAGGTGATCGACTTTTTTTTACCGGCTTGCCGGAAACGATTCTTGAACTGCAAAGGACGCCGGGACTCTCATTGCTGAAAGATGTCGCTTTTAATCTGAAAAGCTACGACTCGGATGAATATGGGGTGTTTGAGGTTGTTGTCTCCGCGCATTCACCCCTGATAGGAAAGAATGTTCGATTTAGTCAATTCCGAACGCGCTACCAGGCCGTCATTTTAGCTATTCATCGTAGCGGTGAACGTATTCAGAAAAAAATTGGTGACATCATTTTGCACGGCGGTGATACGCTGCTCATCCTGGCTAAAAAGAATTTTGCTGCAAAGTGGTATCACTCAAAAGATTTTTATCTTGTCTCCCGGTCACCTGCCTTGCCATCCAAACCGAAATGGTATTCCTGGTTTTCTCTTGGGGTGCTTGCAACAATGATTGTCGCAATGGCCACAGGTGCTTTGCCTATTCTTGTTGCCGTTTGTTTGGCATCGATTATTTTAATTCTGAGCAAAACAATATCTCCCGAAGAGGCGCGGAAAAGCGTAAACTGGAGCGTTTTGCTGGTTATTGCTTCGGCGTTCGGCGTTGCAAAAGGTATGGCCAACTCCGGTTTTGCTGATTTTTTGGCGCATCAGCTCGTTCATCTGTTCGGCGTTTTCGGACCGGTCGGTTTGTTGGCTGGCGTCTATCTCATAACAAGCATTTATACGTTGGTCATCACCAACAATGCCGCGGCAGCACTGGTGTTTCCTGTAACACTGTCAATAACACAAACTGCCGTCTTTGGAGATCCACGACCGTTCTTTCTTGTGTTGGCTATTGGCGCATCCGCGAGTTTTGCATCGCCAATCGGCTATCAGACCAATTTGATGGTCTATGGCCCCGGCGGCTATAAATTCAAAGACTTTTTGAAAATTGGTCTTCCCATGAATATCTTTGTCGGTATAGTCGCTTTGGCACTCATTACATTTTATTATTTCTAAGGTGACTTGATGAAAAAGATTTTTTTCTGCGTTTTGCCAGTGCTGATGTTTTTGACATGTACACGAGAACTTTCCGAACCCAAAGTTTTTTCCCTCGCCGGCACTGCAAGTTTGTCTGGACAGTCTGACTATTCCGGGATCACAGTTGAGCTCTATACCGTAGCACCCCTTGACACTGCCATTGCCAACCGTCTGACACGCTTTCCCAGCGTTGGTGTGGATTTGAAACAGGATCCACTATTTGATCATCGCCTGGCCGAGCCCGTTTACGCGACGGAGACGGACGCCGAAGGAAAATTTGCCTTTAATGACATTCCAGACGATCGATACCATCTCGTGGCTGAAAAACCGGGCTATGGCTGGCGTTATCATCTCAATATAAGTAACGCGACGGCAGCGCAGCCCATCGAAAGCAAGCTGTTTCTGGAGATGACAAGCCCGGGCGCAATCGAGACCTATACCGTATGGCCGGCAAATCATCATATCATTCTGAACAACAACCTTGTCATTCGTGAAGGCGGTACGGTGCTCATTGATAAAGGCTGCGTCGTACGGCTGGGGGGTGACTATGAGATCAGGGGTGATGGCGCAATCCAGGTGAACGGAACAGTTGACGATATGGTCTGGTTTACGGCAAATACGCCGTCCAAAGATACGGGCTACATTGCCTGGCGCGGCATCGTCGCAAATGGGAGCGCTGATTTAAACTTTGCGCGCATCGATTTTGCGGAAACAGGTATCAGGATATCCAGCTCGGAATATATAATACGGAATTCTCTTGTCAGCAAAATTGGCAGTAATGGCATCCTCATCGCCCGTGAGAGCAACGGGACACTCGAAGATAACGCCTTGGTGGATTGCTCGACCGGCTTGAGAGTGGAGGGCAACTCTTTTGCGACGATTCAATATAATCTTTTTCTGCAAATGGAAAATCGGCTGTTCGGCACGGGTGTTGCCATCAACGACTCTCGAGCGATCGTTGAAAACAACATTTTCAGAGGTTTTTCGCTTGGATTTACATTTGAATTCTCTTCCTATGGCGATTTTACCCACAACCTCGTGGAAGCATGTGAGTCAGGAATTTATATCAACAAGGCATCAACGGATAAAGAAAAACCGGTTGTGATCAAATCCAATATATTGCAAAATTGCTCCGAGGCGATCATCCAAATCTTTAACTGCAATTCGCCTGTGGTGGAAAGCAATAATTTTTCGGCATATGACAGCTATTTGATCAGTGGCTATGCTGTTCATTGGCAGAATGAAAAAGCGGTCTATTTTCCAAATAACTTTTGGGGGATGACGATAGAAAGCGATATTTTGGCTCAAATATACATGGCCGATAATGAAGTGAATTCCCCACCCTATATTGTTCATGTCAATCCTATTGCAACTCAGCCATTTGGGGATGCGGGTCCTCGATGAAGCCAAATAGTTACCTGTTTCCATTGCTCGTCTAATTTGAGGTAAAATATTTTTATGGCATTGCCACTCAAATATTATAATTCAAGTCATGGCTCATCTATCTCTCAACTGCCGTTTATGCGGTTGATGTTTTGGACTTTTTTAATCCTGTCTATTATTGTTCTACAATTGGCTTTTGGTGCTGACGTCAGAATTTTATTTTTCGCAGTAGCCACTGCCTTGTGTGGATTCCTTATTTTGAATCATGGCGGCATTTACGATGCCGTGAGCCTGGCGGGATTTGTTTTTCTATTCAACACCGTTTTTTTTGCCATACTTTTGAAAACATTTCTCGGGCAAGCCATCGATTCCAATCTTTATGCTCCATTTATTTCTTTCCTCATCATTTTTATTGTGGCATTGGAAGTATTGTTTGCGATCAAATTGGTACACATTATTCCGGTTGGCAAACCACTGTACAAGCCTCACAACGATTTGTCTTTTTTAAAATATTTGGCGATTGTCTGTTATGTGCTGGGCGTCCTTTTGTGGATATTGAGTCAGCTATATCATGTGGATCCTCGCAGCCAGTTCTCCAGTCAGGATAAAGGTTTTGGCGGCTTTGCCACTATTTATCCAATTTTTTACATGGGAATTGTCGCTGGCACTGCTTTTGTGCTGTTATCCAGTAACCAGAAAAAATCTGTAAACAAGTGGCTATTCATGATGATACTGACCGGTGTTATCATGGGACTGTTTGAAAGTCGCAAAGTTATAGTGGGCTTGACATTTGGCTATTATTTTTTCACATCATTCATTTATCGACATCGAATCACCAGCAGGCAAATATTTGTCGGGATCCTGCTGGTTTTGTTCATTTTTTTCATTTTTGCACCCATTGTGCACGTCTATCGCACTGATCTGTGGTTTCTACCGTTCAGTCAGCGCATCGATTACATGAAGAGCAATGCGGACAAGATGATTCAATCAAATTATTTATTCGATTATTTCAGACGCGTTTTTAATCAAGAATATTCTTTGAACAGTTACCAATATTTTGGCCAGAATCTTATACTCATTGATCGATTCGCCACCATCCAACACTCCGACCTCATTATTGACAGTTTTATGAGCCGGAATGAAATGGGGGCAGAACTTTTTATTCAAGGATTTGATCTCATCCTGCCGAGTTTTATCAACCCGAACAAGCGTTCCATTTCATTGGGCGACCAAATAACCTGGGAACTGGGTCTGCGAAAGTACGGTGTCGTTGGTTTTCCGACAGTGCCCGTCATTGCGTCCTCGTTTGCCGCCAAAAAATGGCTCGGTGTTCTTGTGGTTCCGTTTTTTATTTTTTTGTTGTTATTTCTTTTTCTTAAAAAAGTGGGTGCGGATATACGTCGCAATGTATTTTCTATCTATTTTATTGTCCCGATTCTTGTCGGTGCGCATGAGTGGTCGCACTCGCAATATATTGTTCGATTGTTTCGCTTGTTTCCGGTGCAAATTATACTTTTGTTGCTCATTGTCTTTTTTTATCACAAAGTGCGTGCGATTTCGATACGGAAATCCACTTTACTCTGATTGTCGCCACTCTATTTGAATTGTTTTTGCCTTGCTCATAGATTCACCCAAAAAAAATAAAATCCTCGTCTTTCATATCGGACATCTTGGTGATTCCCTGATGATTTTGCCAGCAGTTCTTGCTATCCGACGTTTTTTCCCTGATGCAGAATTCTCGCTTTACTCGGGTAAAGAGCTGCGCGCCAGGCGCGTTACCGCCCGGCAAGTTTTTGAAAACTCGGGCTATTTTGATCGCTTTGTTTTTTTTCCAAAATCGAAAAAAATCAGCGCGTTTTTTCAGGCTTTAGCACTTTTTATGTCCATTCCTCGGCTCAAGCTGATGAAATTTGATACGCTGGTGTATCTGGTGCCGTCGAATCGCTCTGTTCAACAAATCGAGCGCGACCGTAAAATTTTCAAACTCGCCGGCATTCATCACTTTATCGGCATGGATGGATTTTACCAGCAGGCGGATGCACCAAGACATGAGGCTGACCGCTTGTTAGCAAGGCTTGCCCATGATGGAGTAGAGATACCAGCCGTCGGTAAAGCCAAATTTCAATTGAACTTGAGCGAGCAAGAGAAAAGGGCAGCGGATGACTGGCTTGTTTCGCAACTACAAAATGAAAAAAACAGGCTTTTTGTCGCTTTCGCTCCAGGCTCAAATATGCAGTCAAAGCGCTGGGGCATCGCAAATTTTTCTGCCATCGGCAAAAAATTGATTGAAAAATATGATATAATTCCCGTCATCTTTGGCGCTACCGAAGATGCCGATATCGGGCGCCTCTTGATAAAAAGCTGGAAGCGCGGCATCAATGCTGCCGGCTCGCTAAGCGTCCGCCAGGCAGCCGTTGCATTGAGTCGATGCAGCTTTTTTATTGGTAATGACACCGGCACCATGCATCTTGCTGCCGCCATGCATGTGCGCTGCGTCGCCATTTTTTCAGCCCGGGATGAAGAAGAAAAGTGGTATCCTTATGGCACCGGACATATTGTGTTTCGAGAGCATATAGCCTGCCAGGGGTGTATGCGCGACTCTTGTGATCATAAAACATGTTTAACCCGAATCAGCCCCCTCAGAGTTTTTCGGCGCGTTGAGAAGGAATTTCAGGATATTCTCCAGTCTCGATAATCAACAATGAGCATAATAAATAGCATCCAGGCAACCTTTGATCACATCCGAAGTGACCACCACCAAGGTGTCTTTTTTAAAGGTGCTGTGGGCTCCTTTGTCATAAAATTTATAGGCTCCGGTCTTTTGTTTGCAAGCCAGGTGGTGCTGGCTCGCCTGTGTGGTGCCGATCAATTCGGCATCTACTCCTATGCCCTCAGCTGGCTTATGATCTTGATTATTCCGGCCAAGCTGGGATTTGACACCTCGCTTCTTCGCTTCATCCCGGAATATACAATAAAAAAGGATTGGGGGCGATTAGGTGGAATTTTGCACGCCTCCTTTTTGCATACCGGATTAATCTCGATTGCTCTGGCTGTTATTGGCAATCTTTTTATCGGGATTTTTGAAAAATTTATCCAGGCACAATGGATTCTTCCCATACGCATCATGTTGGTTGTGCTGCCATTTTATACCCTGACGGTCATCAGGCAAGCAGCGCTGCGCGCTTTTAAAAAGGTTGTGTTAGCTGACCTGCCGGAAAGTGTGGTGCGGCCAATTTTGACAATATTGTTGGCGTACAGCGTCACCTGTTTTTTCAGGCAACTGGATGCAACGAGCGCCTGGCTCATTCAGCTCGCGGTTGTCGCTGTTGCTTTTGTCCTGGGAACATTCTTGCTTTTGCAAAAGACTCCTGTCGCTGCGAAAACAGTCCCCAGGATGAAAGATACAAAATTCTGGCTGCGCACATCATTACCAATGTTTTTAATGAACGGGATGGATATCATTCTCAGTCAGGCGTCGATTCTTTTTTTGGGCTTTTTCCGCCCCGCTGAAGATATCGCAATTTTTTCTGCCGCATCACGCATTGTTATTCTCGCTACTTTTATTTTGATGGCCATCAATTCAATTGCTGCGCCAATGATCAGCGAATTATATTACGCGCAGAATAGAGATGCGCTGCAATCGATTCTGCGATTCTCGGCCAAAGGTATTGCGGTCTTTACCTGCTGCACGACGCTGCTCATCGTTGTGTTCGGTCGATCGATCCTTAACCTGTTCGGGCACGAGTTTGTCGATGGCTATTTTATTTTGCTCATCTTGTTGGCGGGTCAGACAATCAAAACGCTCATGGGACCGGCTTCTTTTCTCCTCAATTTAACCGGACACCAGAACTTGACCGCCAAAGTGATGGCTGTCACAGTCTTCGTTGCTCTTGTGCTAAATATCATCTTGATCCCCAAATGGGGGGCAACAGGTGCGGCAATAGCGTCCGGTATTATTTTGGTGATGTGGAATGTTACGCTCGTTATAATGGCTATTCGTGTCGTCCATTTTGATCCGTCTGTTTTTTGCTTGCTACGAAAAGAAAAGATGCTGCCCGCCTGATGGACAAAGGGAGCCCGATTACAGCCATCGTTCTCACGTTGAATGAGGAACAAGACTTGCCTCGCTGCCTGAACTCGCTAACCTGGTGCCAAAAAATTGTTGTCGTCGATTCGGGCAGCAGTGATGGAACGCTGGCTATCGCGCGACAATGGAATTGTGATATCTACGAACATGCCTGGCCCGGATTTGCTGACCAACGCAATTGGGCCTTGACACAGACGCGCATTGAAACCGAATGGGTGCTTTTTGTCGATGCGGATGAAGTCATTACAAAGGAGCTTGCTACTGAAATTCACCAGGCGATAAAGAATCCCGCTATCGCAGCTTACTATGTCACTTTTAAAGTGATGTTGTTCGGCACATGGGTAAAAAAGAGTTCACATTTTCCGGTCTGGCATCCACGACTCTGCCGCATGGGAGCTGTGACTTTTAAAAATGCGATCACCGGGCATGGCGAAACCTGGGATGTCCTCGGCCGGGTCGGCTATCTTTCAGCGCCATATATTCACTATTGCTTTTCCAAAGGATTGACACAATGGTTGTACAAACATAACCGGCTCTCGTCAATGGAATGTGATGCGTATTTCACCTCCTCCTATCATACTGTCGAAAATTTAAAAGCGCTCTTTAGTCGAGATTTACATAAACGACGTCAGGCACTGCGACAACTTTCCTTTCGACTACCCGGTCGTCCTTTATTGCGGTTTTTTTACAGCTACATTGTGCGATGGGGATTTGTTGAGGGACGGGCGGGTTTGGTCTATTGTCTGCTCTATTTGATTTATGAATTGATGATTCAGGTCAAGATGATTGAAAAGAAAACAAAAATCCCGCGAGATCACGATTAAAGTCGCATTTGTGACAACCCACTATCCTCCCTCAACCGGATTCGGCGGGGTGACTGAAGCAGGTTTTCAACTATCCAGAGCGTTGGCAAAATTGAACATCAACGTGTCGGTCATCACCAGCGATGCGAGTCTTGCTGGCAGAATTTCACTCAAACAATTCAAACGTTTTGAGCAACCATGTCTTCGCATCTCGCCGTATCGATTTATTTTGACCGGCAAGAGCGCGCCATCTCCCTTTGGCCATGTGATTATCAAACGTGTTATCTCCGAGTGCGATATTGTGCACGTCAATGGCATTTATACCTATCCAGTGACGGTCGCCGCCTGGTATGCCCGGCATTTACATAAACCCTATATTGTGGCCCTGCGCAACGGTCTTGATCCTTATATGTTCGAAATTCGACGCAGCAAAAAAATGTTCGGTTTCCGGTCTTATGTCAAGCCCATTCTCCAACGCGCGGATGCGATTCATGCGACCGCACCGCAGGAGGTCGAGCATGCGAGATCATTTGGCGTGAACGGTAATATTGTCATCATCCCAAACGGTGTTGACACCATTTCCCCGGAAAACCTGCCAAAGAAACAGGACGCGGATGCGGTGTGGCCGAAATTGCGCGGCAAGCGAGTGGTGCTGTTTCTATCCCGACTGAGTCCACAAAAGGGACTGGATATGCTCATCCAGTCGTGGGGGAACCTGAAAGAGTCTTTTACCGGTGTCGTTTTGGTGCTGGCCGGGCCGGATTATCAGGGATTCAGCAGAATTGTTCGACAGCTCGTTGACCGATATGGTGTCAGGGATTCGGTCGTGTTCACGGGTGAGGTGTTGGAAGATCGAAAATGGGCTTTATTTCGCCGGGCTGACCTTTTTGTGCTGCCGTCCTATGCAGAAAATTTTGGCAACGTCATTGCTGAAGCCTTGGCGTTCGAGATACCCGTGTTAACGACAACGGCGACACCCTGGCACATGCTTGATCAGTATGGCTGCGGTTTCTGCGTGCCGCCTGTTCAGCGCGAGATTGAAACAACGTTGAAAAGGCTGCTGGCCATGCCGAAAACAGCGCTGCGCACAATGGGTGCGAAATCGAGCACGTTACGAGCCCGTCTCAATACCTGGGAAAAATCCGCTCAACAATTTGTTTATCTCTATCAAAAAATTCTGTCAGAACATCCGGGAAAAGACTGATAGGGAAGAGGCTATGAAAATTTTAAATCTCGGTTGTGGTACAAAAACAAGTTCACTTCCCGAGGTGATCAACATTGACTGGTCACCTCTTTTGCAGCTCAAGACGAATCGTCTTTATCGGCTCTTCGCACCGCTTGCTCTCAAAGGGGAACGCCTTGAGCGATTCACATCCTTGTCCGATAACATTATGGTTCACAATTTACAAAAAGGGCTCCAGTTTGCGGCCGACTCGGTGGATGCTGTCTATTTTTCCCATATGTTGGAACATCTCGATCGACCTGTCGCCAGAAAATTTTTGTTGGAATGCAAGCGAGTCCTCAAATCGGCGGGTATAGTGCGCGTCGCGGTGCCGGATATGGAAAAACTCTGCCGGGATTATCTGGCACATTTATCATTGAGCGAACACGATCCTGATGAGGCGAAAAAACATGATCGATATGTCGCCGCGATCATTGAGCAATCGGTTCGGCGGGAAGCGTTCGGTACCACTCGGCAAAAACCGGTTCGGCGGTTTTTGGAAAACCTCGTTTTGGGGGATGCACGACGGCGCGGCGAAACCCACCAATGGATGTACGACAGGATAAATTTGGCCGCACTTTTGTCAGATGTTGGCTTTAAAGCGCCAAGAGTATGTGTCTATAATCAGGGACAAATCCCGCAGTGGTGTAAATATCGTCTGGAAGTGGACGAACTGGATCGAGAATACAAACCCGATTCGCTTTATATGGAAGCCAATAAACCGTGAACAAAATTTTGAACAATCTTGGTTTAGCTGCCCTGCATGTGCTTGGATTCAAGCAATACATGCTGATGTTGATGGGTTTTGTTAGCCATTTTTTCACCATCCTGCGAACCAAAAAGCTGACCGCCCTTGATAAATGGATGTCAAGAAAATTATTCATCCGCTATCGTGGCGCTCGTCTTTGTATCGATTGCCAGACAGTTGATCGTTTGATTCCGGAGCCAAGTTATACTTTCGGGCTTGTTCGCGAGATTTATATTTCAAACTGTTATTTTCAATTTGAGAGATTGAATTATCGCTTTCGTCATGTTGTTGATCTCGGCGGCAATCGCGGCATTTTTTCATTGTTAGCGGCGCGCTTTTCGGACAATGTCATTTATGTGGAGGCGCAACCACATTATGCGCAGGCTCTTGTGTTTAATATGCAAATCAATGGCATTTCAAATATTCGCATTGTCAATGCTTATATGGGAGCCGAGACCGCATTAACGCGCAGTGGCGTTCCGTCAAAAACAATTGATGATATTTTTGCTGAGCAAAAACTGGATTTTATCGATTTTTTGAAAATGGATGTGGAGGGCAGCGAGTTTTCGCTTTTTGAATCCGTAACCTGTCTGGCAAAAATCCGCTACATTGCCCTCGAAGTGCATCCGCAATACGGTGATCCAATGTCCATTATCCATTGTTTGCAGGAACATGGTTTTTCCACTAATATGCGGGATAATGATTTGCATGCTATTGCGCAACCGCTTGCGGATCGTCTTTTCTATATCTATGCGCACAATTCAAGCATGATTTCAGCATGAGCGTCTTTATTCTGCTGAACGATTACGGGGGGTATGCCTTTCCGCTCGAACTGAGCCTTGAGCTGACAGAACGCGGCTATAAAGTGCTGCATGTTTATACCTCGGCGAGCGGCAGCCCCACAGCAGCTTTCCCCCCTGATCGCCCGAATTTTACGTCCATCGATATCGACATCCCGCCAGTGCAAAAGGGGCATTTTATCCAGCGCTGGAAAAGTGAAAAGCTTTATGGCGAACGAGTCGCAACGATGATACGACAGCGTCGGCCGGATATCATTCTGTCGGCCAATACACCATTGCAGGCGCAGAAGCATCTGCAAAGGGCGTGTCGAGATGTTAAAGGACGATTTATTTATTGGTTGCAAGACCTGCTTGGTATCGCCGCAAAAAGCGTGTTGTCTAAAAAATTGGGCTTTTTGGGAATTGTCGTTGGGCTGTATTTTCTTCGCCTTGAAAAAAAAATGTTGTCTCGTTCGGATGCCATCATTGTTATTGCCGAAGCATTTGCTGCAATTTTGCAAAATTGGCGTATTACTAATAACAATTTGCACATCATTCCAAATTGGGCGCCAATCGACAGCATTCCTGTGCTGGGAAAAGCCAATGCCTTCTCTCTCGAGCATGGGTTGGCGGATAAATTTGTTGTTCTGTACTCCGGTACAATGGGAATGAAGCAGAATCCTGAAATTGTTGTACGGGCGGCAACCGCTCTTTTGCCGTTTCCCTGGATCGTGTTTGTTTTCATTTCTAATGGTGTCGGAATGGAATATTTGCACAAGCAAAAGGTGGAAAAGCATTTGGATAATATGCTCCTGCTACCATTACAGCCTTTTGAACAATTGCCGAATTGTTTGGCAACAGCCGATCTGGGGCTCGTTTTGCTCGATGTCGATGCTGGCGTCTATTGCGTGCCTTCAAAGGTGTGGTCGCTTTATTGCGCAGCACGACCGGTTCTCCTCGTTGTGCCGAGGAACAATTTGGCAGCGCAGGTGACGCAAACGTTTGACACCGGCGTGGTATTGGAGCCGGATGAATCGGAAAAATTGGCACAAACCATTCTGTCCTTGCACGAGCAACCGGAACGTTGTCGTTTGATGGGGCACAATGGGCGGGCTTTTGCGGAACAATATTTCCAAATTGACACCATTACCAATCAATTTGAGATGATTATTCAAGATTGCCTCTCCGTTCATCACTCGGAAGGGGATAAAAATGCTGCGTGAACGATCGGGCTTTTTGAATGGATTTTGGCGACTTGTCGATTTGGTGCTGTTAATTTTTTGTTTCACGGTTGCCTATTATATTCGATTCGCCTTTTTCCCGCTCTTGCCGGAAGCGCAATCGATCCCGACGCTGGCGATTTATCTGCCGAATATTCTGCTGCTCTCTTTTTTATGGTTGATTGTCGCTGAATCTCTCGGACTTTATAAATCCAAGCGCATTGAAACGCTTTGGGCCGACTGGAAAATAATTGCCTACGCACTCGTCTTCACAGTTTTTCTTTACATGTCGATTGGTTTTATCTCAAAATCATTCGACATCTCACGCCTGCTGCTCATTCTTTTCACACCTTTTGCCTTTATTGTTTTGGGTGGTTGGCATTTTATTTTTCGCCTTTTATTGTCGCAGGCGCGGGTAAAAGGCTACAATCAACGCAATCTGTTGATTATTGGTGCCGGCCAAACCGGACGCCGGTTCGCGTATGAAATCTCAACGCATCGGGAGACCGGCTATCGCGTCATTGGCTTTCTTGATGATCACCAGGCCTCCATTCAAGATTTATCCTACCCGATACTTGGCCATGTATCCGATATTCGCTCTGTGCTATCGGAGCATCTGATCGACCGCGTTGTTGTCGCGCTCAGTATGAACGAGTCACAGCATATTCATGATGTCGTTAAAGAATGTGAATATGCCGGCATTGAGGTCAATATCATTCCAGATCTGTTCCAGTTCATCCATCCAAACGCCAAGGTTTTGAATTTAAATGGTATTCCCCTCATTGGCGTTCGCCCCAATCCGGTGGATACCTGGCAATATGTCTATTTGAAACGGCTCTTTGATATCGTTTTTAGTTTGGTGATTCTGCTCATCGTCAGCCCGCTGTTTCTCTTTCTTATGCTGATGATCAAGCTGACGTCCAAAGGACCGGTTTTTTTTGTCCAGAAGCGATTGGGGACGCACGGGCGTCCTTTCCGGTTTTATAAATTCAGAACCATGTATGCACGGGATGAGCGCGAAAGCGACACCCGCTGGACCACCAAAGACGATGACCGCGTGACCTGGATTGGCCCCATTTTGCGCAGCACTTCACTCGACGAATTGCCGCAATTTTGGAACGTCTTGCGCGGGGATATGAGCGTTGTCGGCCCGCGGCCGGAGCGACCACACTTTGCCAAATTGTTCCGCGAAGATATTCCCGCCTATATGATTCGCCATCAGGTCAAAACCGGACTCACCGGCTGGGCCCAGGTGAACGGTCTGCGCGGCGACACCTCTATCGAAAAGCGAATAGAATTTGATCTTTATTATATTGAAAACTGGTCTTTTTCATTTGATTTGCGTATAATCCTCATGACGATTGTTAAAGGTTTTATGAATCAGAATGCCTATTAGATCGATTCCGTTTCTTCTTCTGTTCATTGCTTCGCAACTGATGACGCAGACTATCCGGCCACATCACTGGATTGAACACGACGTGCGTTACTATTGGCACCGCGGTCTGTTGTGGGATTTATCACCGCTCGAAAGGCCGTTCATGGTTCAAGAACTGACGATGGCGCTTGATTCTGTTGCAGCCGTTCACAATGAACCTGGCGTGCAGTTGCTCAATCTGCTGCCGTCATCCGACGAGTCCGAACGGGCGCTCGGCTGGGTGCTGCTGGATAATGCATTACGCGATGATCGTTCAGTCAAGGGCTGGCATGCGGTGCAACGTGCCACGATTGGTGCGCAGATTCATCCAAAATTGCAAGTATATGGCACGTTTTACGTCGATAATCAGCTCGATGCCGATACCAGCTATATCGGCAAACGGCAAAGCGGTGTGGCAGCATTTATGGAGCAGGCTTATCTTTTATTTCACCATAAAGGCTGGCGCCTCAGGTTTGGGCGGGATTATCTGGTGTGGGGGCCTGGTCTGGATGCCTCTCTGCACCTTTCCAGCGCCTCTCGACCGATTGATCATCTATTCCTGTCATGGCAAAATCGCTGGCTAAAATTTTCATTCTTCACCGGTTCGTTGGACAAAACAGAGTATTTGGTGGAGGACGAACCGTCCGAGCAAAATCGTTATCTCTCCGGGCATCGACTCGAGGTACGTCCGATGCAACATCTAAGGATCGCCCTCAGCGAAACAGCACTATTTGGCGGACCGAACGCCGGCAATGACTTTGCCTTGATGAATCCGCTGCTATTTTATACCGGGATTCAGTTCAATGGACCCCAAACCGCGAACGTGATGGCCAGTCTGGATGTTGTTTATATGCCGGCCAAAAATGTAACGCTTTACAGTAGTTATTTGCTGGATGATATACAATTCGAAAAAGAAGCTCAGGATGATCAGGAGCCCGGCGAGTTTGGTGTGTTAGCCGGATTGAATTGGTCAGATCCATTTTTGCTGCGCGGCATGGATATCTTTGCCGAATATACGCGCATCACCAACAGAACCTACAATGGTCAGGGCGGTATGTGGGAGAAATATCTGCACCGCAATATCCCGATCGGACATATGCTTGGCAATGATTTTGACCGCCTGGTCGCAGGAATACGCTATCGACCATATTCAGCAGTTCGCTTTGCTTTGCAGTATGAGCATCGCCGATGCGGCGAGGGGCGCATTAGCGATGTTTTTACGACTCCCTGGCGCGATATTCCAGCCGGCCAAATATACACAGAGCCTTTTCCAACCGGTGTTGTCGAGCAGGGGGACAATTATCGCTGTGCTGCTCGCTGGCACCCGCTATTATGGCTTTATGGGGATATCGGGATTTCATATTGGCATGTGAAAAATGCTGAAAATGTCTCCGGCGCCATGGACAAGTTTTGGGAGCTCAGCCTCAATCTGTCCGTCGAACTTTTGCGAACATGGTCCATTCGCTAATGCACCAACAGAAGAAGCGAGGTGTTTATTTTGCCATCCGTCCCTTTTGATATCTGTGTGATCACGGCTGCCAATGAACAGCAGGCACGCGGTTTCGACAAGCAGCTTGAGCGAAATGACTCATCACAGCATGATACAATTTACAAAGTGATACCTGATCCCGATGGCAAACGTATCGGTTCCGGTGGAAGTTCTTTTTATGTCCTGAATCTTTTGTATGACGAATTCGGTGATGCTTTGTTTGCCAAACGAGTGCTTGTCCTCCACAGCGGCGGTGACAGTCGCCGCTTGCCCGCCTATTCTGCTGTTGGCAAGCTTTTTATGCCGCTACCGACGGAAAAGCACCACACCCTCTTTGATGTGATGCTCGAAAACTATGCACAATGTCCTTATGTCCCGCCAGGCCAGGTCATTTTCGCCAGTGGCGATGTGCTGCTCAATTTTGATCCCTCTTTTGTGAAATTTTCCCCGCATGGCATCACCGGCGTAGCCTATGCTGAAAAGCCGGAGGACGGTGCTTTTTATGGTGTCTATGTTGTGCAGGAGCCACAACCAGGATATGTGCCGGTCTATGATGTGCTGCAAAAACCGGGACTGCAAGCACTGCGCGATCATGCTGCCATCGATTTTTCCAACCGTATCTGGATTGATACCGGTATACTCAATCTCGCACCCGATGCGGTCAAGGCATGGGTGCATTGCAAAAAGCTGATTGACGCGGCTCGCAGCGGTATAATTAACTATAATTTGTATCATGAAATCTTGTATGCCATACACGGCAAAAGAGAGCTGGAAGATTCCGACAAGCTGCAAAATATCTCTTTCTTCGTCAACTGTTTGCCCTATTGCGGTTTTTATCATGTCGGTAAAAGCAGGGAACTGCTGCAAAATTTTTACTCGCTTACGCATGCATCGATGCATTATCACTTTCAGAATTCAACTCGCTCAAATGCCGTTGATTATCCCGAGCTAAAATCGGCATGGATTTATAACTCAGTCATCAAGACCTCGGACCTCAGCGTAAAAGATCCTTGTTTGATCGAAGGTTGTATCATTCAACAAAAGCTTTCACTGGATGGCTATAATATTCTCACCAATACGCCTGCAACAACTCCCGTTCATTTGAGTGCAGGAATGTGTCTCAATGTTTTGCCGCTTGTCAGCGGCGAGTGGGTTGCTGTGCTTTATGGAATCGATGATGAATTTAAAGGGCAGAACGCAACATTTTTAAACAAACCATTGCCAACTTTTTTAAGCAAAGCCCGTATTGAACACGATGATTTGTGGCCATCAGAAGAAAATAATGAACTGTGGCATGCCAGACTGTTTCCATGCTCGACATCACCCGCAACGGCTATTGAAGCGGTTCTGACGCTGCAGGATGGCGTAAATATCTCGCAGTGGCGTGCCGCGACTCGTATCTCCATGTTTAATATTTTATTGCATGTGGATCAAGATCGGCTATCAGATATGCATGCTCAAATCGAATCCGGCAGTTTTTTTTATAATCTGGAGCGGCAATGGGATCAGGCTGATTTCACCTATAAGACATTACAGGCGGCGGTGAAATCTCCTGACGAAAAATCAATCGCGATCGCGCAATTGAAAAAATGGTCGGCTCAATTATCCGATCGACACATCGATCGAGCGCGAGCACAATTTTGGCTGGCGCAGTTGCTTTTGGAAAAAAACAGTAAGGAAGCGGAAGCCAGTTTCGAGGCATCATTTGACTCGATTCGGGACGCTGTTGCCGCTGGATTGGGGCACGCGTACAAACGCCTCGATAAAACAGCATTCGGTATCCGCTCGGACGAGGTTGTCTGGACCATGTTGCCGGCACGACTCGATTTTGCCGGCGGGTGGACAGATACGCCCCCCGTCTGTCTTGAACGGGGAGGGTGTGTTTTAAATGCATCGGTCACCTTGAATGGTCAGTATCCCATTCAGGTGATTGGCAAAATCAAGCCCAATGATCCGACAATCGGCATTAATTCCATTGATCTCGGACAAAGAGCAACGATTTCCAGTTTTGCGGAATTGCGGGCTTTTAGTGATCCGGCTCATTGGCTTGCATTGCCAAAGGCGGCGTTTTATGCTGCCAGCATTTTTGACCTTGCTGAAAGCGGGAGTTTACAGAATATCCTGGAGAATCTGGGTGGTGGCATCGATTTGACACTGTTTAGCGCATTGCCCGCCGGTTCCGGGCTCGGGACGTCCAGTATTCTCGGTGCCGGCCTCATCGCAACGTTGGCGCGGATTATGGGAGTTTTGATGTCGCGCGATGAGTTATATGCCAGAACCAGTCATCTTGAGCAATTGATGACCACCGGAGGTGGTTGGCAGGATCAAATCGGCGGCGTGGCCGGCGGTGTGAAATTGATTACAACAGCGGCCGGGTATGATCAAACGCCAAATTGTGCCTGGACTCATTTGAAACAACCTGGAACCGAGATTGGCGAGCGATTTCTATTGTATTATACCGGGATTCGTCGTATGGCAAAAAACCTGCTGCGTCAGGTCGTCGGTCGCTACTTGAACAAAGAGTCTGATGCATTGGTTGCACTGGAGCGATTGGCGCAATTGGCGAAAGAGATGAAGGACGATCTGGATCATCGTCGAATTGATTCCTTTGGCGCAAAAATCTGTGCCGCCTGGGGATTGAACAAGTCGCTCGATGCCGGCCAAACGACGGATGACATTGAAAATATACTTGCTCGTATAGACGACTATATGCTTGGTGCCAAATTGTTGGGCGCCGGTGGTGGCGGTTTCCTTTTTATTGTCGCCAAAGACAAGCAGGCTGGTAAAAAAATTCAAAAGCTGTTAACGGAACATCCACCAAACAATCGCGCGCGCTTTTTTGATTTTGATATTGACGTCAACGGGATGCGTATGAGTGTTCTGTAGGCGGAGAATCTTTGCCTGTCCGCAAGAAATTGATTTTCGAGAAATTTATAAGCAAAAAAAATGTTGCAATAGTTAGAAATTTTTGTACAATTAAATAAAAAATAAGCAGGGGTATGTCCAATGGGACTCAATGAATCAACCATCCCCGATAATACCCTGGAAGCGTTAGCCAGGGGCTTTTTCAAAGAATCGGTCAATTACGGATTCAAAAAAATTGATTATCTTCGTTTCGTCAACGTCCTCCTCGATATGGCGATGTCAAATAGCAAAACGCTCGAAGAAAATGGACATTTCATTGATCCCGTTCAAATTGATGATAAAATTGAGGCAGATGGATTGCCGCTCGTCAGTGATCGACTTGTTATCCGTGGATACAAATCCAAAGATAAAAAAGTATTGCAAAACTGGCTCCAGGATGAAGCCGGACGTCATTTTTTGCTATCCCGGACAACAGCACAGACGGTTCATATTGATAAATTTGTCAGTGACAAATCATGTATCATCGGCATCATTACGTTGCCGGACGATAGGCCGATCGGTGCGGTTGCCTACTGCGACTATAACAAACGACAATTTCGCGCCGAGTTGCGCAAGCTGATCGGAGATCCCTCAAAACGCGAAATGGGCTATGCCAAAGAAGCAACGCATATGTGGATTCAGTATGGCATAAAAACCCTCGGTCTGAAAAAAATTTATCTGAGCACATTGAACAGCAATATTCGCAACATCAAGCTCAACGAAGAGCTCGGATTTCAAGTGGAGGGTATTCTTCGTAACGAAGTCTATTTTGATAATAACTTTCATGATGTCTTGCGCATGGGGATGTTCATCGACTGATCCGCGTGTCATGGTCACTTGGCATGAATATGCCGAACGAGTTCTTTTGCTGTAAAATTATGTGCCGAATGTGGCCCGATGTTCATGATATCAAGGCCCGTCGCCGATGTGGTGGCGGGCCTTTTTTATTGCCTTTCAGGTAAAAAGGTTTTATCTTTTGTAAAAAATGTGCAGCAGACGAGGATAGAAGATGAAATGTCATGAATGTGGTGATATCATTACGCTTGAACCGGGACGTAAAATATTTCGCCAGGATACCTGCTTAAAGTGTGGATCTTATTTGCGCTGTTGTTTGAACTGCAAATTGTACGATCCCCTGGCGTGGAAAGAATGCCACGAGCCGCAAGCCGAGCGGGTGAATGATAAAGAAATGGCAAACTTTTGTGAGTATTTTACACCTGCTGAAGATAATAAAGTGACCGGCCTGGGCAGAGCCGACGTGGTGCGACAGAAATTGTATGACTTGTTTAAAAACAGTGAACCCGAGGATTAGTTTATTACCGGCTAAAGCCCTGGCGAAACAGCTCGACCGTATGGGAGGGGAGTCTTTCCATCTCTTCACCATAGAGCACGCGAATGTCGCATTGGCGTCGCAACGGCAAATAGGTTTCTGACTGCATCCTTTCCAGACATTTGCGGTAGGTATCATGATCCTTGACCACAAAAGCGGCAAATAACATCCAGTTTTCATCGTTACTGGATGGCAAGCCGTATTCAGAGCCGTGAAATCCCCATTTATGCTGCGCAACCTCGGACCACTCTCGAACGAGCTGCTCCATTAACGCCAGGGTTCTGGCTTTTTGCTCTTCGTATTGGCTTTCCTCCAGCGTCATCAATGCCGCGCGTCCTATCGGATGACGTCGGATCACCACCAGCATCCGTTGTGTTGGCTCTTTTTCCGGTTTTTTCTTTTTCCTTTTAAATTTGTCGCGGATAGGCCTGTAATAAGGTATCTTGTCCCTTTTTTTATACAAGCTGTGCGTGATGGCTACGAGTATAAGAGCCAGCAGGATGCTACTCACCAATCCAAAAATTTCCATAGACTTTGCCTCAAATCACATTGAATAACTTGACTGCCATAAAAAGCACCACCACAAACAAGACAAAACGAATGACTTTTTCACCTTTTCTCACTGTCAGTTTAGCCCCCCACCATGCTCCAAAGGCATTTCCAGATGCCAACGCCAATGCCAATATATAATCTACATTTTTTGATACGATAAATATCAAAAGTGCCGGAATTGTATAGATAAAAACGATAAAAACCTTGATCATATTCACTTTTATTAGATTCATATGCAGGATATGTGCAAAAGCCGCCATAATAAAAAAGCCAACACCCGCCTGAATGAATCCGCCATAAAAACCAATGCCGAGTAATGCCGGATAAATCAGCCAGCTATTTTTCTGTGATCCGGTCTCAATGGATTTTTTCGATTGTGGCAGTAGCACGGTCATCATAACGCCAATAATGACGATGGCCAGGATTTTTCGAAACAACAGATCATTTATTGAAATAGCGAACAGCGCTCCTAAAATCGCACCCGGAAGTGTCCATGCGGAATATTTCAAAACGGTTGGCAGATGATACTTTTCTTCGCCATGGAACGAGCGTATGGCGAAAAGATTTTGTACAAAAAGCGCCACCCGATTGGTGCCATTGGCCATGGCGCTGTCGAGTCCCAAAAAGATAAGCAGTGGCATTGTGATGGTCGAGCCACCGCCGGCTAAAACGTTCATAAATCCAGCGACCGCGCCAACGCCAAACAGCACCAGCCATTGCATGGGAGGGGACATAGTTTTTCCAGGTTCAGCTTGTATAAAAAAGGTTTATGCAGCGCGCATAAACCTTTGGTGCGGGAATGTGTGGGAATCGAACCCACCCAAGACAGGAATACTGTCTCACAACGGTTTTGAAGACCGCGGGCACCACCAGGCACCATGCATTCCCGGGTATAGTTTTTCAACTACTTAGAGATGTTTGTTGGCCGTCGTTCATTGCTTTGGCCGCTGAGGTGGCATATAGGTGGCGGATTGTGAACGCACCGTTCAAATTATTTACCTGCCGTCGCTTGTGTGACGAGGCCAGGTGCGTGTACCGCTCAACCATTTTGAGTGAGCTGTGACCCAATATCTCTTTTAGGGTCATCGCGTCGCCACCTTTCATGATAAAATGCGAAGCGAACGTGTGGCGCAGATCATGGAATCGAAAATCCTTGATGTTCGCCCGCTTCAGGGCAGTGCGCCACGGGACTTTGATATATTTCACTGGATCGCCAAACAATCCGTGAAATACAAAATCATCCTCTTTGTGCGCTATACTGTCCAGCAAAACTACCATATCATCGTTGAGAGGAATGTTGCGTTTCTTGTTATTTTTCGTGTTCTCAACTTCGATGTAAGGATCAAGAACGCGTTCGATGTGAACCTGTTGCCACTTCAGGTTCAGGATTTCTCCCAACCGCATACCTGTGTTCAGTGCTGTGATGATAATCGGCTTTAAATGATCAATAGCCGAGTCTATCAAGCGCTGTGCTTCCTCCTCGCTTAAGTAGCGTGTCCTACCTGGCGGTTCTTCCAAAAAATCAACATCGTTTACCGGATTATACGTTGCCTCTTTCCATTTGATGGCCAGGTTGTACATCCGTTTCAAACATGTCAATTCGCGATTCACGGTAGCAGGTGCACGCCCTTCTGCCAAGCGTTTAGAGATATAATCTTCAATATCTCCCGCAGAAATCCGTTTGAGCGTCCGTCCGCGAAAAAATGGTGTTAAAGTTCGAACGGATAGATTGTCGCGTTTTTGGCTGCGAAGGTGCTGGCGTCTTTGTAAATAAGTCACTGCGAAATCTTCGAATTTGGGATCTTTTACTTGGGCGACCAAGCCATATTCGCCCAACATGACCATTGATCGTACTTTTTCCTGTATCCGCAGTGCCTGCGTTTTTGTTGTTCCTCCAACCGCACGGTAGCGTTGGCCACGATAGCAAAAATCGTAATACCAAGCACTAGTGCCGTCTTTGCGAACTTTTTTATAAACAGGCATTTTTCACTCCTTTCTTGGGAGTTGAAAAAATGCCCGGGTATGCGGGAAAAGATAAAAAGATGCTGCGAAAAATGCAAAGTAATTTTAAGCTTTGATTTCTCAAGTTGTTATCTTAATGGCGGGTTTCACTTAATTGATCAACGAATTGATCCAGCTTTTTCACATCGAATAATCGACAGGAGTCAATGGTCACTGAGGGTATTTTGCTTTTGCCAGCCAATCGTACAGTTTTGAACGACTGATCGATAAATAATCGGCGGCTTCTTTTGCATCCAGCAATCTTTTGTGGACAATAATTGACATTGCAGCAATTCTCCCC
>JAFGKD010000083.1 GCA_016928775.1 Candidatus Zhuqueibacterota bacterium | reverse complement strand
TAGCGATGGAAGAGGGATTACGATTTGCCATTCGCGAGGGTGGTCGAACTGTTGGCGCCGGCGTGGTGACAAAGATTATTGCCTAATGAATTGAACTTTTATGGAGCTAACTAAATGGCAGGTCAAAAAATTCGAATCAAATTAAAGGCATACGATCATCGCCTGATTGACAAGTCGACTGAAAAGATCATTCGAACAGCAAAATCAACCGGAGCGATGATCAGTGGGCCTATACCCTTGCCGACGCGACGATCAGTGTACACGGTTAACCGATCACCACACGTCGATAAAAAATCTCGCGAGCAGTTTGAAACGCGAGTTCACAAAAGACTGGTTGATATTCTCAACTCGTCGCCCAAGACGGTGGATGCTTTGATGAAGTTAGAGTTGCCTGCTGGTGTTGATGTCGAGATAAAGGTCTGAGAAATTTGGAATCACACTGAATATTTTCGGCCTGCTTTATTTGTTTGGAAAAATAGTTGGAAAACACATGCGCGGAATAATTGGAAGAAAAATAGGAATGACTCGTCTTTTTGATGAAGCGGGTAACTCATATGCCGCTACTATCGTCGAGGCGGGACCCTGTTACGTGACGCAAATCAAAACCTCTCAAAATGATGGTTACGAAGCCATTCAGCTTGGTTTTGTAGAGAAAAAGATAAAGCACGCGACAAAAGCGGAAATCGGGCATACGTCAGCGGCCGGTTTAAAGCCGTTTCGAATTCTCAAGGAATTTCGGGATTTTGACAGCGACGAACCGCTTCAACAAGGTGCAGAGATCAAGGCTGGCATCTTTCAAGAAGGTGAACGCGTCAGTATCACGGGTGTGAGCAAGGGACGAGGATTTGCCGGCGTCGTGCGTCGTCATCATTTCGGCGGCGGACCCAAAACACACGGTCAAAGCGACAGAATGCGGGCACCCGGTTCATTGGGACAATCTTCATGGCCATCTCGAGTCTATAAAGGTTTGCGAATGGCCGGTCGAATGGGTGGAACGAATACCACCGTACGCAATGTCAAAATCCTGAAGGTGGATGCGGAGAATAACATCATTATCCTCAAAGGTGCTATTCCCGGCGCAAACAAAGGTATCGTTTATATTAGAAAGTAAAAAGTCATGGAGCTCGAAGTTTACACAAAACAAGGGACTACTGCCGGGCGAACCATCAACGTTGCCGACGCAATTTTTGCCGCTGAGCCAAATGAACACGCCGTTTACTTGGCTGTTCGCGCGCAGCAAACTCGGTCGCGACAAGGAACGCGAGCCACCAAAAATCGTGCGCTTGTCTCTGGTGGTGGAAAAAAACCGTGGCGTCAGAAAGGCCGCGGCACCGCTCGCGCGGGAACCACGCGCTCACCAATATGGCGTGGTGGCGGTACGGTATTTGGCCCGCAGCCGGTTCAGTTTAAATATCAATTGCCGAAAAAAGTCAAAAGGCTGGCGCGCGTTTCTGTCTTGTCCGCTAAAGCCAAAGATAATCAGGTTAGAATTGTGGAAGACTTTACCTGCGAGCAGGCAAAGACAAAAGAAATGTACAACGTTTTGCTCAATTTTGGCCTGGGAAAAAATAAAACGCTCGTTCTCGTGCCGGAGCATGATGAAAAGCTCTATACGGCGTGCAGAAATATAAAAAACCTCAATGTAACAAAGGCTACCGATGCATCAACTTTGGATTTGATGAGTTGCCATGCACTACTTATTATGGAAGGTGCCGTTGAAAAATTGGAAAGTGTGCTGTTGTCATGAAAAGTCAAAGAGAAATATTGGTGCGACCGATTATCACGGAAAAGATACAGAGAATGCAGGAAAAGGAGCGCAAGTACGGCTTTGTTGTTAACATCGATGCCAATAAAATCGAGATTAAAAATGCGGTTGAAAGAAAATTTGATGTCTCGGTGACGGGCGTGACGACGATAAAGGTCAAAGGCAAGTCGAAGCAAAGCAATACACGACGCGGAATCACCCACGGCAAGCGCCCGGCATGGAAAAAAGCGATCGTCACACTGCGTGACGGCGATTCCATCGACTTTTTTGAGACGACATAGGGCTGACAGCAGGAGAGAATAAATGGCTTTAAAATCATTCAAACCCAACACACCCGGGCAACGATTCAAGACCGTCAATTCGTTCGGTGAGGTATCGGATGGAAAACCCGAAAAATCGTTGCTCACACCGCTGCAAAAAAGCGGCGGGCGTAACAACAGAGGTCGGATAACCGCCAGGAGACGAGGTGGTGGGCATAAAAGAGCATACCGTATCATTGATTTTAAGCGTGATAAAATTGATGTACCAGCCAAAGTGGCATCGATTCAATATGATCCGAACCGAAGCGCGTTCATCGCTCTTTTAAACTATGTCGATGGAGAAAAGAGATATATTTTAGCGCCGCAGGGACTCCAAGTGAACGACACAGTCGTTTCTGGGCAAAATGCAGAGATTCGAATTGGCAATACATTACCTCTGGCAAATATTCCTCTGGGCAGTACGATACACAATGTTGAGCTGAAAGCAGGCAAAGGCGGGCAGTTGGCGCGCAGCGCCGGTATGGGTGTACAGCTTATGGCTCGTGAGGGAAAATATGCGACATTAAAGATGCCTTCAGGGGAGGTGCGGATGGTGCGCGTGGAATGTCGTGCGACCATTGGCCAGGTTGGAAATTTAGATCATGAAAACATATCTCTTGGGAAAGCTGGGCGGGCGCGCTGGCTGGGCAGGCGGCCCAAGGTTCGCGGTGTGGCCATGAATCCGATAGACCACCCTATGGGCGGTGGTGAAGGCAAGAGTTCAGGTGGTCGACATCCCTGTACGCCGTGGGGAAAGCCGACCAAAGGCTATAAAACCCGTAAGCGTCAGGCGTCCGATGCACTCATTGTAAAACGCAGAAACAAATAGGATTTTACGAATGGCACGATCGATCAAAAAAGGTCCTTACATCGACGAAAAGCTATTAAAGAAAATTAATGCTTTGAACGATGCGAATGAAAAAAAAGTCATCAAAACGTGGGCTCGTCGTTCTACGATACCGCCTGAATTCATTGGCCATACGTTGGCGGTTCATAATGGCAATAAATTTATCCCGGTCTTTATTTCGGAAAACATGGTAGGACACAAGTTGGGCGAGTTTGCCCCCACGCGCACATATCGTGGGCATGTGAATAAAAAAGCTGAAAAAGCAAGACGATAAACAGAACTGCTTTTGGAGATAGAAATAATGATGGAAGCAAAAGCACTGGCAAAATGGATTCGCGTATCTCCTTACAAGCTGAGGCGCGTTGCTAATCTTGTGAGAGGTATGGACGTTGATGCGGCCCTGAATATTTTGCATTTTAATAATTCGGGCTCCTCGTTGCCAATAGAAAAGGCTATTCGCTCCGCCGTTGCGAATCTCATGAACAAGCAAGAGGCATCCCGAATATCATCGGATGACTTGTATGTCAAGGAATTAAAAGTGGACGGCGCTTTTATGCTAAAGCGCTTTCGTGCAGCCTCCATGGGGCGGGCCATGCGCATTCGTAAAAGAACAAGTCATATATCCGTTGTCGTTGCAGAAAAAGAAGAATAATATCTAGGAGAAAAGTTTGGGACAGAAAACAAATCCAATCGGCTTTAGGCTGGGTATAATTCGGACCTGGGATTCCAAATGGTTCGATGAAAAGGACTTTGACAAAAAATTGCAGGAAGATTTGATGCTGCGCAAGTACATCAACAATCGCTTGCAGCGCGCCAGTGTATCAAGGATCGTCATCGAAAGAACACCCAAGCAAATTACCTTGACTATTCACACGGCACGTCCGGGTATTGTGATTGGTCGCAAAGGTGCTGAAGTCGATAAATTGAAAGAGGAGCTGCAACGTATCACCGGCAAGGATGTACAACTGAATATTAATGAGATCAAGCGGCCGGAATTGGATGCCAAGTTGGTCGCAGAGAATATAGCCAGTCAATTAGCCGGCAAGATATCATTTCGGCGCGCCATGAAAAAAGCGATGATGTCGGCTATGCGTATGGGTGCAGAAGGCATTCGTATCAGTTGCGCCGGTCGACTCGGTGGCGCAGAGATGGCGCGTCGTGAGCAATATAAGCAAGGTCGTATTCCACTGCACACCTTGCGCGCCGATATCGATTATGCGACGGCAAATTCATATACGACATATGGTACAATCGGTGTCAAGGTCTGGATTTGCAAGGGTGAAGTCATTGGCGAAATGATGGAAGAATAGTGACCATTTTTTGATGGAGAGATAACCTCATGTTAATGCCTAAACGCATAAAATACCGTAAGCAACAACGTGGTCGCATGAGCGGAAAAGCCGTGCGTGGTTCCCGGCTATCGTTTGGTACTTACGGTCTCAAGGCGCTTGAACCTAACTGGATCACCGCTCGTCAAATAGAGGCGGCACGTGTGGCGATGACGCGTTATGTCCGGCGAACCGGCAAGATCTGGATTCGAATTTTTCCGGACAAACCGGTCACAAAAAAACCGGCTGAAACTCGTATGGGAAAAGGTAAAGGTGCGCCCGAGTTTTGGGTTGCTGTTGTCAAGCCTGGACGAATATTATTCGAAATGGAAGGCATACCTGAAGAGACTGCACGCGAGGCTTTGCGTTTGGCAGCACACAAGCTGCCCATTAAAACCAAATTTGTCACTGCTGCAGATTTTGGAGACTAAAATAATGAAGATGGATGAAATTCGTCAACTCACTTTCGATGAAGTCAAAAATCGTCTTGAAGATGCACAAGAAGAAATGGAAAATCTTCGTTTTTTACATTCCACACATCAGCTTGATAATGCAATGCGTCTTCGATTGCTGCGCAAGGATATCGCCCGTTTGAAAACAGTGTTACGGGAACATGAGCTCGCTGCGACGGGCCGCTAAAGTGTTGTTTGTTCTTATTGGAGATAACAAGGTGGATAGAGGTCAAAGAAAAGTTATTCAAGGTGTCGTTTCGAGCGATAAAATGGAAAAGAGCCGGATTGTCGTTGTTGAACGCCGGGTGAAACATCCGCTTTACAAAAAGTATGTCAAAAAGACATCCAAATTTATGGTTCACGATGAAAAGAATGACAGCCATATCGGAGATACCGTACGAATTATGGAAACAAGACCGCTCAGCAAGAGAAAGCGTTGGCGACTTGTAGAAATTGTGGAGAGGGCAAAATAGTTTGCCCAACTCGAAGGGAAAGCGAAATGATCCAGGAATACAGCAAATTGAACGTGGCGGATAATACTGGCGCAAAAAAAGTCCAGTGCATTCGCGTACTGGGCGGGAGCAGAAAAAAGTATGCGGGAATCGGCGATATTATCGTCGTCTCGGTGAAACAAGCGCTGCCAAATGCCGCGGTAAAAAAAGGTGATAAAAGCAAAGCCGTTATCGTGCGCACGACAAAAGAAAGTCGTCGAAAAGATGGTTCGTATATTCGGTTCGACGAAAACGCAGCCGTATTAATCAATGAAGCCGGCGAGCCAAAAGGGACGCGTATTTTTGGGCCGGTCGCGCGAGAATTGCGTGAAAAACATTTTATGAAAATTTTGTCTTTGGCACCAGAGGTTATTTGAATCGAATTATTGCCAAAAAGAGCGAGTAAAAAAAATGCGTGTAAGAAAAAACGACCAGGTTTTAGTGTTGGCGGGAAATTATAAAGGGAAAAAGGGCAAGGTTCTCAAGGTGTTTCCTGAGAAACAGAGAGTGATTGTTGAAGGTGTCAATTTTATCAAGCGTCATACAAGACCCTCCCAGCAAAATCCTCAGGGTGGTATTGTGGAAAAAGAGGCGCCCATCCACGTCTCGAATGTGATGGTCGTCTGTCCCAAATGCAATACACCCTCCAGGATGGGTAAACAAATAGTATTTGATGAAGCGCGGAACCGAAAAAATAGCGTCCGTGTCTGCAAAAATTGTGGCGAGATGTTGGTTTCATCTAAATAATTTTTTTATTGGACCAGAATAATGGCGAAAAAAGAGAATTACAAGCCGAGACTGATCGCGAACTACAAGAATGAAGTCTCGGTTCAGTTGCAGGAAAGATTTCATTACCAGAACGTACATCAAATTCCTCGTCTGGAAAAAATTGTTGTCAATATGGGTGTTGGCGAGGCGACCGAAAACGTAAAAAATCTGGATGGCGCAATTGATGATTTGACCAGAATTACCGGTCAAAAACCGGTCGTGCGTCGTGCCAAAAAATCCATATCCAATTTTAAGTTACGCGCCGGCATGCCAATTGGCTGTTCTGTCACCTTGCGCAAAGATCGAATGTATGAGTTCTTTGATCGTCTCATCAGCATTGCGATTCCGCGTGTTCGTGACTTTCGCGGATTGCCAGTCAAGTTTGATGGACGAGGAAATTACAATTTCTCGATCAAAGAACAGATTGTATTCCCGGAAATAGACTATGACAAAATCGACAAGATTCGTGGATTAAATATCACCATCGTCACAACGGCGAATACTGATGAAGAGGCTTTGGCCTTGCTCACAGCGTTTGGTATGCCGTTTAGTAAGAGATAATAACTAAAGACAAAGCGAATGAGGAGTTCTCTTGGCAAAAAAGTGCTTAATTTACAAATCAACGAAAGAGCCAAAATTTAAGGTAAGAAAATATAACCGTTGCTCCCGTTGTGGTCGTTCCCGTGCTTATTATCGCAAATTTGGGATTTGCCGCATTTGCTTGAGAGAGTTGGCTCTGGATGGAAAGATCCCAGGCGTCGTTAAATCAAGCTGGTAGTTTAGCAAAAAAACCATGATATCAAAAAGCAGTCGGTTTATGGTTGTTAGGGAGAAATTAAATGTCTAAAACTGATCCTATCGCAGATTACTTGACAAGAATAAGAAATGCGACAAGGGCAAAACATCGCAAAGTTGATATTCCTGCGTCGAATCTGAAAAAAGAGATTACTCGAATTTTGCAGGAAGAATGTTATATCAAAAATCATATTATCATTGAAGATAGTATGCAGTCCATAATTCGTATCTACCTCAAATACACTGACGATGAGGAGAGTGTTATTGCAGGACTGAAGCGCATCAGCACGCCCGGGTATAGACGTTATGTTGGCAAGGGAATGATTCCGCGGGTATATAACAATCTTGGGATTGCTATTATGACCACATCACAGGGCGTTATGACCGGACAAGAGGCTCGTCGTCGCGGTGTTGGCGGTGAAGTCCTGTGTTACGTTTGGTGATAAAACGAATAACGACGATGAGGAGTGAATTGTGTCACGAATTGGAAAACAACCCATTGTTATACCGGATGCTGTAACGCTGGACGTCAAGGGCAATATTGTTACAGCGAAAGGTCCAAAAGGTGAGTTGTCTGTTTCGATAAATAAAAATGTGCATCTAAAAATCGATAATGGGACGGCAACGGTCACCAGGCCATCGGACGAGAAAGAGTCGCGCGCCATGCACGGTTTGTATCGGAGTTTGGTCAATAACATTATTGAAGGTGTGACGGCTGGATTTGAGAAGCGTCTCGAAGTTGTCGGTGTTGGTTATCGTGCCGAGATGAAAGGAAAAAATCTGTTCCTGTCACTCGGATTCTCACATGATATTTTGTTTAAACCCTCCGAGGGCATTGAGCTGGCAACAGAAGGGAATAATACGATCATCGTGCGAGGCATTGACAAGGTTCTTGTCGGTCAAGTCGCGGCGAAAATACGTTCATTCAGACCACCGGAGCCTTATAAAGGCAAGGGTATTCGATATGCGGGTGAGCAAATTCGTCGAAAAGCCGGCAAAACGGCTGCGTAACTAATCGTGTTCATGGTATTTATAAACAGAATGTTGAGATTATACGATGGCAGATAGAAATAAAATAAAACAGCAAGCGCGGCAACGTCGCAAGAAACATTTGCATAAAAAAATTCGCGGAACACAAGAGCACCCAAGACTCGTTGTTTTTCGCAGCAATAAAGAGATTTATGGTCAAATTGTCGATGATGTCAAGCAAGAGACGTTAGCAGCGGCTTCAACACGATCAAAAGAGATTGCACAAGATATCGCTGGCGCCAAGAGCAAAGTTGAAAAAGCCAAAATGGCAGGAAAACATTTGGGCGAATTGGCAAAATCGAAAAAAATAGAACGCGTTATTTTCGATCGCGCCGGTTATCTCTATCATGGGCGCGTCAAAGCGTTTGCCGATGGTGCTCGTGAAGGTGGACTCAACTTTTAATTGACATATATATCTAAATTTCTGCATAAAAAGGTGTAAAATGGCTAAAAAGCGTGTGGAACGAATCAATCCAAACGAACTCGAACTTACAGAAAAGGTCGTTCACGTAAACCGCGTTGCTAAAGTGGTCAAAGGTGGTCGACGCTTTAGTTTTAATGCGATTGTCGTTGTCGGCGATGGTAAAGGCACGGTCGGCATTGGGCTTGGCAAGGCGAATGAAGTTTCAGATTGTATCGCCAAAGGAGCTGATGCCGCCAAGAAAAACCTGGTGCGCGTGCCGGTTTATAACGGCACGATTACGCATGAAATCGAAGGGAAATTTGGCGCGGGTCGAGTTTTTCTCAAGCCAGCGGCTCCCGGTACCGGCGTGATTGCCGGTGGACCAGTTCGAGCGATCATGGAAGCTGCCGGGGTCACAGATGTTCTGACAAAAAGCCGCGGCTCGGCGAATCCGCACAATGTGGTTAAAGCAACGATGGTCGCGTTGACCAGCCTGATGGATGTCGTAACTGTCGCACGAAAACGGGACATGGCCATTATGAAGGTATTCAAGACCGAACCAAAAAAAATGGATAACGTCGAGTAATCAATGATTTAGGATGTGATAGTATGGCAAAGAAGCAAACAAAAAAGATAAAGATCACGTTGGTGCGCAGTACAATCGGTCGCATGCAAGTGCAAAAAGATACTGTACGAGCTCTTGGCTTGCGAAAGTTGCATCAAACAGTTGAGCACACGGACAATCCATCTATTCGCGGGATGATCAACAAAGTCACGCATCTGGTCAACGTCGAGGAAGCATAGAGATCAAGGTTCAACCTTTTTATTATAAACAAGATGACATTGAGGCGATAATGGATCTATCGAATTTGAAATATGCTGAAGGTTCTCGCAAGAACCGAAAACGAGTCGGTCGCGGCGGTGCGCACGGAAAAACGGCGTGCCGCGGTAGCAATGGTCAGCGATCCCGTTCCGGCGCCAAGCGCAGACTCTGGTTTGAAGGTGGGCAAATGCCAATCATGCGGCGGCTGCCGAAGCGCGGTTTTACGAACTTTAACCGTATCGAATATCAGATCGTCAATGTGGGCGAGCTCGAGAAAATTCAAAATGTCGAAGAGATTACTCCGGATATTTTGCGCGAAAGAGGTCTTGTTTCAAAAAAATCCGTACCAGTGAAGATACTTGGTAATGGCGAGATAAAAAGCAAGGTGAATATTGTGGCGAATGCGTTTAGTAAAACTGCAATCGAGAAAATAACGGCTGCCGGCGGGAGGACCACCACATTATGATGAGTCAAGTACAAAGTATCTTCAAGATACCTGAACTTAAGCGCAAGATTCTCTTCACTTTTTTAATTCTCATTGTCTATCGAATTGGCGGTCATGTTCCTGTTCCCGGAGTGAACGCTCAGGCGCTGGTTGAATATTTTCAGCAGGCGCAGCAAGGTCTACTCGGTTTATATGACCTGTTCGCCGGCGGGGCCTTTAGTCGCGCGACAATTTTTGCGTTGGGCATTATGCCGTATATTTCGGCATCCATTATTTTGCAGCTTCTCGGAGCGGTGTTACCCTATTTTCAAAAGCTGCAAAAGGAGGGTGAACAAGGTCGCAAAAAAATCATGCAGTATACTCGATACGGCACTGTCGCAATCTCCGCGATGCAAGCGATCGGCGCCAGCATCTTTTTGGAGCGGATTGGCGTCAGCACCAGCGGGCAGTTGGTGGTACCCAATCCGGGCATGGGTTTTCGCCTCATGACTGTGCTGACATTGACGGCAGGGACTGTCCTGATTATGTGGCTTGGTGAAATGATAACGGAAAAAGGAATTGGCAATGGCATTTCATTGATTATTTTCATTGGTATTATTGCCCGTTTCCCGAATTCGATTTTAGAAGAAGTGCAGCAAGTTGGCGCTGGAAATCGGACGCTGTTGACCGAGGTTTTGCTGGTTGCCGTTTTTGTCATCACCGTAGCGGGAACAGTGCTGCTGACCCAGGGAACGCGCAAAATTCCGGTACAGTATGCAAAACGCGTCATTGGGCGCAAAGTGTATGGCGGACAAAGTACGCATATCCCGTTACGTGTCAATACTGCCGGCGTGATGCCGATTATCTTTGCGCAATCGATATTATTTGTTCCGCAAACGGTAGCACAATTTTTCCCGAATAGCGAGTTTATGGGCTCGATAAACCGGATGTTCGACTATCGATCCTGGGTTTATTGGCTCATCTATTCGCTGATGATCGTGTTTTTTACCTATTTTTATACCGCTATCGCCTTTAATCCAACAGATGTTGCTGATAATATGAAAAAGCAGGGCGGTTTTATCCCAGGCGTACGACCGGGAAAAAAGACATCCGAATATATCGACAATATTTTGACGCGCATTACGTTGCCCGGCTCGATTTTTTTAGCAATTATTGCCATTTTGCCCTATATCGTTAGCCGCTTTACCAATGTTTCGATGGGCTTTTCCAGTTTTTTTGGCGGCACTTCTTTGTTAATTGTCGTGGGTGTGGCATTAGACACCTTGCAACAAGTTGAATCACACCTGCTGATGCGCCATTATGACGGTTTTATGAAGGGCGGCAAGATTCGCGGCCGGAGAAGATTTTAAAGAGGTAAATCGAAATGAGATTGATATTTTTAGGTGCACCCGGAACCGGAAAAGGAACGCAAGCGTCAGTATTGGCTGAGAGATACCATATCCCGCAGATATCAACAGGTGACATTCTGCGCAAGGCTGTTGCCGAGGGCACAGAACTTGGCCAAAAGGCAAAGGCCATTATGGAGTCCGGCGGACTCGTCTCGGATGATATCATCATCGCGTTGATTGAACAGCGATTGACTGAAGATGATTGCAAAAATGGCTATATTCTGGATGGATTTCCCCGCACAATCAAGCAAGCCGAAGACCTGGATCGTATGCTTGCCGACAAAAACGGCATCGATGCGGTGATCTATTTTGACGTGAGCGAAGACGAAATTGTCAAACGGTTGACGAGTCGGCGCACCTGCACACAATGTGGATACAACCATAACATGATTTACGATCCGCCTGTTGATGGTGACAAATGCGCAAAATGCGGCGGTACGGTCATCCAAAGAGATGATGATAAAGAAGAAACAGTGCGAAATCGTCTGCTTGTGTACGCGGACAAGACAGCACCATTGGTCGATTACTACAAGAATCGAAACAAACTGTATGTTATCGATGGTGCTCAAGATGTGCAAAAGGTTCGTCAGGACATCGTTGATTTGTATCAAAAGCTGTCCAAAGTATGATTAATATCCGGAATGCGAGAGAGATCGAGCAACTGCGCAAGAGTGCTCAAATTGTTGTTGAAGCCTTAAAGTTGATCGAAGCTCGTATTCAACCGGGCGTTAAAACTGGTGATCTTGACCTTGAAATTGCTGATTTTATTTACTCGAAAGGCGCGCGCCCGGCATTTAAAGGTTTTCGTGGTTATCCGGCAAATAGCTGTATATCAGTGGATGAACAGGTCGTGCATGGTATACCGGGACCACGTTTGTTAAAAGAAGGCGAGATTGTCAGCGTGGATATCGGTGTCGAGTTGAAAGGATATTATGGCGATGCTGCCAAGACGTTCAAGGTTGGCGAGGTTGAGCCGGAAAAAGAACGCCTGATGCAGGTCACCAAAGAATCGTTGGAGCTGGCTGTCCAGGCTGCTGTTGTGGGCAACCGGCTATCGGATATTGGTCATGCGGTGCAAACTCATGTTGAAGCGGCTGGTTTTTCGGTTGTGCGTGATTTGGTGGGCCATGGATTGGGCACCGAGATGCACGAGCCGCCACAAATTCCCAATTATGGTCCCCCGGGTAAAGGGCCACGGCTAAAGCCCGGAATGGTTTTTGCGATAGAACCGATGGTGAATATGGGCAGCTATGAGGTCTATACTGAAAAAGATAATTGGACTGTGGTTACAAGCGATGGCAAACCATCGGCCCATTTTGAACATGATGTCGTAATTACGAACGGCAAACCGGAAATTTTAACAGCCGGGTTATAAAAATGGCAAAAGAAGAATCAATAAAGATTGACGGCACAATTCTCGAAACGCTTCCAAACGCTACTTTTCGAGTAGAGTTGGAAAATGGTCATAAAATCCTGGCACATATCTCCGGGAAAATGCGAATGCATTTTATAAAAATATTGCCGGGTGACAAAGTCACGTGTGAGCTGTCGCCCTACGATTTGACGCGTGGACGCATCACGTATCGCTATAAATAGATTTCAGAATGTGCTAACCTAATTTTGATGGAAGGATAGTGACGATGAAGGTGAAAGCTTCCGTAAAAAAACAATGCGAATATTGCAAGGTGATTCGGCGAAAAGGTCAGGTTCGCATTATTTGCAGTCGAAATCCACGACATAAACAACGTCAAGGATAATCAAGTAGAAGGAGATTATTTTGGCTCGTATTGCTGGTGTAGATTTACCGAGAGAGAAAAGGATTGAAGTTGCCTTGACCTATATAACAGGCATTGGCCTCAAGTCCTCACAGAAAATATTGACGACATGCGGCATCAATCCAGACACGCGAGTGAATGCGATATCCGCCGAGGATGTTGCCAAGATCCGTGATGAAATCACCGAACATTACAAAGTGGAGGGCGCGTTGCGCGGTGAGGTGCAAATGAACATCAAACGATTGATGGACATTGGCTGCTATCGTGGTTTACGTCACCGACGCAATATGCCGTGTCGTGGTCAGCGTACACATACAAACGCGCGCACACGTCGCGGCAAAAGAAGTACAGCTGCTCGAAAAAAATAGAATTGAGACAATATAGATAACGAGGTGCTCGTTGAGTCCAAAAAAGCGAACAAGAGTCACAAAGAAAAAAGAAAAGGTTGAAGCCAACGGTGTTGCTCACATCAAGGTGACGTTTAATAACACCAATGTGACGCTCACAGACATTTATGGTAATGTGATTTCCTGGGCGACGGCGGGTCGCAGCGGCTTCAAAGGGTCAAGAAAGAGTACGCCATTTGCGGCGCAGGTGGCAGCCGAAAAAGCGGCTAAAGAGGCAATGGACCTTGGTCTTCAACGTGTCGAAGTTATGGTCAAGGGTCCCGGTTCCGGCCGCGAAGCGGCTGTCCGTTCTTTGCAGGCCGCCGGTTTGGAAATTACAGCGATTAGGGATGTAACGCCCATACCGCATAACGGATGCCGACCGCCAAAAAGACGTCGGGTGTAGCAGCATACAAGAAATATGTCATGTGGCAACCATACTGGTTGCAATTAATGGAGGTTATGTTTTATGGCAAGATATACTGGTGCTGATTGTAAATTGTGCCGTCGCGAAGGGATGAAGCTCTTTTTAAAAGGCACAAAGTGCAGTACCAACAAGTGCCCCTTTGAGAAAAAAGGTTATGCTCCCGGTCAGCACGGGCAGAAGCGACGATTCAAGCAATCCGAGTATGCCATTCAGCTGCGCGAGAAACAAAAGGTGAAAAGAATGTATGGCTTGCTCGAACGACAATTCCGAAATTACTTTGCCAGAGCCGAGAGGGCCAAAGGTATTACAGGTGAAAATCTGCTCAAGATACTGGAATGTCGTCTCGATAACATTGTGTTTCGCCTTGGCATGGCGCCGTCGCGCTCTGCGGCACGTCAGTTGGTTCGACATCGCCACTTTCTCGTCAATGGACGTCTGGTCGATATCCCATCATACCAGATCAAGGCAGGTGATGAAATTCAGGTTGTTGAAAAGAGTCGTCAATTGGACGTGATTCATGACTCTATGAAGCGCATCAGAGATGGCAAGCTTGTTAACTGGCTGACGCTCGACAAGGCTCAGATGAAAGGAAGTCTGCTGGAAATGCCAGGTCGAGAGGAAATTCCAGTGAATGTCAACGAGCAACTGATCGTTGAGCTTTATTCCAAGTAAATTATTAACTCGTCCACTCGTTTACACCAAAAATTGGAGAGATAAATGGCTTTACCAAGTTTTCAGATGCCCGAAAGCATTGAATTGGATGAGTCAACATATACTAGTACTTTTGGCAAATTTATCGTCCAACCCCTTGAACGCGGTTTCGGTCATACAATCGGGAATGCGTTGCGACGTGTGCTTTTGTCATCTATCCCTGGCGCAGCGATTACAATGTTTCGAGTCGATGGCATATTGCATGAATTCAGCACAATTCCCGGCGTACAAGAAGATGTCTCGGAAATTGTTTTGAATCTGAAGCAGGTTCGGATCAAAACATTGGAAAAAAAGCCGGACAGAGTCCTGCTTGATCTGAAGGGTCCAAGAGAATTTACGGCTGGCGATATTCAAGCCGGTTCCACAGGATTTGAAATCCTGAATCCTGATCTTGTCATTGCGACTCTGAACGATGAAGCTGAATTCCAAATGGAATTGCGCGTCGGTCGGGGAAGAGGGTATGTGCCGGCAGAGGAGAACAAGGTTCCTGATATGCCGATCGGTATGATCCCTATTGATTCAATCTTTACACCCGTCACGCGCGTCACCTACAATGTGGATAATACTCGCGTTGGACAGCGTACTGACTATGAAAAATTGATCCTCGAAATCACCACCGACGGAACCCTGACACCAGACGATGCGCTAAGCTATGCCGGCAAAATCCTCCGCGATCATATCCAGATGTTCATCAGTTTTGATGTGGAGACCGAAGAGGAAGAGACGCCGGAAGTTGATGAGGAAGTCATTCGAATTAGAAAATTGCTGCAGATGAGTGTTGATGAATTGGAGCTTTCGGTTCGTTCACATAATTGCCTGACTGCAGCCAATATATCGACTATTGGCGATCTTGTTAGTCGAGATGAAAATGAGATGCTAAAATTCAGAAATTTTGGCCGCAAGTCTTTAACCGAGTTGAATAAAATTTTGGATGAAAAGGGCTTGCATTTTGGTATGGATATTGATAAATATTTGAAAAAGAAAGAAGATTAGGCTATTCGCCATCTTTATGAAGGAAGTTATCGATGAGACACTTGAAAGCAGGAAAAAAATTAGGTCGCAACGCAAGTCATCGCAAAGCTACGATGGCAAATTTGGCCGCTGCCCTGATTGAACATAAAAGTATCATCACAACAAAACCAAAAGCCAAGGCAGCGCGAGCCGTTGTTGAGCGATTGATCACTTTTGCCAAACGTGGTGATCTCGCCGCTCGTCGCCAGGTCTTAAGAACCATCCGAGATAAAAAACTGGTGCAAGAATTGTTCGAAAAAATTGCGCCAAAATACGAAAATCGACCTGGTGGCTATACAAGGGTAATCAAAATTGGCAATCGCAAAGGTGACGATGCGCCGATGGCGGTGTTTGAACTCGTCGGCTATGAAGGCACACAAACAGAAAAAATTGAAAGAGCCCGTCGCAGACGCGAAATGAAAGTAAAAGAATCGGCGGAGGCGAAAAAAGAGAGTGGTGACGAAGAATAAATTTTTGTCTTTTGATCTAAAGGAAGGGCAATCATTATGATTGCCCTTTTCTGTTTGCGATGATGCTGCTTTATTCGGTTGAAATTTTGCTATTATTTCTTAAATTTATGTTCATAAAAAACGCTGTGGAACTCTGACGCTAAATCACAGTAAAAGAACTGTTATTAATTTGCTGATAGACTGTTCTTGGATTCAGGGAAAATATGAAAAAAATTGCTGTACTGATTGGTATTGTCCTCACATTTGTGCACTGCACCAACGACACGCCCTTGCCAAATGGCTATGAGTTATTGGATCGAGAGAACAAAGTTGGCCTGGCGGCGCCTTTGACTTTCAAACCGACAAAAACCGCACACTATTGGAAAATTATTCCCGCTGGCGCAAAATCCAGTTTAATGCTGGGCGTCGGCAAAGATATGCAATCTTTTGTCATTTTTCAGTGCAGAAACCTGATCAAAGTGCCGGTTCAGGACGATGTCCTCGCCGCAAAGCTGTCCATGTATTCTGTTGGTACTGTGGGCGATAAAAATCCATTCACACTTTCTGCACATCGCTACGACCAGTATTGGAGCGAAAATAACATCTTGTGGAAAGACGTGGAAAACTCTTATCAGCCAGAGCCATTAGAGACATGGCAGTTTACTCCACAAGATACAACCTGGCATAGTTTCCAATTCACGAACCTCCAGTTTATCAAGGAGTGGATCGCCGATTCGCACCAGGAGGAACAGTCAATCACCGGTTTGCTTTTGAAATTTGATCAAGCGAGTAGCGGAGCGATTTTTGTTTCCTCCGAATCATCAATTACTCCTCCCTATATTGAGGTTATTAGCCAGGATACATCAGGTGTTATAGATACGACGATTGCTTACCTGAGCCATGATGCGAGTCTGCTGCAGAACAAAACGGGCATCGATGAAGATGTGGTAGAGCAGGAGCCCGCAGTATTAAAAGTGGGAAACGGGACGGGTTATCGAGGTTTGTTGCATTTTGATGTTTCCGAGATCCCGGCTGATGCCACAATTCATCAAGCTCTTTTAACATTTTATATCGCACACAGTGAAGTTTTTATGCCTGCCGATAGTGCTTCGAGCACATTTTCTGTTGCTGCTCGTTTGATTGAAAGTGATTCAACGTGGAGCATTGACTCGACCTACTCTGCTGCGATAGATGTGGCAAACAGCAGCAAAAATACCTTTGCTTTTGACTCAACAACGCCGGTCAAAACAATGTCATACATGGTGCAAAGATGGGTGTCGAACGTCTCACCAAATTACGGCATAATGGTTTATGCCAAAGATCAATCATCTGACTTTTATGAGATGGCTTTCAAGTCGGGAGCAATGGACAGTGTTGTCGCGCCCACGCTTGTCATCACGTATTCATTGCCGGCTGCGCATCGTTTTGCTCGTCCATAGTTCTTCACAAAGTGTTGGAAAATAACAATGAAAATTTGTCTGAAACTGCTATCGATAATTCTCATAGCTTTACCTGCTGCGTACAGTGACAGTTTTTATTCGAGCTTTGGATTAGGTGTCCCGCAGTACCTGGTATCTTCACAATCCGCTGCAATGGGCGGTGCCGGGATTGGCATTCAGAAATACCTGGCGTTCAACAGCATCAATCCCGCCTCGGTCTATTTGGAAGGATTCACTACCATTGCCGCAAGTTATCAGGGTGAAAAAGCGGATAATACAGTCAGTGGCTCCACTGTTACAACCCGGCAAGGCAATGCCGCCGGTTTTCAGTTTGCTTTTCCAATGTATAAAAATCGTCTCACGATAATAACTTCCTTAAAGCCGCTGGTCAAATCGCAATTGACAATTGATTTTGCTCAAGATTACGACGGTTATAGCATGCAACGCACCATAAATTCCAGTGGCGGTATTTCAGCCGCCTCCATCGGTGGCAATTATTCCATATTGCCCGGTATCTTTATTGGTGGGCTATTTAATTTCAATTTTGGCGCCTATACAGAAAAGTGGAAAACCGAATTTGACCGAGACACCTATATCAATACAACGGACAATATAACGAGTCACGCATGGGGCACCGGTGTTGAGCTGGGCGTGCTGATCAAGCCGAATCGATTTCTCTCCCTGGGTGGTGTTGTGAAAACATCATCCACTCTTCGTCTGGAAACAACTGTCATCCCGGGCAGTGGGGTTGAGCAGCCGCCCATCGAGCAGACAGCACTTTATCCGACATCAATAGGCGGCGGTCTTGCTTTTAATTTTAACAAGTTCTTGATTGCCGGTGATCTTTATGCACAACTGTGGAAAAATTATGAGATTGATGGCAACAGCAGCGAGCGAATGACCAATTATATTCGCGGCGGTGCTGGCATTCAGTTTCTTCAAACAACCGATTATATGGCAGCCTACTATAAGCGAATTTCCTATCGTATGGGTGCTTACTATGCTCAGTTACCTTTTTTGGACGTGAACGATGATCCGGTCTATGAGATGTTTGTGACGGGTGGTATGGGCTTTCCCTTTAATAAAAATGCCGGTCGCATCGATTTGGCTCTTGAGTATGGTGAGCGGGGTAGTACAGAGGCGTACCCCTATTCGGAAAAGCTCATCCGATTGTCGGCGAGCATCACAATGGCCGAAAAATGGTTCCAACGTCTCTATTGAGCCGATGATGTCTCCAAAAAACTCTTGCATTTTTAGCCATTTTTAACTAAAATAAATTCAATCTATTCGGGGGATGAGCTGACGAAATAATCTTTGATAAATTCTGGTAAGGAGGATTAAAGCGTGTTGAGAAAAATGGTGATTATTCGTGGAGTGATCGTCGTTGCAGCATTTGCTGTCACCGGTATAACAGCATTTTCTTTTATAACTGGCTGTACAGCGACAACTGGTGGCGCTGCGACCGGCAGCGTTGCTACCGAAGCTGTAACAACGAAAGAAGATTCGTTAGCACTCGAAAAATACAATCGTGAGAAAAATATTGCCTTCAGCACCGGGCATGAACATCACAAAAATAAAAATTATCGCGATGCCATAAAACCGCTTTGGAAAGCAGCCAGGATGGACTCTGCGAGAGAGTGGTCCTCTGTCTATACCAAATTAGCCGATTGCTACCTTAAACTTGACTTGCCGGACAGCGCTCTGATTACCTATCAGACAGCATTGGAGCATTTTCCTGATAATGCCTTCTTCTATAGAAGTGCCGGATGGTTACTCAACGCCAAACAGCAGATTCCGGAAGCGATTGATGCCTATCAAAAAGCTATTGAATACGATGGCGAAACGGTTGCTGATTATAAGAACCTCGGACCATTGCTCATTAGTGAAGATCGTTTGGAAGAAGCGCTGGAAAATTATCAAAAATTAGCCGAACTTGATCCGAACGATGCGGAAGCGCAGCAAATTATCGCTTCTTTGCTTACGCAGCTCGGCTATGATACGACCGATATCATTGACCAGAAAATAAAAGCGCTTGAAGCCAAACCTGAAGACACAACACTCATGTTTGAAATTGGCGAGATGTTGTTCAAAGAGCAACTCTATGCAGAATCGGTCGAATATTTTGATAAGTTATTGGCCATTACACCTGAGGATGCAACCGCTCATGAATATAAAGGCAATGCTCTGCAAAATGATGGTAAATTTGCGGATGCGATCAAAAGTTATGAGAAGGTTTTGGAGATTCAGCCGGATAACGTCAAAGTCATCTGCGAAATGGCAACATGCTATCTGGAACTCGGCAACTTGTCAAGAGCAATGAGTGTTGCGCAAAAAGCCATCAATACGAACTCGAATTTCGGTCTTGGCTATATCGTAAAGGGAGATGTCTACGCCAAAGCTGCCGATGATTGTATCGGCAAACGCGAAAGACGAATCGTCAACTTTGATGACAAGCTTGTTTATGAAAAAGCTTACAATCTCTATCAGCTCGGCGCTTCGAAAGATATTCAGTTTGCTGATCTTGGCAAACGAAAAATGACCTATATCAATCCGGATATCCCAACGAAAGAAGATCGTTTTATGCATCCCAACCAGACAAAGCCAACTTTGGAGTGCTATAGCTGGTTGCCCTGGTAGGTGTGTTGATATTGAGATGATTATGAGAGAGAGGGGTGCCTGCGCTCCTCTTTGTTTTTTTATAAATTCTGTTCGCTGGTGATTTCATGTCCTTAGCTATAGGCTCGGATCATGCGGGATTTGAGCTCAAACAGCAGATCATTGCTTATTTTGATCGAAACGGGATAAAGTATGTTGACTATGGGACATATAATCCCGAGCGTGTCGATTATCCGGACTATGGCGTGCTCGTTGGCAAAAAAGTCGCGGCGGGTGAACACGAAAGAGGCATCATAATTTGTGGTACGGGAATTGGCATCAGCATTTCAGCGAACAAGGTGAAGGG
>JAFGKD010000082.1 GCA_016928775.1 Candidatus Zhuqueibacterota bacterium | reverse complement strand
GCATTCTCTTCGTGAATGCATGACGGCGAAGCCGTCAATTTGGGTGATCGCATCCATAACAGTTTGCCTGACTCGCGGTCAGTGGCCTGCGTGAATTCACACAGTGAATTCACTCCAAAAGAGTATCAGATTCAATAGACGAAAATAGAAAGCAATAAAAACAATGAGCTTTTTAATATTTTTTCTGTGCTAATAGAGTAATCATTAATTTTAATAGCCTGTTTTAATGAAAGTGACGACAAGCTCTTTTTTCGAACAGCAATCCTTCTTATATTAGGTCGTATTTAGAGTTTTTCAACAGTCTCCTGAGGTTTAGGTCATATGGCCTTATTTTATTAAAAGCATCTTTTTCATCGAACGTTTACCATCTGGCAAAACAAGGGAGTAAAAGTAGCTGCCCGAGGGAAGATGGACGAATGACAGCTCTTCACGATACGGCTCGCCTTTTTTTACGTTCAGCTTTTTCGAAAACACTTCAGCGCCATTGCTGCTATAAATGCAGAGCTCGGCATCACCCGAGCGATTCGGCGTGAATTCAATGACCGTCGAGGCATTGAACGGATTCGGATAGTTTTGTTGCACACCATATTCGATCAAAAACTCTTCGGATCGATTCACTCCGGTTTGATTCGTTGGAATATGCAGTTCAACAGTGGCGCCATCTTTTGCTAAAGTGGCATTTTCAAAGACAGTATAGCCATCAAACGAGACGCTCACCTCGTAATCACCGAGAAAGCCGCGCGTGCTGTACAAGCCTTCGCGATTAGACAGGCCGGTTTCGTTTGTCCACCATTCATTGAAAACAAGATCGGTATACACGTCATAATTGGGCTTGTACGACCAATCGGTGCGAATCATTGCGCCGTTCGGCTTCCATTGGTCGCCCTCCCAGAATCCCCACATGACGATCTTGTCGGTCGCCGGATGGCTGAACACCGCGGTGAAAAAATCATGTGTAAAACTGGCTTGTCCCTCTTCATCGATGGTATCAATATCAAATTCGGTGATTTGGATGGCTAGATTATACCTGGCAAAGCGATGCAAAACCTCAAGCACGCGCGGAATGCCGGGCAGATTTTCGTCAAAATGGCATTGCAAACCAATGCCCCCTAAAGGCGCACCGCCGTTCAGCAATAACTCGATATATTTTTCAAAATCTGCCTGAAAGGCCGGATCACCGCCTCCTCCCATGAGAATGTTGTATTCATTTAGAATCAACCGCGGCCCGGGATCAAGTTCATGCACTTTATTGTACCAATGCACCATAATGTCATCGCCACATATATCCATCACATCGTGGTTGATATGCGGCTCATTGACAACATCCCATTCAATCAATCCCTTCTCTTCACCAATTGGCACCACGGTTTCCAGATGAGTATCGATTGCTGCCCGCAATCCCTCGGGATCGTTTTCATAATCACGGAAAAAAGGCGGCATCCAGGTCCAGCTCGGCCAGATCAGCACGTGCCCTTTGGTCGGGATATTGTGATCCAGGAGCCACTGCGCCAATGCCGGATAGTGCGTCTGCGAATTGCCCGGCCCATACCAGCCCCAATTGCCATCACCCATATAAAACGGCGTTGTTGCGCGGTTAAACAGTTTGAGCACCTCGTTTTTATATTTTTGGGCATTTGTGCTGTTTTGCAGCGCTAACTCGCTCATGAATGTGCCAAAGCCAAAAGCGTGATTTTTCATCTCGACTTTCACACTCGCGTTTTGGATTGGCTGTCCGTTTTGATTTTTGACGATGATTTTCAAATCGCCTTTGCGATACTGCTCTATACGAGTGGCCGCTTCGGCACGCCAGGGGGCATCGGGCAACATGCCATCCCAATAGAGTGGATTACGCGGCAGATCGGCAGGATTTATCCCCTGGCCCAGATTAAGTGCAATGATGCCGCCGATTTCCACTTTTTGTCCATAATACCCAAGGTGGATGGTAAATTCCATTGTACCGGTGGGAAATTCCTCCCCCGCTTGCGCCACAACATAAACCTTGCGCCAGTCCGGCGTAAACATGAGTGAGCTGCTGCCCAAACCGGTCCATGGCGAGCTGTTGCGCTGAACATAAAAAAAGCCTTTTCCAGTGCCGCTGGGCTCATCGGATTCGATAGCACGGATATAAAAGATATAAAAAAGAAAATCACCTTTGTTGACCGGAATGGCGTTTGCCGGCGACTGAAACTGCGGCTCCCACGAATTCGCGCCGATCTGGCTGACCGTCAGTTGCGTTGCCTTGCCGAACGGCATTGTCGAATCAGCATCCACGGTTTTTTTAGTAGCGCCGGTGGCGCCACCGTAACGGTAGCCGCTCAGATTGGCGCAGTTGTATAACAATTCTCCCTCAACCGGCAGATGGATTCGCTCGCCGGCAAGATAAGCTTCAAATTTTGGATCTGTCTGCGAGAACAATGTTGTTCCTGTGATCAAAAAAAGCAATATCAACGCAACGACCTTCATCTCGATTCTCCTCACGCTAAAATTTTTCCCGTCCGATCTCGGCGACATTGTCTTGCGCCGACACCGGTCGCAATCGCAAACGATAGAAATATTTATCCGGATAGGTTCGATACGATGCCTGCACTTGAACAGGCGTGCCGCCGACACCCGTCACTTTGTGATCAACATTTAACGTTGCTCGTGGTGCGCGTCTGAGCTGAAAAGGATACCAGGCGTGATCGAGATTCTCGTAGGGATCGATACTGACATTCATCGTTTCATCCGCAACAATCAACAAGCCTTCGCGATTTTCGCGGCTGAGAAAAGCCCACTTGACATCTGTACGGTTATCAAAATCTTGTGGAATGATGTAAGGCATATTGATCTCATCGAGCTTTTTGCTGAACAATCCCATTTTGGCAGCAGTTTTTCGATCGGGATAGGTCTCCCATGGCCCGCGTCCGTACCAGGAAATGTGCTGCACATCCTGCGGCAAACGGAATTGCAGGCCGAGTTTTGCAAGCCAGGGGATGTCGCGATTTGGATAGCCCGGTGGTTCCAGACGACAAGTGACCTCGTGCTGCAAAATGATATCACCACAGCCGTTGACCAGATAGGTGTAATCATGCACAAACGACGCAACAGGATGAAGAACCGATTCTGAAATCGCTTTGACGACGATCTTGGCCTCATTAGCATAGTTGTTAAAAGCCGTCACGGACAGGAGACGAAAATTGAGCGTATCCAGGCCGAGGTCATACCACGCTTCAACCTCTTTCACACCCCATTCCGACCATTCGTTCATGATCGGTGTGCGCCAGACGTTAAAGGTCGGAACCATATCAACCAATTCAACTGCCCCCTTTTTGAGACGGCTAAAACCACCGGCACGCTTGTCAAATGTATAGTCAAATTCATAGCCCGAGATAGTGATCTTTTTTTCTTGCTCAACTACATAAACAGGCGCACACGCATCAAGATTGAGTTTCCTGGGCGGCACCTGATAAAACTCCATTTCAGCAAAGGCCACCTCGTAGCCTTTTTCGGCCCACCAGGATGGCTGTTTTGTTTTAAAGGACATCACCAGTCGATAAGTCGAACCGGCGATCAAATCGATCCCGCGAATAGGGATGATCAGCGTATCGCTGGTCAGGGGCGGAATATCACAGCTGATGGTGTCACCCTGCACTTTGAAAAAATCTTCATACAAGGCCCATTCCGTCTCTAACTCGCTCACATTGGTGAAATGGAAACGGTTTTCAACCACGACTTTTTTCACGCGTTGTCTTAGATTGACCGGGTAGACCTTGACCGGTTCCTGGCTCTTTTTCACCTGATACGCTTCCGGCTGCAAGGTGCGGTCTTCATTGACGATGCCGTCCATGGTGCCGGAGCCTTGCGGGGTGGCGCCGTAAGAGAAGAAAGACCCTTCGTGTGTGGTTTGATCAAAGTCGAGTGCGAGGATAAGGGCATCGACATCCGGCAACGAGTCCTGGCTATTGAAGATCTCTTGTGCAGAAAGCGCTCTGTTCCAGATTCGCACGTCATCCAGGATCGCATTCGATATAAATCCCGGCCACTGTTCATGATGTTTTTCATGGTTGCGTCCAATATTGACCGGATGCCGCGAGCGCTGGATAGTGCTGCGGGCAGACGCGTTTTGCACTTGTTTTCCGTTGATATAAATGATCAGGTTCTGGCCGTCATAGACACCGGCAATATGATGCCAATTGTCATTCCAGGTGCGCGGAAGAAAAACTGATAATTTATCCGAGGAGATATAAAAGGTCAGTGAATCCGGGTGATTCTGCTCAAGACCGTATGAAGATCCTTTTGTGATGAATGAGTTGCTGCCAATAAAGCCGCGTGGATAGACCCAACAGGAAAGGGTAAGCTGATTACTTTTTATGTTAAAAACCGGATCATTATACACCTCGACAAAATCATCAATACCGCTCAATTGAACAGCTCTGCCATTTTTCCCGTCAACGAGCTCCGGGCGGCCATGCAAGACAACATGATGGCCATAGGGCGAGTTGTCGGGTGTTGAGATCAAATCAAATTGCAAGCCCTGGTTCACCCAATCCCAGATATAGCCGCCCTGGGTGATTTTATGCCTATAGATGACGTCCCAATACTCGTCAAAATGCCCAAGAGCGTTGCCCATGTTATGACTATATTCGCCCATGATGATTGGTCGTCGACTGGTATCGCCCTGCATATCCAAAAATGCCGGACTCGGATAGCGCGTGCCGCAGATATCGGCGAACGGGGCATCGCCGTTCGGGTGGTTGGTTTGATGGTAAATGGGGCGGGTTGGATCGACAGCGCGGCAATAATCGGCCATGGCCCAATGAATCGGCGCCAAACCGCACTCGTTGCCCATGCTCCACATAATCACACAGGGATGATTTTTATCGCGCTGCACAAAACGCTCGGTACGGTCCATGAACGCGAGCTCCCAACCGGCTTGTGCAGCCAAATAATTTTCACCATAATGGCATTCGGCATTCACTTCATCACAAATATAAAAGCCAAACTCATCGGCTAAATCATAAAACACCGGATCATTGGGATAATGTGACGTGCGAATCGAATTGATGTTGAGCTGCTTCATCAATTTGAAATCCTGCATGATCCGATCCACCGACTGGGTACGACCGGTATATGGATCGTGTTCATGGCGATTTGTTCCCTTGATTTTCACGTGCACGCCATTCACCAGCAGTTGAGCATCCTTGATTTCAATTTCGCGGAAACCAAAGCGTTCCTCAACAATCTCCCGCACCTCTCCCCTGTCATCCACAAGCTCCAAAATCAGGCTATACATATTGGGCTTCTCAGCCGACCATTTTAAGGGATTGGTGATCCGTTGACTAAATGACCTCTTGATTTCGCTCTTTTCTTTTAGTTCAGGAACCGTGGCTGAAAAAGAGGCGATCTCTTCTTTGGAATTATCGTAAACGGATGCCCGTATGCGCCATTTTTTGACAAGAGTATTCGATGTATTGCGGAGGACAGCGTCGATGTTCAGCGTTGTATCCAAATAATTATCGTCCAGATCCGTGCTCACAAAAAAATCACGAATCGAGATGTCCGGTCGTGCCACAAGATAGACGCGCCGATAAATGCCGCTGAACCGCCACATATCCTGGTCTTCGAGATAACTGCCATCCGACCAGCGCACGACGCGCACGGCGAGTTTATTATCGCCAGATTGCAGCACATCTGTAATATCGAACTCACCGGTAGTCATGCTGCCTTTATCAAATCCGACGTATTTTCCATTCACCCACACCCAACAGGCGGACTTGACGCCGTCAAAATGCACATAGACGCGGCGGCCACGCCAGTGTTCGGGGATGGTAAAAGTGCGCACGTACGAGCCGGTTGGATTGATAAAATCCGGCACCCGCGGCGGATCGTACGGTGCAAAAGGCATGGGGATATTGCGGTAAACATTATGATCCCAGCCCTGCATTTGCCAGGTGCCAGGCACCTGGATGTTCGCCCATTCCTGCACATCGTAATCAGGCAGGTAAAATTCCTCCGGCGCCGCAAACGGATTTTCGGCAAAATGGAATGTCCACGTCCCGTTTAAATCCTGGTAGTACGGCGATTCCCCCCAGCGGTGGGTCAGCGCGTGTTGTCTCGAATCAAACGAGACCAGCGGCACGTGCGGCGGCTCCTGGTTCTCTGCAACCAGGGCGGGATTCTCGATGTAATAGGAGAGTGGCCGGTTTTGAATGACGTGCGAATAAACAAGAGTTGTCAGAGCAATGGCTAATAAAGATACATTTTTCAACATGCGACTCCTCAATGTTCTTTGGTACATTTGGCAGGATTAAAAGATAGGAATTTTTCATCATTTCTGAAATGTCGATTTTATAAAGTGAAACCGCTGTCCCGGATGATGCCATCTTGCTTGCATCACAAGCTCCTGCTTATGATCCAGAATGCCCGTAAATGGCTGAGGCTTGATTTTTCAAATCGCAAAATTTCATGAAATTTTGCGATTGTGATCGCAATATTTATTACGTCTCACATTTCACGCCCCTTCATGTCCGCGAAACACTAACACACAATTCTGCCCGCCAAAACCAAAAGAATTGGACAAAACTGTATTCACTTGTTGATGACGTGCAACATGCGGCACATAATCGAGGTCACAGAGCGGATCAGGTTCATCGAGGTTGATGGTTGGGGGAATGACGTTCTCGCGTATGGTACAAATCGAGGCAACAGCCTCGATGGCGCCAGCCGCGCCGAGCGAATGTCCGACCATGGATTTTATCGAGCTGACCGGGATGTTGTATGCATGTTCTTTAAACACGGCCTTGATCGCCTCGGTCTCCGCCGGATCATTGATCGGCGTTGCGGTGCCATGGGCGTTTATATAATCGATATCTTGTGGCGCAAGTCCGGCATCTTTGAGCGCCAGGTTCATCGCCTGCGCTGCACCGCGGCCATCGGGGGGACTGGCGGTGATGTGATAGGCATCGCAGGACATGCCAATGCCGGCTATCTCGGCCAAAATCTGTGCCCCGCGCGACCTGGCATTATCTTCGGTTTCCAAAATGAGCACCGCCCCTCCCTCGGCAATGACAAAGCCATCCCGGTCTTTATCAAAAGGCCGACTCGCCCTTGTTGGTTCGTCGTTGCGAAGCGACAGTGCACGTAATGCATGATAGGATTCGACTGACGTCGGCGCAACACATGACTCGGCCCCACCGGCAAAAATAACATCGGCTAATCCCGCTTTCAGATAAGTATACGCGGTGGCAATAGCGTGACTGCTGGAAGCGCAGGCTGAGGTGGTACAAAAACTCGGGCCAGTAAAACCATATTCCATCGCGATACTGCCGCTGGCCATGTTGGTAATGACTCGCGGCACGGTGAATGGATTCATCTTGCCCGGACCTTTGTCGAGGAATGCGCGAATCTGATCCTCGATCATGCCGAAATCGCCAATGCCGGAACCGATGAGCGTCCCTACGCGAGCGAGATCAATGGAAGAAATATTTAGCTGTGCCATGTCAATCGCTTCTCGGGTAGCAATGAGAGCGAACTGGGAGAATCGTCCCAGACGACGTTGAACTTTGCGGCTGAAAAAATTATCCGGATTATATTTTTTGATTTCACCAGCTATTTGCGCCGCTTGCGGCGAAGGATCATAGAGTGTGATCCGGGCGATGCCCGATCGCCCGGCAATTAAGCTGGAGAAAAATGATGTACAGCCAATACCAACTGATGACACAACTCCCATACCGGTAACCACAACGCGTTGTTCTTTAGCCATTCCCATCTCCTGAAAAAAGTGTCTGCTATTGACAATGTTTGCGGATCATTCCATCCGCTTCACGAATCCCGAATTGTTTAGCCATTAACAAGTCGTTACAACCTGACTGCCTATCTCCGAGCTTGATGAAAACAACACCACGCCGATAGTATGACGTGCCGGCACGCGGTTGCGCATTGATTGCTGCTGTGTAATCATTGATTGCTCCTTGCATATCATTTAGTTTGAATTTGCTATCCCCGCGGTATTCGTACAACTTGAAAGTCGGCGTCAAAGTAATTGCCAATGTAAAAGAGTCCACAGCTTTTTTATAATCGTGCACCTGATAATAGCACGTACCCAGTTTCTCATGCGCATCAGCATTATCCGGCTCAAAATGGATTGACTGCTGCAGGTCTGATATGGCATTTTTCCAATCACCGGAAAGCGCACGACAAATACCGCGCTCATAATAGGCGCTCGCAGAGTGCGGATCAATATCGATAGCACGATCAAAATCACGCATAGCCTCCTTAAGGCGATCCAGTTGGGCATACGCGAGGGCTCGCCCCAAATAGACACCAAATTGCCCGGTCTGCAATTCATCAGCCTGGTTGTAAATTCTGATGGCCTTTTCATAATCACCCAGCTTGTAACAAGTCGTGGCAAGATTCACATATAGTTCAGCATCGTTCTTTTCGTACAGGGTTGCCTTTTCATAGGAAATGAGGGCGCGATCATAGAGGCCGTTGGCAAATTCAATATGTCCCTTGAGGATATAGGAATTGGCATAGGTTGGATCAAGTGATATAGCGGTCTCTAGAGCGTGCATAGCCTGATCAATCTGCTGTTTAGCGGCATAGCTGCGAGCCATGGTGAAATAGTAATGAGCTTGATTCGAAAATTCATCCACAAGCGAACGCCAGTTTCTGTTTCCAAGATAAACAAATTCCGGAATATTGATCGCATACCGGTCAAATGCCAAATTGTCAAGCAAGACCGGTGGTGATGATTGACCATGCTCATCGATGTGCGTCAGCAACAGATCGGTATAAGGTGAACGAATTTTTGATGTAAAGACCAGCCACCGACTATTCGGCGACCATGAATGCCAGGAATTCATCTCATCCGCGTTGCAGGACAACAAACGCGGCTCGCCACCCTCCGGTGGTATAATATAGAGCTTGCTGTCCGGTTGCAGCAGCATAAAATTATCGGCCTGACAAAATACCAGCCATGTGCCGTCCGGTGACATGCGGGGAAAGTAGTTGCTTTTCCCATTGCCGGATGCGCCTGGCAGCGGTTCGGCAGTGCCGCCACGGCCCTCATTAAAGGGAATTCGATATATATCAAATTTGAATTCGCGCTCGCCATCAATAAATTCCTGGGCTAACTCAGTGGGCAAAAGAACCTCGCTTGTCTGTTCGATGGCGGCTGAGGTGTAAGCGACATTACGACAAAAGTAGAGATATTTACCATCGTGACTCCAGGAAGGATTGCTCTGGACATAGTAGGAATCAGCTGCGCCGGGCAAAGCATAAAATTCATCAGTGTAACGATCGTAAATGGCAATAATGCCCTTGATCGGGAAAAACAGTTGTGAATAATATAATCCTTCAGTGGCCACAAAAATCGAACGATCTTTGACGGTGCTGGCGACATAACGGCCATCCGGTGAAATTTGCGATAACAAACCATAGGTTTTTTGACGATCCTGTGGACGATAGCTACTCCAGGTGATAATTTTATCGGGAGTCAATACGGTTTTTTCGGCAATATCGCTGATCACATATGAGCCTTTGTCATTGGCATAATCCACATCCATGGCCAAAGTGCGGCCATCCCGGGTGAACGAGTGACAATTGCCGCATAAGGGCAGCTTTTGCAGCATCAGTGGCGCTGCTTTGGACGATGCGATATCGCCCAAATGCCAGCGTATTTTATCGAAATTTTTCACGGCAAATAAAAACGGCAGCGGCACGGCTCGATAAAAAATTGGCGCACCAACACTATCCGCGGATGTTTGGAATGAACATTCAGCACCCGAGACAATTTTATTGCCCCTAATTCCCAGCACCGAAACAGTCACGGGTTCTGCTAATCCGCACTTTTTCATCGTTTGCCAAAGCAGGGAATCCGGCTGCCAGTATAAATCCTTGCTGATCGTTGAATAGAGGACTTTTTTGGGAGCTTTTGCGACCACCACAAACCATTGCTGTGCCCCTGTTGTATCCGCCCATCGCACCGTCGTTGGCGCGATTTCCGGCGGGAACAGACTGTTATCCAGCGGGAACTGTATCGTGAGAAAACCGGGCATATCGCTCAATTCCCGCCATTGCTGCAGCCATATCGCTTGTCGGTTGCAGGCAAAGAACAAGCTGAACAGAATAACGGGCAGGGCTTTTTTTAGGATAGTGGAGTTGTATTTCATCGCATCTTTTATATTGAATGAGCAAGACAGCTAGTCATCCCTGATATGGGATTATGCTTAATATAAGAGGTTCGCATCGACAATATCCAGCATTTTTTTTACGCTGATGAAAACCTCAGCTAGGCTTGGCGCGGCCTTTGGCCGCAACCAAAAACGAGCACTATTCTTTAGAATAGAACGCGGATTGAACGGATGGGACGGATTCTAACGGATAAAGAAATCCGTTCCAATCCGTTAAATCCGTTCGATCCGCGTTCCATTATTTCAGTGATC
>JAFGKD010000081.1 GCA_016928775.1 Candidatus Zhuqueibacterota bacterium | reverse complement strand
TGGCCGCGGCCAAATTACAAGCCACGGATGCACACGGATGAACACGGATTTTTCGGTTTTGCTTCGAGAAAGTTTTGGGACTGGAGGCTGAAAAAGATTAAAATGAATGATATTATCCGTGTTTCATCTGTGAACATCCGTGGCTTGTAAACTTTGCTAAAAAACAGGATGTTGCAGATTTATAGTATAGATAATATCATTCTTTTTATCCTTTTTAACCTATAGCCCCAAAACTGTTTTGAAACAATGCCGAAATAAAAATCCGTGCTCATCCGTGTGCCAGTGGCTCAGAATTTTGTTAATAAAGTTTAGTCTCCTTTAATTCAGACGTTTAGGCACGCGATACAGAGGTTCACATGAAAACATTCGTCTTTTTACTTTATGCATCTCTCGCTTTTTCGCTACAAAAAACAGAAGCTTTTATTTTTCCCCTGCAGGAAAAACATGTTCACGGGAGCAGTATTGTAGAATGCCCGAACGGTGACTTGTTGGCCTGCTGGTTTTATGGCTCAGGCGAACGGCGTGCCAGTGATGTACTTGTTCAAGGTTCACGACTCAAAAAAGGCGAAACAAACTGGAGTCCGGTCTTTCTATTGGCGGACACACCCAATCTGCCCGATTGTAATCCGGTGTTCTTTATTGATCGAGAGAAAAAGCTGTGGCTATTTTGGATAGCCGTTCAGGCCGAAGGCTGGCAGCACTCGGTGCTGAAATACCGCTATTCAACTGACTATCAACATGATGGCGCACCGATCTGGACGTGGCAGGATGTGATCCTCCTGCAGCCGGGAGAGCATTTCACCGCAGCGATTCAATCCGCCTTCCAAGCGCTTGGTCCTTTTAGTGACATGTGGGCCGAATACGCTGCTCCCTATTCGCAACAAATTATAATCGCATCAAAGGATAAAATCAAACGCCAGACCGGCTGGATGACGCGCATCCACCCGTTGGAGCTGCCGAGCGGTAGGATTTTGCTGCCGCTCTATTCCGATGGTTTTAATGTCGGTCTCTGCGCTATCAGCGATGATGCCGGACAAACCTGGTCTGCGAGCGGGCCAATGGTCGGTTATGCCCCCATTCAGCCGGCGCTGGTGCGCAAAAGCAATGGTGGGATCGTCTCTTACATGCGCGATTCCGGCGATGCGCATCGGGTGTTAAGGAGTGAATCAACTGATGATGGCGAAACCTGGTCTCCTGCTTTGGCCACGGACATTCCCAATCCCGGATCGAGCCTCGAAGTTTTGGCGCTGCATGATGGCAGATGGATTTTGCTGTACAACGATACTAAAGATGGCCGCCATTCCCTTGCGTTAGCCTTATCAGAAGATGAAGGCGTCACATGGCCCTGGAAGCGCCACCTTGAGCGTCATCCGAATGGTCACGGCAGCTATGCCTATCCTTCGGTGGTTCAGGGCAATGATGGCAGATTGTTTATGACCTATTCATATCACGTGCCGGAGGGACGAACGATAAAGTATGTCTCGATGGATGTCGATTGGATTAAAAATTAAGTGCATCGTGTGCTTTCTTTTTGAAAAGCTATACTTGGATCACGTATGGTAAGCAGTATCGGATATATTAGGAAACTTTTTATTTCTACCATCTTTGTGAGTATCCTGCCTGTTTTGGCATTCGCCGATGGCAAACTGCTGCGTGGCGAAAAATGGCAGCGCTTTTCTTATGTTGATACAGCGGATTTTTACGTCGCGCCCAATGGTAATGATCTTTGGTCTGGCAGGCACGCCGAACCCAATGCGACAAGCACGGACGGTCCATTTGCAACTATCGGGCGGGCACAACAGGCTGTGCGCGAGTTTAAAAAGCGGATTTACAAGCCGAAAACCGAACCGATCGAAAAACGCTGGATCGGTTCGCCGCACGAATTCGGCCAGGGAAGCGACATACTCGTTCTCATTCGGGGAGGCTATTATTCACTTGATGAACCCCTTGTATTTTCGCCCGAGGATGGTGGCGAACGTGTCGAAACCAACCTGCCGAGTGGCGCCTTTGAGTATCATAAATTGCGTGACGTGCATGTGACCTATGCTGCTTACTACGGCGAACAACCAGTGATTTCAGGCGGTCCTCTCATCCACTCCTGGGAGCGGCGTAACGATCTATGGACAACCAGCTTTGCCGGAGAAGCTGTCGAGGTACTGATTGCGAATGGTCGCAAGCAGATAGTGGCACGCGCGCCAAACGACGGTTATTTTACCCCACCGCGCGTATCAGCCTCGGATATAGAGCTGCCCTTTCGCCAGGGTGATCTTCTCTCCTGGCCAGATTTGCCAGGCAATCGCGTCATGTTGCTCCTGCGCTGGCACCAGGGAGTGAATTCATTCCGGCAGATTGACACGGCGCATCAGATCGCCTATCTCACAACACCCCAGCCGGGCATTCTTGATGTGCCGCCGCGTTATTATATCGAAAATATCAAAGCGTTGCTCGATGCGCCGGGTGAGTGGTTCTTCGATTCGAAAACCGGGGAGCTCAGCTATATACCGGCACAAAATAGTGTTGATCCACAGCAAGTACACATTGCTGTCCCGCTATTAGCCCAACTGGTGCGCATACAGGGAAAAGCTGATCGGCCCGTGCGTAATCTTCGCTTCTACGGTCTGACCTTTGAGGGCACACGAGCGGGTGATAAAGCGATACCACTGGAATATGCCCACGCCAATGAGATCGTGGATTCTAAAGTCCGGGGCTGTGCCGGCGCCGGGATTTATATTGGCAAAGGATGTTATCAAACCAGAATTCTTGACAATCGGTTCGAGGACGTCGATAACGGCACCATCGCCATCGATGGAAATCCACATCCTGAACACTGGGCTGACATCATCCGCGAAACGTTTGTTTCCTATAACCGAATCACCGAGTGCGGCGGAGCAAACATTGCCGCACATAATACGCTGTATACGACGATCTCGCACAACGAAATCACCCACACGCGCGGTCGCTACGCCATCTCTTTGGGCGGCTGGCGCAATCTCGAAGAAGTCATTGACGGCAGTTATCGTGTGGAATACAATCACTTGCATCAGGTGCAAAAGGATGCCGACGACTCGGGTGTCATCAAAACCGCCGGTCTCACCACCGATTCTTGCGTTCGCTTTAACCTGATCCATGACGTTCAAGCCGGCTATTTTAACGACAATGTCGGATTCTGGTTTGATAACATGTCCTCCGGCTGGATTGTCGAAGAAAACATTTATTACAATCTCGAACAAGGCGAGATGAAGCTGTGCGCCGCGAATCTGGTGGATAACATTTATCGAAATAATTTTGTCATTAAAGCACCGCAGAATCCACCGGAAGATATCATTATCGGTGAGCCGGATTTTGATTATACAAATCTCAAGCTATTGGTGGGCGGAGAGCCGATTGTGCATGAACTTCAAACCGGAACATATATCACAGTAGCAGCCGATATTTACAATCGCGGTGCCACGGGTATTCTGCCAGTTGACCTTTACGTCGACGGCAAAATTGTACAAAGCCAACGTTTTCCGGTCATTCATAACAACAGCCGAACCATCACCTTTGGCCTGCGACTTTATGAGCCCGGCGAGCACAGGCTGGCCATCGGCAAGACATCCTATACCTCGATAAAAATTGTTGGGGAAAAAGGTGCGGTTGATGTCAACGATCTCACATTCTCGCATAACATGATCCCCCACGGTGAAAGCGTTATCATTTCTGCCACTGCTGAAAACTTGACTGATACCAGACACACGACAAACGCCAAACTTTTTTTGAACGGTGAAATCCGGGACCAGACACATATTATATTGATGCCAGGTGAATCACAACACGTGAGTTTTGAAATCACACCGGAGATCGGCGAACATGTCGTACAGGTCGGTAACAGCCCGCATGACATCCTGACGGTTTTTCCACATGCGATGATCGATATTGACAAGAAGAAATTAAAAACATACGGTTCCGCCACGGCACGACCGCATCGCATCGACATAGATGACCGCGCTCGTACTATTAAAATTACTGCCGGCGGCTCCGATTTTTTCCATGCCGAAGATTCTTACGCCACCGCTTATATCGCCAAAGTCAGGGGTAATTTTATCGCTACGGTCAAGGTGAATGGATTTGGCGAACGCACGCATCCCTGGTTTCGCGCCGGATTGTTTGTCCGCAATGATCTGACACTCAGTTTTGACACGGAACCGGGAAGCAAAGGTTCTGTGCTCTGTTTTACCACGCCGGCGCGCGCCGGTATTCAATGGGATGAATTTGGCGACGGCTGTATGCACAAAGCCAATAGCGAGAATTTGCCTGAGGATATTCACTTCCCGCTGTGGCTCAAACTCATACGACATGGTGACTCTTTTTCCGGCGCACTCAGCTACGATGGCCTGACCTGGGAAAAGGAAAAAAAGACCGGAACGATTCCGGGACTCCGAGACGAGGTCGATATTGGTGTCGCTGCCGGATCATGCGACAAGATTCCCTACCAGGTTGAGTTTGAGGATTTTCAGCTCAGCATCGAACAAGCCAATGTTGGGATTAAATAAGGAGAGTCTATGGCTAAGGTCTTTGAAATCCTGCTAATGTGCATGCTACTTTTTCCGCTTCTTGTTTTCTCTGAAAACATTCATCTTGACGAACCTTTTATTCAGGAATTCCACGTTCCTCACGTCGTTTCGGATAGTCGAGCGGCGAACGATGTGTTAACCATTAATGTTGATTCAAATAACACTGTCTGGGCTGGAACAAAAGCCGGACTTTACTTTTTGCAAGACGGAAAAAAATGGCATCCCCTCGCGCCGATAGAAGATGGCTCAGTCTATGACATTATAACCGACCAGCAGGGACAGATGTGGATCGGCGCCTGGAACGGCGTTTATATTGTCGAGAACCTCGACGCCCATAAAATAAGCAACATTGAAGAGCCGATTGCTGCCTTGTGTCAGGTTGAAGAAGGAATCGCAGCGCTGGGGCCAAAGGGAATATGGATTATAAAAGAAAGAAACGCACAGCGATATCACCTCACTCTCTCCCGCAGCGTTCGTGCCGCAGTGCCGCATCCGGAAACAGGCTTTTGGCTCGCCACCGGTATGGGACTCTACCATGTCTTTGGTGAGTCATTCACGTTGTTTCAATCCACAGATGACATCCTGACGCCGGATGTGACGGACATCTGCCTGGCGACCGATGGTTGCATTTGGGTCAGCAGTCTTGGTGGTATGTCGATTTTTAAAAATAATGTTCGCGTCCGCAAGATCACTCCGGAAAATGGGCTTCCCTCAGCCATGGTCAATTGTGTAAAACAAGCGCCGGATGGCTCCATGTGGATTGGCACGCACTATGGCGTCACCCGGTTTGACGGTCAACGATGGTCTCTGCGACACAGTCGCCGCTGGTTGCTTGACGACGATGTCCGTGATATTGCTTTTGATCAAGATGGCACCGCCTGGATAGCGACCGCCGGTGGCGTCAGTGCTATCAAAGAACGGGAAATGACCCTGGCGCACAAAGCTGACTATTTCCAAAATATTTGTCAAAGACGCCATGTGCGCCCGCCCGGTTTGGTGGAAAAATGCCGGCTCAACACGCCGGGAGATACCACTGACTGGTCTCCCGAGGACGACGACAATGACGGACAATACACCAGCATGTATTTAGCCATGGAGTCATATCGTTACGCTGTGACGCAATCGCCAAACGCCAAAGCCAATGCCAGGCGGGCGTTTGAGGCATTGCGCTTTTTGCAGACCATCACCGAGACCGATGGTTTTGTTGCCAGAACAGTGATCCCGGCGGATTGGGATCATAAACATGACGCCAATCGATCCTATACGCCGCAGCATATCGCGGATATTTATGTCCACAATCCGCGCGAAAAAATTGTCGAACAACGCTGGCGGCCATCGAGAGATGGCCGGTGGTTATGGAAAGGCGACACCAGCAGCGATGAAATCACCGGCCACATGTACGGTTATCTCTTTTATCACGATCTGGTGGCTGATGCAACAGAAAAGATACGCGTCCGCGATCATGTGTGCCGCATCGTCGACTATATCATCAACGGTGGATATGTTTTGCGAGACATCGACGGGGCGCACACAAAGTGGGGCGTGTGGGCACCGGAACGCCTGAATTATGATCCCGACTGGCGCCAGGAACGTGGCGTCAATTCGGTGGAAATTCTTTCCTACCTCAAGCTCGCTTATCATGTCAGTGGACGGGCAAAATATCAGGACGAGTATGTGAAACTCTTGTTCGAGCATCATTATGCCGAGAATGTAAAAAAGGCCAAAACGACCAATCCAGCCTGGCGAACTCACATCGACGATGAATTATTGGCGCTGGCTTTTCCGTGTCTGCTCATGTACGAAGATGATCCTGGGCTGCGCGCTTTATATCTCTCCAGCCTGGAACAGTGGTACGTGGAAGTGAGCAAAGACTGGAGCCCTTTTTTCAATTTTATCTACGCCGCTTTCGCCGGCACGGACCCAAATTTTGGCCATTCGATCAATTTTTTGCAATGGACGCCGCTCGACCTCGTGCGCTGGTCCATTGACAATAGCCGGCGCGAAGATGTGGCCCTGGTTCGCACGCCGGAAATGGAAATGTGGCAGACCGATCGGATGCTGCCGATCGATGAAATCTCTTTTTTCCGCTGGGACAATAATCAACGCGCGGCAGTGAGTGCCGATGGTGGTCGAACCGAGAGCGACGGCGTATTTTGGCTGCTGCCCTATTGGATGGGACGGTATTATGGCTTTATAAAATAATGCTTAATTTTCACCCTGGAAAATTAACCTGCATTATTCACAAACTTTTCACACAAAGACACCAAAACACTAAGAAACAAAAAGTAAGGCGTATATGACTAAAATAATAAAGTTGTTTTCAAGTACTTTCTATAGATTCAGCAAGTTCAATAAAAACAGTCTTTGTGGCTCTGTGTCTTCGTGTGA
>JAFGKD010000080.1 GCA_016928775.1 Candidatus Zhuqueibacterota bacterium | reverse complement strand
TCCACATTTTTTGCCACGACTACTATGTGGATAACTAAAAAGATGAAATCAATATACAATGCACACGGATGAGCACGGATTTTTCGGTTTTGCTTCGAGAAATTTTTGGGACTGGAGGCTAAAAAGGCTTAAAATAAATGATCTGATCTGTGTTTCATCCGTGTGCATCCGTGGCTTTTTTTCGGTTGCGGCCTGGCAGGAAAAGATGAAGCTATAATTCGATAATCTATATAGGAGAAGAGTCGAATGAATCCAATCAACGTTAAACTTTTTCCATTATTTCTCTGTTTCCTTGTAGTTAGAAATACTCCTGCGAAACTCACCCCGACCCAACTGACTTGCGAATATCTCGAGAATCCATCCGTCGTTGATGTGGTGCAGCCGCGGCTGGCCTGGATCAACCTGACCGAACCGGGAGAACGCGGCCAGAAACAGACGGCCTGGCAGGTGCAAGTGGCCACGTCGCCAGAAAAATTGGCCGAGCCGGATTTATGGGACAGTCAAAAAGTGGAATCGGACCAATCCTTTCGCGTTGTTTACAATGGCACACCCATGACGTCGCGGCAGGAATGCTGGTGGCACGTGCGCGTGTGGGATCGAGACAACAAGGTATCGGACTGGAGTGAGCCGGCCTTTTGGCGCATGGGATTGTTAAATGAAAATGATTGGCAGGCCGAATGGATCGGCGCGCCCTGGCAGGGTGAAGAAGCATTGCCCAAACCGCCGGGTGGGCCGGATGCTTATCCCGAGCAGCTACCGCCACCGGCACCCCTGCTGCGTAAAGCTTTTTCGATCAACAAGGAGGTCGCCAAAGCCGTGGCTTTTGTCACTGGACTGGGTTATTTTGAATTGTATCTGAACGGTCAGAAAGTCGGTGACGACGAGCTGGTACCGAACCAGACCAACTATGACAAACGTCCCGATTTGATTCACGGCAATATCCCCTTGCAAGACAATTTCCGCGAGTATAAAGTGATGTATTTGGCGTATGATGTTAAAGATCAATTGTCTCAGGGTGCGAACGTCATTGGCAGCATTTTGGGCAACGGCTTTTACAATGCACCCAAGTTCTGGACCGCCTCGTACGGATCGCCGCGTTTTTTGGCACAACTGTACATCACTTATACCGACGGCACAGAAGAGGTGATCATCAGCGATACGAGCTGGAAAGCCTCAAAGAGCGCCATTTTGATGGATCTGGTTTATCACGGCGAGTTTTATGATGCGCGACTGGAACAGCCGGGCTGGTGTACGCCCGAATTTGATGATTCCACCTGGGAAACGGTTGCGAAAAGAAAAGCGCCTTTTGGCACGCTGGTCGCTCATACGGCGCACCCGGACAAGGTGACCGCACAACTCTCGCCGGTAACAATTGAGAAAAGAGAGGATGGCACCTACTATGTTGATTTTGGTGTTGAAATTTCCGGCCGTCTCCGCTTGATTAACGTGCAAGGCCCGGCTGGTCATAAAATAAGTATCAAATACCTCAGCAACCAGTATTCTGGTGACAACACCTATACCTTTAGAGGCAATGGACCTGAATCGTATGCCGCACGATTTAACTGGTTTGTCTTTAGCGCTGTCGAAATTTCCAATTGGCCCGGAGAGCTCAAGCCTGAAAATCTGACCGCCGAGGCGGTGAACACTTTTATCGAAGAATCCGCCACCTTTGAAACCTCAAACCAGCTTTTTAATGATATCAATAAAATCTGGAAAAGGAGTCAGTTGGACAACATGCACGGCGGCATTGCCAGCGATTGCCCGCACCGGGAGCGCTCGGCTTATACCGGTGACGGCCAGGTGGCCTGCATCACCGTTATGCACAATTACGATGCCAAATCATTCTATCACAAATGGATTCAGGATATTTATGGCGCGCAAAATGTCGAGACCGGCTATGTGCCGAATGGGGCGCCGTGGCAGCCGGGCTGTGGCGGTGGCGTCGCCTGGGGGGCAGCCATCTGTATCATGCCGTGGGAATTCTATGTTCACTATGGCGCGCTCGACATATTGCAGGATAATTATGAGGCTATGAAGGACTATATCCGATATATGCAAAACTGGGTGGATGAAAACGGCATCATGTTCCATCAACGGACCGGCAAAGACGGCAAGCCGCTGAAATGGTTCAACCTCGGAGAATGGGTGGCACCGGGCGAGACCGTTCCCGATGATATGGTGCACACCTTTTATTTTTGGCGCTGCTCCGACCTCACTGCCAAAACGGCCGCTGCGCTCAACAAAATGGACGAGGCGAAAAAGTATGCCGACCTGGCCGAGAACACCCGTTTGGCATTCCATAAAAAGTATTATGACGCAGAAAAGGGCAGCTATGGCGATGGCGGCGGTAATATTTTCGCACTCAAAATGGGGGTGCCGGAAAATCAATATAACAATGTTGTTGCGGCATTAAAAGCTGATATTCTGGAAAACGGCGGCCATTTGGATACGGGTATTTGCGGTACGCAATTTTTCTTCGAAGTGTTGTCGGAGAATGGTTTGCACGATCTGGCCTGTGAAGCGATGAATAAACGCACCGAACCGAGCTATGGCCATTGGCTGGAACTGGGCGCCACCACCACGCGCGAGCAATGGAGCACGGGCGGCTCGCACAATCACCCCATGTTTGGCGGTGGACTCGTATGGTTCTATCGCACATTGGCGGGCATGCAGGCCGATCCCGATCGCCCCGGTTACCGACATATTATATTTCGTCCCCAGCCCGTGGATGAAATGGAATTCGTAACCTACAAAAACAACACACCATACGGCATAGCCGGCATCACCTGGAAAAACAGAGATAGCCTGTTCAGTATGGAGATTGCTGTGCCGGTTGGGTGTGAGGCTACAGTTTACGTGCCTGCGACGAGCTCGAAAAATATTCTGGAAAGTGGAAAAAAACCGGAAAAAGCCAAAGGGCTGAGGTTTGAAAAAATGGATGATGGTTACGCTGTTTATAAAGCAGGTAGCGGCGACTATTTCTTCACCGTAAAATAATTTTTCATTGTAGAAAAAAGCATTATATCGTTTTAACTGGAGAGAGCTGATGAAACAACATACATGGCCTGTGCTCGGCTTGGTGATATTCGCTTTCGTGATTCTTTGCCAAAATGCCATACCACAAATCGACTCGAATGGTCAAAGCATTGAAGGATTTTGGGAGGGTGAGTTTATGCCTGGGAACAATCTGACGTTAATTCTCACCTTTCATCAAGAAAATGACGGTACGATCGGCAGGATTCTGCTTTTTCAGGCAAGTGTGCAAATCCAGGATGATCCGCTGACGGATATAAAACTGACCAAAAATTTACTCTCTTTTGTTATAGCAGCCAAGAACACGCCGTTCTCTGGAACAGTTACATCCGACGGTCTTCACATTGCGGGTGAATTTGAATTTCCGGATGGCTCTGTTCACCCTGTTGCAGTGAACAAAGTGGCACGACCAACTCTTGGCAATTTTGCCGAGCTTACAAAAGAGCCCCAGGTTTCCGATCCTCTCATAAAGTATACGACCGACGAATTGCATGACGATTTCAAGTATCTTCGTAGACAATTGCAGAATATCCATCCGCAATTATATTTGTATACTGCAAAAGAGAACTTTGATGAATTGTTTGAAAATACGCTTCAATCGATAAACTCGGCTAAAACCGCAGACGATTTTTTTCGTCTGATCGCACCCGTCGTGGCACAAGCAAGGTGCGTGCATACTGGCATCCGACTTGCTGATGAATTCCTTCAAGCGACAAGCAACCGCAAAACCCGCCTCCCACTTGATATAAAATATATTGATAACAAAGCCTACATCATCACGGATTATAGTCACAATCCAGCGATCCAGGCGGGAATGCAAGTCTTGTCAATAAATGGTATGTCGTCATCGAACATTTGGCAGCAATTGGTCGCCTGTATACCTGCGGATGGCTATAACCAATCCCAAAAGACATTTGTCATAAACAATAATTTTTCTTCTGCCTATTCATCCTATATAGCTCATTGTGAACAATTTGACCTTGAATGCTTGACATCAACCGGTGAAAAAATGAGCGTTCGAGTGACAGCTCAAACGCCGGGTACACTAGAGCAGGCAATCCACCAGAGATATCCGGAAGCATTGACACATAATTCATTGCCAATGATAATGCAAATAATAAATCAAAGCAAAACCGCACGATTAACCGTCAAAGGTTTTTGGGCGCCTGATCCAGAACAATTTATGAGCTTTTTACAGGAATCATTCAGCAGGTTAAAAACTGAGAACATCCAAAATCTTATCCTTGACGTCAGGGGGAATAAGGGCGGCCACCCGTTTTTTGCTGCCGAGCTATTATCCTACCTGGCAAGATCAGAATTTATTTACTTTGAGTTGCCGGAAGAGCAGGGAGAGTTTGCGCCGCTTTACAAACCCATGCCATACAAAAAAGATCATTTTACCGGTGACATCTACATTTTAATGGATGGTGGCTGCTTGTCATCAACAGGACATTTCTTATCCCTGGTCAAGTACCACAAAATCGCGACTCTCATTGGCGAGGAATCCGGTGGCTCATTCTACTGTAATGATGGCAGTATCCAGGTTGCCTTGCCCAACACAAAAATTGTCTTGAATCTGCCGCAAACAACATTTCAAACGGCCGTTGACGGTTTTGAAAAAGGTGATCCGCTATTGCCAGATTTTGAGGTCAAGCCGACTTTGGCGGATGTTTTGAATGGTCAGGATGTGGTGCTTGATTATGCGTTGCAGTTAATTCAAAAAAAGTGAAAAATATAAACCGCAGAGATACGCCGAGAAAAACAGAATTTAATGCACCTCGGCGCTGCTTTGCGATTTCTGCGGTTTTGAAGCAATGCCGAAATAAAAATCCGTGTGCATCGGTGGCTCACATTTTGGCTGCGGCAGAAGGTCGCGCCAAGAAAATCCGTGGCTTTTTTGGGCAGCGGCTAAAAGCCACGCTATGTAAAAGTGACACACAATCGCTGAAAGTAAAATTGCTTGTATTCTGTTGAGGCGCTGCCATGACTGGACGTTATACTCATCTCTATAACCAGCTCACCAGCTTTGAAAATCTTTATCTCGCCGCCTGCAAAGCGGCCAGGAACAAAGGCACGCACATCAGCGCGGCGCCGTTTCGCGATCGGGTCGTGCATCACGCCCTGTGCCGCATCATCGAGCCGATTTTCGACCGCACATTTATATACGACAGCTATGCCAACCGCCCTGGCAAGGGCACACACGCCGCCATCAGACGCGCGCAGGATTTTTTTCGCAAAAACATTTTTGTCCTCAAATGTGATATACAAAAATATTTTGCAAGCACCTGCAGCGCGGCGACATGACGCGCAAGGATTTTGACGCGAGTGTCAACGGCTGGGTTGGCCACGCCGTACAAGCCAATACAGCACGCTTGCGCCAGGAGCTGCAGGAAAAGTTTGGTGAGATGGAGATTAAATTGTATTTTTAAGCAGGGAGTAAAATATGCAAAAGATCACAAGCTTGCTAAACGATAAAACTGTACTCATTGGTATTGCTGGCGCTGTTGCCGGATCGGTTGCTACGTATCTACTTGTTAAATTTGGCGGAGCCATCGGAAAATTCTTCAGACTTGTCTGGTTTGGAATGACGGGTCGACTGGAGAAAAAACAGTTTGAAGAAAAGTATTTGAACTACCTGGTGCAGTCACATCAATTCCTGGGTCTCATTCCAACATCCAAAAACGTGCCGGTTAAAAAAGGCTATCGCAAAACGAATTTGGAACAGGTTTATACCAGTCTGCAATTTGCCGGCGAGCGTGAAAAAGAAAAGCCCGATGACGAAGAGCATGCTTTTTCACAAAGTATGCGACGAGGCAATTTTCGCAAGACTCATTTAAAATCACACCCGGAAGAGGAAGACCTTGGTTTTATTATTGAGCAGAACAATTATGTACTTTTCAAGGGCGATCCCGGTTCCGGCAAAACAACGTTGTTGCGCTATTTGGCCGTCAGTTGCGCTCGCGCGATACGAGCCTCGAAACAAGAGGGCGATGATAAACGAATTCTCAAGAAACGGCTCGGCTGGGCAAAAAAACGATTTCCCATTTTTGTTTCACTCATCGGCTTGCAGGGCAGGGATCCTGAAAAAACTCTCGTCGAGGCGTTTATGCTTAACCTGCCGCCGGAGTTGCGCAAAATCTGCCCGACACACTATTTTGAAAAAAGATTATCTAAAGGTCACTGTCTTGTTTTGCTGGATGCCTTTGATGAACTTGGCAATAGGGAATCCCGGGATGTTATCGCCGAACGAATTGGTGGATTTATCAATGATTATCAAAACGCTGATAATAAAATTGTTGTTACATCACGAATTGTGGGTTATGAAGACCAATTGGCAGATTATAATTTCGCAACCTACAAGGTTCAGGATCTCGATGCAGCCGGACGCAGCCGGTTGGTCAAACAGCGTTTCGAAGCCATAGCACTCACCGAAGCAAGTGGAGAAACGCCGCAAACTCAAGATGGTATTATGAACGATTTCCGACAAAAAGCCGAAAGCTTGCTCGAATGTCTTCAAGCAAATGATCATCTTGAACGTTTAACCCACAATCCATTGCTCTTAACCCTGATCGTGTTAATTGCTGCTGCGAACATAGAAATCCCTTCCGAGCGTCATGCGTTGTATCGGGAATGTGTCGAGGTATTGTCGGATCGATGGGGTCGCACAAAATTGGCACGTTTTAGACAAAAAACCACAGGACGTTCATTAGTCAGTCTGGAACACAAGAAAAAACTGTTATCGGCCCTCGCTTTTGAGATGCAAACAAAGCGACGAGAAATTCACGAACAATCCTTGCTGCCACGAACTCAAGTTGAGTCGTTGTTTGCTCGGATACTAAAAGAAGAACTAAAAATTCCCGTACGTGAAAATAGCGAACTTTCGGATCAATTTCACCAGCACCTGGCATCTACTCTACTGGATGATATTCGTGATCAGCATGGCATTTTAATTGAAAAGGGCTACGATCGCCATATTGATGACGCACTTGTCGCTTTCTCACACCTCTCATTTCAAGAGTATCTCGCTGCATTGTATATCGTTCATAAAAATGCCTATTCTACCCTCTGTGACAATCTGACGCATCCCGCCTGGAGTGAGGTTGTGAAATTATATCGTGCCATCCATGGTGGTGATGATATTATCAAAACAATGCTGCATGATTCCACCGAGCAACCGCAGGGTTTATTGTTGGCCGCAACGTGCTCAGCCGAATACCCGGATGGTATTTCGCCAAATCTCTTGCAGAAAATCAAGGACAGCCTGCGTCATTCAGTTATGCCTGATACAGGGGAGATCAATACAGCATTTATTGAGGCAATCGCCGGATTAGGTGGGCAGGAGAATATTGACCAGCTCCTGTCATTTGTTACGTTGAATGAGAAAGCAGCGATTATTGTTTTACAAAAAATTGGCGAAGCATCTGTCCTCGCAACCGACAAAAAATATGCCGCTGTAAAACTGCTGCACCTTATGGAAACGACTCAATTTTCATTGGAGGCCAAAAAAGAGCTCGGTAGAGCACTCGATCGACTTGGTGATCCTCGTTTTGACCAGCCTGCGATGATTTATATCCCTTCGGGTTCTTTTTTGTACGGAGATAATAAAAAATCAATACGTTGCCCCGCTTTTGAGATTGGCACCTATCCGGTGACAAATCTGGAATACAAACGTTTTGTCGATGCAAGCGGCCACCAGCAGCCGGAGGATTGGAAAGATGGTTTTTATCCAGCCGGAAAAGGCAATCATCCAGTGGTGAATGTAACCTGGTTTGACGCACAAGCTTATTGCCATTGGCTGTCAGAGAACACAGGATCAAAATCGCACTATCGTTTGCCCACAGAAATCGAGTGGGAAAAAACAGCGCGCGGCTCTGACGGCCGTGTTTATCCCTGGGGGGATAAATTTGATAAAACCAAATGCAACAATTCTAGATTGTTCGGCGGCACATCCACAGTCGGATTATTTCCGGATGATAAAAGTCCATACGGTTTGTACGATTGCGCCGGCAATGTTTGGGAGTGGACATCATCTTCTTGGGAGAAACAAAGTTTGCGCACTCTGGTGCGTCGCAAGAGGGGGTTGTCCGTCGTTCGCGGCGGCTCGTGGTACGATTTCGATCCGGTTTACTTTCGCTGCGCCTATCGGGACAGGTACTATCCGGGTTATCGGGGCGACTACCTCGGTTTTCGTTTGGCTCGTTCCGCGCAGTAGGACATCTGGTAATCTGGCTATCAGGATATCTGGTAAAAAATGCCGATGCGACGAAATATTCATTTAAAAAAAAGCGCCCCGCAGGGGCGCGCAAAATTTTTTATTCATCGCGATATCGCATTCGCTCGTGGAGGAATTTTTATAAAGGAGAACATGATCGTGTCTGATCCGCAAAATTTACACATTTTTCAAAAAAGCTATGCCTTTACCAGGTGGCTGCTCAATCACACCAATACTTTTCCAAAATCGAATCGCTTTTCTGTGGCCGTCAAGATGGAGAATACAATGCTGGAAATATTGGAATTGATGACCAGCGCAAATATGTCCCGTAATAAATTAAAGTACCTCCTGCCGCTGGATCAAAAACTGGCCGGACTCAAAATACTTTTGCGCCTCAGTTACGACCTAAAGTTTGTCAACATCACGTCCTACGAGTACGGCGCGCGGGAACTGGTGACCATTGGCAAAATGTTAGGCGGTTGGATGAAACACTCCGCAGCATCGTAAAAACGGGGTGGACTCGACAGTGACCGTCGTTCGCGGCGGCTCGTGGAACAATAACAATCCGGATAACTTTCGCTGCGCCAATCGGAACAGGAACAATCCGAATAATCGGAACAACAACCTCGGTTTTCGTTTGGCTCGTTCCGCGCAATCAAGCTCAACCATAAACAAAAGATGATGCCGGTTTTTTACGGAAAACCGGACGATCTGAGCCTGACAGAGTCCCTCCGGCAGCCGGTTGCCGGCTCAAACAATGCTGTCAGTTCGTGCCCGGGCCAATGCTCGGGCACGACTTTTAAAGCGTACAAATATAAACCGCTCGGCCAATAAATTGGCACGTTGAGCTTGTGAGAAATTTCGCGGTGTGTTGTTGCGACCCATACCGGCACGTCCTGTTCTGCTGCCAACCCGAGAATGACATCATAGTTATCCAATTGCTCTTTGATGGTATAATTTTGTTGGCGGCATCATTGGAGGGCAAATTGATACTGATACCATTCGGATCATAAGCAAGTGCAGCTATAATATTATGCCCAATTGACGGCATAGACCTGCCGGGCGGTGGCGCATAGTCATCCGGCATTTTGTGACAGGTGGTGTATCCTCCAACAGCACGATTGGTTCACCCGGGCAGTCGAGTTTATGTTCTTCACATAACGTCGGTAGCGGTTCACCCATGCACTATCACTGCGACTCGGGCCGGTGCCTGCTGCAGTCGACGAACCCAGGATGACAATTCGAAAAGTAACAAACTTGTAAAATGCTTGCACAATACTCCTGAATTCAATAGATTTCTCCACATGGACTGAAAGAAAATAAAGAAAGGAGCTCCTTTTGCAGCGAACAGGCGCGCACTTGTTGTCATTCGTACTCCTGCTCAGCTTGGCCTCCCCCGCTCAGGATCATCAGGACTGGAGTTATAACCTTGGCATCTACGAAGTCAATGTTCGGCAGTACAGCGATGCCGGTACATTTGCCGCCTTTTCCGAACACCTGGATCGCTTGCACGCGATGGGCGTCGGCATTCTCTGGTTTATGCCGATTCATCCCATCGGTCAGAAAAATCGCCTCGGCAGTTTGGGAAGCTACTATTCGGTGCGTGATTATCTCAATGTGAATGCCGAATTTGGCACCCTTGACGATTTCAAAAATCTCGTGCAGGAAATTCACAACCGGGGTATGTATGTGATCATTGACTGGGTTGCCAACCATACGTCCTGGGATAACGTTCTCACCGTTCAACATCCGGAATGGTACGTCAAAGACAATAACGGCAATTTTATCCCGCCGCCCGGGACAAACTGGTCGGATGTGATCGAGCTGGATTATACCCAACAGGGACTGCGCGACTATATGATTGACGCGATGGAATTTTGGGTGACAGAAATTGGTGTCGATGGATTCCGCTGCGATGCGGTCAGTTTTGTGCCAAATGATTTTTGGCAGGCGGCAATCAGTCAACTGAAAATTGTAAAACCCGACATCTTTTTCCTAGCCGAAGGCGATGGCCGCCAATGGCACAATCTCGGATTTGCCATGACCTACGCCTGGGGACTTTATGGATTTGGCGATGGTCTGCTCAAGCGCATCGCCGATGGCAGCAATAATGCCGGCCATTTGAATAATTATATGTCGAGCGAAAAAAATAACTATGCCGACAAATATCGCATGTACTTTACTGCCAATCACGATGAAAACTCGTGGCACGGCACGACCATCGAATTATTCGGCGACGCTGCCGAGGTTTTTGCTGTGCTGACAGCCACATTAAAGGACATGCCACTCATTTACAGCGGACAAGAAGCCGGGCTCGACAAACGGCTGTCGTTTTTCGATAAAGACCAGATCGAATGGCAGGAGCACAAGAATGCGGACATTTACACAAAACTTTTGCACCTCAAACGAGAAAATCAGGCGTTGTGGAATGGTGCAAACGGCGGACCCGTACAACGAGTTTTGACGAATAATAATAGCGATATTTTCGCTTTTATTCGGGAAAAAGAAAACGATCGTCTATTGGTCATCACTAATTTATCCGCTCAGGAAAAAAATGTCGTTTTGAGCGGTAATACTTTTGTCGGCAGCTATTTTGATGTCTGTAGCGGTGAATCGGTGATGCTGGGTGACAGCACATCGCTGGCATTGCCGGCATGGGGATATGTTGTTTATGACGGAGAGGCGAACACCGGAATTCTGGACAAATCGATCCGAGTGGGAAACACACTTTATCAAAACTATCCCAATCCTTTCAACGCTGAGACAAAAATATCTTTTACGCTTGTGAAACCATCGGACGTCAATATGACGCTATTTGATCTGCAAGGCAAAAATGTACGATTGCTTTTCTCGGGGCACAAGCCGGCGGGAAGACACGAGATTGCTTTAGACGCCAATGATTTGCCGAGCGGGTTCTATTTTTATCGTCTTCGAGCCGGAAACCACATTGCCGCAAAACGCCTGCTTGTGCTGCGATAAAGATGTGGTTGGCTCGCATTCCCCAATCGATTGAACTGCCATTGTTGCCAAAGTCTGTTCAATTCGCTGCATACGATTATCTTTTTTCACGCATTGGCAATGGATGTTTTTCATCCCCGGCCACATACAACGTCTGCGTTGGAAAAGCAAATTCAATGGCAGCCTCATTAAAACGCTCCATGATCTGCAGATTGATCCACTGGGCGTGTTCGAGGTAAGCCCAGTAATCGGCGGGATGATACCAATAGATCACCAGAATGTTCAGGGAATCCGCGTTCAATTCATTAAATGACACGCGCGGCGGAAAATCAGGCTTGTTGATCGCCTCGTTTGGATGCGGAACCTCGCTTTGTTCGTTTTTGTTCGACGATTTTTGATTGTGTTCATCAGGCAGTTTTTCCGGCATAGATAGAATCTCTCGCAGGATATCAGTCGCCAGCTTGACTTTTGCTGGTGGTGTATCATACGTAACAGTCACGCTAAATTCACGTTTTATGAACTTTCTGCGTCCGATATTTTCCACATCCAAAGAGGCCATTTTTTCATTCGGGATGGAGGTGACATGCCCGCTCAACAGCCGTATGCGTGTGGATCGTAAGCCAATTGACTCAACCGTGCCGTCATGCCCCATGACCTTAACACGTTGTCCGACACGGTACGGCGTGTCGGCAAAGATCATAAAGCTGCCAATAATGTTTTCGAGCGTCGGCCGTGCCGCCAGGGCAAAGGCCAGACCACCGATGCCAACGCCGGTGAGCAGGGGAAGCAATGTGACACCGACGCGCGACAGGCCAAATATAAAAACACCTGCGGCCGCCAAAAAACCCACAACACCAAACAATGCTCGTACATAGGATGCTTGAATACCCTCCGGATCGATTCTGGGAGAGGCGACTATCGACTCCGCAATGACAGTTCCAGCGATTAAAATGCCCCACGACATTAAAAACCAGGATATCACATCAGTTATTGTACTCAAAACAATGAGGACGTGACTGGTCAAGTTCACATAAACGTCAAGAATATAATAAAGTATGACGGCTATGATATAAGCGAGAATGATAAAAAACAATTGACGCCTCTTCCGCTTCAGGAGCGACAATTTGATAGACCAGGGGCGAAAGATTCGCAACAGCACAAATATCATTATCGAAGCTATTGCGACGAGCAGTGGAATAGCAATCCATTGCCAGACAGTTTGCGAATAGTAAATGTTATAAGCCCAGTCCGGCAGCCATTGGCTCCATTTCGGCGGCAACAACAGGCCAGGACTACGAATATAAAACTTGAGAAAGCCTTCTGATGTCACAGCATTTTTTTTATAAGGAAGATGCCTTGCTTTATGATAATATTCTTCCAAACGACGAACCGTTTCTGCGCTAAACAAATATTCTCCCTGACGCGGTCCCTCTTCAATTTTAGCGATGAGGATATTTGTATTCGGAATTTTCCATTGATAAAGCTTGGAATTCTTTTTCTCTGCTTCATCCCGTTCGATTGCCGCGGCGTCGGGAATCGAATCGAGTGACGGCAGTTCAATTCGGTCGAGGATTTCCTTGAGTGCAAGAGTCACCTCATACGACCACCCTTTGCGAATGCTCGGGGTAATTTCGCTGAGATCCAGGCAATGCGTGCCACGCTCGAAATACTTTTCAGCGTGATGTGCCAACATTTTTGCCGTATCCGGCGTGGAGAGACCGCGGCTGTTGATGCTCATCTCGTGCGCTGCCATGAGCAGACGATAAGATTGATTGACATTATCCAAAAAACTTTTCAGTGTTGCACCGGGGCTGGACGTGTCCGGTGTTTTCAGCGGGTATTTTTCAAGATCATCCTCAGGCACAGGGTGCTCAAATGGAATCTCTGGTGTTGTATTCGTTTTCACGTTTTCTTGTGCCTGCGCGATCACTGCTACTATTGATATAATCAATAAAAATCGAATGTATATTTTTATATTTCTCATGGGTGACTCCTTGCTTTTTGAGCCAATTTAATTAAAACCTATGTCCCAGATTGATAAATCCCCCCAACTCGGAATGAAAATCCGACGTAAACAGAGAAAATTCCAATGGCCCCAAAAGGCTAAAAAACATGTAGGAAATCCCGCCACCGAAAATATGTTTCACATCCGCTATTCCTTCAAGAGATTTCGTATGCAAGGCAATGTTGCTCAAGATTGAAATGTAATGTCTCGCAGCAACTTGTATTCGCATATCAATGCGGCCGATTGCGGAATAGTTTTCAAGCGGTATAAACTCATTTACGCCGACAAACGGCATTGGTTCACGAAAATACGAATCATACGGGACACCACCAATCATGGTGGTTTTTATAAGGGGATAGTCGTCCGTAAACAATAAACGGCTAAAAACTGACGGCAGCAGCGTGCATCGGGAACTTGTGCGCTGCGCCCATTGTGCTTTCAGATACGTCGCCCAGTCCCCCGAGCGAATTTTGGCATTTATTTTTACGCCTTGGTTCGGAACGTACAGATCGTCGAAACTGTCATATTTCAAGAATGCATAAAAGTTGTAGCTCGATTGCCTATTTGCGCTAGATGTGCCCAAAAACCATGGCTTGTAATCAAAATATTCCGCTTGTACGCCGAATCCCGTCATCATATTATTTTTGTACAAATGAAAAAAATACAGATCGCTATAGAGATAGCTCACCATTGTCGAGTTGTTTTCCTGGCTGGAATTCCAGACATCAATTTTTTTATATTTGTATCCTGGATCCAGACCGATACCAAATAACTTTTTAGGATAAAGTTGCAACATCGCATTGAATTCCGGGTGGATTAAAAGTTTTGCATCGAAGGATGCCCGTCCGAATCCACGCTTAGTAAATGTTGTATTCAGCAAGACACCCGCATGATCGATTGTATTATAATGAACGCCGACATTGAAGGTATTAGCGGATTTACGAATAGCGTAAAGATGCAGCGTCTTCTCGTCATCACCTTCAAGTTTATAATAAACTTTGGAAAAGTGCAGCGTGCCATAGATACGATTGACACCATCTTCTATTTGCGCGATGGATAAGGTGGCTGGAGTCTGATAGTGAAACAGATCACGTATCTGAGCATGCACATCTGGGTTCTCGCTTTCAACACTAATGTCGCGAATAAAGTATGATTCCTTGGCTTCAACAGGCGGGTGCGGTTTGTTCGTTGGCGCGGGACTGTTCAAGCGCTGACGAATGAGAGCGAGCTGATGCCGCAGACTATCCACAGCCCGATAACCGCGTTGCATCAGCGAGTCCACCGCGCTCGTCGTAAAACTCGCGGGTGTATAGCCAGAAATATCCGGGACAATGTTGAGATCGAGCATCTGTCGATTGGCTTCTCTTTTGTCGTATCCCATAAACACGATCATCTGGCGCAGAATGGCGTCGATAGAGGTGAGGTTATGGCGTTCGAGCAGCCCCAGCTCAAGATCCACGCCTATGAGAATATCAGCACCTATGTTTTTCGCCACATCAACTGGAAAATTATTAGTGATACCGCCATCCACGTAGATGGAATCGCCAACCGCCACCGGCGCAAAAATCGAAGGGATTGCCATGCTCGATGAGATGGCCAGCGGCAAATAGCCGTCGTGGATGACATGTTCATCTCCGGTTTCCAGATTGGAAGCCACGCAGGCAAATGGAATGGGCAGATATTGAAACGACTGCGTGTTGTGAAAATCCCGTGTCAATTGGCAAAGGAGCAGCATGACGTTTTGCCCCTGCACCACACCACCCGGAAGCGAGAACAATTTCTGCTCTTCAAAGAGCGGGAACGAAGCCACATATCGATCAAACTCGATTTTATTCATAAAAGAGAGATATTGGCGCTTGACGTCATCCGACAACACAAACTGCCAATCCTGCGAACGTGATATTTGTAATATCTCGTCCGGCGAATAGCCGATGGCATACAATCCGCCGATAATGCTCCCCATGCTGGTACCGGCGACATAGTCGATAGGAATCTGCTCTTCCTCCAGCACTTTGAGCACACCAATGTGCGTAAAGCCAAGAGCACCACCACCGCTTAGCACCAGACCGACTTTGGGAGACGTTTCGCTCATAGCACTGTTCGTGTTGATCAAAATGAAAAACAATAAAAAGATAAAAAGTTTATGGTTCATGCTTTTTTTTTTCATCATCGATTTGTTCCTTTTGGAGTGCTGCCTCTGTGTAGCGGCAATTGGGTAAATATTTACCTGTTTCCTCGCTCTCGGCATTCACTCCGTGAATGCGCCCCAAATAAATCGCCACCGTCATCAGGTCTAACCACCCAGGGATTGTCGCCCATTTGTTGTCTGGTATAGTTGGAAATTTGGTTCGCAATTTGGCGATTGAGTAGCACTTGCATGCGTTGTTGCACGGCATCGGCTAGGGTAAATTCTTTACCTGAATCATCTAATAAAACACATTAATCTGATGTGACTCCCAATGTCAGCAGCGAAATGATATCTGACGTGTCCAATGCCGGACTTGACGTGAGTGAAAATTCGACATCGTCGGCCGGCCCATAAATTTTCAGCTCTATTTTATATTCCTCATCGCCGCCTCCTCCAAGTGGTTTGGTGGTCATTTTTGCAATGATATCCAAAAATGGCGTCGCGCGATTTGGATTGACAAAATCGACAATGCCTTCCGTGATTTTAAAATCGTGGCCCAAGAACCGGATGTCACCTTTAATATTATTGATCCTGACAGTCAAATTGGCATTCTCAAATCTACCAAGTTAATTGAGATTGGCAGCCGCACGAATACTCGCAATATTAATATTATCCAGCCACAAACTGTTGATATTTCTCCCAACTCTAATATTCAACACATAAGCTATGAATAATTGATTACTTAACGAATAATAATTTGGGAATATTCCTTGCTTGTTTTTGCGTTTTACTACAAAAATTGAACTATAATTCCGTTCTATATCAAAGGCTTGGCCGGCCATTATTTTAGTGAGATAAATACGCAAATCATTTTTTTTCTGGCTTGAGCAACTTTACAGAATTGACATCATATTTCTGAGATTATTGAGGGAGGCAAGTCATTGGGAAAGGGCACACCATGGAAAAATCCAAGTTAGTCAAAATTTTTATTCTGATCATAGCTCAAGCATTTCCTGCTTTTGTGAGGAGTCAGGCTATTCCAAAAGATGAATATCTCGACTATATGAACCTGGAATATCCACGGCTTACGCCTCAGTCCAAAGCCAGCGCCCGTCTGTTTCTGTTTGGCGATGAAAACGATCCAAGCTATACTGACACGAATCCAATGGATGGTATTGATGATCAGCGGCATCAGGTTTTGCAGCAAATGGCTGTGCGATTTGCTCCCTATCTGGTCCAGAATAGCACAGTCATTCCTATGAATTTTAAAAAATTCATGGACGATCTCGCTGCGTTTCATCTGCACGTTGATTCATGGGACATTTTTGGCGAAACAGCGAAAATAATAGATTCGCAAACCATCAATTTGGTCGATCTCGGTTCGAAAGCCTGTGATTCTTCAGTTGTGCTCAAGACGCTGCAGGCGGATTCTGCGCAGCCCGTGGATCGCGGGGCCAATTTCGAGATGTTTAATTCCCAAGTAACCGAAGATTGCAAAATGCTGTCTTTGTTGCAGGAATTCCATCCGGAGAATCCGAAAAACAAACGCGTCGTGGAAAAGTTCAAACGTGACATACCGGATGTACTCAAGGTGCTGTATTTTGATTTTCCCGGCGAAGGTCCGGAGACCTGGAAGCAGGAATATATCAATGATCAGACCAACGCCCTGCCCAGCACGTATCATGATTTTCTTTATAGCTATGTCCATCCCTTTATTCATGAGGTGCGCTCGAATGAAACCAACACCACTTTGGGCTACGAACTCATCCTGCAATATTGGTTTTTTTATCCTTTTAACGACGGCGGCAACAATCACGAAGGCGATTGGGAGCATATCAATGTGGTCATCAGCCCGCTGAACCGCGTAGAGCATTTGCTGTCGGAGCAGGAAATACAAACTGTTCTCAACGGCGCTGGCTTGAGCGAAAAGAATTCGGATGATCAGCTCGTGATCAAACGTATCGAATATTATTTTCACTATGATGTCATGTATGTGGATTTTTCCAGTCCGAATGTTTATGCCCCGCGAGAAGAATGGGAACAGGAGGTCAAACGTCGCTTTCGCCATGAAGAACACTTGAACGAGCGGGACATCTGGAGATTGATTCGCAAGAGGGCGTATCGCGACAAGGCAGAAACGCAAATTAATACGCATCCGATCGGCTACATCGGCGCGGACAATAAAGGCATGGATCAAATTCTGCAACCGCCGGGCGGCAATAATCGGGATTCGCACGGCACCTACCCATTTGCCGGCATTTTTAAAAATATTGGCCCTGCCGGCGCCACCGAAAAAATTGCGACCTATGTTGATTCGTATAAACTCTTTAAAGAATTGGATGCAAATAATGGCAAAACAAGCAATGTCTTTAAGCGCGGCAATGTGATCAGTCTCGCCCACCCAGATCGGGTGGAAATTGTACCGGACTGGGAGCGAGTTTTGGAATTAGCGCACGAACATCCTCAAGTGAGACGCGACTGGAGTTGGTTGCTGTTGCCGATTCACTGGGGTTATCCGGCCACGGAATCGCCATTTGCAGGAATTTTAAAACATACGGACACCGGCAATCGCCCGCCCGTTACACCGTCGTTCGGCTACGGCTGGAATGTCTCTGGCCCTTCTTTTGGCTATGGACGATGGCAACCGCATAAAATGGCTTCGGTGTTTCCAACAGGATTTCAGGACAGTTTTCAAAATAATCTTGGTTTTCTCAATCTATCGTACCCGGTGTTGCTCAATTTGCCGCCGTTGGATTTTGCCTGGCGTATCGCTGCTTACCCAATTCGCCTTGCAGTCGATCGGCCAGATCCACTCTATTATCCGAAACAAGAGATTCCGTATCGTTTTGTAGGACTTGCGGCAGGAGCGGCAGTGCAAAACTTGCACGATGACTTTAAAGCTCTTGTTTTTAACGAACAGCAGCTCGATGAGTTTGCCCTGCGTTTTATTCTTCACCTTGCGCTTGGTGGTGTTGACAGCAATACTGTGACAACAAATTTATCAGATTATTTGGATCGGCAGGTCTCGCCGTATTATCAGGTCGTTTTTTATATCGGAGACCGGCTTGTCAGCGAAAATACGCTGCGAAATGCACGCAGTATGCTGGGCTTTAACGTCAATTTTAACAATGTGCCATCTTATAATTATAGTGCTGAAATCAACATGTGGGAATACGCCGGCAGCTTTCGCTATAATTTGACCACCTCAAACTTTCAGCCATTTATCAAAGGAGGCTACGGCTTGAGTTGGTATCGTTTGGAAAATGCGCAGGCCAACGGTGAAGTGTTTATGACCAAAGATTCCGAATGGATACGCCAACCTTCGATATCCCCCCTCAAAAATATTCTTCCGAATACATGGCACGTTGGTGGTGGTATTGAATTTTTGATTCTTAAAAAGCGCGGAAGAGTTCCTCAAGGACTTGACCTCAGTGTGCGAGCTGACTATACTCTGTTCGTGCACCGTCTCGGATTAGATCTCTCGAATGTCCGACTCGACAAACTCAAGCTTTTTTTCCCCACTGCAGGTAGTATCCCGGGCGGGGAAACAGTCACCAGGGATGGCTTTAATCTTGCGATAACGCTTGGATTTTGATTGAATTGCGTCTATAAAATGTCGATAGGAATTTGTATTTAAAGTAATATATTGCAAAAATGCAATCCTATAACTTTTAAATGAATGAGGAAAGGTTGAAACCATATGCAAACACATTTAACAAGACGTGATTTTATCGGCTACACTACCGCAGCCGCGGCGCTCTCCATAGCGCCAAGGGTGACTTTCAGCCAGGAGGACGACAAACCCAACTCTAACTTTAATGGTGTGCAGATCGGCGTGATCACCTACAGTTTTCGCAGTATGCCGAGCAGTGCCGAAAATCTTCTTAATTATCTGGTCCAGTGCGGTATCAGCTCGGTGGAGCTTATGGGTGGGCCGGCCGAGGAGTTCGCCGGCGCACCAACTTTTGAGCGTCCACCCTGGCCCGGTCGCGGTCAACAGGTCACTGACGAACAAAGGGCGCAATTCCGCGCCGCCATGCAAGAACAAGCGGAAAAAATGCGCGCCTGGCGCACGTCGGTCTCTATGGATAAATTCGCTGCCCTGCGCAAAAAATACAACGATGCCGGCGTGACTATCCATATCATCAAGTTTGACGGCATCGGCCCGGACATGCCGGAAGCCGAGGTGAATTACTGCTTTAATGTCGCCAAAACCCTCGGTGCCAAAGGCATCACCACCGAAATTTCCGAGGAAAAGGCACAATTTTTAGCACCCTTTGCGGATGCGCATAAAATCATGATCGGCTTCCATAACCACACCCAGGTCAATGCCTCCAGTTGGGACGCGCCATTTTCTTACGGCGAATACCTTGGCATGAATTTCGATGTCGGGCACTATGTGGCCGGTACCAATGAATCACCCATCCCCATCATCGAAAAATATGGTGATGCCGGACGTGTGCTCAGCCTGCACATCAAGGATCGCAAAGTGAATAACGGCCCCAACATGCCGTTCGGCCAGGGCGACACGCCACTGGGATTGATCCTGCAATTGATGAAAAGAAAAAAATATACGTTTCCAGCCGATATTGAGCTTGAATACCAGGTGCCGGAAAGCTCGGATGCCGTAGCTGAAGTGAAAAAATGTGTCGAGTATTGCAAAAACACCCTGGCCGATGCCCCTGAAAGGCCGAATCGTATGGGACCAAGATAATAAAGGAGATCACGAAAAGTCGCATACTCTCTCGTCTCATATTCGCAAGCATAAATATCTTTAATGATTGCTCTATTAGCACAGAAAAAACATTAAAAAGCTGATTGTTTTTATTGCTTTATCTTTTTGTCTATTGAATTTGATAC
>JAFGKD010000079.1 GCA_016928775.1 Candidatus Zhuqueibacterota bacterium | reverse complement strand
CGACACCGTTCTTGCCGACACCGTACTCAGCGAATTGATACATATTTTCCCGGAAACTGATCATGCCGAAGGGGCGCGAAAAATACTGGGTATGGAGCTTATGCAGGACCAAGTCGATTCAGCAAAAATTATTTATAATCGTGCGGAACAGGTATTCTACAAGGACAACAACCTGGACAAGGCGATTGAGTTGTGGGATAAGGTGATAGAAAAATATCCGAAATCCGAATACGCGCAAAAGGCAACCTATGCCAAGGCATGGCATTACGAGCACACCCTGTTTAACATGGACGATGCGATCGTTATTTACCAGGCACTTGTTGATTCGTTTCCGGAATCACCCTATGTGGCGGACGTAAAGCCCAAACTGGCTGCAGTTGAAAAAGTGCGCAAGGAGGAGGAAGCACGACAAAAAGCCATCGCGGATTCATTAGCCAAACTTGCGGCAGCAGAGATGGATTCTGTCGCAGTTGACTCTCTCGTGGACAGTGCAACGCCTGATTCGCTACGACCTGCTGATGCCGATACCATGCGCTCTATTCTTCCTGATTCTGTATCAAGTATCCAGGATACATCTGCCGTCCAACCGGAGGTAAATGTATCCGAAGATACAACATCAACTGAAGCAGCTAATGAACCGCCATCGAGCAGCACGGATGCTCTCGATCAATCAGACGATGAAATAAAGAGTCCCGCTGCTCTTGAAGAAGAAAACCTTCCGCCTCCGGAAGGGGATACGCAGGACAAAGAGCCAGGTCAGTCAGAAGAAAAAGCAAATGATCCGGATACGGAAAGCAAGCAAGCGCCAAAAACTACACCGCAAATTAAATAAAGTCCTGCCCATGCGTCATTACATATCACGGGATTTATTGTGACATTGAAAAGGCTTTGTCGTTCCACACTTGAAAACATTTCGCACGTTGCACGCAATACATATGTTTTGACATTCAGGAGTCACTTTCTGAGCCATGGTGTTTCGGCCGGACAGTTTCTCGAAATCAAGGTTCCGCAGTGCTCGGATATATTATGGCGCCGTCCATTCAGCATCCACAATATTGATCCTGAAAATGATCTGGTGCATGTATTGTTTCACGCCATTGGACGGGGCACAACTGTTCTCTCCATGCTGGAGATCGGTGAAGGTGTCGAGATTCTCGGCCCGCTGGGTAACCATTTTCACTACGATGAGCACCTCGAAGAAGCGATTGTCGTTGCCGGTGGTTTGGGCATTGCCCCATTCATGTTGATGAAAAGAGAGTTGCGTCAGCGCGATATTAAAATGCAGCTTTTTTATGGTGTCAATAGTTCGGATCACTTTTGCGCACTGGATCAGTTCGCAGACTATGCAACCCTTCATTTGAGCACGGATGATGGTTCTCGCGGTTATCACGGCGTGGTGACCGACATGCTCATCCCCTATCTCGAGAATCTGTCCGAAAACGCATCAAAATCGTTGTTCGTTTGTGGTCCAACGCCAATGCTGCGCACGGTGCAGACGATCGCTCAACAATACAATATCGCAGCCCAGGTTTCCGTCGAGACGATTATGGCATGCGGGTTTGGCGCTTGCGTGGGCTGCGCTGTGCCCATGAAACATCCTGTGCCGGGTAAAAAAGAATATTATTTAGCGTGCAAAGACGGTCCCGTATTTCACATGCATGAGATAGTATTTGATGATTGATTTAACTGTACAGATCGGCTCTCTCACTCTTAAAAATCCGGTTATGACCGCCAGCGGCACATTTGGCTATGCGGAAGAATTTAGCGACCTCGTCGATTTGAACGAGATCGGTGCCATTGTAACCAAAACCGTCACGCCAAAACCTCGGCCCGGCAACCCGCCGCGCCGTATCGTTGAGCTGCCATGTGGTATGTTGAACTCCATTGGCCTGCCGAATGTCGGCATTGATGATTTTATTGTCGAAAAAATACCCTTTTTGCAATCAATCGATACACATATTATCATCAATGTTGCGGGAACCGACGAACAGGGATTCGCCGAGTGCGTGTCTCGTCTGGAGGATATGCCTGGTATTTCGGGCTATGAACTCAATTTTTCCTGTCCTAATGTCAAACATGGCACCACGTTTAGCACGGATCCTTTCATCGCTGAACGCGTCACAAAAAGTGTCCGTCGCTCGACAAAACGGCCGGTTTTTGCCAAATTGACGCCAAATGTAACCTCAATATCTGAAATCGGCATTGCTTGTGAAAATGGTGGCGCTGACGCGGTTTCAGCGATCAATACGCTCATCGGCATGTCGGTGAATACGAAAACGCGCAAGCCAAAACTGGCGACGATAACCGGTGGCTACTCTGGCCCGGCAATCAAACCCGTCGCCCTCGCAAAGGTATTCGAGCTGGCATGCAAATTGTCCATTCCCGTCATTGCTATTGGCGGTATTGCTACCGCGCAAGATGCTCTCGAATTTATGATCGCCGGCGCCACGGCATTCCAGGTTGGTACGACAAATTTTTATGAGCCCGATGCGACACTCACGATAAAAAAAGACCTTGAATTTTACTGTCAAGAAAACAATATTCCCAGGTTGGCTGATCTCATTGGTTCCATTCAACTGTAATGTGGAGATGATCCAGTGAAGGCGAAATATCTTTTATCAAATGTATTCGCTGTTGTGCTTTTAACACAGCAGTGCGTCATGTATACGGACGCGCCGGCGCCAGGCGACGAACCCTATCGTGAAAAACCTTATCAGCAACAAAACGACATCAAATATGAAGAGGAGGGAATGGCCTCCTTTATGGCGGATGAAATGCAAAACAAAAAAGCTGCAAGCGGTATTCGGTTTAATATCCGGCAGCTTGTTGCAGCGCATCCCCATCTGCCCTTTGGCAGCCGAGTCAAGGTTACAAATTTGAATAACAACAAGAGCGTTGATGTGACGATTATTGACGTCGGACCTTTTGTCAAGGGCCGCATCATTGATGTCTCCTTTGAAGCCGCCAAGCAACTGGGATTCATCAAAGATGGAACAACAAAAGTCAGAGTGAATGTCATCAGTTTGGGGGATGGAACAGTCGATCCGGAGGCGCTTTGAATTTTAAATCTTTTGCCATTCGCACTGCCGTCGCTCTTGCCCTCGGCCCATTAGTCCTTTTTCTAACCTGGAAAGGTGGTTATTTTCTCTTTGCACTCGTTCTGATCGTTTCAACGGTGTCATACTGGGAGTTCGTCCACCTCGCATACAAAAAAAATGCTTTCCCGCAATTGTTCGCCGGTGAGATCATGATCACAGGTGCCGTGCTGGCGTTGTTTTGCAGCAAAGCGGCGTTGATCCCTGTTGTGCTTGGCGGTACGATTCTCACCTTGTTTGTCGAGCTCTATCGTAAAAAAGGCTCTCCTCTATTGAATTCTTCTGCTACGTTATTCGGCGCTTTTTATTTTAGCCTGCTCTTCGGCAGTTTATTATTGATCCGTGAACTACCATTAATATACGATTTCGAATACGCTGAAGCCGGTGAATGGCTTGTCATGCTGATTGTTGTGACGTGGGTTTGTGACACCGCTGCGTATGTTTTAGGATCTTATTTTGGGCGTCATAAACTGATACCGCGTATCAGCCCGAATAAATCTCTGGAAGGAACTATCGCCGGGTTTTTATGTGCGATTTTAGCAGCATATGCCTTTCATATGTTGTTTATTGATCATCTCTCTTCTCTTGATTGTATGGCGATTGGTGCTATAATAGGAAGTTTTGGCCAATACGGCGATTTGTTTGAGTCCATGCTGAAACGGGATGCGAATGTCAAAGATACGTCACATCTCATTCCCGGCCATGGCGGCATGATGGATCGATTCGATAGCTTGATGATTTCCGGTCCGATGATGTATTTATACCTGATTTATGTTGCCTTTTGAAATCTGGCGAGAATGCGTGCTTTAGCCTTTCATTTGTCCAATCCCTTTTCGACAAGCGTACGCAAGCGTTCCGTAAATCGTGCCGCCGGTGCACCATCGACAATGTCATGATCAAATAAAAGCGTCACGTGCAGAATCTCCCTGAGCTTCAAGTTTACGCGCTTTTTCAATCTCGTCATGAATTTCCTGCACGGATTTGTTTTGCGCACGGCGAATGACAATCAGTCGCGGGACCTTCTCGCCGTGCAAATCCATCTCTACAGCAACGGATACATCTATATCGTCAAAGATGATGATGTTGTTCTTTTTGAGACCGGCATTGAGCGACCTGTTTTCCGAGAGAGAACGTGTCAGGCACGATATAAAAAAGGCCAGAAACGAGAGCCGACATTGCCTGCGGCGTCGATAGGTGCGAATGGAGCGGCGAGCATCCGTCACGTCAAGCTCGATAAATCCTTTCATGTAATGCTTTTTCAGCGCCACGTCCAGACCATCAATTATGAGCTTGCGGAATGGTGTCAAAGGTACTTTGTAATATGATGATCGTCTTGTTTTTTTCATAATTTTAAAGTGGTTGCAGCAAAAGATTTTGGAAACCTAATGCTTCAGCGTGAGAGAGCACCTCGGCATATTCGTGGTCATAAAGGCGACGGTTCAGGCGTTGATCCTTTTGTTGACGAGCCGGCCAAAATTGCGACATGATGTTGACGGGCAGCTCCTGCCCAAAGGTTCTAACCAGTAAATCGAGTGCCTGGATAGAATTGTCAATATAGCCCGGCAGAACCAGGTGTCGAACGAACACGCCATGCTGCGCCGCTACGCGCTCGTTCAAATTGACATCCAGGAAATCCTTTTGTCTGACCATTTCCTGAATGGCCGCAAGCGCTATGTGCGGATAATCCGGCGCATTCGCTTGCCGTTTCGCCAAATCCGGATCGGCAAATTTGAAATCCGGCATATAGATATCCGCATGATCCTGCAAGTCAACAAGCACCTCTACTTTCATATATCCCGAGGTGTTATAAAGAACAGGAATGGAGACACCTTTTTCTCGCAATTGCTCTGTTAATAAAAGCGTATGCGGCAGAAAATGGTCCGGCGTGACAAAATTGATATTATGCACCTTTTGATTTTTCCAGAGCGCAAATAGAAAATCAGCGATGCGATCAATGCTCATGACCTGACCCATATGACAATGCGATATGTCGTAATTTTGACAAAACCGGCAGCGCAAGGAGCAGCCGCTGAAAAAGACTGTGCCGGAGCCCTGTCTGCCGCTGATCGGCGGTTCTTCGCCAAAGTGCGGACCAATAGATGCAATGCGCAGATCAGCGGTCTCACCGCATATACCGGTATGCCCCGCTGTTCGATCAATACCGCATTGTCGCGGGCAGAGGGAGCAATTTTTGTACGCCTCAAAAGCAATCATATTGAGTAAGATCGGTAGTAAAAACAAGGTTAAGGCGGAAGAAAAAGAAGGTCGTCGTATTTCATTCTTAGCCTTTGCCTTAGACTTGGCCTTATCTTGTCACTTCACTGCTTTCACAACCGCTACAAATCCACCACCGGGCGCCATGACCGCTTGCAAAACAACATCCTGCCCTGTGACATTGGCTTGTGCTCGCGTCACGCGCGTTGGGACGCGATCGGCGCCGGGTCCGTCGGACCACATGGTCACTTTATATTCGCCCTCTCCGAGAAAATCCAGCGGCAACTCGAGGGTGCGAGCGTCCGCGTCCGTCATGGCACCGATGAACCATTGATCGCCGGATTGGCGTGCAATCGCCACATAATCACCGATTTTGCCGGTGAGCACCCGGGTGTTCTCCCAGGTCGCGGGCACTAGCCGCAAAAAGTCCAGTCCATCCTGGCCTCGATAGTTCGCAGGTGCATCACTCAGCATTTGTAATGGACTTTCGAACACAACATACATGGCCAATTGATGGCATCGTGTTGTCGGGACCATCGGATTTTTTCCCTGGGACTGGAATTCAGCCGGAGTGACGTTGCGGAATCCTCCGGGGGTATAATCCATTGGTCCGGCCACCATGCGGGTGAATGGAATCGTAACATTGTGTTCCGGGGTGGCGCGGTCGCTCCATTTCAGATATTCGAGGCCGAGAATACCTTCCCGCGTCATTAAGTTTGGCCAGGTACGTCGAATGCCCGTGGGCTTGTATGCCCCGTGAAAATCAACAGTGAGATGATGTTCCGCCGCTTTTTTTATGGCTTTATGGTAAAAGTTGATCATCTCCTGGTCATCGCGATCCATATAATCGATTTTTACCCCCTTGACACCCCATTGCTCATAAAGGACAAATGCTTCATCCATCTGCTTTGCCACGGCACGCCAGTTCAGCCAGATGAGAATGTCAACACCTTTGTCGTTTGCATACGTGACCAATCCGGGCATATCAATTTCCGGGATCGTTTGCGTGATATCAGCTTCTCGATCCCGATGTGAGCCATACCATCCGGCATCAATGAGCATATACTCGAGGCCGTTTTCAGCGGCAAAATCGATATAGTGCTGCATGGTCTCGTTATTCATACCGCTGGTAATGGCCGGGTCATCCACAACCTGCCCAGACCACCAATCCCATGCGACCTTGCCGGCTTTGATCCATGAAAGATTCTCTATCGCGAGCGGCTCATTGAGATTGAGGATAATGTTGGACTCGATCAGGTCCCCCGCTGTATCACCGATCATGAGTACACGCCAGGGTGAAACAAACGGTGTGCTCGCCTTGACGCATACATCCTCACCCGGCCAGGGTGACAACGCGGCGACGAGCGCGTTGTCCTGCTCGGCACCATTAAGATACATGCCGGCATAGTCGGTCAAATTCGCCTCGGTGAGGCACAGGACCGGGCCGTTTTCGATTTCAATGGTTAAGGGCAAACCAACGATGGCGTCCGGGGCTATATCGTCGATACTGGTGCGTTCGAACTCCTTCTCATAATTGGATGTGAATCGTCCCAAAGGCATCGCCCAGCACGCATGATTTTGCGGAAAACGAAATTCGGTTTTTTCAGCTATGATGGCAAAATCTTTCAGCGCCCGTTGCTGTGGAAAGACGTAACGGAATGCCGCACCATCATCATAAGCTCGAAAAACGAGATGCACTTGTCTTCCCGCGCCATTTGTCTCGGCCAATTTCACCAGCATCTCGTTGCATCGATTCACCGCATGTTTTGTCTTGCCGACAATCAGCTCATACTCTTCATCGATCGAACGATGTTGTTCAACTTTGGCCACCAGATTTGAACCCCATTCGCCGCTCTGTTCGAACTCGAGCGCCAAAGGTGATTCGCTGAGAATGACCTGATCCTTGTACAACACCGAATAGTGTGCCACGCCACCTTCGCTCAAATTAAAAACAACCTGCACAGTGCCATCCGGTGAGCTTACAGTCAGAGGTGTTTGCACCGACTGGCATGTGAACAGAAAAATTGCTGCAAGAATAACAAAAAGCTTTTTCATGAGAGCCTCCGATTTAATTTGACCCTGCTGGAATGTAATAATTCTTGAGCGATTTTGCCATAACTTCTTTGAACGGTGCGTTAAGCATCAGCCACTGATACGACGACTTGGAATTCAGGTCAAAGTTATCCTGCTGTCAGGATTTATAGTCGCAACAGTGCGCTTTTCCAAGAGATGGTTTGAGCACGAGTGACAAAACTTCATAAACCGCTGAGGTCGCGGAGAAACGCCGAGGTACAAAAGATATATTACTTTTTCTCCGCGGACGCCTGCGAACTCGGCGGTTTTAATTTTTGCTTATAGCATGATGACACAAAGAAAACAGTTTGACAACTGAAGGAAAGCACCATCTATAATTATCAGGCTCTAAAAGCCGTATGATGCTATCATAAAAAAGGCATTATTTGGACCTTCTGATAGCGCGATGTTCCAGTTCCAGCTCACCGAAATGGCTTCAGTCACCGACTTGCCAGCACTCAGAAGAAGGTTGGTTGCCGCATCTTGTTTGCTCACAGCCGAATAGTTGCCAAAGCTGAGTGTGGCACTCACATCCGCGCCCAACACGGCGACGCCGGCAGAAAGCTCGGTCCAGTAAAGCGCATCGTCAATCCCCGGTTCTTCCTGAGTCGGCGTGTAAAAAAAGCTCAAGCCTAACGGTCCATAACCCGCAGAAACAAACATTTCATAGACCGTGGCACCGGCATGTTCGAAAAAGTCGTAGCTGTAGATTGTCCCGCCAATTGATGTTTCCACTGGTCCGGTCGGCAAACTCACTCCGATATATGGATCCGTTTCGACAGCGTAATCGTAATCGCCTTGCATGGTCGAAATCCAGTAACCCATAGACAGTATGCCATAGCTGATTTCGCCGGTACCCTGCATTGCTGCACCGTTAAATTGTGTCACACCTCGCCACACATACGTTGACGTCAATGTCGCATCACCTGAAAAGCTCAACTCGGCAGCTTGCATGTGCACAACAAAAGTCAACAGGATCAACAAACTGGTTGCAACTTTATTCATTGTATTATCCTCCGGATGATGTAAATATCATGTATTCATAAAGATTTGAAAGCCGCTGTATGCTTCCATGCCATGTTCGCCGATATCCAGTCCTTGCAGTTCTTCCTCTTCAGAGACTCGCAGTCCCACGGTCTTTTTGATTCCGAAAAACAGCAGCAATCCAAGTCCGAATGCCCAGGCAAATGCAGTGAGGACACCAATGGTCTGGATGCCGAGGAGTTTGAAACCGCCACCATAGAACAGTCCACCATCGACATTAAACAAACCCACGGACAACGTTCCAAAAGCACCGCAGACGCCGTGCACACTGACGGCGCCGACCGGATCATCCACTTTGAGAATGCGGTCGATAAACAGAACGCTGAATACGACCAGCACGCCGGCAATCAGACCGATGATCAGCGCGCCGATTGGCGAGACGGTATAGCACGGTGCAGTGATCGCGACCAGGCCGGCCAATGTGCCGTTCAGGGCCATGGAGCCGTCGGGTTTTTTCAGGGCTATCCAGGCGGTGATCATCGCGGCGATGGCGCCGGCCGCCGCAGCCAGATTTGTCGTCACAGCGACACGACCGATCTCACCATTACCGACCGTTGTAGATCCCGGATTAAAGCCGAACCAGCCGAACCACAGGATAAAAACGCCCAGGGCCGCTAATGCGATATTATGGCCTTGAATAGCGCGTGGCTTGCCGTCTCGACCGTATTTGCCGAGGCGCGGACCAAGGAGGATCGCGCCGGCTAACGCCAGCCAGCCGCCAATGGAGTGAACCACCGTTGAACCGGCAAAATCCTGAAAACCCAAATTCTCAAGCCAGCCACCGCCATCTAATAAACCACCCCATGCCCACGAGCCGAAAACCGGATAAATGAAGGCACAGATGAACACGCTATAGGTCAGGTAACCGGTGAATTTTGTCCGTTCTGCCATCGCGCCGGAGACGATTGTCGCCGCGGTGCCGGCAAATACGGTTTGAAAAATAAGAAATGTCCAGTTCCAATTGTCGCCTTGAACATCTGTTCCCAACATAAAAAAGTGAGTCGTGCCAAAAAGACCATTGCTTTCGCCAAACATCAAGCCAAAACCAATCAAAAAGAACGAGACCGTACCTATGGAAAAGTCCATGAGGTTTTTCATCATAATATTGACGGTGTTCTTTGCACGGGTGAAACCGCTCTCCACCATGGCAAATCCGGCTTGCATAAAGAAAACAAGAAAAGCGGCAACTGCAGTCCATACAATATTAATATTGTTTTGCAGCGTTTTCAGTGCGGCGGCGGTTTCCGACTCTTGTGCTATAGCAGCGCCGGCTAATAAAAGTACGCCAAGAACCAGACCAAGTCGTAGGGCAATTTTATATCTTGTCATCAAAACTTCTCCTTTACTTTAATTTTCTCCAGATTAACCAATAGCGACGCTGCCAGTTTCGCCCGTTCGGATACGGATACACTCGGACAACTCGTGTATAAAAATTTTACCGTCACCTATTTTGCCTGTTCGTGCACCCGCTATGATGCCTTCAATGGTCGGTTCGACGAAATCGTCGTTTACGGCGATTTCAAGCCGTACTTTTTTCAGCAGGTTGACCTCGATGGCTGCGCCACGGTAGGTTTCATGATAGCCTTTTTGCTGACCGCACCCCAAGGCATTTGTCACCGACATTTTGAAAACCTCGCGCTCGTACAACGCCTGTTTCACCGCATTCAGCCGCTCTGGCTGAATGTACGCGATTACTAACTTCATGCCATTTACTCCTTTTTTTGATCCGTTTGCTTTTTGCTGATTTTTATTCTGAGGGAATATGAAATCGTCCAAGCAAGCGCAATGCCAGCAACTATGTAAACTTTTTAAAGATTGTAAAATATAGAGTTGAGAGCTGTTTGAGTTTTTGTGACAACTTTTATTTCAAACAAATATGTAGCAAGCATATTCAATATCTACAGAATTGCATTTATTTTGATTGTCGCACACAGTTTCGGCGGTTTTGAGCAAGAATCAAAAAAGATGTGAAATCAAAAGTCTGTTTTTACTTTTCCCCGATGGTTCACAGCTCGATGGTTTTATTATTTTTTGGTTGCGGCTAAAGGCCGCGCTGTACTATAGATCCGCAATATTGTGCTTTTTTGGGCAAAGTTTTGGATACGATGTTTCTGGCCACTTATTGTTTCTACGACTATAAACTTTTTTTATTGATTATTTCCTTCAGAATTGTATCTTTTAAAATCATTTTGCACAAAAATGTGGAAATAGATGAATTGTACAATATAAGGTAAAAAGAGGCATGGCATCAACAACAGCAGAAAAAAATCAAAAAGAGAGTGTGACTGCTCTCAAAAAGTTGACTATTTTAGTTGAAATTAATAATGCGATAGGTCGGACTTTTGATCTCAAGGAATCGCTGATCGCGACATTAAAGATCTTGCAAAAATCATATCATATCAAATCGGGTGCTATTTTTTTGACCGAAGAGGATGGTGTCACACTCTCGATGACAGCGGCCATCGGCTATAAAGAAGAGACAGCCAAGACAAAATATCGCCTGGGAGAAGGGCTCACCGGTCGTATTGCCGAAACGGGTAAACCGATTGTTTCCCCACAGGTTAGCAAAGAACCACTGTTTCTCAATCGAATGAGTTCCTGGGATTCCGCGCGCGATCGGGAGCAATCATTTATAGGTGTACCGATTATTCTGGATTACGACACGCTCGGGGTTCTCATCGTCAATTTGCCTTACAATCCCAAACGAGATTACGAGAGCGCGAAAAAATTTCTCACACTCGTCGCTTCTTCCCTGGTGCAGGCTATTCGACTCGATCAGATTCGAAGAAAGGATCGGCAAGCGCTGCTGAGTGAAAGCGCCAAGATTCAGGAAAAACTGCAGGACAAGTTCAGCTTTACGAACATCATCGGCAATAGTCATGAGATGCGCGATGTCTATGAAAAAGTGACGCAAGTGGCACGCGCCGACACGACGGTGCTCATCCGCGGCGAGTCCGGCACCGGCAAGGAACTGATCGCCCAGGCGATTCATTATAACTCCTTGCGTGCTGACAAGCCGTTCATCCGGGTCAATTGTGCGGCCATTCCGGAAACGCTCATTGAAACAGAGTTTTTTGGCCATGAAAAAGGCGCCTTTACCGATGCCAAAGCCCAAAAAAAAGGCCGTTTTGAATTGGCCAACGGTGGCACCATTTTTTTGGATGAAATCGGCGATTTGAGTCCGATGACGCAAGTCAAATTGTTGCGAGTGCTCCAGGAGCAGGAATTTGAACGCGTCGGCGGTACAAGTCCGGTCAAAGTGGATGTGCGCGTTATTGCCGCGACCAACGCAAACCTCGAAGAGAAAATGAAAAAAAATTCCTTTCGCGACGATTTGTATTATCGCCTCAATGTGTTCTCCATTTTTATGCCGCCGCTGCGCGATCGACAGACCGATATTTTGTTGTTGGCCGATCACTTTATGATCAAATACGGCAGAAAACATGGCAAGCCAATCAAGCGCATCTCCACGCCGGCTATTGATATGTTGCGACAGTATCACTGGCCGGGCAATGTACGGGAGCTGGAGAATTGTATCGAGCGCGCTGTGCTGGTGTGCAACGACCAGGTGATCCATGCCTATCACTTGCCGCCGACGCTGCAAACCGCCGAGAGCAGCGGCACCCTGCCGCGTATGTCGTTGGATGCTGCGGTGGCAAACTATGAAAAGGAATTGATCCAGGACGCCCTCAAATCCGCCCGCGGTAATCGCGCAAAAGCAGCACGACTGCTCGAGACGACCGAGCGGATTATCGGGTATAAAATTCAAAAATATGACATTGATGTGCAGCGGTTCAAGTCAACATCACACCGCCCGGTCTATGAATGACAAGAACGATTCGCTATAAAAGGACAATTCCTTATGTCTGTGGCAAATCAAAACAACAGATATTTTAGACAGGATTTTAAAGTGAGGTGTGATAATTGAAATTATATTCCGCTTCTTTGAGAAGAGGATTTTTTTTGTCTTTATCAGATAAAATCAGAGGTTTTTTGTCCATCGGCCACTTTATGCCAATCTCCTGATCATTCCAGATGATGCCGCGCTCGGCACTCGGCGTATAGATATGGGTGCATTTGTAGGTGAACTCGGCCATGTCCGATAAAACATAAAACCCATGCGCAAAGCCGGGCGGAATCCACAACGAGAGTTTGTTCTCTTCAGTTAATTCAACACCCACCCATTTGGAAAAAGTTGGCGATCCCCGTCGCAGATCAACCGCCACATCATAAACAGAGCCCTTGAGTACGCGTACCAGTTTGCCTTGCGCGTGCGGCGAGAGCTGATAATGCAGACCGCGCAATGTGCCCCTGATTGAGCTGCTCATATTATCCTGCACAAAATACGCATCAATACCATGCGCCCGGAAAAGCGGTTCTTTATAGGTCTCCATAAAATAGCCGCGGTCATCGCCAAAAAGCTTTGGCTTTATAATGCAAACATCAGGTATATCAGTGGGAATAAATTCCATAAACGTGCTCCTGCGCCTGTTTTGCCGTCAATTCAAAGTGCTTTCTAGGCTTCAATGATATCGATGACCAGAGACTTTTTCGCGACAACTGTTTTTTGAAACTGAAATGCAGTGAGAATGTGCTCACTCACCTCTTCCACAACTCTCTCGTGGTCGGTAAAGAGCGTGGCAAGCTTTTCGCCTTTTTTTACATAATCGCCAACTTTGTGTGCCAAAACAATGCCGGCTTTATAGTCGATCTGATCTTCCATCACAAAACGGCCGCCGCCTAATTGCACGACTGCCAGGCCAATATCCAGCGCATTGATGCTGCTAATGGTGCCGGTTTGTGGTGCAAAGACGGGTTGCTCGATTTTACTGGCAGCATATTTTTCCGGATGATCCAGATAAAATAAATTGCCGCCTTGAGTGCGAACGATTTCATAAAACTTTTGCAACGCTGCACCGGAATGAATGAGCTGGTTGAGCTTGTCACGCGCTTCAGCTTCTGTCTTGGTGATATTGCCCATCAACAACATCTGCGCGCTGAGCGCCAGGGTAACCTGCATCAAATCATCCGGACCGTTGCCGTGCAAGCAATCGATGGCTTCTTTCACCTCCACCCAGTTTCCTGCGGCGTAACCAAGCGGCTCATCCATCCGGGTGATGAGCGCTCGCGTTGGCAGACTATTCAGCATGGCGGTTTTGACCAGGCTTTCAGCGAGGGCGCGCGCGTCTTCAAGTCGCCGCATAAACGCTCCGCTGCCGGTCTTGACATCCAATACGAGCCCGTCAATACCTTCAGCTAATTTTTTGCTGAGAATGCTGCCGGTGATCAGCGGAATCGACTCGATTGTCGCCGTTGCATCGCGCAAGGCGTACATTTTTTTATCGGCCGGGCAGATGCGCTCCGTTTGGCCGATCATAGATACGCCAATCTGTTCGATCTGCTGATAAAATTCATCAACGGACAGATTCGTTCGAAATCCCGGGATAGATTCGAGCTTGTCGAGCGTGCCGCCGCTATGACTCAAGGCGCGTCCGGAGAGCATCGGCACTTTCAAGCCGGCCGCTGCGACGAGCGGCGCCAGAATCAGCGACACTTTATCGCCCACGCCTCCGGTGCTGTGCTTGTCGATCTTCTGGCCAGGGACATTTTTAAAGTTCATACGGAACCCGGATTCCAGCATGGCGCAGGTCAACGCGGCAGTCTCTTCAAAGGTCATACCATTCAGGTAGATCGCCATCAACAGCGCTGACATTTGGTAATCGGGGATTTTATTTTGTGCGTAACCGTGAATGATATAATCGATCTCATCCACGGTCAATATCAAACCATCGCGTTTTTTGGCGATGATGTGGTAGGCTGTCATATGATCTTATTTTATTACTAAAAAATACTAAAAAAGCCGGCCTAATTGGCCTTTTTCCTGAGCATCCAAAAGGGTGCGCTGAGGAACCAGACAACTGTGCCGATGAGCATCAGAGTATAATGTGATTCTATTATGATTGTGCCAGAAAAAACTAAAAATGCCGGTACAATGGTGAGCAGTAAACCGATTAACGAAAATATCTTTAGTATTGTCAGCATATTCACCTCAATTTCTACTCTTAAAATATGTAACTGCTGCAGATCTTGTAAAATAGTCAGCAAATATTATTGTCCAGATAATGTCCGGAATTGCAATAATTTTGATGTTTGAGGTAAACAACACAAAAGCAAGGCTTATGGGCATCAACCATAAAAGCACTATTCTGCTCCAGTTTTGTCCTAGCAATAATAAAACTCCTAATATAATCTGAAAAAGCAAAACTGTTATACCAATAATGAAATATAAACTCCTCGACAAGTAAGTATGGTTATATACAAATATAACCAAAAAAGCTGTTAGTCTAATTATAGACAAAGCAATAAAAGACCATGCAATTATTTCGACGCTTTTAGGTCGTTTTTTTAATTTTGGTGCTTGCTGTTTTTGCCAAATATTTTGTTCAACGTAAGTTGCAATAATAAATACAATAACTGCTATAAACCACCCAGGCAATGATTTGAAATATATTTGCAAAGGAATATCAAACGCTAAAGCTAACGTGACCAGCCAGGCCAGTCCCGCCGGCCAGCTGAAGAGCAGTCTCTTGGCTTCGGCAAAATTCCGCTGCAAACCGAGCCTGGGGAGGAGCCAGAAATCGGCGAAAATCACCGCACCCATGGGCATGAGCAGCAGCCCGTACAGGGCGACAAAATCGAGCAGCTTCATCATCAGCGCCGGAAACATGGCAGCGATGGTGGTGATGACGCCCACAGCCAGGGTCACTTTCCATCGACTCCAGTCCGGCGTCACGGTCTGCAATGCGAGACCAGCGCGATAAATGGTCGGATTTGATGTCGTCCAACCCGCAATCACCACACAAATCGCACCGGCAACGCCGGCGCCGAGATAAGCGATCGGACCGGGTGCGATATTGCCTAACGCCGCGGCGCACAAAATGCCCGAGGCCAACCAGGCAATGTAATGCCCCAGATACATACCAAAAGCGCTGAAAAAGCCATATTGCCATTTTTTCGCATAGCGTAAAATCGACATATCTGCCATGCCAAGGTGCATGGCCAGATTGGCAAACCAGGCGAAAAACATGACGTGCCAGATGGTGAATTTGGATTGTCCTGAGATTGGCACCCCTGTCCAGATTTTTTCATTGGCGGCGGTCCAAAAATCACCCAACGAATGCACGCCGAGCATGGGGAGTACAGCGATAGCCGCGGCAACAAAGACGAGGAACATCCAGGGGGCGGCGATCTGACCGAATTCGGAAATTTTTTCAAAACCAAGAATGGCCAAAACAGTGACAACCGAACCGACTAAAAAGACAACGACCACCCATTGCACGCTGTTGGGATACATATCCTGCAAAGTCGGCATTTGCATACCGAACGGCAGGCCAATCGCGGTGGCCGCGACCGATATCATGGAGCCGGCCAAAAAACAAAACATCAGAGCATTGACAATGTTGTAGACAAACGTGACACCTGGTCCGGCAATCTTGCGCGCTTGCCAATACATATTGAGACGCGTGTTCACTGCAATTGGTGCGCAGACAAACGCCCAGCTCAGCACCGCTAACAAATTACCGAGGAACAAACCAAGAAACATGTCCGTAGCGGTGACGCCATGCGTCACAAAGAGCGGCCCAATGATGAATTCGGTGCCAGCCACGTGTTCGCCGGCGTAAAGTCCCATAAATTTCGCTGGTCCATGCAGCTTGCTCTCGGTGACAGGCGCGCGGTCGAATTCATATAGCGCATCAAGCCTTTCTGTCAAAGTTTTTCCTTCTGCCATATCTTTTCCCGTCAAATTCGTTCTTGTTCAATTTTAGCTTGATAGCCACTCTCCACAAAAGCGGCCACAGGATCGATGGGCAACAAGTGCTCCAGGCGCGCCGTGGCGACAATGGGGCGCACATCGGCATAGAGCAGGGCATCGTTGAAGCATCGATTGGCGAGGATGATTTCATCTTTATCCTGCCATTTTTGCAGCGTTTTTACATCAACAAGCATAGCCCTGGCAAGGCAATGTTGCAGCGTATCAACCGAGTGGATGATGGCGTGCAAACGGTTCTCACGCCCGCTGCACTGATCAATCATATACGCCCAGTTTTTTTCTTTCTTTTTATTCACAATCACGTTGCCGGAGACGAGTTCGTAAAAGATGCGCGTCATTTCTGGAGTCGGCTCGACCGCATGATCATCATCGGCGGCGTAGCGGGTATTAAAGTGAAAACCGCAGCGCATGTCTTCTGCGACAAGGCGCGCAACGATCTGTTCGATGTTGGCGCTATGAAAGTGGTGACCCAGATCGATGAGTACACCGGTGTTGTCGCCCATAGCATTGGCCAACGCATAGGCTGTTCCCCAATCCGGAATCGTCGTGCTATATGTACCGGGTTCAAAAACTTTGTATTCAATAAGCAACCACACATCATCCGGTATCTGTTTGCGTGTAGCGACCAGATTGTTTTTCATATTTAAATAATTACGTTGCAGATCGAGTTGACCTGGATAGTTGGAGCCATCCGGAAACCACAGCGTCACCAAACCGACGCCAAAATCTCTGGCAATTCGTCCGGCTAAGACAGTTTGTTCAATATAGCGTTCAGTAGTTGCTTTTTCATCCGCAGCGTACGAATTGCGGTGTGAGCCGCGCAAAAAATAGGTCGGGCTGATCGAACCAATTTGCAGGTTGCGTTCACCGGCCAGCTCATGTACATCTTTGGCAAGCGCATACGAGCCGAGATAGCCATCCTGGGAAAAATCCCACAGTACGTGCATCGCAACATTTTTGGTGGCGCCGGTAAGTTTGTGAACGACTGCAGCGTCATCCAGCTTTTCCTGAATGTTGCGTGCAGCGCCGGGTGGCATATACTCTCCGAATCGACCACCGCCAAATGGCCCAAAAATCCAGCTCGGGATTTCAACACTAAAGTTTTTCACCGCCTGGATAGCAGCGCTGACCTGATCGGCGCCGAATTCCATTGCCAAAGAGTGCAAACCGTTTTTTACTTGTTCTTCAGTCATCACCTTTTTCCTTTTTAGCCGAACAGAACACCTAGTAAAGTTTGTAAGATGTCAGAGTGCTCAGATCATGATAATTATATCTGCCGATATAGGTGCCGTCATCGTCCACCACCGGTAATCCCTGGATCAGGAAGGAGCGCTTGATCAGACCTTCGTTGGCGATGTAATCGATAAAGAGAATATTGTTATCAAAGGCTCCGTCGCCATCAAAGTCCATGATCCACTGGACTTGCACAGCAGTGAAGGTGCCGGCAGCCGTCTGGACAGCTATTTCACCCAGGACACGTTTATTCACGCGACGGGGTTTGTTCTTCTCGCTGTATTTCCATTCGGTCCCTTCTGCCAGCGGGTATTTTAAAACTATTTTCGCCGGCTGTTCCAGGTAGAGGGAATCAGGCGCCGCGGCACTCACCGGGTTTGCAAAGGTATGAAGCGGATGAGTCAAAGCAATCAATGTGGGCGATGGACCTGCGGGGGAATTGAGCGCGCGTTTTGGCAGCGTTGTTGGGAGACCCAGGCTGGCGATGAGATAGAGTGCGTCAGCATTGTTCTGATAATAGTGATAGGTGGTCAAAGCGCCTTCCTGCATCTCGAGTTTCTCACGCACCTTGATGGTCTGCAGCGAATCAAAAATGACTTCCGGTGCAACGACCTGCACGGTGACGCTGGAGAACGTCGAGTCCGGCGGCCGGATGCCCGAAGCAACATCAAATGTGAGAATGATGTGTCGGTCATATGTCCATGTATTGCCCGTGGCGAGAGGGAATCGATAATTGTCCCGGCTGGGCCCGACTGCATTTTTTTTCGAGCAGCTCGACGCCATTGCCATAAAAATCGCCATGCACAGTACGAAAAAATGGCTGAAAACTCTATGTATGTTCATAACGGCGAACACCAATTTCGTGATAAACGAGTTTTGTATTGATGATTTTGTGTTTGCAAGTCGATCTTGGCTCCGTGGACTCGACAAGCTCGAGGAGCAGATCAACCGCTTTTTGTCCCATTTCATAAGGAAATTGATAGACCGTGAGAAATGGCACGCCGAGTCGCGCCACTACGTCATTGTCGCCGAATTCGGCCAACATGACGTCCTCTGGTATGCTGCGACCGGATTTCAGGATAGCTTGCCCACCACCATAAGCGACCAGTCCGCCGACACAAATGACTGCGTCAAAATGGAGACCGGATGCCATAGTATGTGCCATCTTGCTTTCGGCGTCGGCTGGATCAAGGTCACATGGCACGACCAGGCGTTTTTCAAACGGAAGATTGTGAAAGTCCAGTCCCTTGAGATAGCCCCTGTAGCGGCCGCGTGCGACAAACAGTTTTTCTGTGGGGCCGAGGAAAAGGATGTTTTTGCGGTTTTGCTGCACGAGATATTCAACGACATCAAAGCATGCTTTTTCATCATCAATTGTCACAGAGTCGAACTCCATGCCGTCGATGTAGCGGTCGTAGGCCACAATAGGGATTCGGCGTTTGATCAGGCGCTCAAAAACCGGATTATTATTCTCGCCAGGCACGGCGTCGATGAGAATACCATCCACTCCCAGGGCCGATAAAAATTCCAGATTGCGCTCCTCGTTTTCCGAGATTTCATCATTTACGACGATGATGGCTTCATAATCGCGTTCACGCGCGCGCTCATACATACCGCGAGTCACTTCGGAAAAAAAAGAGATGCGAAGGTTGGGCACCACAACGCCTAACATAAACGAGCGGCGTTGCACCAGGCTGCGAGCCAGGATATTGGGTCGGTAACCCATCTCCTCGGCGACCTTTTTGACTTTTTGACGGGTTTCTTCGGAGATATCGTTGCCGTCGCGCAGCGCTTTGGAAATGGTCGCCGGCGTCATACCCATAATATTCGCTATATCGCGCAACGTCACTTTGTTGCTTTTTGGTCGAGGCATGTTGTTACCTTTTAACGGCCAGATGATTGACGAGTCGATTGGAGGGTCAAAGTGAATGAAAAGGTTTTCGCAATCGATTAAGCGAAAGTAGAGAAATTCAGCATGTTTGTCAAGTTATTTTTCGAAAATTTTAAAGTGGCGTCAGCGAATGTCTTTGCCAAACGGCGTCAGTGCCAATGTGGCTAATTTGGCGTGTTGTTTGGCGAATGGAATACCGATAATGGTGATCGCTAACAGGACTGCTAAAAAAAGATGCGTCAGGCAAATCCAGATACCGCCAATGAAAAACCAGATGACGTTAAAGAGGGTACGCAAAAATCCCGAGCCGGTGGGGTGGTCAACCACCTCACGGCCAAATGGTACCAGAGCCAGTACACCCAGCTTTATGCTCTGAAATCCGAACGGAATGCCAATGATCGTGAGGCATAATAGAACACCAGCAAACATATATTCGAGGGCAATTAAAAAGCCACCAAAAAGAATCCAGATTAAATTACCGAGGATACTCATCATCTCTCCCTTTTGTCAGTAAATTTTCGTATAATATTGCATTCTTCCGTCTTGTAATGTGCAATAAAATAGTTGAAAAAAGCTGTTGTCTGTTTTATATTGCGGAACATTTAACTGATCACGAACCAAAGCACAAGGAGCACAGATGGAACCGACAAAGACGTCGCTGCCCGAGAACGCCTATCGACCGCTCAAAAAAGGTGAAGAATATATTCCTGTCGTTCCGGCAAACAAACCATTGCCGGAAATCACACCCTGGTCGCTGTTGTGGGGTTTATTATTTTCAGCTATTTTTTCCATGGCTGCTGCTTATCTTGGATTAAAGATCGGCCAGGTCTTTGAAGCGGCCATTCCTATTGCCATTTTAGCCGTTGGCTTGTCCGTCTTTACCGGACGAAAAAATGCCCTGTCCGAAAATGTCATGATCCAGTCTATTGGCGCGGCATCGGGCGTGGTCGTTGCCGGCGCGATTTTTACCATTCCCGCCATTTACATCCTGGAGCTGGACGCCAGGTTCTTCCAGATTTTCCTGGCTTCGCTCTTTGGGGGCTTTTTGGGAGTGCTTTTTCTCATTCCGTTCCGCCGCTATTTTGTCAAAGAGATGCACGGCCAGTTTCCCTTTCCGGAAGCAACGGCGACCACTGAAGTGCTTGTCGCTGGTGAAGCCGGTGGCGAACAGGCCAAGATCCTCCTCAAAGCCATGGCTATTGGCGGTATTTACGATTTTATCATCGGAACGTTTCACTGGTGGGGTGAAGTCTTTACATCGCGAGCTATACCATTTCTGAAAGGTATTGCCGAAGATGCTAAAATGCTGTTCAGTCTCAATGTCGGCGCTGCAGTGATGGGACTCGGCTATATAGTCGGGCTCAGATATGCCGCGATCATTGCCGCCGGTTCTTTTGTCTCTTGGTTTGTGTTTGTCCCCTTGGTCGACTACTTTGGTCAAGATCTGACGATCATCATCGGCAGTACCGCGGAGACGCTCATTTCGGGCATGAGCGCTGAAGATATTTTCGGCAACTATGTCAGGCATATCGGCATCGGCGGCATTGCGATTGCCGGCATCATCGGCATTTTAAAATCGTCCAAAATCATCGGCGGCGCCATGAAGTTGGCCTGGGTGGAAATCATTGGCGGCCAGGGATTGAAGCAAGAAGGAGAAGTGTTGCGGACGGATCGTGATTTACCCATGGGACTTGTTGGCGGTCTCGTCGCGGTGCTGGCTGTCTTGATCTTTGTTTTTTTCTGGCTCGGTGTTGTTCATAATCTCCTGCACGCCATTGTTGGTATTCTTATTGTGATGATCATCGCGTTTCTTTTCACCACTGTTGCAGCGCGCGCCATTGCCATTGTTGGGACAAATCCGGTGTCCGGAATGACCTTGATGACATTGATTTTATCCTCCATCATCCTCACCAGAGTCGGACTGTCCGGCACCACCGGCATGGTCTCGGCCCTGATTATTGGCGGGGTTGTCTGTACCGCATTATCCATGGCCGGAGGATTTATCACGGATTTAAAGATCGGTTACTGGCTCGGTACAACACCGGTCAAGCAGCAGCAATACAAATTTTTAGGCACGCTCGTGGCGGCGGCGGCGGTTGGACTGGTCATTATGATGCTCAACGAAACATATGGTTTTGTTGGTGAAGACGCTCTTGTTGCGCCGCAGGCCAATGCCATGGCTGCCGTGATCAAGCCGCTCATGTCCAACCAGCCGGCACCCTGGATGCTCTATGTCATTGGTGGTGTCTTTGCGTTGATTCTGGAGATGATCGGCATTCCCCCGCTGGCTTTTGCCCTTGGCATGTATATCCCGCTTGAGCTCAATACGCCGATTCTTGCCGGTGGCATCATCGCACACCTGGTGGCGAGAAGCACCAAAGACGACGTCTTGTCCGCCAAACGTCGTGAACGCGGCACCCTGATCGCTTCAGGATTTATCGCCGGTGGTGCGATAATGGGTGTGTTGTCGGCATTTTTGAAATTCGTAAAATTTGACGAACTTGGCTTCATCCACCCGATCATCACCGAAGACTGGGCCGAGTCCGATGGCGGGCAATTGTTGGCTTTGGGAGTTTTTCTGTTGATTTGTATTTATATGTACTGGGATTCCAGGCGAGCAAAAAGGGACTAGTGCGCCGGATTTTTGTCGAGAGTTATTTCGGGAGTGAGTTGGGGAAAGCGCACCTGAAAACTGCGAAAATCGTTGCGTCATTCAGACGCAACGATTTATTTCATTGAGCCTCGAATCCAATCCGTTTCGAAAAGATAAAACTATCGCACCAACAGCATTTTGCGCGTTTGCGAAAACTGCTCCCCTCGCAATTGATAGAAATAGAGACCGCTCGGTTAATTCTCGGCGCTCCAGGTATATGTATGGCTTCCCTCTCCAAGTTTTTCATGGATTTTGTAATGGGAAATAGTTGTGCCGGTCACACTTGACTCATGAAATTTTCTCTACTACAACATTTTATTAAAGTTGATCACATAGTGCGATTTTCTTTTTCAGTTTGATGTCGCCGGCAGAAGCGCCAACCAGCAATTCAATGTTGCACAGATCATTTTCCCAGGCATGAACAACCTGATTCCAATACTGAAGATTTACTACCGGAATTTTCATCGTTACCAATTTGCTCTCGCCCGGATCAAGCGACACACGAGAGAATGCCTTGAGCTCTTTATACGGCCATTCGACCGACGGATTGATTCGATGTACATAAGCCTGAACGACTTCATCGGCTGCCACTGAGCCGGTATTTTTCAACTTGATAGAAACAATGATCACATCGTCTTTACCGTACTTTTTTTTGTCAGTTTTGAGACGTGCGTACTTGAAAGTAGTATAGGTAAGGCCGTGACCAAAAGGGTACATCACCGGTATATTTTTCGTGTCGAACCAACGATAGCCCACCAATGATTCTTCGGAATAGAGTGCGGTATTGGGATCATTTATCATCTCTTCATCCGTGGTATTTTCTTTTGATTTTTCTGCAGATTCGGTTTCCGCAACCAGGTTGGCAAAGATATCAGAGTTTTTTCTTCCTTGCGGATAGTTAGCCAACGCATATGCCGGTGAATCTTGCAGTTTTACCGGAAGTGTAAATGGCAATCGTCCGCTTGGAGAAATATTCCCTGCCAGCACATCAGCCAGCGCATGTCCACCTTCGCTGCCATTGAACCACGAAATGACCAGTGCTTTTGAGAGCGGCTCGACGATGTTGAGATCGTTGGGTGCGCCACTTGTGAGCACGGTGACAATATTAGCATTTACTCGCGCAATGTCCTGAATCAACTCATCCTGTCCTGAAGGTAGTTTGATGTCATTCCTGTCGCGGCCTTCGGTTTCAACTGCACGGTTGTTACCACCGATAAAAAGGATAATATCAGCCTTCGATGCCGCTTCAACTGCCTCTTTTGTCAGTTTCTGAGCAAGTATCTTTTTCTCTTGAGCTTGTTTTTCAAGTTCTTCCGGTGATTTTCTTCTGAACATATCGGCAAAAGAAAAAACAACAGGTTCGTACCCTTTTGCATAAATTATTTCGGCTTTATCGCCAATCCTGTTCTTTAATCCTTCAAGTGGTGTAATTTCATACAAAGTTTTAACACCGGCTCCCATGCCACCGAGTCCCATGGTTTGCACAGCATTGGCTCCAATAACTGCAATGACCGGTTTTTTGCTGAGATTTAAGGGAAGAACACCATCATTCTTCAATAAGACGATTGATTTGCAGGCCACATCACAGGCTATTTTTTGCCGGGGCGGTTGTGAAGTCATTTCCACGTTGGCCTCTTCTTTTGGAACCGGCTTTATTGCCATTCTGACTCGAAGGATTTCACGAACCCGCCGATTGATAATATCTTCCGATACCAATCCTGCCTTGACCGAGTCGAGCAAAGCTTTTCCAAAATATCTTTTTGTTGGCATTTCGACATTCAGCCCATGGGTCACTGCCTCTACTGTGCTGTGTGTACCATTCCAGTCGGAAATCACCATACCTTTAAAGCCCCATTCATCACGAAGTATTTTATTCAGAAGCATATCATTTTCAGCGCACCACCAGCCGTTTACTTTGTTGTAAGCAGCCATTACACCATAAGCATCTGCTTCTACAACTGCTGCTTTGAACGGCGGAAGGTAAATTTCACGCATGGCCCGTTCACCAACAATCACATTTACAGTTCCACGATTGTTTTCCTGATTGTTCAGGGCATAATGTTTCAAACAAACCGCAACTCCATTATCCTGAACTCCTTTGGTATATCCAACCGATAACCTGGAGCTTAGAAACGGATCTTCGCTCAAATACTCATAAGTACGTCCACCGGTTGGAATGCGTTGAATATTGATGGCCGGTCCCAGCAGCATATCTTTCCCTCGCAAACGGGCTTCTCTGGCGATTCCTGTTCCACAGGCATACGCAAGCTCAGGACTCCAGGTGGCAGCCAAAGCCGAACCGGTTGGAAAAAAAGTGGCTTTATCGGTTTCCCAGCCCAAAGAAGCCCATCCATCCGGCTGCATTTCTTCCCGAATTCCAAATGGCCCGTCAACGTAATTCATGTCGGCAATTCCCAAACGTTCCACTCCGGCTGAAACAAACATGTGCTTTGCATGCAGCATATTTATTTTTTCTTCCAGCGTCATGTGTTCAATAATACCGTCAATCTGTTGATCGTATTGAAGCAAGACCGACTGGCACATCGTTTTGGGGGCGTATCCTGTTAAAAGAAGGACAATAATTGCTGCATGAACAACTCTACGCTTAATACCATTTGCAAAAAGTCTGTTATTCAAAATATAAAGTCCAGCTGAGCTAACTGCAAGTTGTTGAAAAAATCTTGGATACTTTGCTCCCATTTTGATCCTCCTCATGTACAAAGCACAATTCAGCCACCACTCGATAGCAAAATCGACCTTATTATTTTACGCGTTGTTTCATTGACTCCTCACCGGTGGTGTTTGTTGAATAGTCCAGTTCCGAACCGTGCATGCTGTGTGGTATCAAAAAAATAATCAACATGACCAGGGCGGCGCCCACGACCCACAGACGCGCCTTTGGAGTGCGGCGAATCATAAAAAATGCGATCAGCCAGGCAAGCAGAGCAATGAGTGTCTTGTTATCCGTTAAATCCATGCCGAACGGAAAACCGGTCCAAAAAGCGCCAAATGCAAATTTTTGCACGATAGGGCCAAAGACAAATCCCCCCAGGATCAGAAACGCCAGCGTGCTTGTCATCAAGCCGTCGAGTGGTGCATCTTTGCGCACAGCTTGCAACCCGGTACGAGCTGAGAGAAACATGGCAAAAAACATAAAAAAGACGTGCGGCAGCAACGCCCACCCCGGAACAGCTCCCTTGAAGCGAGTGACCGCATTTTCTTTCTCCGGAATGGACACTGTCCGGCTATTCTTGTGGATTTCGACATGATATTCCAGTTTACCGGCCGGTGGCTGATGCGGAAGTGCCGCCACGAGCGTGTCGTTTTGCCGACGCATGCTCACGCGTCTCCACGCATCATCGGTTTTGTAGCGTCGATATATAACATCAGCCGTGATCGACGTGTCCGGGACGCTGAGCAAAACGGGTTGATCACCATCGCCACCGTGTGTTCGCAATAGTTCGTACTTTATCGTACTGCCGTTGAAATCAAGCTGCCCGTCTATCGGATAGGTCGGACCAGTTCGTCTCTGATAAGCGGCGGACAAAAATGTCAAAATAAAAGCAGCAATCCATAATACAACGCTGGTCACTATTTTTTTCAAACGTTTTTCCTCCAGAATCTTCACGAATAAATATAGATTTTATCCGCTAAAAATACAATGAAATATGTCGGCACCTCCATGCGCCGGAACCTTGTAATTGGAATTGCGTTATAGATACTGATGTTAGAAAATAGAGTCACGTGTAAATAAAAACGACCTTTTGAACATCTAATAAGAGGTTGGTCAAAATAAAAGAAAATCTTGATTTTAGGGTAATTAATTGGAATATTAAAATATGCAAAAAAAACTGATTTATATATTTTGCGTCAAGCCGCAAGGAGAGTTCCAATGAAATCGATAAAACGCATTTTAATAAGCACCTTGCTTGTATGCTTTCTCGGCGGCACGCTCCAGGCCCAATATTTCGGCAAGAACAAAGTGCAACATAAAGCCTTTACCTGGCAATATTTACAATCGGAACATTTTGATATATATTTTACGGATGGCGGTGAAGGAATTGCTGCCTTCACTGCGCGCGTTGCCGAGGAAAGTTATCAGCAATTGCGCAAAGACATGAAATATGACCTGGTTGATCGCATAAAAATATTGGTTTATAATAGCCACAATGATTTTGGCCAGACAAATGTTGATCTGAGTCCGCCGGAAGAGTCGGTGGGTGGCTTTACCGAGTTTTTTAAAAATCGGGTTGTCATTCCGTACGAGGGCGAGTGGGAAAAATTCCGGCATGTTATTCATCATGAATTGACGCATGCGGTGATGTTGCAGATGGTTTACGGCGCAGGCTCGCAATCAATTATCAGTGGCCTCACTCAGTTCCAGTTGCCTCTCTGGTTTATTGAAGGACTTGCCGAGCATCAAAGTCGCGGCTGGGATATTGAAAGCGATATGTTCATGCGCGACGCAACGGTGAATGGCTATGTTCCCGAGATTCCTTACCTGTATGGATTTTTGGCTTACAAGGGCGGGCAGTCAGTGCTGCGCTATATTTCGGAAACCTATGGTGATGAGAAGGTGGGTGAGCTTCTCAACAAGATGAAAATGAACAAGAATGTGACGCGCGGCTTCAAACAGGCCATTGGCTTCGATCTGGAAGAATTGACCAAGAGATGGCAGCTTTATCTGAAGCGAAAATATTGGCCGGATATCGCCGACCGCAAAGAACCTGACGAAATCGCCAAGCCCATTACGGAGCACCGAAAGTGGCGCAATTTTGTTAATACCGGTCCAGCTATGAGCAAAAAAGGTGACAAAATCGCCTTTTTATCCGACAAGGATAATTATTTTGATATTTACATTGCCAGTTCTATCGATGGTGATATCATTAAAAAGGTCGTTCGCGGCCAGCGCGCCGGTAATCTGGAAGAGTTGCATTGGCTGCGTGGTCGAGGCATCGACTGGAGTCCGGATGACAAATACCTGGTCTTCTCCGCCAAAGCTGGCGCAGAAGATCAGTTGCATATTGTGGATATAAAAGAAGAAAAAATTATCAAGAGCATAGAGCTTGGCCTGGAAAGTATTTACAATTCATCCTGGAGTCCTCGCGGCGATGAGATCGCTTTTATGGGCGTTTTTCACGGGCAAGCTGATATATACATCTATAACCTGGAAGCAGAGGCTTTGCGCAAAGTCACTGACGATCCCTTTAGCAATGTTGAGCCATCCTGGTCTCCTGATGGTGCAAAGCTGGTTTTTGCGAGCGATCGCAACAATTATCTTTACGAGACACCGACCAATTTTCAGCCCGAACAACTGGACATGAAAGACTATGACATTTTTGAGATCAATGTAAATGGCAGCGGCTTGCGTAAACTGGTCGATACCGATTATATTGATCGCTCCCCCATTTATTCACCGGCCGGTGACTATATCGCCTTTCAAAGTGATCGTAGCGGTGTTTCAAACATTTATCTCAAGAGTCTGGAGACTGAAGAAGAGTGGCCAATCACCAATGTCATCACCGGTGCCTTTTTGCCAACATGGGGCGGCAGCGCCAACCGATTGGCGTTCACCTCATTTTATTATGCTGGCTATGATATTTATATGCTAAAAAATCCATTGGATATTCAGAACGGTGACATTGTAGTGGAGGAAACCGCTTTTGTTAAAAGCTTGAAAGAATCAGAGGAAACGCAGCCATCATTTACCGGGACAGATATCACATTCCCCCAATCCGGCGCTGCGAAGACGGATGAGACGAACAAGTACAGCACTTTTGTCTTTGACGAAGCCTTCGCTGATGGCGAAATCGATTTTGAAGAGCGAACCGTATTTTTGGATTCCGCTGATTATTCTCTGCCAACCGGTGATTTTAAAATCTACGATTATCAGATAGAATTCTCACCTGATCTCGTTTATGGTGCCGTGGGATATGACCAGTTCTTTGGCACCCAGGGCTACACGAATATCATGTTGTCGGATGTGCTCGGTGATCATCGGATCAATCTCGCCCTCAATCTGTACGGTGATTTTAAAAACGCCGATTATGCGGTCACATACTACTATCTCAAGCATCGTCTTGATATGGGGGCGGGGGCGTATCACAATGCCTACTTTTTCTATTCAGGCAACTTTGGCTGGGTAAGAGATAGAAACTATGGTCTCAGTCTTTTGGCCAGCAATCCGTTTGATCGCTATAAACGAATCAGCGCCGGCCTGTCGCTTATGGGCATCAACAGGACATACATGGATTTACCGGATGAACTGGTCGACGGGGCAATCAATGCGGGTATCTTGCCACCACGCAATCGTTACTTTGCATTAGGTAATTTAACTTATACCAAAGATACCACGGTGTGGGGATATACCGGGCCAATGACTGGCACGCGATGGGGCGTCGGTCTCACGGCAAGTCCACAATTAGGAGATTACGGTATTGAATTTACAACCGCCCGCGGCGATTGGAGAAAATACTTTCTTTTTGGCAGAGATTATATTATCGGTATTCGCTTTGCCGGTGGCGCCAGTTTTGGCAAGCACCCGCAAAAGTTCTTTTTAGGTGGCACATCAAACTGGATCAATTATCGCTATAACGGTGGTTTACGAATCGATCGTATTGAAGAAATATACTTTTCATCCTTTGAAATGCCATTACGAGGACTTGGCTACTATGCGGATGAGGGGAATCGATTCTTTTTGGGAAATTTCGAGTTCCGCTTTCCTTTTGTGCGTTATTTGCAGGCGGGATTCCCGCTGCCAATACTTTTAGCAAACATTGGCGGCGCAACATTCATGGACCTGGGTGTCGCGTGGGATCGCGATCAAACGGTAAAGCTCTATTCTAAATCTCCGACAACCGATGAAAATACCGTGACTCTGTTCAACAAGGCACCGAATGGTTTTATTCGCTCGCAACATTTATTGGCAACAATGGGTTTTGGCCTTCGCATAAATCTGGGAATCTTTCTCATGCGAGTGGATTTTGCCTGGAAAACGGACTTTTATCGAACAGATAAAGATATGCACGTCCTTTGGTCACTCGGTGCAGATATTTAATTATGTACCATTAAAAGGTCTGACTCTGATAAATGAGAAGATTATGAAAATATTCACCTATATCACTATAGCGATTTTTATTCTTTTAGCTGTTCCAACGTCATTTGCCCAGCAAAAGAAAAGTATGGCCAAATCACGGCACCAAACCATGTTCGGCCGCGATTTATTCACGTATCGTTACTACAACTATGCCGATTCGACTGATGAACGTTTGAGTCGGATGGATTTTCATGTCGGCGTCGTCAATGATGTACTTACTTTTTTGAAAACAGACGACGGTTCTTACAAGGCCCGCTATGAAGTATTGGTCATCATTTATAATGATCGTGATGAGCCGATCATCGAAAAAGCGCTGAGCAATCGTATTGTGGTGCATACGTATGGTGAAACTAACGTGCGCATCAATCCCGAATATCACGCTCTTTCTCTGTCATTACCACCCGGTCGCTACACCGGTGAGTTGCAGCTCAACGATTTGGAGTCCGGGGAAGGGCTAACAAAAGACCTGGAGCTAACATTTCGGGATTTTCAGCGCGACAAAGTGCATCTATCGGACATCATGTTTATCGACAAAATTGATACGACCGAGACCGGTGTGCACTATATCCCAAATCTAACGCATGTGTTTGATGATGTGAATTCCGCATTTGCTGCCCATATTGAGCTGTATCCGCCCGAAAAGGGTAATGACGTCGAAGCGGAACTCGGTATTTATGACAAAAATGGGTCAAAGCTTTATGCTGTTGAAAAAAGCTATCCTTCAACTTTGGATATTGTCTCCGCGGTGGTTCCGTTTCGGCAACACCTGACGAAACCGGGTGAATATTATTTTGTTGTGAGTGTCAAGTCCGGCAAACAAACAGCAAAAATTCAACGCTTGTTTAGTGTCTTTTGGGGGAATGTCCCGTTGGCCAAAACAAATCTCGAAATTGCGATTGAGCAGTTGGCCCTTGTCGCGCATAAGCGGGATGTTGAAAAAATGCGCACCACGAATGAAACCGAACAAAACATCATTTATAATGAATTTTGGCGACAACGCGATCCGACGCCCAATACGCAAAGAAATGAACTCAAAGAAGAATTTTTTCATCGTGTGGATTTTGCCAATCGTAATTTTACCGAGATTGTTTCGGGCCGCTCAGGATGGCAGACCGACCGAGGAAAAATCTACATTGTTTATGGCGCACCGGATAATGTCGATCGGCGAGAATCTGAAATAACCAGCATTCCATCTGCTGAAACCTGGTATTATAACAGGCTCAACCGAAAATACATTTTCGCTGACCGAAACGGTGAAGGCATTTATCGACTTGTTAGGGTCGAGTGATCAATTGCCCCTAAATTCTTGCAGCCGCATTTTTTTGGGGGCATTAATGCCGCATAATTGAACGATCTTCCTCAATGCATTCCGCTTTTTCTTCCCTTCAATTCTCTGTTTATTTGCAAGTTAAATCATATTAAAAATATGTTAATTTAATATTAAGAAATGGTATGCTATTTGAAGTGTAATTATCGATTTTTTAATATTCAGTTTGTGCTTTTGGAATTATAACTTTAAGGACAATAGTGAAAGCGGATTTGCATATACATTCATGCTACTCATACGATGCGATGTCAAAGCCTGAAACCATCTTGGAGGTGGCTGCGGAGCGAGGTATTGATATGATAGCGATCACAGATCATGACAACACAGCAGGTTGGCATGATTTTGATCGATTGGCTCGAAAATATCCGGTCCAGGTTATCAAAGGACAGGAAATCAAATTAATCAACGGCAGATTTGTTGATGGTGAACTTTTAGCCCTGTTTTTGGAAAAACCAATTGTGAGCAAAAACGTGCCGGACATTTTGGCAGAAATCAAAGCCCAGGGTGGTATCGCTTCGATTGCCCATCCGTTTTGCGATCGTCGCGGTGAATTTCGTGCTTTTGATCAAATTTATGATTGGTCACATCTGGCCATCGAAGTGAGAAATGGTCGGATATACAAAAATCGGAACAACGAAATGGCGGCAGGAGTGGCCAGCATGTTAAATATGCCGTTCACAGCCGGCAGTGATGCCCACACACCATTTGAAATCGGCAGCGTCATGGTGGAATGTGCCGGTGCATCGATTGCTGATCTCAAGCGCGCTATCCTGAACCGGGATGTTCAGGTGGTCGGCGAACCGTCGAGCGCATTTTTTTCACTGGTATCAAACTTTGGTCGCCTCGGCATCGCTATCTAGGAACGCCTCTTCACATATTCGGCGACCATTGGAATTCGAGAATAACGACATGATCGCTCTGCAACAAACTGCTGCAATCTTTTCTCCTTTCACCAAAATTTATTAAAAGACCAACATGTTTACCGGTGGTGGTCAAAAAAATCACCAATTGAACCTCCAGATTATAATTTCGCTTTTTGATCTGCCGGAGTTATCTTTTATAATATCATCCTGCTTGTCCTGTCAAAATTATTGCGTTATCCATTGGGGTGATATGCAAGTAATCACTTGATTCTCTTGCTTTTGAATAGTATTTTATGCCGCATAATCGCTGGAGATCAAATTGAAATCCGAATTTTTTGAGCAAACGCGCCAATATAAAGATCGTGTGCTGAAACAAATTGGTTTGTATCTGGAGATCAATCATACTGCTGCGCTCTACGAGCCGGTCCGTTACGCGCTGCAAGCTGGTGGCAAGCTGCTCAGACCAATTTTAGCGCAAGTGACCTGCGAAGCTGTGGGCGGCAAAAGCCAAGATGTGCTGGACGCAGCCGCTGCGCTTGAGCTCGTGCACGTCTTTAGTCTTGTGCATGATGACATCATGGATAACGACGATATGCGACGGGGCAGAACAACCGTCCATAAAAAATGGGATATCAACGCCGCTATTTTAGCCGGCGACGCAATTTTGATCAAAGCTTACGAGGCCGTCGGACGGGTAAATCCCATCTATTTAACACGTGTACTGAATAATTTCAGCGGCGCTATATTGCAGGTCTGTGAAGGGCAGGCGTTGGATATTGAATTTGAAAAGCGGGATGATGTCACCCTTGATGACTATTTTTCGATGATTGATCGAAAAACCGCCAGGCTGTTTTCGCTTGCCTGTGAGCTCGGTGCCATTCTCGGTGGTGGATCGGAAGAACAGATCGCTGCCATGTGCACCTATGGCATGAAATTGGGGCGAGCCTTTCAGGTTCAGGATGATTTGTTAGATGTATTGGCTGACCAGGAAACGCTCGGCAAAGATGTCGGCAGCGATATTCAGGAAGATAAAAAAACTTTTCTGATGTTATACACGCGCCAACATGCTAACGACGAGCAACTGCAGCAACTCAAATCATTTGCCGGGCGGGAACATCTTGCCAGAGAGGATATGCAACAAGTCATTGCAATCCTGGATCGCATTGGTACGATTGCTGCGGCGAGGCAAGAAGTAAAAAACGCGCTCGAAGAAGCGCGAGTGTCACTCGCCCTCCTGGCGGAGAGTAATTCTCGGGAATTATTGTCCAAATTGCTCGATATGTTAGAACAACGGACATTTTAAAAATGCGTTTTTATCTTTTTATTCTTGTTTTGGGCCTGGTGGCTTTTGTTTTATCACGATTATTTCATTTGCTCATTCAAGGTAAATTATTTGAAGAAGGAGCGATCAAAGAATCATTCCGCGAAAGCGGTGCGACACTGTGGCTTGGCATGCGTCTCTTTGTGATCATCTGGCTTCTTTATCTTTCATTAGTCTGGCTCGTCAAACGATGCTAAGATGGAAGAGTAATTGTGTAAAATACTCTCGTCAATCCGTCATGCCTTCCAAAGCCAATATGAACGTATACTCCATCGCATCTTCCCGTAATGCCTCAAAGCGACCCGAGGCGCCGCCATGCCCTGCCTCCATGTTGGTGTAAAGAATGAGCAGATTGTCATCTGTTTTAAGCTCACGCAGTTTTGCCGTCCATTTCGCCGGCTCCCAATATTGTACTTGCGAATCGTGCAGCCCGGCCGTGACAAGCATGTTGGGATAATCCATCGCGATAACATTATCGTAGGGCGAGTAGCTCAATATATAATCGTAAAAGATTTTTTCATTCGGATTACCCCATTCGTCGTATTCGGCAGTCGTCAGGGGAATGGAATCATCTAACATCGTTGTCAGAATATCCACAAACGGCACCGCAGCAATGATGCCGTTATAGAGTTGTGGTGCCATATTGGCCACTGCTCCCACCAGCAAACCACCGGCACTGCCACCTTGTGCGTAAATATGCGCCGGTGATGTGTAGTCGTGTTCAATCAAGTATGTCGTGCAATCGATAAAATCAGTAAACGTGTTTTTCTTGAGCACTTGCCGGCCATTTTCATACCACGAGCGCCCCATTTCCGAGCCGCCGCGTACATGCGCTATCGCTATGATAAAGCCACGGTCTACCAGACTGAAATACTTTGAGTTGAAATAAGGCAAACGACTTATGCCATAGGAGCCGTAACCCTGAATCAAGGCTGGATTTGCACTGTTCTTTTGCAGGTCTTTCCGGTAGAGTAACGACATGGGAATCTCCACGCCATCACCGGCTCCGACCCAAAGACGCTCGGTGGCATAGTTGTTCGAATCAAAACCACCTAACACCATCTGCTGTTTTACGAGTTGTTGTTCCCGCAGCCGCATATTGTAGTCGAAAATAGACTCGGGTGTTTTGAGGGATTCGAAACTATAGCGTAGCACATCGGTGTCATATTCAAGGTTGGTTTCCACATAGGTGACATAAACGGGTTCGTTACAGTCGATATAAAATGAATCCCCTGTTTGTCGGTCGATGATTCGGATGTGTGGCAGGGCTGTGCTCATCTCCTCAATCACCAGATAATTCCTGAACACAGTGAGGTCTCTTAACAGAACAGCATCATTATGTGGCACAACATCATGCCAGAATTCATACTCTCTGTGTGCTTCCGGAGTTTGAACGATCTTGAAATTTTTGGCATTTTTATTGGTCAGAATGTACCAGCAATCGCCGCCATGCGAGATATAATATTCATGTTCAGGTTCGCGCGCCAAATAAAGTGTGAATTGATCGTCTGGAGAATCTGCATCAAGAATTAAAAACTCGGTCTGCAAGGTACTTTCATTAAAGATCGTCACGTATTGTTCAGACAATGTTTTTCCAACCGAGGTATCAAATGTCTCGTCCTCCTCAAAATAGACCAGTTCGTCCTGCTGCTGGCCGAGCTTGTATCGATAAATTTTTTCCGAACGCAACGTTTCGGGGTGCTGTCGTGCGTAAAAAAGTGTCTTGTTGTCATTTGCCCAGACAAAGTTGTCGGTCACGTCATGTATTTCGTCGGCAAGATACTCGCCGGTCGTCAAATCTTTCAAGCGAATGTTGTAAAACCGTCGCCCGACAAAATCGACAGCATAGGATAAAATCGCGTGATTTGGCGATGTTTTTAATCCACTGACGCGACAATAGGCCTGATTTTGCGCTAACTCATTGACGTCTAACAGTACCTCCTCTTCGCCATCCAATGAACCTTTTTTGCGGCAATATAGCGGATATTCCTGACCTTTTTCATATCTTTGATAATACCAATAGTGACCGCGTTTGGCCGGTGCTGTTGAATCGTCTTCTTTGATGCGTCCCCTGATTTCATCAAATAGTTTTTCTTCAAACTTTTGAAATGGCGCCATCACTTTCTCGCGATAAACATTTTCTGCCGCAAGATAGTCGAGCACCTGTTGATTCTCCCGCTCCCGCAACCAGAAATAATTGTCAATACGCTCATGCCCGTGCGTATAAATTTTATGCGGAATTTTCGTGGCAATCGGCGCTTTCGGTTCACCGGCGCAATAAAAGAGCAATACTGACATGAATCCTCCTGCGATGAAAAAATAGGTGCCTGTTTTCATATATCTTCTCCTGATAACAATCCGCTCATCAGCTGCCAAATATAAGAAAAAGCCGATGTAATAAAAAATGATTTGAGCTCTGAGAATAATTGCTAAATTCTCTGCGACAAAAATCAATTAATTGAAGAGTGGTGTTTTTAGCTATTTGAAAGCGAGATAATTGGCGATGAAGGCTTTCAGCGTGATCTCCAGGAGGAGGTACAAGACGAAAAATAAAACTTTTACGATTTTTCGAATGGCAACCGAGGCTTTTAAAAGAAACTGGTTGCCAGGCTTGATTTTACAATTATTTGGCGTGATGGTAGTCGTCGCTTATTATTTTATTGCCCCTTTTCGCAATGTGCTGCAGATTGTCGCCGATATGAAAGCATCCGGCGGCTATATTTTTTCGGCGGTTATCACCGCGATCTTTGCCGGATTTATCCCGTTCATCGTCCAAATAATTTTTGAAAAAGAACGACCGAATAGAATGCACGTCTGGGCTGGTGTTTTTTTGATGTTCTTTTGGGCGTATCGCGGTGTTGAGGTCGATTTGTTGTATCGCTATCAAGCCATCTGGTTTGGCGACGAACTCTCTTTTACTGTCATCTTGAAAAAAACGCTTATCGACCAGTTCATCTACGCTCCGTTTTGGTCGATCGCCATCGTTACCCTGGGGATACTGTTCAAGGATTGTCGATTGTCGTGGCGCACATTTCGTCGGCAAATCGATAGAACATTTATAACCGTCACCTATCCATCTATCGTTTTTTCCACCTGGATTATCTGGGTGCCTGGCGTCGCCATCATCTATTCGTTGCCACAATTATTGCAGGTGCCGATGATGAACATTATCGCCTGCTTTTACGCTATTTTGGTGATGTATCTCACGCGGCATCGCAAGGAATTGAGACAGCAAGCGGATCTCGACGAGTCCGCCATCGCTGTTGATGTCACTTGATGAGCACTGTTTTGATGACTTGATGATATCCTCCGCTGGTTAAAAGTCGGATAAAATAGACGCCACTGGGCCTGGATGGCGCATCCCATGTGATTGTATATATCCCGATATCCTTTTTTTCATCGACCAACGTTTTAATTCTCTGTCCCCATAGATTATAGATCTCTATAGTGACGTGCGTCTGCTTCCCTATATTATATGTGATCGTTGTCTGGCTGTTAAAGGGATTCGGGTAATTTTGCAGCAGCGCAAAATGTTCCGGATTGGTAATTCTGGGTTTTTCGATATTCAACAAGCTGGCGGTAAATTCAAACACATCTTTATCCGATAAACCCAGGCTTGGAATGATGTCCATATTAAATTCCGCTTCAAGATAAGGGTGATTTCCGCGCTGTGCTGGCCATAAACCATACAAAACATCAGCAGAAGTGCCATTGTTAGCATCATCATAGCCATCGCCTTCACTGTAATCAGAACTCATAACAAAAAGATATTCTCTTGCACCGATGTAATCTGGATAGTCGACTCCATTCCATCCCATATCCCACAGCTTATTGGGGGACACAAGGCTGTCATGCTCAACAAAGCAGATATTCAGCTTTCTCGGATTCAGCGAATCACTCACATCAAAAGCGGCCAATGGTAGATCGCCAATCCCGGCATAAGAGTAATCCAGATCATATCGATAAACAGCACCTTTTGACCAGTAGCCATCATGATCCACTGAGGCAATATCCTGAAATTCGACGTGTATAGGCACCAGCTCTTCACAGGGCAGCGTGGAACCCAAAAAATGAAGACCAATATCAAGACCGCCAAAAAAACCACCACCGCCCCAGTTAACGCCCGTCACCCAGCGATCACCATCCCAATCCCACGCTTTGATGCCCAGACGATTGTGCACAATCAAACGGAAACCGAGCGAGTCAAATTTGACATCATTCAATACATCGTGATAAATGATATGGCCTGTCGACACATCAACGAGTTTCATATTCAATTTACCAATGGGACCATCAAAGGATAATTTATAGTGATGATTGTTCATCAGTTTTGGATCGGTAATCATAACCAAAACCTCGCCATCGCCATTATGCTGAGAATGTTTGGCATAAAAGGCGCCCTCATAACCTACGGGCAAATAGGTGTAATTTATGGCTTCCATATCGTTGGTGATCACCCGATCCATGCCGGTCGCAGTCGTATTGTGTATAAAGGCTTTTAAAAAGTAGGAATAGGTATAGCCATACACGAGCGGCTCGCCAGTTGATTTATCGACAGTCACTTTTGTTGATGTTGCCAGACCATTTTCATCGCCTGAGTATAAAATGACCTCCTGATCATCAACCATTTCAATTATTTCAGTAATGCCGTCTTTCACGTCAAACGATGCCAGTTCAGCCAGATTCCCGTCGATCACCTGGTAAAGCTTGTAGCCGAGCAATTCCAGGCCGTTTTGTGGATACACTTTGGTGAGATCGTTCCACGAGATTTGAATGCCCGGCTGTGCATCCATAAACTCAAGCATGACCAGTGGTTTGCCAACATCGGCAAGATGAAAGAACTGGTCGTGAAAATTCTGCGCCAGCTTGGCGTGTTTTTTTAACAGGGCGACGCTTTCGAGATTGTTTTGTCCCTGGGCAAGAATTTTTACGGCACGAATGGTTTGCATATCACCCGGCTCCAATGAGATCGGACCGGACGAAACGATAAAGCGATAGTCCGAGAATTCATTTTCGCCAAGAAGATGGCCTTCACCGGTCACTGGATCGCCGTTGAGCGGGAACACGGTGATATTGCCCTCGGGATCGCGGCGGGGTGTGCCGTCAGAACCGCGTCCTTTGAGATAATTATAAGCCTCAGGTGCAAAAAGAGGATCTGACCACGGCTCTGGCGCCCCCAGGTAAAAGTATGTATAAGAAGTCATGTGGAGTTGTTGTGGCGCCGTGGCAGAGCCAATATGTGGTCCCATGAGCAGTTTGAATCCATAGGCCGGTGGTCGTCCCATGTACATCTCATCATATGGTGTATTGTAGGCATAGCCCAAATTGAGCGCAGGATCGCAGGCGACATAATCATTTGTAGATGCACCAAGATCAGGATCATCCCACAGGCCAATATAGGTCGAATCGTAGGACATTTGTGATTTATTACAAATCATCCATTCATAAAAGAGCATGTCGGCTAACGGTCCGGTTTCATCAAATCCAAAGGCCAGGACATGGATTTCAAGCTCCATGGGGCCGGCACAAAAAAGATTAAAATGTGGTTCCGGATCAGCATCGTTCATCACCCACCAGAGTGTTTGATCGCCGTACAGTCGTGGAATTCTATTACCGTAAGAGTCCAGGCTGTCGCTGCCGTCTTTGGCTTTCAGCGCGGGAGCGCCAAGATCGAATGGCCAGTCGTTCCAGTCACCGGTGCCATCGCTGTTGATTTTGTAAATTCGGTTTTCCGGTGCTTCGGGATCCGCGCCGATTGTGCCTGGACAAAGTTCAGAATTAAATTCACTGCAAGCCGAGCGCAAAAATCCATCTGGTCCTTTGCCAATGATCCACAAACCAGAGCAAAAATCTGCTGTTTTACCAGAGCCCTTCGGCCATTCCAGACCAGCGGTTCCGGTTACACGTTGTGAAACGATGAGACCATCATTACTCATCCAACAGGTTATATTATTACAATTAAATTGTTGATGATCGAGACCGGATGGCTTGTCCAGCATAAACTCTTCCGATCGATACGTTTTTGTGCCCTGCGCTTGAGAAACAAATAGCGCGATGCTACAAACTAAAAGAACAAAGACGAAAATATGATGCTGTTTCATTGTTGATCTCCCCTTTTTTTTAATATACAAAACAATTCAGCCGAGATCAAGGGAGGAGCTGGAAAAAACGTGAAAGCTCAATCGCGGGTGGGAAAAACACAAGAATGGAGCGCGCCACCAAAGTGACGCGCTTTTTATGCTATGGTATTCCGGTTCAACGTTGAGGCGAGCTCTATTTTATCAAAAGTGCTTTGATGACCTGAGATTTCACTCCCCCGATAACGAATCGAATGAAATAAACGCCAGTAGCCGCGGATTGTGCATTCCAGGTGATTTCATGCGTCCCGATCTCCATTTGTTCATCCACGAGTCTTTCGATTCGCTGACCCCACAGATTATAAATTTCGATACTGACGTGGCTGCTTTGTTTCAATTCGTATTGGATCGTTGTTTGGCTGTTAAAGGGATTTGGATAGCTGCGGACGAGCGCACAACTCTCGGGGTGAGTGATTTCAGGAGTTTTAATGTTCAATAATCCGGCGCTAAATTTAAATACATCCTTGTCCGACAATCCCAGGGATGGAATAATATCTATAGTAAATTCCGCTTCCAGATAGGGATGAGTTCCGCGCTGTGCTGGCCACAAGAAATACAATATATCAGCGGAGGTGCCATTATTGACAGCATTGTAACCAGCGCCTTCACTGTAATCAGAATTCATGAAAAAAAGATATTCTCTCGCACCCATGTCATCGGGGTATTCCGCGCCATTCCACCCCATATTCCATACACGAGTAGCGGGTGCAATCCGTTCATCCTCAACAAAGCAGATGTTCAACTTGCGCGGATTTAAAGAATCGCTTACATCAAAAGCCGCCATGGGGAGATCACCAATTCCGGCGAATCCATAGCCCAAATCGCGGCGATAGACAGCGCCTTTTGTCCAATAGCCGTCCGCTGTAAGAGACTGGATATCCTGGAAGTCAATACGGATCGGGACCAGCTCTTCATAGGGGACAGTTGAGCCGAAAAAACTATGACCCAAATCAAGTCCTCCAAAAAAGGCGGCGCCTCCCCAGTTGTAGCCGGTAACCCAGCGTATACCTTCATAACTCCACTCCTTGATGCCCAGCAGGTTACGCACCTCGAGCCGAAAACCCAGCGAGTCAAATTCGATGGTACCCAAGGTATCGTGATAAACAATATGATTCGTTGTCATGTCAACAAGTTTCATCCGTAAATCGCCAATCGAGCCCTCAAAAAAAATTTTATAATCATGGTTGTTCATTCGCTTTGGATCTGTGATGATGACCAAAACCTCTCCATCACCGTGCTGTTCCGTATGCTCGGCGTAAAAAGCGCCTTGATAGCCTTCCGGCAGATAGGTGTAATCCACCGGTTCCATATCATTGCTGATGACCCGGTCACTTCCTGTTGCAGTGGTGTTGTGTATAAAAGCCCGCAAAAAATAGGTATAGGTATAGCCATATTTGAGCGGCTCGCCGCTTGATCTGTCCACCGTGACCCTGGCCGATGTCGCCAGACCATTTTCCTCACCGGAATAAAGCAGAACCTCGCGACCATCAATCATCTCCTTGATTTCGGTGATGCCATCTTTGGCGTCAAATGAAGCCAGTTCGACGAGCGTCTCGCCGACGACTTGATATAACGTGTAGCCAAGGAGTTCCAGACCATTTTGGGGATAATTTTGGGTGAGATCATTCCATGAGATGTAAACTCCCGGAGCTGCGTCTTTAAAGTTGAGCAGAACAAGGGGTTTGATCAGTTCTGCCAGTCCAAAAAATTGATCGTGAAAATTCTGCGCCAGGTCGGCGTGTTTTTTCAGCAGGGTAATGCTCTCCAGATTGTTCTCTCCCTGGGCCACGATTTTAGCGGCGCGAATCGTCTGGATATCACCGGGCTTGAGAGCAAACGGTCCGGACGAGACGATAAAACGATAGTCAGAATCGTAATCTTTATCGAGGACATCCCCCTCGCCGGTGACCGGATCACCATTGAGCGGGAACACGGTTACATTGCCGTCCAGATCGCGGTGAGGTGTGCCATCAGAGAGGCGACCTTTGAGAAAATTTAAAGCCTGCTCGGCGTCTTCAGGATCTCCCCTTGGATCTGGCACTCCACTCCAAAAGTAACTGAATGCTGTCATGCCGAGACGCTGGGGGATATCAACAGATCCTATGTTTGGCCCCAGGAGCAATTGAAAACCAAACGCCGGCGGCCGTACAAAATACATTGCGTCATAGGATGGATTATAAACGAATCCCATATTGCGCGCAGGATCGCAGGCAGCATAATCGTTTCCCGCGTCCCCTAAATCGGGATCATCCCACAGGCCAATGTAGGTCGAATCGTAGACTGTTTGTGATTTGTTGTGAATCGTCCATTCATAAAACAGCATGTCGGCTAACGGACCCAATTTGTCAAATCCAAAGGCCAGGACATGAATTTCAAGCCCCATCGGTTTTGTGGCAAAAATATTGGCATGTTGTGCCACATCGGCGTCATTCATCACCCACCAGAGTGTTTGATTCCCGTAAAGCCGTGGAATTTTATTGCCGCTTGTATCAAGGCTGTCACCCCCGTCTTTGGCTTTGAGCGCGGGAGCGCCGAGATCAAACGGCCAGTCTTGCCAGTCACCGGTTCCATCACTGTTGAGTATGTAAATGCGCAATCTGGGATCATTCGGGTCATCGGTGGTCCCGTTGGCGAGCAGCCGTCCCGGAGAAAATTCGGAGGCATATTCACTGCAGGCAGAGACAACATCGCCGCTCAAAGTTTTGCCAATAATCCAAAAGCCGGAGCTAAAATCCGTCGTCTGCCCGGAGCCGCTCGGCCATTCCATGCCACACCCGCCGGTCGCACGATGTGAGACAATCATGCCGTCGTTGGCCATCCAGCAAGCGATATTATTGCCGTTGAATTGTTGATGATCGAGAATGGACGGCTTGAGCAATGCCAATTTCTCTTTGTCATGCTGCTTGCCCCAAACCCAGTGAGCACAAAGGATGATATTATAACATAGCAATAAAAGCCAAAATCGGAAATGATTTTTCATGCGAGCCTCCTCAATTTATTAGATTAATGTACAAAAGATTTTTTCAGAGATCAAGAGAATGGGCTCATATTGCTTATTTTCTTTTATTTCACAGGAATTTTTGCTACATTGTTTTTGGTTTTGATAATAAATTACAAAGGCGGGTTGCCAAAGTTGCCCAATGCTGGCTTTGATTTGTCTTTTGATCTTTGTAAAGGCCAAATCAAAAATGGCCAACTACAGGAGATCACATGACAATCAAAAAAGACAGAGTCGTTTCATTTCATTATACACTAACTTTAGATTCCGGCGAAATTGCCGATACTTCTGATGGACGGGAACCGCTAAGATTTCTTGTTGGTAGCGGCCAGATTATTCCGGGTTTGGAAAATGAGATGCTTGGTATGTCACGTGGCGACAGCAAAGTCGTCACCGTTCAGCCGGAAGATGCTTATGGTTTCAAAGACCAGGAGCTCATTCAGACAGTAGATCGTACCTACATTCCCGATTCGATCAATCTGGTTGTGGGAGAACAACTTGAAGGACAAAGTGAGGACGGGCATAGAGTACGGGGACAGATTGCCTCGGTCGATGATCAATCAGTAAAAATTGATTTTAATCACCCGTTGGCTGGCGAGGTGCTGACATTCGATGTAAAAATCCTCAATGTTCGCGATGCCTCTGCTGAAGAATTGGACCACGGACACGCACATTAGCTTACCTCGATACTTTGCACTTGATAAAAAGCTATTCAAATGGTTACAAAGAACTGTTCGATGTGGCATAAAGCTAATTATTTTAACATTTAGGAGATCGATATGAATCTTTATGTAGGTAATTTAACGTACGATGTCGTACAAAATGACCTGGAAAATTTATTTAGCCAGATTGGACCGGTGAAATCGGCTGTCATCATTCGCGATAAATACAGCGGTGAATCGCGCGGATTCGGTTTCGTCGAGATGGAATCACAGGATGATGGTAAAGCGGCGATTGAGAAACTGAACGGTACGGAGCTGAAAGGGCGATCTATTGTCGTCAACCAGGCCAAACCCCGGCGGGATAACCGCGCTCCACGACAAGGCGGTGGTGGCCGCGGTTCGCGACGCTATTGAGAGAACTTGCACATAGTGGCGCCCAGCATAAAATGGCGCACTTGATGTCCGTTTAGCCCGGAAAATTCTCAGGAGGGTGAGGGGAGCGCATTGTGTAAAACCTCGGGCTCTGGTATGCTTGAGAAAAAACTAACACAGTTTCAAATATCGATACTTGCAACGGAGCGCCAGGTTTTACTTTTTTTTATCTGAACCTGAACGATACACCTATACCAAAACACAAAGACAAAAAAAGTGCGGCATGCTTACACCAACAATGTGTCAAAGATGGTCGCCATAAGAAGAGATACTTCCAGCGCTATTGTTGGTACCGCTCTGCATGGCAGGAGTATTCGCTCTGCGCAAATTGATCTTCAAGAGAAAAAGATGCCCGATATCTCAAAGTACATTGCTCCCGATATATGCGCCAAAATGTCCGACGCCATCTCGGAAGCGCAAGGTAACGAAGTCTTTTTTGTCGGTTGGGTGGATGACGATTTGCGCGTGCATGATGTACAAGTGGTGGCGCGTGGTAATGAGAGTGCTGTTCCTGCGGTCATGACCGTTGCACAAGACGCGGATGTTGTGATTCACAACCATCCCTCCGGCACCCTCAAACCGTCCAAAGCTGACCTCAACATTGCCGGACGACTCGATGCTTTTAGCGTTGCATTTTATGTCGTCAATAATGACGTCGATTTTATTTATGTCGTCGTTGAGCCATTTTCAAAAAAAGAGGTTCGGCCCCTTCAAACGGAAAAAATTGAAAAGCTGTTGCAGCCAGGGGGCATTATTTCACAAAAGCTGGCCGGGTACGAAGACCGGCCACAACAGATTGACATGATCGACTATGTGGTTCAGGCTTTTAACGATGGCAAAATATCGAGCATTGAGGCGGGAACAGGTACCGGCAAAACCATGGCCTATTTACTGCCGTCAATCTACTGGGCTGTGAAAAATAAAGAAAGAATCGTCATCTCCACCAACACGATAAATCTGCAGGAACAGCTCATCAAAAAAGATATTCCTTTTCTGCAAAAAGCGCTACCCGTCAAATTTGACGCGGTATTGGTGAAGGGGCGTTCCAATTATGTCTGCCTGCGCAAAGTGGATGATGTGCGTTCCGAGTTTGATCTGTTTGCCGACGAAGGGGATAAAGATGAATTGCGATCATTGATCGGCTGGGCGCGCAATTCCAGAGATGGCAGCAAGGCTGACCTGGCCATCATTCCAAAGTATGACGTATGGGAGAAAATTGCTGCCGAGAGCGATACCTGTACGCACAGCCGCTGCAAATATTTTCGCACCTGTTTTGTCAACAAGGCGCGTCGCAAGGCGACCAAAGCGCATATTCTTGTGGTCAATCACCATCTTTTATTTGCTGACCTGGCGATTCGGCATCAAACCGGCAGCTTTAAAGATGCGGCTGTATTGCCGCCATACCAAAGAATTATTTTTGATGAAGCGCATCACATTGAAAATGTCGCAACAAACTATTTCGGTAGTCAAATCACCCGCGCCGGCATCATCCGAATTTTATCCCGTTTGCACCGCAGGCAAAAAGCTATGGAAAAGGGCTTTTTGCACTCATTACGCTATAAAATCCTGCAGCGACGCGGGAAATTGCCGGATGAGCTCGTCGAACAGATTATCAGCAAAATTCGAATGCAGTTGGCACCGGCTGTCGATCTGCTCATCGAACAAACGGACTCGGTCATGGATTTGTTGTTCGAAGCCCTTCAACGGTACCATGGCAGTACCCTTGAATCCGAGCTCAAATTACGATTGCTGCCGCACGTCATCGATGCCCTTTTTCATGCGCCGGGATTGACGGCGCCGTTCAAGGATTATATTCAAACGCTCAAGCTATTTGCGACGGATATCGATGATCTTGTTGCTTTGGCGAATAAATGTCGCAAACACAGCAAAGATGATTGGGATTCAATCATAATTGAACTGCAAGCACAGGCAGAGCGTATTGTAGCCGTTGCGGACGTGCTGCAACAAGTCATCTTTGAGTGGGATGAAGAGAATATCCGCTGGATTGAGGCGCGGCAGGGTTGGCGCGGCAAAAGTATCATACGCTTCCAAATGTCTCCCCTGCAGGTCAATAAAATGATGAAAGAAGCTGTTTACGATACATTTGACACAGTGATCATGACATCAGCGACCTTGACCGTGGAAAATTCTTTCGACTTTCTCGCCGAGCGCATTGGATTTGATACCGTTGTTGATGATCGTCGAACTGAACTCATTCTGCCGGCGCCATTTGACTATGAGCGGCAAGTCATTTTAGCTGTGCCAATGGATATGCCGGATCCGCGGCATCCAAATTTTGCCCAGGAACTTGGCAAAGCTGTCTTTAAAGCGATTAGCATATCCGAAGGACGGGCTTTTATTTTGTTCACTTCCTATGGTCTGCTCAATATGATTTATCGCCAACTCGAAGAATCTTTACAAATGATTGGGATCAAACCGCTAAAGCAGGGCAATGAGAATCGGCATGAGTTGCTCAAGCGGTTCCGTCGCGAAAAAACATCGGTGCTATTTGGTACGGACAGCTTTTGGGAAGGTGTGGATGTTGAAGGTGATGCTCTGGAGGCGGTTTTTATCACCAAGCTGCCATTCAAAGTGCCCAGCGAGCCGATCATCGAAGCACGTTATGAAGCCATTGCAAAAAATGGTGGCAATCCATTTATGGAATACGCTGTACCGCTTGCCGTTCTAAAATTCAAACAGGGATTTGGCCGATTGATTCGGCGCCAGTCCGATCGGGGATGCGTGATCATTTTTGATAATCGGGTGATTCAAAAAAGTTATGGAAAAAAATTCATCCACTCTTTGCCTAAATGCCACACCGTAGTAGGGACGCGAGACGAGGTTTTTTCCGAGCTCAAATCGTTTTTCTGATCACGAAAAAATCATGCTCGCAAAAGTAACTGTGGAACGATTTTCATCCATAATGGCGTTATCATACTGAAGCACTGTCGCCTGGGATGGCGGGAGCAATTCAAGGAGAGTTCGAAGCGCCGGATAGCCGCATATATTGTATTTATTATTGGAACGGATAAAGTACTGTTCAAACGCTGCAATATTTTGCTGCGCAATGGCGTCAAGCACCGATTTATCCGCATTCTCGACTTTTGCCAGCAGGTAGGAATCTGGCACAAAATCATGGCCATAATGCTTACCAATATGTGAAAAATCAACGCTTGCAATAATGCTTACACATCCTGCATAGGTCTCGAGAGATGCCCGTATGCTGGCAACAAATTCTGTAAACTGATTCTTTTCAGCTGTTGTCATATCATGCGAAAAAGAGCACAAAACAGGGCATATTTTAAATGGTGCTTTATGATAATACTTTAGAAAAATCGTCTGAAATTCAACGCTATGCTCATCGCGATGCACGATTTCGTCCCGGGCAATATCAAAGGAACAGGTATCACGTATTTTATTTATAAAAGTGTCATCTGTTTTGACGACACCAAGAGGGGTTTGAAAATCCTTGTCTGTAACCGCAAATGGATAATGGATTTGCTGATGCGAAATCCCGAGGATGACAAAGAGATCGACTGGTTGTGCCACATGCAGGATATTATAAGCGGCGGCATAGGCAGCTCCTCCCAACCTGGGATCGATGTGCGGTGTAATCATCGCCTTGATTGGCGTGCCAGTGAATTTTTCAACCAGCGATTCCGGGGTAGCCGCACAGCGACGATACTGTTCCAGCTCCTGAATTAAGGTCGCTTCATCCGATGCATAGCAGCTGCCACTACAGATTGGCGGGCGGAAAGCTTGTTTCCGAAAAGTCGATTTGATGTGATCGAGTCGTTTTTCCGAGCGCTTGTTATCCAGCAGCAGGCCATCATCCATCTTTTTAATCATTTTCGTCAACCGATCAACGGGCAAAAACGTGCCAAACTGCCGTCTGTAGAGCGACGCAATATCTGACAATGAATGCGATCCGTCGAAAAACTGAATGAGATAATACAGGTCTTGTGGCAGCAGGACAATTGTGTCCGAAAGTTTGAGAGGATCTTTTAGGCCAATATATATTTTATTTTGTTGATCGTGACATTGAAATGGCTGAAGCCCCATACGAGCTTTTGGGAACTCAAATTCTGAAAAACCTTTGTGAAAAGGATGTGATACACGTTTCATCGTCGTTTTGCACGCTCGCATCAATCGGTTTGAATCGTGACCGGTGACTGTCTTCGATTCTCTGCATTTTTGCTCTCAAGCAATGATGGCGTCGGTTGCGATTTTAACCTTTTCATGATGTACGCTTCGAGTTCGGAATCGCTCATATCTTGCGTGGATTTGAGCGTATCGGGCATGCTCACATTCTGGGCATAGAAAAGAGTCCAAGTCGATTTTGCGGATTTCTCGATAGATTGTGCGGCCGGCTTTATATCTTGCACAAAAGCTTCGCGGGGATCGAATCCTTCTCGATAGGGTAATCGCAACACGTATCCCTGTGGTACGCGCACTTGATTATGAATGACGGATTGTTGAAAAGCAGGATTATATACGATCAATGTATCGACTGATACCCGAAAATTATCAGCGATTTGATTGAGATAAAGTGCACTGGCCAACTTTATACTTTGATAGCGAATAGAAGGGAAAAGCTCAATTGTGCCAAAATAGGCTTTATAGTTTTCAGCAACATGCCAGGCAGCCAGGAACTCTGCGTAAAAATTTTTCGAAGCAAAACCAAACATGGAATTTTTATATTTATCATAAATAACGCCAAAGTCATCTGTGCCAAGTTGTGCTTTGGCGAGCTGCATGCTCGTGAGACCATGGTTATAAGCGGTGATAGCCAGGGGCCAGCTTTGCAGCTCTGCAAAATTTCTTTTTAACAATCGGGCGGCGGCATCTGTAGCGGTGATTGGATCAAGCCGTTCGTCCACAGCATAATTTATGTTCATAAAAAGCTTCCCTGTCTGACGCATAAATTGCCACACTCCGGCCGCGCCTACCTTGGAATAGGATTTGTAATCAAAAAGTGATTCGACATGCGGCAAGTAGGTCAGCTCCAGGGGCAGGTCGTAGGATTCGAATATTCTGGTAATATTTTCCTTGTAATAGCCGGAGCGTCTAATGCTTGCCTCAAAACGATCTCGCAATCCCAACTGAGCGCGCACGGCATAAACAGCTCTGTCGAATTTTAAAGGATCATCAGCATGCGACCACAAAATGTATACATGTCGTTCTTCGCGACTCAGCGAATCGAGATTGACCGGCGCTTCGAGTTGAGCCAATCTTTGCAGAATCCGACGATATGCGAGCTTGATCTCCTCAACAATGGTCCATCTTGTGGAAATATCCAGCGAATCCGGATAATAATCATTCAGATTAATAACATTGTAAATGATGGAGAGATCATTCTTGTCGTGGATAATAGCATGATTTGACGAATATTGGCTGTAAACTTTTGTCCAAAAATCAACATTGCTTTCGATTTGGGCAGGTACGGGAAAGAATTCATTAGCGCGCGCATTACATACCAGCAGAAGCATCATCACCAGGCCATAGATGACCTTCCTACTTTGTGCCGTTCGCGTACCCCAAAAACCGTTGATGCGTGGTAGTAAGATTGCCATACCCTTCTTCATCCCATTGTTTCGTTCAGCTGCCCAACCTAGATGCAATGCATATGGTTCATTCCTCCGAATTGTTATTACTGTTGATATAATCTCAGATATAACAAACCAGGGTGATTATATAAATACAACTCTTTTAGATTATTGCCAAAAGATTTCTTTGCGACGATTCTCCGAACACCGGCGTTGTGGACACCTTGATGAGGGAAATCTCAAGCGTACAGGTTGTTTTGTCACTCAGGGAAAAGGCTCGGGATCAATTTCATCCCAATCCAGTTTTTTCCGCGCCAGGAAAATATCGGCCATATGGGGTTGTTGTTGAATAATATTCGCTACGATGTTCAGCAAATGAGCTTTATCAAGTTTTGCAATGTCTATGAGGACATCTTCCAGATTCACAAAGTCTGCAGCGTCATTCACCCAGCCATACAGCAACGTTATAGCATGCCTGCAAATATGTTGACCACTCCCGCACGTGCACGTACTGCTAATCTCTTGGCCATGTAGCGTCAGCCGAACATCGTACTTTTCAAAAAAGTTACCCACTCGCCCGGATATTTTATTGCGATAAACAACAGCGTTTTCAATTTGGGAATTTTCATAGTACGCCCACGCCTCGCCACCGGTTGCCTCTTCATCAAAAGCGGCTATGTTTCGATATCCGAGACTTTTTAATTCTGCAGCGATTGTGGCGTCATTTTCCAGAGGCATCGACGATAGAGCCTTTAATATAGTGATACAATACTTGAGTAATCATACAAAATGATAGAACAACTCGCAAGTACAAAATAATTTCTGACGTAAAAAAATGTATCATGTGCATGCAACATTGTATTCTTTTATTATCAGTGTTAAGAGTTTTAATGGACCACACTATGGTAGGTACTGCTTGCACAGTAAAAATGTCGAGCCATCCGTGCTAGCCGGCTAGGGGGGGTCACCAGTTCGCGTAGGGGTGGACGCTCGACATTTATTGTTCTACTATATTTTTAATATAATATTATTTTTGCAGAATGAAATAGAGAGATTTCCGTATTTTCTCGTACAGATAATCCTGAAAAAAATACGTTATACACCTACTCCACAGAAATCAAACCCTCCTTCAGGGCGTATCGAACGAGATCAGCGACGTTTCCAAGATTGAGCTTATCATTAATTCTATGCCTGTGTGTCTCAACTGTTTTTGGACTGATAAATAGCATTGATGCAATTTCTTTATTGCTGTATCCTTCTGCCAACAGCTTGAGAATTTCTCTTTCTCGGCTCGTCAAGGGGCTGCCATTATGATTCGAATCAGGTGTCAACCAGTCTTTGACAACACTCCTGGAAATCGCCGGACTCAAATAGATTTGATCTTTGAGCACATACTGGATGGCACTTTTAAGCTCATTTACCGCTGATTCTTTGAGCAAATAGGCTGAAGCTCCGTTTCGCATACAGTCTTTGATATATTTATCTTTGTGATGCATGCTGAGTACAATTATTTTGGTTCCTGGCGAATGGATTCGAACATCGCTGATGACTTCAACACCAAGCAGCTTGGGCATGGTTATATCCAGGACCAAAATATCGGGTTGCAGTTGCGTTGCCAAAGTTACGGCCTCATACCCGTCATTCGCCTGCCCGACAATCTCGATGTCACCAAAAGACTCTAACAAACGTGCTATGCCTTCACGAACGATTCGATGATCATCCGCTAATAATATTGTTGTATTATTCATATCGCCCCTTCACTGACAATGGTAAAGATATTGTGATTGTTGTTCCTTTCCCCGGGGCTGCTGACACGGCAAAATCACCGCCAATAATTTCTATCCGTTCTTTCATATTTATCAGGCCAAAACCCCGCTTTTGATCCTGGAGAACAGCTTGAAGATGGAAACCGACGCCGTCATCAGCAATTGTTAACGAGATCAATTTTTCTTTTTCTTTCAGATTGATGCGGACCATTGACGCTTTCGCATGTTTTAGAACATTTGCCAAAGCCTCCTGCGTAACGCGGAATAGTGCTGTTTCCAGACTTTTTGCTTTTTTTCTTTTTGACCATTTTCTCTCAAAGTTTATCTTTAACATACCGGATGATTCAATATTCTGAAAAAGGTCTTCCAAAGCTTCGACAAGGCCAAAATCCTCTAACAGTTTGGGACTCAATCTATAGCAAATATCGCTTGCTTCTTTTATGCACATCGACAATTTTTCTTGCGATTTTTCAAGCACCCGCTCCGCTTGATCAATATCATTTCGCACTCCTTCTTTGACAGCTGAAATATCCAACTGCAGGGCAAAAAGCATTTGACCAAATGAATCATGAATATCTCGAGAAATTCGACGCTGCTCCTCTTCCGATGTTTGAATAAGCTTTTCAGCAAACGTCTTTTTTTCATTTAACATTTTAACGCTGTCGGTTGTATCGATGATCAATCCAACAAAGCCGATCATCTTGTCTTTCTGGGTAATGATTGGCGCCAAAATGATCCGATAATATTTTATTACATGAGCCTTCTTTAAAGAGTAGCTCATTTCACGTGTTTTTTCAAGTCGTTCAACGGTGTCGCATAGTTCAGTGATCAAGCGAGCTAATCGTTGAGGCTTCAAGGCATCTATTTTTTTCCCCTCGAATTCTCCCCAGTTTTGCAGGAAATTTTGATTGATTTTGAGGAAATTACGATCGAGGGTCAATCCAAAAACATCATAAGGTGTGTTTTCAAATAAAGCACGGTAGCGTGCTTCATTTTCAATCAAATCAATCTCCGACTTTTTTCGATGCGTTATATCTTTAATAAAACCCTCGACGCCGGTGACGATGCCTTTTTCATAAACCCGTCTCACATTGGCGGCGATCCAGTGTGTTTCAACATTTTTGTCAGTGAATTTAAATTCCTCCCATTCGAATGACGTCCCGCCCATCGCTTGTTTGAGAACACGATGCAATTTTTTGTGTCGCTTGCTTGTCAAATCTGACAGATAACGCTTGTTCAGTTCTTCTTTGGAATAGCCTAAAATATATTCGCCAGAAGGATTGAGATGTGTGAGCCGGTAGTTGACATCAATAAAAAAATAACCATCGATAGAACGTTGAATAATATCGCGAAATCTCGACTCAGAGGCTCGGATGGCTTCATTTGCTTTTTTGTACTGGGTGATATTTCGAATTACTGCTAATACTTGCCATCTATCGGATTCGGGAAATCTTGAAAAGTGCAGTTCAAAATTTAACTTTTCGCTATCCGGGCGAATATAGTCCAGCTCAAAACGTTGTTCCTCACCAAGAATGCACCGTTCGATATTTTGAGAAATCAGCATTTTGACAGCATCCTGAGCAGCGTCATTTGACACAAAAAGAGTGTAAAATGGACGGCCCACGAGATTGCCTTTAGCTATATCAAAAATCCGTGTTGCAGATTGATTGCAATCGACCACAATACATTCATCAAGGAGAAAAATTGCGTTATAAATTGTATCAAAAAGAGTATGATACTTTTTCTCGCGATCAGCAATTCTTTCTTCGATTTGCTTCTGTTCAGTGAGATCACGGGAGATTCCCAGAACAGCGCGTACGTGTCCATCTTCAATGAGTGGTACCAGGCGTGTATCAAGAAATACTCTTTTCCCGTTGTTAAGTGTTGTCCACTCTTGACGATAGGAAGGTGTGCCAGTCTCAAATATCTTCTTAAGAATTTTGTGTTGCAGATCGTTAGAATCAGAATGAAACAGCTCGGATCGATTTGCCCCTACAATATCTTCCCGTATAGTTCTGAACAGATCTTTCGCATACTTGTTGCAGTATTCAATTTTATCATCCTTGTTTATAATATAGATATAATCATGCGCTGATTCCGCTAAAGTACGATATCGATGTTCACTCGCGTGCATGGCAGCGCGCGCTTTTTTGTGTTCGCGAATTTCCTTCTCGAGTTTAAGATTCGTTTCCATGAATTCTTTTGTGCGATGCGAAACAAAAGTATCCATATCCAGGCGCAATTTATTTAATTCGAGACGACTTTTTTCAATTTGATCAATAAAAGTGAAGAATTGCTCTTGCTGTTCATCGATCACATTTTGTCGGAGCACTCGATAATAACCATTCGACATATCCGTGAGAATCTTGATCAAGAAAGGTTGCAGCCACAGCATTTCCTCAGGAGATAATTCCTGTGCCAAACAAGTCGCTATTGTATTTTGCACATCGCCCAAAATATTCGATTGCATCATTGAATCAACTGATGCAATCAATTCTCCCGCTCGTTCAGCGCTACGGTCACTGCTTTGTGAAGATGATAATGCTTGAAAACAAATATCAAATATTTCATTAAAAAGTTCACTACGGTTAGAATCAACAAGAGAAGCCGACATGGATTCTAGCGACGCGATGCTAAAGGAACGGCGTGCTTTGATCTTTGCTCGTGCACTTTTTTCAATTTCGAGCATATTCATGCTTTTTGCAGTTTTGCTGTTACGTGCCATCTCAAATAAAACAAGTATATGGAGAAATCCCAAGTTATACAAATATAGCATAAACCATGCTCTATGTCAAGGATGGATTTTGCAAAGGCATTATGATATTTATGATTAATTTTTTATATTTGTAGGCACAACTTTTTTGAGGTAACAATGCCACAAAATTCGAAATACGTCATCGGAGTTGATCTCGGCGGAACCAAAATTTATTCCACTGTTGTTGATATGGCTGGTAATATTCAAGCAAGCGCCCGAAAAAAAACAAAGGCGGAATTGGGATTTGATGTCGTTGTTGGTCGTATTGCAAAATGCATAAAAGAGGCGGCTGATCGAGGAGGAATCGATCTCGATACAGACATTGCGACGATCGGGATCGGATCACCCGGGCCTTTGGACCTGGACAAGGGGATGATAATAGAGACGCCCAATCTCAAATGGAAAGATGCACCGCTCAAGGCAAGACTTGAAGAAATCTTGCACAAGAAAGTTGTGATTGACAACGACTGTAATGCGGGTATACTTGGTGAATTTGCTTACGGTGCCGGTCATGGTGCGCAGCATATGGTAGGATTATTCATCGGCACTGGAATTGGCGGTGGTGTGATAATTGACGGCAAGCTATTGCACGGCTATAATCAGAATGCCGGCGAGTTGGGGCATGTAATTCTCGATCCAAACGGTCCGGAATGCGGCTGTGGTGTAAACGGTCACCTCGAGGCGTTTGCCAGTCGGCTGGCGATTGAGCGAGAAATTCGTGTTGCCGAGCTACATGGTGTTCAAACGGCTGTCTTGCAAAATGGAGAAAAAACCGTAAGGATTCGTAGTAAAAAAATTGCGGAAGCCTTTTTCGCAGGTGATGCGGCTGTAATAGCTGCTGTCGAAAAATCGGCACTATATGTTGGTTATGCTGTGGCAAATTTTTTAAACATTTTTAATCCTCAAGTTGTTGTTATTGGTGGGGGCGTCGTCGAAGCGATAGGTGAGCCTTATGTTAAAATTGTTCGCAATACTGCGACAAAGAATGTTTTTGACATTGCGCGTCGCAATGTACAGATTGTGAAAGCAGAACTCGGGGATAATTCCGCTGCATTAGGTGCAGCCGTTTTGGCGTGGAATGCAGTTGCGAACGAGAAGCTGCTCTAAATCGCGCCTTGATGTTTGTTTTTTAAATGGCCAAGCGAATGAAAAAAGGCCTTTCAGTGTTGTCTGAAAGGCCTTTATAATAAGAATCCTGGCGACGTCCTACTCTCCCACACAGTCTCCCGTG
>JAFGKD010000078.1 GCA_016928775.1 Candidatus Zhuqueibacterota bacterium | reverse complement strand
CACGGGAGACTGTGTGGGAGAGTAGGACGTCGCCAGGATTCTTATTATAAAGGCCTTTCAGACAACACTGAAAGGCCTTTTTTCATTTGAGCAAAATGGATTTTTATTATAATAAATTTTCCAGCTTTTTACTCCAAAAATACGGCCAAAAAGTGTGGAAAGTGAGCCTGGATGCAGGTTTGGCTTGTCCGAATTGTCAGGTGGATGGCAAAGAAGGATGTATTTTTTGTCGCAACGATAGTTTTTCATTCATGGGGTCGAAACAGCAAAAAAGTATATCTCAACAGATGTATGAAGGTATCGAACGTGCAAAACAAAAATTCAATATAACAAAATACCTCGCTTACTTTCAATCCAGCACCAATACTTTTGCCCCTATTCCCCATCTTGAGAAATTGTTTCTTGAAGCAATCAATTTCAAAGATGTTGTGGCCATTTCGATTGCTACACGTCCTGATTGTCTTTCTACAAGTGTCATCGAATTGCTCCAAAAGCTGACAAAAAAAGTCGATGTATGGATTGAATTGGGTTTGCAGTCGTCGCATAATAAAACACTCAAAACAATAAATCGAGGCCATACGTTCGAGGATTATACCAATGCAGTCGAAAAATTGAAAAAAATTGATGTTCGTATTTGTACACATATTATAATTGGCTTGCCGGGTGAAAGCAGAAATGATATTATAAAAACAGCAAAACGGATTGCACAAAGCGAAACACATGAAGTCAAGATCCATCCGCTGCTCATCCTCCGACAGACGCAACTTGAGTCTTATTATAACACCGGCAAAGTTTTTCCACTAACACTCGAAAAATATACAGCTCTTGCAGTCGATTTTCTCGAGCTGTTGCCGCCGACAATGGTTATCCAGCGCCTGACGGCTGAAGCACCGAAAAAAATTTTAATTGAACCCCAATGGAGCCTGAACAAACTATTTGTCCTCAATGCCATTCAAGCCGAATTTCAGCGCAGAAAGTCACATCAAGGTATAAAATTCAAACATATTGATCTTAAAAGGTAGTGCTTTCATACTTGTTTTTAAACTCTACAATGCCATCAGCTACGGCTTTGGCCAGCGCATTTTGATATTCTCCGCTCATCAATTTGGCTCGATCAGCACTGTTTGTCATAAAACCTGTTTCGATTAAAATATTTGGCATAGATGCCCCATAGAGAACATAAAATCCAGCCTGTCGAACACCATGGCTCCTCGAGCCACATTGTGTTTTGATCTCATGATCAATCATCGAGGCAAAATCCTGACTCTCTTTGTTATATGCATTTTGGGCATTAGCAGCAAGGATAAATGACATATCTGAAAGTCCGGCATACTCGTTTTGGGATTCTTCGAATTGAATAACAGAGTTTTCAAATTGCGCAACATCTCTCGCAGCATCCGTCTTTGCTGGTCCGAGAAAATAAACGGTGTGTCCGCGCAAGCTTTTCACACGATTCGCATCAACATGAAAGCTTACAAAGAGCTTGCCGCCTGCTTCGTTTGCATTTTTTGTCCGCCTTTTTAGAGGAACAAACGAGTCGTGTTCGCGCGTGAGGATAACCTCAACATCCATTCGGCTTTCGATCTCGCGCTTTGTCGCTTTTGCGATGTTTAAGACGATATTTTTTTCATACATCTTCCCCGGGCCCACACATCCTGGGTCTTTCCCACCATGACCTGGATCAATGATTATTCTATCAATTTTCCACTTTTCTCGCTCTTTCTGCAAACCGGCTAATAGTGTTGAAGAGGTGTTGGATGTTGTCGCTAAATTTATCACAATTTCGGAAGACTCTTCAAGACATCGGACGTTGACTCCCGAGACATTTGGCGCCAAATGCAGTGACAGTCTCGCTTGATCTCGATTGATTTGCAATGGAATGATTTCAAATACTTCCGGAATGTGCTCAAACCCCAAATCATTCTTTACATCGATGATGCCACCATTCACAGTGAGATAGAACCATTCATCCTCGTGCAGCGTAGTGATATCAGGTTCGCGAAAGGGGCTTGTGGTGTGCAAAACCAGTTTGACCGTATCATCTTGTGAAATGGTCGATAAACGTACAAGATTGGCAGGACGAGTAACGACGTAAAGAACGTGTTGAGATTCATCAAAACTCATTGTATTTATTTTTGATGCTTCCATACCGCCGATGAATCCCGTTAGCGGAATATAGAATTCACGATTGGGAAATCGAACTTCTGTTGACATTTGATAGTTGAAATTTCCGAATCTGACAAAAGGAGAATAGGCAGTGAAAACAATGGGCGTCTGTTTATAAAACAAAGTGAGTGTCTTCTCGGCATTATTTTTGTCGATCGGAATAGAAAGGAGCTTGGCCAATTCTTCAATCGGGAAAAAGGATTGCTCGCCAAAGTAAATGGATTGGATGGTGCCCAGGGATACGTGGCTAATCTGGTCGCGAATGCTGATGTTCCGCGCGCTTAAGGATGACAGGATAACAAGAGATAAAAGAAATGAGCTGAGAATGCTTTTTATTCGTTGCATCTATGATTTGATCTTTTCCTCATTTGACAAAAATTCGCTCGCCCTTCTTAAATGATCTTTCTCGGCTTCGGAAATATTTTCATAACCAATTTCATTTATACGGTCAAGAATGACATCAATTTCCTGGCGTTTCTTCTTGATGCGTTCCTGACGTTGTCGTTCACGTTCCTGTCGCTTTTTTTGTTGATTTTGGGCGATTCGCCTGATAATACCCTGATAAATGGAACGACCGCGCAAAAGTACAAATCCTGTAAATGCCCCGCCAAGGTGGGCAAAGTGAGCAACTCGATCATTTGTACCAAAAAGTTCACTTTGAAAACCGAACACAAGGGAAATACCAATAAAGATAGCAACCAGAGTTTTGGCTTTTAGTTGAATGATGAAAAAAAAAGTGACCGGTCGATCCGGAAACAAAAGCCCAAAAGCCAGCAAAATACCATATATTGCACCGGACGCTCCTAAAATGACACTCGGTGTACCCCAATTGGCAATTAATTGAAAAAAGCCCCCACCAATTCCTGTCAGCAGATAGTATCTTAAAAATTGTCGTTTTCCTAATACGAGTTCAATTTCCCTGCCAAACATGAACAAGATAAACATATTAAAAAAGAGATGAAAAAAATTGGCATGCAGAAACTGATAAGTGAACAACTGCCAGAATGCAAAGTCATTTATAATGGCGAGCGGATGCAGTGCGAAAAGATCGCTGAGGATAGTCCCGGTAAATTGTTGTATCACCCAAATTACAGCATTAAGGATGAGCAGGTTCCTCAGGACAGAGGGGAGCTTGAAACCAAGCCCTATTTGAAAAGTTCGAAATTCTGCCATCTTATTTGATATCCAGCTCGACTCCGACACGAATACCAACGCCAGACAAATCAACTCGGTCAGTTGAAGGTAGCAGCGAAGCATGCTTGCTGACATTTCGATTAACAATACAATTGTTGTAAACAGCCTCAGCGATTAATGTGGATCGCGAGCCGACGCCGTAAAAAAGCCCGGCACCGCCCTGCCAGCCCCAACCCTTATAATTTCTTTTTTCACTTTTGCCGTCCTGATAGTTTTTCTCGTCACTGATGAGAAATTGATAGCTGAGACTTGCCCGGGCAAAATAGCCAAAAATAACTTTATCATTTCTGCGTGAAATCAATCCTGGAATTTTAATTTTCAGGGACGCATAGAGCGGAAGTATCGTGCGCTTGAAATTGATATTTCTCAGCACCAATGTTGGTTCTGTTCCCTCCTCATTCGGAACTTCCATTTCTTCAGCGTATGACTTTTGGAAAAAATCCATGCCAAAGCCGAGGTCTATAGCATCGTCAAATGTCGATAAAAGTGTCGCGCCCAAAATAGTGCCTTGGTCCGCGTCTCTCGGACTCAGATAACCTGCATGTATATCAAGCATACTCTTTTTCTCAAAAGTCTCTTGATTGTACATGCTTCTATTTTGAGCGAATATGCACGAAGTAATGGACAGGAACAAAATTGCAACTGTCAAATGGAATTGATAACGAGTCTGCATTTTTCCGTTCCTCCTTCAAAGTGTTTGTTTTCACACCATTTATTTTAGGGAAAAAGGTTATAAAGTGCAAGCGAAAAAGTTTGCTCAATTATAATGGGAGAAGGAACATATATGTTACATCCATCAAAGAGAGGATGTGCTCAATCCTCTCTTACATGCTTAAAGCCCTGAACTCTTCATAAAGCCGTTGAATCGCGGGAACATAACGTTGGGTCTCTTTGGCAAGCACATCGTTTCTTTTGCCTTGTCCCAGCCATAGCGCTGCTCTCGCTTCTCCCCCATTATAAGCAGCAAGACCGCCGTCAACGTCATAGATTTTTATCAGCGATGAAAGATATCGCGAACCTATTCGAATATTGTATATCGGATCAAATAAAATCTCTTCCGCTGATGTCCACGTAATGGCCTCATGAGAGGCGATAAACATTCCCGTCACTGGCATGATCTGCATGAGACCCATCGCACCCGCGGGTGAAACGATTTCCGGATCCCAGGTGCCCGCGCTTTCATGGGTAATTGTAGCGCATAGCAAATCAATATTCAAATTTGGGTATTTTTGTGTCATTGCAAAAAGCTCTTCTGCAATTTCATACTTTTGATGCCGTGGCATCCTCGTATTGTATTGATCAATGATTGAAAGAACTTTGAGAATATTGTATTGACGAATGCTATCCATTGTAATGGCGGATCTCATTTCTAAAATGTTTCTCTCCAGTTCAGCAATTTTCATCTCGTGTTGCCTGTTTACTGCGTATTTGATCCCAACAAGCACCACGATGATCAAAGCGATACCCATAAGCAAATTGAGTAAAACTTTGAATGATGCTGAAACTTTTTGATTGCTTTTTTTCATTTTATTCCTCTTTTTAGATTGTGCTTTGACGACATGTACAACACAGCTTTTTGTTTGTGCAATGCTGAATCGATCCAATCAATTTTTAAAAAGCGTGTAATTTAGCATTTTAATCGATTTAATCAAGCAGTTTCTCAAAATCCATTTTTATGTACAGACTCTTATATATTTCGTGCTTGTCAGTCGTTTTTTATGGCATCTTTATTCTCATCGTGCGCTATGGGCTTTTTCTTGTGCAGCAGAATAATATCCTTCAACATGACCTGCCTTTTGTGTCCATAGTCGTTGCCGTGCGTAACAAGAGTAATACAGTGCTGAAATGTTTGAATGCGCTGGTACACCAGGATTACCCCCGGCATCTGTACGAAATTATAGTTGTCGATGATGCATCGAGTGATTGTACGCATGAACGGTTGCCAAAGTTCTGCCAAAAAAATAAAATTAATCTTTTGCACAACCCGGTTCGCGAGAAATATAAAAGTTCGAAAAAAACTGCTCTTGAATTAGCTGTTGCCACATCTCGTGCAGACATTCTGTTATTTGCCGATGCAGACTGTTTTCCACCCTCATCCTGGATAAGGGGCATGATTCGGCATTTTGATAAAACGGTTGGATTTGTTGCCGGATTCTCGCCGCAGACAACAGACCATAAATTGGCACGCCGAATAATGGAAATAGATGCAGCCAGCGCCGCAATTGTCTCTGCTGCGACAATTGGCTTTGGGCGAGGCGTCACTTGTACGGGACGAAATCTGGCTTATCGTAAAAAAGCACTGCAGGATATTGGCGGTTTTGCAGCGTTGCCGGACTCTTTATCGGGAGATGATGATTTTGTATTACAAGCAGTGTCCAGGCATCCGAGCTGGCGTGTGGCTTATGCGCTTGATCAGAACGCTGCTGTTCCGGCTGCGGGACCGAATAACCTGCGCAGATTTCTGCAGCAAAAAAAACGACATCTTTCCGCCGGGAAATATTTTCCGCCATCGGTTCAACTCAGCTTTGCAGTATACCACGCGCTAAATCTGTTGCTGTGGGCAGTGACTTTTATCGGCGTTTGGACGATGCCTCTGCTGTGTTTCCCTTTTGCCTTCAAACTTTTATTTGACTATAGTCTTCTACGATTCTTTCTCGCTCAATTCAATATGACTTTTCATGTGCGAGACTTTATATTTTGGCAAGTACTTTTTATTTTTTATAACGCTGTCATCGGGCCAATCGCAATGCTGACAAAAATCAAATGGTAGCGTACCAACCATGAAATCCATTAAAATAAATGAGGCACTTTGGCAGAATTACGAACGGTTTGGACGCGCGCGCGGACGACTCGTTACTTATATCCTGTCTCACTGGATGCCTTTGGCCGGGTCGGCGATTTTGGATTTTGGCTGTGGTACTGGCGGCATATCTGTTGAGTTGTCCAGTGCGTATGCTTCTGTAACAGCTTTTGATCTTGATGAACGGAAACTGGAAATATTGCAGAAAAAAATTAGCAAAAAGGAACATCAGATAAAAATTGTAAACACGCTGCCGGATTCTTTACAAAAATTTGATGCCATTATCCTGCTGGACGTGATCGAGCATTTACTTGATCCAGTGAACACGCTAAACGATTTGTACAAAAGACTCAATCCTGATGGTATCATCTATTTATCCACTCCCAATAAATTCTCTCTTGTTAATGCCATCATGGATCCGCATTTCAGCTTGCCGCTTGTTTCTCTTTTGCCAAGAAGGAGTGTAAAAAAAATTGTGGCTTTTGTTCTGAAATGGCAACCCAAAAATCGACAGGATTTCCCGGAGCTTTTCTCTTTGAAAAAGTTCGATATACTGATGCGGCAAACTGGTTTCACCTGGCACTTTGTGAACTCTTTTGTCGTACGATACGCGCTGCAACATCCTGAAGGGGTGTGGAATCGGGACTTGCATCTCCATATCATCAGGGCTATGCAAAAAATCGGTGCTCTTTCACTCGTTGGAAAATTAACATCAGACAGGATTAATTTTTACAATTGCTGGCTTAATCCGACGTGGTATATCATCGCAAAAAAAGCCCGATTCTGTAACTGAAATCGGGCTTTGTTTTTACAAAATTTCTTTGGCTTTTTCCAGAACATTTTCTGTGCTAAAGCCAAAGTATGAGAATACTTTTTTATAGGGTCCACTGAGTCCAAATCGATTGATGCCAATGGTTAAACCCTGGTCTCCGACCCACTCGTGCCATCCAATGGTGGAGCCCGCTTCAATGGATAGCCGCTTTTTCACATGAAGTGGCAAAACACTTTTTTTATAAGATTCATCTTGTTGCCGAAAAAGCTCCCAGCTCGGCATGCTGACCACACGCGCATCAATGCCATCTGCGACGAGCTTTTCTTGAGCTTCGAGAACATATTGCACTTCGGAGCCGGAGGCGATGAGAATTATGTCCGGGCTTTTGCCTTTTTCCGGGGACAGTATATACGCACCCCGTACGAGATTCGACGCTGCGGCATATTTTGTTCGATCTACAATGGGCAATCCTTGTCGTGTGAGCACAATAACTGTTGGGCCAGTTTTATGCTGCAAGGCGACTTTCCAGGCTTCGACGGTCTCATTCGCGTCCATTGGACGAATGACTGTCATATTTGGAATGAGACGGAGAGCGGTCAAATGCTCAACCGGTTGATGCGTTGGACCATCTTCGCCAACACCGATAGAATCGTGCGTCATGACATAAATGACCGGCAGTTCCATCAACGCCGCCAACCGCATGGCTGGTCGGGCATAATCAGTGAAGACAAAGAACGTACTGGCGAAGGGACGGACACCACCGTGTAAAGACATACCGGACACGGCTGCTGCCATACCAAACTCACGCACCCCAAACGGCACATTTTTTTCGCCAAAGGCGTTCCTGCCAAAGTAGCCGGAAGTGTTCAAATATGTTTTGGTCGATGGATTCAAGTCCGCACTGCCACCAATGAGAAAAGGTATTCTGTCTGAAATAGCATTGAGTACTTTGCCGCCAATCGCCCGTGTCGCCTGGGCACCGTTAGCTGGTTCGTAAGATGGAAGGTCGGTTTCCCAACCTTCAGGGAGCTCACCGCGGATGGCGATTTTCAGCTGCGCCGCTAATTCCGGGAACGCGGCCTCGTAAGCAGTAAATTTTTTCAGCCACTCCTCTTCGGCTCGTTGTCCATTGGACGTTAGATCAGCCATATGCTCATAGACCGTTTCAGGCACGAGAAAATGTGCGTCTTCCGGCCAACCATAAGCCTGTTTGGTGAGCCTGACTTCTTCTTCCCCTAATGGTGCACCGTGCACGTCGGAGGTATCCTTTTTATTCGGAGCGCCAAAGCCGATTACCGAGCTGATGATGATGAGCGATGGCTTGTTGGTCTCGGCTTGTGCTGCTTTAATTGCGTCAGCCAGCGCCGGCAAATCGTTTGCTTTTTCACCAACATGAATAACGTGCCAACCGTAAGCTTCAAAACGCTTTTGCACATCATCCGAAAATGTCAATTCCGTACGTCCTTCGATGGTAATATTATTGTCATCGTAAAACCAGATGAGCTTTCCGAGGCCAAAGTGTCCGGCCATTGAGGCAGCCTCGTGACTGACGCCTTCCATCAAATCGCCGTCGCCGCATAATGCGTATGTGTAGTGGTCGATAATATTATGGCCTTGCCGGTTATAAACTTTGGCCAGATGGGCTTCAGCAATAGCCATACCAACGCTGTTGGTAATACCCTGGCCGAGCGGCCCGGTGGTTGTTTCGACGCCAGGTAAATCGTGTTCAGGATGGCCCGGCGTTTTGCTACCGAGTTGACGAAAATTTTTCAAATCATCCAGGGATATATCATAGCCTGACAAATGCAAGATAGAGTAGAGCACCATGGAGGCATGACCCGCTGACAAGACAAATCTGTCTCGATTAAACCAGTCAGGATTTTTCGGATTATGTCTGAGTATTTTTTTATAGAGTAGATAAACCAGCGGCGACACAGACATTGGCGTGCCCGGATGGCCAGAGTTTGCTTTTTCAACTGCATCAATAGCGAGTGTTCTCATAGTTGTTATGGCCAAATCTTCAATCGACCAGGAATCAAAATTAGGCATCTTTCCCTCTTTATGACAGGATTCATTCATAATTATTTGCTTTGTAAAACAGCATAAAGTATAAAATTATTTTGTTTTTATCAATCAATTTGCATCGATCAATGCTTCGGTAAGATATGGCCCTTTCATAAACAGTATCCTTGTATCGTATACCATGACGATTCCTGAAACAACGAGAAAAAACCAGCCACGTTAAAAAAGAGTGACTAATGTCACTCTATCGAGATTTAGTACTTTGGAAAACAAGTATTTGTTCTTGAAAAGCAAAAGGGTGAGTGGAGAGAATGAAAAAAGACCCATAACCATTGACATAACAATGATCTTATTGGCGTGATGGTTGCCGAGGACATAATTTATTATCGGCATAAGAAATGAAAAAAGCTGCATCGCGGCCATGATCCAGGCTATTTTCAGCTGCTTTTTGGTCACCATGTAAGTGTTGTTCAGATCAAAATGGGGATAAATCCACATTGTACCAATGGCTCTCCCGTATAGCAAATCGATTAGACCGGCGCATATGACATATGAGAAATATATTCCTGTAAAAATTTTACTTTTTCCTGTCAATAAAAAAGCCCGCCACAAAAAAGCTATACCAAAATAGGCATTTTGCTGTCAAAGCATAAGAGTCCAAAAATAGCAAGAAGGCCAGCAAAACCAGTAAAAAATATAAGAATTTCATTTTTGCCACGAGAATAGACAGATGAGCGCTATTCGAGCACTCTTATTTTCGTTTAGGCCATTTGGCCTTGCCACAAGATATTGTGGTAGGCCAAATGGAATAAATGGAAATAAGGCCATATGTAGTGATGTAATCAGGTCATATGGCCTTATTTCATCACAGTCATCTTGCGTGTTTGCACAAAGGTGCCGGCTGACAAGCGGTAGAAATAGAGCCCGGTTGCAACCGGTTCGCCAAAATCGTTATTGCCATCCCATGTCCGCTCATATCGTCCCTTTGCCAGATTTTCGTTGACGAGTGTTCTCACCCGGGCACCGCGCAGATCAAAAATCTCCAGTACGACCCATTCTGATGTTGGAATCGCAAATTTAATCGAGGTTTCCGGATTGAACGGATTCGGGTAATTGGGATGGAGAGCAAAATCCGTTGCGCCATAAATCGACTGGAAAACCTCTGTAGACAAAGCGATTGTTATCGGCTTTGACTCTTCGGTCTGTCCGTCGAGTCCGACGCGAGCCACTTTATAATAGTAGGTGCCGGCATGCTCGATGCGATCGATCAACTCGTACGTTGCGCCCTGCATCGCACCCTGTGATTTTACCAGAGCCTCATTGACGCGGATGTAATCGGCTGCGCCATTTTCGCGTCGCAGCAGGTTATAGCCGGCTATGCTATTTTCCTGTGCTGTTTGCCAGGTGACATGGATACCATCCGCCTGGAACTCGGCGTTGAATGACAACAGATTAACGACGATCGGCTCGTTTTCCAGATAGGGAAAATCGGCATCGAGATAATTTGGCGCCTCCTGGGTGATTGTCACCAGGTGATTGTTATCGTAGGGTGGCTCGCCGGTAAACAGCCAGTCATAGACTTCCCAATAGGGAGCGTCTTCTGTGGCCGCAGCTTTGAACAAGCCGATGGAACCATCAAAAATTCCATTCTTTGTCAGCTCGCCAATTTCACCATAGGGCACGGTTGATCTCAATGATTCGACCAGATAAGGTTTTGACGGTCCAGACTCATCGACAACCACCACATAATCACTTCCAAACGGCACATTGTAAAACAAATAGTTGCCAAATCGATCGGTTTTGGCGCGCGCCTTGAGGACACCACTTTTGTAAAGCTCGACAATAATGTAGGGCAGTTCCAGATCACCGGGCTGTTGATTATCGTCGTCTTCATCCCACCAGGTATAATCGCCGATCGTGCCAAGATCCGGATCTATTAAACCGGCAAAACCAAAGTCAGCCTGCAAATACACCTCACCCTGGGCAAGCGCAACCTGATGCGGATCGTGCTTGTTTTCGCTCGTGATGGTTGTTTGAACCCACATCCGCCCGGCCCCATCCGTGGGCATGTCCTCATCCCGTTCATCCACATCAACAAAATAGCAGCCGGCAGGCAAATTGTCAAAGATATACCAACCGTCGGCATTTGTTGCAGTTGACATTTCATCGACGACATTTCCCTGCTGGTCGCAGATCATCAATCGTACGGTGATATTGGCGATGCCGACTTGACTCGGCAGCCCATCATCCTGGTAGCCATTCTTATCAACATCATGCCACACATAATCACCGATTTTTCCCAAAACCGGACAGTCTGTGCAGATATCGATATTTTGATGACTTGTCCCTGCTGTTTGCGATTCGTCATCCCAATAAACATTGCTGTGCGCTTTGATCCCATAATCACCAACCGCCAGATCAAAGGACGCCTCCCAGCCAACAGCATAATCGCCCACTTGATTTATCCACTCAAAGGATTCGTCTGTACCTTTGACGGCAAAATCGTCATCAATTTTTATCCATGACTCTACAGGATTTATTGTCTCCATTGTTCGATCCATATTGGTCGTCAAGACAAGCGCATACATTTTATTATCCGCGCAGTCATAACGAAGATATAGTTTAGCGAGGACAGTTGGTTTATCCCAGGAGTGATACATATTGGCAAAAAAGTCAGGATTCAAATTCCATTCGCTATAGTCGCCGTCCACAACAGCTTTGCCGTACATGGGTTCCTGGCAATCAGCAAACAGCGGTGAAAACATCAGCATCAGCACACTGAAAAGTAAAACAGCGGCCACATGGTCAGAATTTTTTAATCCCTTCATAAAGACACCTCTCACGATTAAAATAAACGATTGCGAATGACAATTATCTTATAAGATATGTCACATCCTCTCAAACAGCCTATTCACACACCTGAAAATAGAACAGTGGCACCTCCTTTCGAAAAAATGAAAAATAGAGTAATCTGGAGCTGTTCATCAAAGTCAGCGCTTTGTTGATCAAGATTCATATACAGTACTGATTCGTGATCAAATATACAAAAATATTATGCGGAAAGTTAGTACTCAGCATTCAAAAACGACTACTGAGCGTTCAAAAATAGAATACCTATAGTTTTGAAGATAATTTGTAGCAATGAACTTTTGAGAGTGAGAATATTCGTACCAACCCCGGAAAAGAATGGATTTCGCCTCCTTCGTACTCTCTATGCTAATATACATTATAATATGAAAAAAACAATATGATACGTAAAAAATATTGCAGGGTAAATGTATGTGGTGCGGTATGAGGCGGGAGCGCAATGAGCATATCTGTAATCATCAAACCTCGGAGGTTTTACAAACCTCCGAGGTTTTCTCTCGTTTCTCAGGAAACCAGCGGAAAATATCGACTTATTTCGCTAACAGTATCCGCATGTTTTCAACCGTGTCACCAATTATCAATTGTACCAAATAAACACCACTGGTCAGTGAGATACCATTATAATCTCGACCATCCCAGGTCAAACGATATGCCCCCTGGGTATGAAATTCATTCGTCAGCACACGGACCTGCTGCCCCAGGACATTATAGATGATAAGGCTCACCGTTGTTGGCGTTTCAATAGCGTAGGTAAATTGTGTGCTTGGATTGGCTGGATTTGGCGAAGCGGCAAAATTGCTGCTCGCCGATGCCGAGGCGGCAATCGAGTTTGTTAACACACTATTGACAGTGTCAAAAATATAACCTGCTTTTACGACATCATCAATCGTAAAGACAAAATAGCCGGTCGCGTTTTTGACCATAGCCGAGGAGCAGCTGCCAACTCCATTTGAATTGGTGGTAAAGACTTCCGATTCCGAGACAGCGCCGGACCAGTGCGCGTAAATCGTCGCACCTGCTACGGGATAACCATCGCCATCCAGAACAGTGACCTCCGCGTTGCCGCCTAAAAATTTGCCACGCGCTTTTGACGACAGAGAGAGGGCGATATCCGTCACCACCATCACCGGCACAGGACCGGGTTCGCTTATTGTCGCCGTGGTTGTAGATGGATCGGAATCCAGCTCTCCATCATTCACCACCAGCGTGACTGTATAGGTACCAGCAGACGTGTAAGCGTGCTCCGGGGTTGGTCCGCTACCGGTCGAACCGTCACCAAAATCCCAGGCATAGGTTATTGGATTATTATCGGGATCGTATGAATCCGTGCCATCAAACGTAATGCTGACACCGACATCGGCAACATACGGCCCACCGGCGTCCGCAACCGGCTGCTGATTTTCCGGCGGCGTGACATTGTAATTCAAAGCGGCATACGCGTCGATAATGCCGTGACCATAAATGGTATCCCAGCCGGAAGCGCCTTTATCTTTTGCCGTGTTTTCGAGCGCTTCACGAACGGCATCCGGACCAGTCGTGCCATTGGCGATCAAAAGCGCCGCAACACCAGCGACATGTGGTGACGCCATGGACGTGCCCTGATAAAAATAATAACCAAAATCGGTTGGTGAGGAACCAAAGGTTTGTTGCAAAACACCATCCACGTAACCATCGCCATTTTGATCGATGGTCACATCGCCGCCTGGCGCGGTCACATCCAGTGAGGCGCCCCAGTTTGAATAGTAGGCCCGTGTTTCGTCATATCGAGTTGCCCCAACAGCTATCACATAATCATCATAGGCTGCCGGGTAGCATACTGTACCTGTGTTATCATTTCCAGCGGCAGCAACGAGTGTGACGCCATGGTTATTGGCATAGGCAATGGCATTCTCAATCGTTGAGCCCGGATTATAGCCCGGAGGCCAGGATAGACTCATATTGATGACATCAGCGCCGTGATCAGTCGCCCAGTACAAGGCATTTGCCAGGGCGGTTGCTGTACCGCTGCCGTTTTGATCCAAAACCTTGACCGGCATAATCGCCGTGTTGTAGGCAATGCCGGCGACACCAACGCCATTATTGGTTGATTGTGCGACTGTACCGCATACATGCGTACCATGTCCTTCATCATCGTTGGGATGTGAATCATTGTTGATAAAGTCATAACCGGCGACAAAAGTTGTATTGGCCAGATCGGGCGCTTGTTGATAGACACTGTAATTTTCAAAAGCCACACCTGTATCCAATATACCGACAATTACGCTGGAAGTGCCGCTTGTGATATCCCAGGCCTCTTCCATCTGGATACCGCCATAAACAGGATTATCAAGATGCCACTGATAGGGGGAATAGTAAGGATCGTTAGGAATTGCCTGAGCATAACAAAATGTATTGGCTTCGGCATAATCAACGAGAGGGTGCTTTTGATATTTTGCGACCATCTCTTCAACAGATTTTTTATCTTTGATCTTCAGAACTTTGAACTTGTCGTGTTTATAACTAGATGATTTGACGTGAGTCCCAAAGGAATTATTAATTTCGTCAATTTTTGCGTCGGTGACACCTCCTTTAAACTTTACTATCAATTCATCTTTCACATAGTTGAGCGTTTGGGAGGACATTTTCATTTTTTTTACTTTGAAAGAATCTGCATTCACGACAACACTCATGAATATCATTGAAAAAACCAGGACCAGCGAATACGTTTTGATACCTTGACGCAGCATGTGCACCTCCTTGTTGATTGTTTTTTGTGATTCGTAACAAGTTGCCGTTCGTATGAATGCCCCGATCCATATATTTAAAAACAACTATTATGCCAGACTGGATGTCATTTTGGCATGGCTTCAACCTGTTGTTTTTTATAGGCTAATTGCATTGTAAATAAACCAAATTTTTAATGAGATGTTCAAAATTCGGCACTGGTTTACTTTCTCCCTTTCGATTTTGTAAGTCAAGCTTGCAACTTGTTCCTAAGTTATTATTTTTTGAAAGAATTTAAAAGTGTTCAGAATCCGGCACACTTCTTAATTTTCATAAATGCCGCATTTATATAAATTTAAACCAGTCATTCCGATCCAGTGAGGGCCGGATATTCATGATGATTAATCATGAGTGGGTGAACAAAAAAGAGGCCTTTTGGCGAGAGTTAATCCAAAAGGCCTGTTTTGAGAGAGGAGTTTTATGATTTTAGTTTACCGAGTCCGATCACCGGAAAAATCCAGCGTCTCCATGGGGAATGGAATGTCAAAATAACCCATCGCACCACCGAGTCCGTCTTCGCAGGTATTTGGCGGAAATGTGCTGACCTTCCGGGTGCTCGGTGCACCGGATGCCCAGAACATGTAGCCGAGCATACCATTGCCCGCGCCCGCTGTGGCCCCTTGCAGGTTCGAATTCGGTTCAACAGTTTGAACGTAATCTGCGGTTTCCAGTTGCAGGGACGCACTGAAATTGGTGCATTCCGGGATCGCTCTGCGATCCACCAGGTAAAAAGCGCCGGTAAATTTACGCGGTGCCAATGGTGGAATGGGCGGCGCGTATTGCGGCTTGCCATCGATGTGTTCTTGCCAATTCGCAATTGCATCGCTGGCGCTCGGCTGTCGCGCCGGCACCATGGCATTGGCATAGTCGAGAACCGGATTGTCGATGGTGAGCCAGTTCTCGGTCGCGTATTGACAAATGCCAATCAACCAGCGATCTCCGGCAGCGAGGTCAATTGTTAAACGAGCCGCATGATTATTGCCGGTCGCATCATACGCAATAATCGAACGATAGGTGTTGACAAAGGTCGCCAGTCCCGTCAGGTTTGGATTTTGTGCTTCTTCATAATCGATCTCAATGCCAACACCCATAGCCTGCGCCACAGCAGCAGCATTTTGGGCAAATGTCACCGGATCGGTCGCCAGCGCCGTGTTCCAATCATCGGTATAAGTGATACCGCCAATAGAGAGCATCACACGAATGCCGGCGTTTTTAAAATAATTGACCACGTCCTGGGTCATACCGCGCGGTATACCATTGAGCGTGATATCATCCGTGGTTTGGTTTAAAAGTTTGAGCGGATTCACAAAGCTCAGGACAACCAAGTTGACTGCTGGGCTACCATTATTTCCGGTGAGCATCCAGTCGTTTTCGTTGGCAAAATCCGTCATATTGCGCACCGAGCCCCAGGTGCAGTAGTCATTGCCGGCGTGCCAGGCACCGAGAATTTGCAGACGTTGTGGATCGCTTGGTGGTGGCGGAGGTGGTTCAACACCACCACAGGGGCCCAGGTCTGTCCAATAGGCTGGACTGCTGCCCGGTTCAATTCCCTGGCTGTTTTTCTTGGCTTGCCATTCATGCTCATTATACGAGACAACATCGCCCTTTTTATAGGATGTGTTTGGATCCCATTCTGGAGCTGTACAGGTGGACTTGATGGTTGACAGATCCTGAGATTTTCCCACTGGATTTGTCGGATCTTGCTGTATTGTACAACTCACAAGAAAAATCATACCCATTACGAGCAAGATAGAAGCAAAAGGCAACATTCTTTTCATATAATTTTTTCCTTTCTTAAATAATGAAGCCCTGATGTGTTAATTAATTTTGGTGTCTAAACCTTGTGTAAAACGTAATAGTTGCCGCATATCGAATTATGCGGCGCTCAACTAGTGCTGCAGTCTTTATTCTTGTCGCAGTGGCGGCATTGGAATCGGAATATCAAAAGTTGTTGCCGCGACACCCATTCCGCCTTCACAGGAATTGGGCGGATAGGTCGATACATAATTCTTACGCGCAGACGGCGTCCCCGCGGCCCAGAACATATAACCAAGCATACCGCATGTCGTCCCGGCGCCATTCGGTGCAACGTTCATCACATAATCCGCATGCTCATTTTGTTCCGAGGAGGCAAAATTTGTGCAGTTTGACAAATTACCCTTGAGGTAAAGACCGCCGGTGAATCGATTCGGCGCTTTGGGCGGAATCGGTGGGCCATATTGTGGTTTTCCATCCACGTGTTCCTGCCAGTCTGCCGGATCGCCAGAGTCACGCGCAACCATTGCATTGGCGTAATCCAAAACCGGATTCGCATTGTCCAGCCAATTGATCGTTGCATAGCGGTTCAGATCGATCAAGTAGCGTCCGCCGGCCGCCAAGTCGATCGTCAAACGAGCCGCGTGGTTGGCACCGGTGGCGTCGTATGGATGCACGGAACGATAGGCATCCACAAACGCCTGCAGACCGATCAGATCGGGATTCTGGCCTTCTTCGTAATCAATTTCAATACCGACGCCAAAATACGACGCGATCGCGGCGGCGTTCAAACCAAACTGTGTGGCGTTCGTGGCGAGAGCCTGTGTCCAATAATCGGTATAGGTCACACCGCCAATGGACATCATGACGCGAATGCCCTCATTTTTAAAATAATTCACCACATCCTGGGTCATACCGACCGGAACACCCGTGGTCGGATCGCCTGCCGACATATTCAACACCTGCAGCGGCTGCAAGAAACTCAAGACAACCAGATTGACCGACGGACGACCATCACCGCGGTCGATGAGCCAGTGGTTGTCAGAATCAAACTGATTCATGTCGATCGGCAGTGCCCAATCACAATAATGATCGCCGGCGTGCCAGACACCGAATATCTGGATCGGCGTAGGCTCCTCGCAACCCGGAGGAGGTGGCGGTGGCGGTGGTGGATCGCCGCCGCAAACGCCCAAATCACGCCAATAGGCGTTGTTGGTACCAGGTTCGATGTTGGTGTTATTTTTCTTTGCAATCCACTCATGATTGTTATGAGTGACATGGTCATTTTTTGAATAGGAGACCGCCGGATCCCAATCCGGATGCGAACAATCCGCTGCCGCAATTTTTGACACATCCGTTTGTGAAACAGGATTCGCCGGCTCTTTCTGCAGGGAACAGCCAACGAGAACAATGAGGCCCAATACAAACAATATGGGGCCAAGACTCAAAACTCTTTTGATCATATTTTTCTCCTTTTTGCAATAGGTTGACATTCAAATGATTTGGCACTGCCTACTCGCATTGCCAAAACAGAAAGGGATGGTGCAGCATAAAACTGCACCATCTCAACTTACTGCATCAAGACCATCTTGATGACCCGTAAATTCGACCCAAATCTCAACTGGGCATAATATACGCCGGAGGCCATTTGTGCCCCGTTTTCATCCGTTGCGCTCCACACACTCTGATATTCACCTGCGGCTTGATAACCATCAACCAAAGTTATAACCTGACGGCCCATGACGTCGTAAATAATCAGGCTCACGTTGCCGGCTTCCGGCATAGAGTAGCTGATGGTTGTTGCTGGATTGAACGGATTGGGATAGTTTTGCAACAGAGTGAATTCTGCTGGCGCAAGCGAGGAGGCTGTGTCAACGATCTTTTTGCCTAAAGCAGTTTCCGATTCGACAAAAATACGATCGACAAAAATCGTATCAAAGCTGCGATTTTTTGCCGAATGATCCGTATCGACAACACGAATATAAATCGTGCCGCTGGTGATATTCGGCAGGGTGTAGGTTTGCACATTGTCATCATCACTTGTTTTTGTGACCGTGACCATGCTGATGTAATTGTTTTCGTCCGTGGAATAGGCGAACTCAAAATCATCGCCTTCAGAATTGGCGGTTTTATAAGCCTCCACATTAAAAACAACCAAGACACCGCCGGTGACGTCAATGGTCCATTTGTGCTCGAGATAGCTGAACCGTCGTGCCGGTGGTCCAACGGTTTGTTCCACCTCTTCGATCGCCTCATAGACGTTATCGCTCTCCTGCGTATCCACAAAACTGCCTGAGACCGTACCGTCGACCGGGATATCCGATGTGGCGACATCCTCAACGATTTCACCACCGCCACCTGCCGGTGTTGTAGCATTCGCGACATTTGAATATCCCGAATTACCGGCACCATTAAAAGCATACACGCGATAGAAATAGGCTGTCTCGGGTGACAAACCAACATCGGGGTAGCCGGTCACGCCCTCATCTGTTTCAGCGATGTGCGCAAAATTGACACCATCCAGCGAGCGTTCAATGCGAAAACCGTGCTCGTTGCTGGAATTGTCATCCCAGGCAAGATTGATCTGTGTAGCAGCAACAGCAGTGGCGATCAAATTAGTCGGGGCATCCGGAGGAATCGGACTACCGCCACCTAACATGGCTTCGCCAATGACGTCGATCAATGGCTGTGAGCCATCGTCCATTTCGTCCTGGCTCAGCTCCCAGACCATCACACCCTTGATGCCTTTGTCCTTGGCATATTCACAAACAAGGGAACACGACGTCGTATTATTAAAAGTGATGAATGCATTGCCGCTGGACAAATAAGAGACTTTTGAGACAGCATCCCATTTTAAGGTGTAAGCGCCAAAATCGATCTCATTGTACAAGAGATCAGACACGCGACCTTTATAGGATTCGTATGGCTCGGACGCTTTGGAAAACTTTTTGCCATAAAATGGAATTCCTGCCACCAGTTTTTCCGGAGAGACGCCCCGCTGTCCGATGTAATAGTCGTTGATGCTGAAATCGACGGAACCCGCTTGTGCCGGATCGTTCGGGTCAAGATAAAGCGGCGAGTTATGCCCTGATGTCGCGCTCCAATTGCCGTAATAATCATAGGTCATAATACCAAACCATTCGACGTACGGTTCAAGAAAAGAAACATCCGTCCAGTGGGCGCTCCAGTCGGTTGCCGGAATGGCCATGGACAATTCAAGATGCGCTGCATGTGACGCCCAGTAGGCATCCAGTTCTGAGACAAGCAGGTTCAGGTTCGCCATGTCGGTCGCATCTGCCGGATATTCCCAATCAAGATCGACGCCATCATAACCGTGCGTGGTGCAAAAACTGGTGATATTGGCGATAAAGTTGGCTCGACTGCCTGGATCAGCCGCCATGGGCGAAAAACCACCCGAGTCGTTCCAGCCGCCCAACGCGACGAAAACCTTGCGTCCGCCGGCATGCACGGTCTGAATCAATTCCGGTACCGGATCGAGGAAATAGGATGGATGATTGATATTGCCGTTGGCATCCGGGTAGGCAAAGGAATGCAAAATATGCGTGACCTTGTCCAGCGGAATTTCCGATGGCGAATAGGTAAACACTCGCCAGGACGTGTAGTATCCCACAACCACAGGTTCCGGCTGGGCAAACAGAGTGAAAGAAAACAAAAGACCAACAAGTAAAACGTAGCTCATACGAGCCCAAGAGGGTAAGGTACTGTTTTTCATAAGCAATTCTCCTTGGATAAAAACTTGATCACAGTGAATTAATTAGCCTATGACCCTCTCTACTCACCAATAAATAAGAAATAATTATTTAAAGAACAAGGAAAAGCTCGTGTACGCCGCACGACTTTTCCCGGATTGTTCCGGTGGGATGCATCCCACCTTGCAAGATATTTACTTCATCAGGATCATTTTGTGCGTTTTAACAAACTCTCCTGCCGAGATCCGATAAAAATAGACACCGGCAGGCATCACATTGCCGGCGTTGTCCGTTGCATCCCATTTGACCTCGTGTCGTCCTGGCGCAAGATTTTTTTGTACAAGTTGCCTGATTGGGCATCCCTGCACATCATAGATTTCCAAAAGTACCTGGCCCTCAAAAGCGACGTTGAAAGAAATATGGGTTTCAGGATTAAACGGATTTGGATAATTGGCATACAATTCAAAATCCTGAAAAAATGCTCTGTTGTTGATCGTTGAAATTGGATCAGCTAAAATTGGGCCAAAAAATTCCTGGCCGCCGTCCAGTGACACCGCTTCGAGTTTGTACCAGCAGCGTCCGAGAAGTATCTTGTCTGTATAAAAAAACCGGCTTGCTTTTTCGTTTGATTCACATTGTATCATCTTTTGATTTATTTTTTCAAAATCACCATCAAATTCCCGACACCGATAGAGATTAAAGCCGGCAAGAGCCATTGCCGAGCTCACTGTCCACGATAGTTTTATCCCCTCTGATTGCGGCAGCGCAAAAAAAGCTGTCACGGAAACGTCAATTGGATCATCGAACATTGCATCGCCAATCGCCTCCAGCAGTGGTTGACTGCCATCCTCAAGAACTGCCTGGCTCAATTCCCACATCATCACACCCTGCAAATTCTTGCTTTTGGCATATTGGCAGACCTCGGTGACAGCCGTCTCGTTGGAGTAGGTGATAAAGGCATCCGATTTTGACAGATACGACGCATACGCCACCGGATCCCACTTGACGGTGAACCCGGTTTTGTCCATAATTTCGTCATAGCGCCACTCTTTGACATGACCTTTAAAAGGCTGATAGGGTTCCGAGGCTTTGGCAAATTCTCGTCCGTAAAATGGAATACCACACAACAGCCTGGATGACGGTATGCCTCGAGTATCGATGTAATAGTCCTGGATGCCGAAATCGACAGAACCGGCCTGCAGCGGATCAGCCGGGTCCAAATAGAGCGGCGAGTTGTGACCGGAATTAGCACTCCAGTTGCCGTAAAAATCATAGGTCATGACGCCAATCCATTCGACGTGCGGTGCGATGGCCTCAACGTCAATTCGATGGCCGTTCCAATCGGTCGGTGCAACGGCAATGGAGAGCTGCAAGTCCGGCGCATGCGTCGCCCAATAGGATTTTAATTCGGTGACCAACAGCGTCAGATTGTCCGTGTCTTCCGTCGTCTCGGGAAATTCCCAATCGAGGTCAACGCCGTCATAATTGTGCGTCAGACAAAAAGTTGTCAAACTGCTGATAAAGTTGGCGCGCGACACGGGGTCGGCAGCCATCGGCGAGAAATACTGCGAATCATTATAACCGCCGACAGCAACGAAAACCTTGACATCCGCTGCATGCGCCAATGTAATCAGATCAACAACCGGATCGAGAAAATAGGTGGGAAAATTGACATCGCCGCCGGCATTGGGATAGACAAAAGCGTGCAGCAGATGCGTCACCTTGTCCATTGGAATATCTGCTGGTGGATAAGCGAACACGCGCCAGGCGGTATAATAACCCGCCACCACCGGCGATGATTGTGCGGCTAAATTCGCTGCAAGCCATAGTAAAGCCAAAATTAAAAATGCTTTTTTCGCAATGCGTTTCATAGGTGCCTTGAAACTTTGAGTGAAAAAACAAGCATCGGCGGAGTGCCGATGCCTGCTGTTTGGTTTACGATTTTTGACCCGATCCTTCCAAAGGATCGGGTCATTTGACCCTTATTTCATGAGAATCATTTTGTGGGTTTTGCTGAAATCTCCAGCGGTGATACGGTAGAGGTAAATACCTGTGGAGACGTGCGAACCATACTGATTCGTCGCATCCCAGACAACCGAGTGCGCGCCAGCCTGGACTTTATCGTCAACCAATCGTTTGACCAGGGTACCGAGAATATCGTAAATCTCGATGGTGACCTGGCTCTCTTTCGGCAGATCGTAGCGAATGTTCGTCGTCGGGTTGAACGGATTCGGATAGTTCTGGTAGAGCGCGAACTCTTTTGGGATCACCTGCGTTGCTGCAGAAGACATTACAGTAGTCAATGTCGTGCCGAGCGCTTCGGTCTGGCCATCAAGAGAGACCAATTCCAGTTTATACCAGTATTTGCCGGCTGCCGGCGGTGTGTCGAGGTAACTATATACGTAATCCTCAGCATCGCCGACATGCTTGATTACTTCAGCATTCACTTTGACGTATTCTTTTTCACCATCGGCCTTGCGATGGAGATTGTAACCAGCGATATTTTCTTCGGATTCAACCGACCACGAGACCTCAACCTTGCCGTCTTTTTCAACCGCAGCAAAAGATGTGAGGTTGACCGAAATTGGGTCTTGATCCGTTAACGGAATATTGTTAAGCTGAATGACCGGATCGCTGGGATCCAACTCAAATGTGAAATAATAGGGATTTGATGTACACGAATAGTCCAAAAGTTTACGTCCGGATAATGTTATCTCCGGATTTTCACCGAGAACATACGGATTACCGAGACCAGTCGGATCGAGAGCCGGTGTATTTGCATCACAAATCGTGCTTAAATTCCAGCCCGCGGGTGGCGTATAGATCATTGTGTACGTGCCTGCCATGGTGACGTAAAACTCAAAGTAACCTTTGGATCCATCTTCGGCAACGATGACTTGCGCACCGGCCGGACCACCGGTGACCGTGATATAGCCGCCAGAAATAACAAGTCCGCTGTTTTCATCGTAAATCCAGCCGGAGGGATAATATTTGGTATCATCTGCATCCGTATCGTCATCCACGCCGTCACCGTCCGTATCCTTCATAATGCGGATCTTGTAATCTTCGACTTCACCGTCTATGACATGCGACCATGGTGGGACATTACCCTGAGTTGATAGACGTAGCCGCATATAAGTATCAAAATAATCTGCACTTTCCAGTGCCGGAATGTCATTCGACACATCGATGAGCACAGAGTTATCGCCCGGCGCCAATTCGAGTCCTTGCACAACGTGCTCGTCGAGACGTTCGGTATTCAAGACATCGGCATTTCGAATCCATCCGTTAATGCCGTTATAGTCGATAAAAACATCGAGATAAGCCGGAAGATCTGTCGGATTATTGACATCTACAGTCATTACATCCGGTTTGCCCTGGACGAATTTGGGCAAGCCGCCATTGGTTGCCAGGAACGTTGCGCCATTTTCATCATCTCCGGTATCGACGTCACCGATATCATCCGTTGTTTCGGTATCATCACCATCTGCGTTTATAGAGTCATGACCATCAGGATCGGCATCCACACTGGCGCCGAGAGAGAAATTCGGGATGATCGTATGGCTACCACCGTCCGATTCATAGACATAATTCGTTCCACCAATAGTTGGATCGCTCGTATTATCAATCTGTAACTGCCACGGTGTATAAGCATCGCCAAAATCCTGAATGTTATATCCACAATCATAATAGAGATATACACCTGAATTTGCTAATGTTACCATTTGGTTTGGAGTTTGACCACGATTTGATGATTCAGGGCTTCCGTCGGAATCAACATCTTCGTCGCCCAATGATGTATCCTCATCATAGGTTATAAACCATGGCGAACCGGCCCAGCTATTCATTTCAGCATCGGGATGTGGATTAACAGCATCCGGTGGATAAAACACCAAAGCATATCCGGTGTACGAGTCAACATCCGCCTCTATGCGCCAAATACCATTCTCGTTTGTGGTAGCAAGAATACCATTTCCAATACGATGACCGTTTCTGACTAGTTCTACCTGTACACCTTCAATCGGCACTTCGCCTTGATCTTGAATGCCGTTCTCATTTGCATCGAACCAGACATAGTCACCCAATACAACCTTGTCACGCGGTTCATTAATGAGACCTATGTCAATCTCGAGCAGAGATTCATCTTTACTCAAAGAGCGAGACCAGCCGGTTTGATAAGGTAAGAATTGCTGCACATCGCTATTTATCTCGTTTCCGGATTCATTGTATGCTGTAATCGAGTAATTGCCAGGATCTACGCGAATGTGGTAAGAATCATCTGGTAGATTTTCAAAAAGATAATATCCACCGTTATGTGTAACTTGTGTTTCAAGGATGGTTTCGCCATCATCCGCAACCAGGTAAACGGTAACACCATCTATACCGGGCTCATTTGCATCTTGCAATCCGTTACCGTCATTGGCAGGCGTTCCACTTCCTTGATCCAACCATACACGATCACCAAGGGAATTGGCATCGCTCCCACCATTCGTTATGCCGGCATCGTAAGTAAGATAGGAGCCTGGCGTTGCGATGCTAAACAGCGGGGTATTCCCCTTATTATTATTTGCGGGATCAGCATCAGAATCAAGGTCTTCCGTCGTTTGATTCAACGCTGCAAATGTCCAACCCGAGTTTGGTTCAGCAAAGTGCAGATAATACTGCTTTGTATTATCAACGGGAACAGTTATTTGGTAATAACCATTTTCATCGGTTACAGCTGAATATCCAGTATAATTATCATCTTCATCATACAACTCGACAAGCCAATTGGGTACGCCATACTCTCCGGCATCTTGAATTCCGTTAGAAAACTTGTCATACCAAACTCGGTCACCGATGATTACATAACCAGTGGGTTGATAGAGTCCCGCGTCCCAACTCATATCCTGCGAATTGGTGCCGAGAACGATATTATCAGTTGTATAAGTTGATTGATCAATATCACTGTCTGTTGTATTTCCAGTAGCATCTTTGGGACTGACACTAAATGCTCCAGGTTGTACGCGAACACGATAAGTACCGGGTGCCAAATTGTAAAAAAGATATTCACCATTAGAGTTTGTTGCGGTGCTTGCTATAACGTCGCCATTGTTATCCAGTAACTCAACAGTGATACCTTCAATACCGGCTCCGGCTTCCTGAACACCATCTGCACCGGCGTCTAGCCAGACATAATTGCCGATCGAACTTGAGGAGCCATCTTCGACACCGGCATCCCATGTTTTGTATTCACCGGCAGTGGCTATGCTGAATGTCGTCGTTGTTCCACTATTTCCAACAACTGAAATAACATCCGAGTCCACATCATCGCCACCTTGATCTGCCGTCACAAAACTCATTCCGGATGGTAAGGTAAAGCGTAAGCTATAATTTGAATTTTGTGTATCAACAGGGTGCTTTATCTCATAGAATCCAAGTCCATCGGTTACGTCTGAATACTCCGAGCCAACTGGAGAACCGCCTCTTAGCAATTCAACAGTGACACCTGCTAAACCTGGCTCATTATCATCCTGTTCGTCATTATTGTTTGTATCAATCCAGACACGATCACCGATCAATACAAACGATGGTGTCTGAAAATAGACGCCAATATCCCAGTCGCGTGTATGCGTTCGTGGAGTTGTCAAATCAATGTTACTTGATTTACCTGTTGCTGGATTGATATCACTATCATCAGATCGCGGATCATCACCGGCGTTATATGAGGTCAAACTGTAGCCTTCTGGCAAAATTACTTTGATATAGTAATTGCCTGTCGGTAACTGATCAAAAAGGTACTTCCCGCTATTTGTTGTTACCTGAGAGTCAACAAATAAATCATCTGACCTGTAAAGTTCCACTGTGACGCCTTCGATTCCGCTCTCTCCTGTATCTTGAATGCCATTCTGATTTGTTGCAGGAGGTGGGCTGCCAGGTAATTGGTCCAACCAAACGCGGTCTCCGATTGAACCATAGTCTGTGAGTAAACCGGCATCCAGATCAAGATAGGTCTGATCTTCAACCAGCGTCACCGGATCGGTCTGGCCGCCGGAGCCGGCATCGCTATCTTTGGCTTCGTTGCTGCCGGCATCTTTGGTGGTAAAACCGGTAAACTGTGAAGGAAGGTTGGTAAAGGTAACATAATAATCGCCCGGATCAAGGGCGCGGAACAGGTAAGTGCCGGCGGCATCGGTTGTCACCGGTTGGCCGACTTGCGTTCCGGTTGCGCCATCCCATTCATACAATGTGACAGTCACACCGGCAACACCGGGCTCGCCGACATCCTGAATGCCGTTTTCGTCTTTGTCATACCAGACTTTATCGCCAAGCTTAACCTCACCACATTCAATGACGAGTGGAGTTGGCTCGTTTTGTGCAAATTTTCCCGTCGATGCTGTATTGGAATTGATGTTTATATGGAGTTCAATATCCCAATAGCCGGGAGCGGCTTTAAATGACGCCTCGTAACCGATTTCAGTCGCGCCATCCAGGATCATGGTAAAATCAGGTGGAGTGCCATCATCCCCGGTACTTTCCTCTACGATAGGATTTTTTTCTGTTGTACCATCCGCTTCATAAAGTGGATCATCCTTGTTTTGGCGGATACGAACCCACGCTTCGGCATTGGCATCGATGCTCGTGCCGGCTTCTTTCAGCACCAGCACGTACAAGGTTTTCGAATCGCAATCATATTTAATATATGATTTGGCGAGCAACTGCTTCGTATCATCGCCGGCGATCCACATGCCTTTGAAAAAGTCGTTAGAGAGATCCCATTCTCCGGAAACCGTAGTGTAGCTACCGTCAACAGTTACGTTCGGTACCGGATTTGTTGCATTGTCAGGATCAATATAAGTAACATTTGGGGCGACGGCGAATGCAAGTCCTGACAAAAGTACAAGTGCCATGAGAAACATTGCCGTCATCACGTTAGGTGAGCGTCGATGTATCATAACATCCTCCTCTCGGTTAGTGAAATTGTTAACTTTTTGTATTCTATCCCATTATAAAAACAACGCCTCTCTCACCTTGCGTTGTCTGCATGATAGCACGATATAACATAGATAGCTAAAAAATCGGACGCAAAAACATCAGGAAGCAGAATCTGGTATGCCTGTAACTATCTCTCTCTTTTCTTCTTCCCCTTAACTCCCAGTACGCCGGCAGGAAATTACAAAATATTATGCAGAGATCAGCAAGACAAAAATAATACCATAAATATTCCTGCTTGTTTAATATTTTGATAAATAGATGCCTGCCATTAAAAAAAGATTCAGTGAAACAGGTAAATGGTCGGAATAAACCAGCGTTTCCCGACATTTTTTAGGACTGCGGGGCGAGTTGCTGCATCAAAAAGCTTGTAGTAACCCTCTTTAGGCTGCTTTGTTATGAATTACCTAAAACAATTCACTCTGCGTAACAGTTTTTTATGGCCGTTATGGTCATTTTTTGTCATATTGCCATTTGACCAAATCGTATCGTCAAATAGCAATATGTTTTTCGTTGTTATGGCGTGAGCGCGGTGATCGGTGTCAGTTGCACGGTACGAAACTCGACTTCCGAGCCTTCCGCTTGCAAAGCGATCTGCCCGCGAGACGCAGTGGCATTGGTGCCATAGTTGACGAGATCTTCATTCACCCAGACCTTGACTGTATCGCTCAGGCATTCAATGACCATGCTGTTCCACTCGCCAACCGGATTTTCCGAGCCGTCGGTGAGATTGAGGATGCGCCTTTTTTTGCCCTCGGTGATACCCCACTCTTGCTGTGGCCCACGACGCGCCTCCATGTCCGGCACGGTGATGTCTTCGACAATACACCAAAAGTCGCCGGCGTTTTCATGCATCATTTGCACCTCGATCGATTTCGGAAACATCTTGTACAAGGCCCGCGGTCTCGAGGCGTGCACCAGCACGCCGCAGTTGCCCGGCTCATTGGCAAAACGATACTCAACCCGCAAACGATAATCCTGGTAAACAGAATCTGTGATAAGGTGGCCATTGGGTTTGCCCAAACTGACCAACAGACTGTCGCGAACAATAAATGGCGTGGGCGCCTCCGGATTGTTGTCCATTTCAGGTACGTCAATGTGCCAGCCACTCAAGTCATGGCCATTGAACAGATTGATGGTTTGCGGTGCCTCCTGCTGCGGCCGGGATGTGCAGGACAACAAAACAAGGCTGAGCACAACGGAAAGGATTTTCTTTTTCATGGCAGGCCTTTCATTTCTGGTTAAGATACGTAAGCTTTGGGAGGTCAATAATAGAAAAAATTCTTTTATCGAACAAGGGGATTTTGCAAAATTCAATTTTTTTAATAGAACACTGATTGAACGGATAAAAACGGATATGAATAGTGTTTTTTAGCAAAGTTTTTAGCCAAGAATGTACTTGGCGCGGCTTTTGGCCGCAGCCAAATGTGAAGCCACGGATGCACACGGATGAACACGGATTTTTCGGCTTTGCTTCGAGGAAGTTTTTGGACTGGAGGCTAAAAAGACTTGAAATGAATGATATGATCTGTGTTTGATCCGTACTACAAATCTACAACACCGTGTTTTTTTAGCAAGATTTTGATACAAATACTTTACGACAAGGCTGCGCCAAGTAATCCGTGTCATCCGTGTAACTGCGGACCATTTTGGTTGCGGTCCTTAGCCGCGTCAAGTTCTATCAATGACCTTTTTGGCACTCATGACTGGTGTATGTGCGCACGACGTCATTTTTGCAGATAACGAGATGGACTTTCTTGTGCAAAGGTCTCAAATTGTCTGCGGAATTGGCGACGTGCTTGATGATACTCCTGGTCAAGGATCGCAATGAGCCCACCAAGCGCAGCCGTCATTTGATAATCCACTATTTTATCAGCGGTTTCGTTGAGAAAATTTATGATATAGTGCTGTTGTATATAAAGATCATTTATCCGCCCCAGGTGATCCTGAAAGGTTTTGAGTTGTGAAATAAAATTTTTCATGGTAGCGGGATGGAGTGAACGAAAGAATTCAAGGAGATATCGCAGATTTTTGCAGCAGATACGGAGAGCGTGAATTTTTTCAATGGGTGAGTCGTCGGTTATTCGCCCGCCATGTTTAAGGATTTTAGCAAGTCTTTTTCGAATTATTTGCTCTGCAACACTCTTTGTCAGACGTTTTGTTTCATAAATGCCACTCCACCGTTGCCCGTCCGCCTGGATAATGTTTTGCCAGCGAGCTATTAGGTTCGCATAGCTTTCACTCTGCACATAGCGGCGCACGTTTTCGTGTTCCTGTTGCCGTATTTTCTCAAGCTCGCGAAAAAAAGGAGCCAGACCCGGGCGCAAATCTGGCGGTAATAATTGTTCATAGGTCGTACGATTTGCCACATAAACATCCAGGTCGCGCAATGTGTTTGTCCTCTTTTGCAGCGTTTTAAATTCGCTCCGGAATTGTTGTGCTATCGCTGGAGGGAGCACTCCTTTGATCCGGCTGAGGGCTGTTCGGGTTCGCCGAATCGCCACACGAAAGTCGTGCAAAAATTCCGTGTCTATGTCTTGAATAATTCCATCTCTATTCTTTTGAATTGAATCAAATAATGCCAATAATATAGCTTGCATGGAATCGCTGATCGGATCGTTAGCCTTTAAGTGAATCCTCAGCCTGGAAGAGTATTTCACAAGTCGGGCATTATGATCACTGTTTTTTACCATATGACGATCGTTCCGAGAAAAAAAGTTCAAAATTTATAAAAAGAGACTGACAAATTCGTTCGGGCGTAAAACCTCAGTCTAAAGTGCTCAGGGATACTATGTTAATCAAAACAATCATTTCACTTTAAATTATGCCTCGTTTGCGTGATTTTTTGTACTCACAAGGTGCAGAGCCGCAAAGATTTGCATTGATTTCTCGCTAAAAACGAATACAGCATATGAATTACTCATATGATATGGATGTTTTCTGGCGATGGCTTAACTCAAAATTAATATTAATGTAATTTATGACTAATGTGCAATCTTTACTTTTGTGAGTCAATTTTAGCAGAAACCTGATTCATAAAAAAAGCAAGAGGTGGACCATGTTTTTTGAACAAAAAGTTAAAGTGCACATTTTTCTGTTTTTCTCCCTTCTGTTATCCTTCGGGCTCCTCAGTGGACTCTCAGCGCAGTCACATGGAAAACTCATCGGCAAAGTTGTGGATGCCGACTATGGCGAAGGAATGCCGGGTGTCAACATTGTGCTCGAGAACACCAAAATGGGTGCGGCAACAGATTTGAATGGAGAGTATCGCATTGAAAAAATACCGGTCGGTCAATATACGGTTGTGGCGACATTCATCGGCTATACGCGCATGCGCATAGAGGGTGTGCAGATCAAAGCCGAGCAAGTGGAAACAGTGGACTTTACAATGACCATGCAAGTGCTTGAAGGCGAGGAGGTCGTTGTCACTGCCAAAGCGGTCAAGAATACAGAAGCCGCCTTGCTCAAAGATCGACAAAAAGCAGCGGCGGTCAGCGATGCGATCAGCGCCGAAGCCATCTCGCAGGCGGGCGCCGGAGACGCAGCCGAGGCGATGAAAGGCGTGACCGGAGCCTCGGTGGTGGACGGGAAATACGTTTATATTCGCGGCCTTGGCGACCGTTACACCAGCACACAACTGAATGGCGCGGAAATCCCGAGCGCCGATCCTTACCGACGTGCCGGGTCGGTTGATATCATACCATCCAATCTCATCGATAATATCGTGACCGTAAAAAGCTTCACCCCGGACAGGCCCGGCGATTTTTCCGGCGGTACGGTTGATATCAAAACCAAAGATTTCCCGGAAGACCTTAACCTCAAATTCTCGGCCTCCGGAGGTTATAATACGCAGGCAACTTTTAACAGCAATGGCCCCATTGGCTATGCCGGCAGCTCAACGGACTGGCTTGGTTATGATGATGGAACGCGCAGTATCCCTGGCCTGGTTGATCAGGGTCTAAGCGCCGGCTATTATCCAACTCCCCCCTCTTCTTTTAATCCGGAGCAAACGCAATCCCTGGATGATATGCAGACCTATTCGCAAGCCTTTAATCCACTTATGGCGCCCTCGCCGATGACGCCGTCGCTGAACCAAAGCTACTCTTTTTCCATCGGCAATGAAATTGATTTTCTCAACCGGCCGCTTGGTTATTTAGCCAGCTTGACTTATAGCAACAGCTACAAATCCTACGATGATGGTATCTATAATGCCTGGCGATTAGGCAGCTCGGAGGCAACCGAGCTCACACCCATCTTTCGCTTGGACGATGTGAGGTCTACACACGATGTGTTGTGGGGTGGACTCGTCAAATCATCTTACAAAATCAGTCCGTTTAATATTGTCAGTGTGAACTATCTTTACAATACAAACGGCGTCAGCACTGCTCGAAATCTGCAGGGACAGTACGACTATGACAAGCTTGATGCTGAAGATGATCTGTTTATCGCCAGCAACCTGGGCTACTCTGAGCGGCGATTATCATCTTTTCAATTGAGCGGTGATCATCATTTTGTCGGTCTTGCTGGTCTCAAAATGGAATGGAACGCCAGCACGTCCGATACACGCCAGGACGAGCCGGATCAACGCTACTTTAGTCGTTATGCGATCGTCGATAGTGGCCAAATCAGGCGACACGGCACGTTTTCGAATCAGGCGCCCACGCGCTATTACCGTACCCTCGATGAAACAAAAGATGAAGCGACGATTCATTTCACCCTGCCGTTCCGTCAATGGTCTGGCAAGCCGGCCAATTTTAAGTTTGGCGGATTATACAGCATTAAGGAACGTGACTTTGTCGAAAACCGGTTTGTCTACAATGAAGGCTCGGGCACCAAATCGTATAAAGGCGAGCCGGAACAATTCTTTGCGCATGAGAATATTGGCTATGACATGACATCGCAGACGATCAATGGCGTCACCTATTATGGCTATAAACTCAAACTCACCCTGTCACCCGCCGATGTGGGGGTGAATGACTATGCAGCAGACCAGAACATCCTGGCGTATTATGCCATGTTTGAGCTGCCGCTGTCGAATAAGTTACGTTTCATCGGCGGCGCCCGCTACGAGACGACAAACATCAACATGGTCAGTCTGGACACCACCAAAGCCGATGGTGTCATTGATACAAAAGACTGGTTGCCGTCGATCAATTTTATCTACGGTATAACACCCGACATGAATGTTCGGGCTACAATGACGCGAACTTTGGCTCGCCCAAATTTCCGCGAACTGGCGCCGTATGCGTCGTACGATTTCAGCGCCGGATTCACCCATATCGGCAACCCCTTGCTGAAACGCACATTGATTGATAACTATGATCTGCGCTGGGAGTGGTTCTCGCGCCCCGGTGAAATTTATGGTGTCAGCTTTTTCTACAAAAGCTTTCAAAATCCAATCGAGCGCGCTTTTATCATTACTGCATCCAACCGCGAAATTACCTGGGAAAATGTTGATAGAGCCACCGCCTACGGCTTTGAGCTGGAGTTGCGGAAAAAGCTCGATGTCATCAGCAGCGTGCTGAGCAATTTTTCATTTGGCGGCAACTTTTCCTTCGTTCAATCCCGGATTGATATTTCGGCAGAGCAGCTCGAGCTGATGCGCACGAACAATCCGGAAATGAAGGGCACGCGCCCACTGGAAGGGCAATCACCATTTCTTCTCAATTTGAATATGAGCTACGATAACTTTGACAGCGGCTTGTCTGCGCACATCTATTATAATGTTTTTGGTGAACGTTTGTCAGAGTGGAATAAGACAGGCGAACCTTTTGTGTATGAACAGCCGGCGCACACACTCAATGCATCGATCAATTATAAACTCGGCAGTCACCTTATGCTAAAGTTCGCCGGCAATAATCTCTTGAATACGCAGCATAAAAAGACGCAAGTTTTTCACGGCACGGAATATATCTTTACACGATTTACCGAAGGCACCACCTATTCAATCGGATTGGACTATTCTTTATGATGGCTGTTTGGAGCACATATTCGACTCCATTCGTTTATGGGTGCCGGAGCGTAAATCGAGATATGAAAAGAGCAACCACAATTCATTAATATAAATTAACAAAAAAAGGAGAAATCCATGAAAGGCTTTTTACGACTTGGACTCGTTTTATCGCTCTTGGCTATTGTCTCAAGCGTTTCGGCACAAAATAGTTTGACACAGGTCAACTACAAAGGTGCATTTGGCATGTCGAACTGGGCTGCGGATTGGTCAGCGTTGTCGCATTACGGTTTTATGGCCATGCAGACAGAGCCGGGCACCGAGGTTGTGACTGTCACTGATGCCAGCATTCAGCCTGGCGCCATGGTGTACTGGACAGCCGACAAAACCTATTTGCTTGATGGTCGTGTTTTTGTTGATAATGGTGCGGTACTCAACATTGAAGCCGGTACGGTTATCAAAGGCAAGCCTGGTCAGGGCGAGAATGCCAGCGCACTCATCGTGGCGCGCGGCGGGAAAATTTATGCCGAAGGTACGCCGAGTAAACCGATCATTTTTACCGCAGAATCCGATGACATCAATAATCCAACTGTACCGGCAGCGAATGAGGTCGGTCTGTGGGGTGGTGTGATTATACTCGGCAAAGCCCGTATTAACCAACCCGCCGGCGAAACCAATATCGAGGGTATCCCGACGACGGAACCGCGCGGCATGTACGGCGGCCAGGATGATGATGATTGCTCCGGTGTTCTGAGATATGTCTCCATCCGTCATGGTGGTACGGAAATTGGCGAAGGTAATGAAATTAATGGTTTGACCATGGGTGGTGTTGGTCGCGGCACCGTTATTTCGCATGTGGAAGTGTGGAGCAACAAAGACGACGGTTTTGAATGGTTTGGTGGTACGGTCAATTGTGATCACCTGATTGCCGGTTTCTGCAAAGATGACGCCATCGACTTTGACGAAGGATACCGCGGCAAATTGCAGTTTATCTTTGCGATCCAGGCTGATTCCACCGGCGACCATCTTGGCGAGCATGACGGCGCGCCAGCGGATTTTGTGGCGCAAGAGCCTAAATCTTATCCGATCATTTATAATGCGACCTATCTTGGTGCCGGACAAAATGGTTCTGCGGGCCAGCGTGTTCTTCGACTGCGCGAAAATTTTGGCTGCGAATACAAAAACTGTATCTTTGGTGATTTCCCGGGCAATGGCGTAACCATAGAAGACAAGCTGGAACCGGATTCACGTGACCGTCTGGAAAATGGCGAGCTGTTGCTGCAAAATAACATCTGGTTCAACCTCGCCAGTACTGACATCAATGTGATTGGCGAAGAGGCGTGGACCGCCGCTTATTTGGCTGATCCGGCCAATGGCAATACGGTCGAAGATCCCATGTTGAACGGCATCAGCCGTGCCCAGAATAACGGTCTTGATCCTCGTCCCAAAGCCGATGGACCTGCCTACAAAGGCCTGGCGACCTATCCCCATGATGATTTTTTTGTTCAAGTGAATTATAAAGGCGCTTTTGGTTCCACCAACTGGGCTGCGGATTGGTCTGCACTCTATCAATATGGCTTTATGACCATGCCGACCGCGCCTGGCACGGAAGTCGTGACGGTCACAGATGCGACCATTCCGGCTAACGCGAATGTCTACTGGACAGCCGACAAAACCTACCTGCTCGATGGTCGCGTTTTTGTTGATGACGGTGCCACACTCAACATAGAAGCTGGCACGATCATCAAGGGTAAATCAGGTCAGGGTGAAAATGCCAGTGCGCTCATTGTGGCTCGTGGCGGTAAAATCTTCGCCGAAGGTACCGGCATGAATCCGATTATTTTTACCGCAGAATCCGATGACATCAACAATCCAACTGTTCCGTCTGCCAACGAAGTCGGCCTGTGGGGTGGCGTGATTATGCTTGGTAAAGCCCGCATCAATCAGCCCGCCGGCGAGACCAATATCGAAGGAATCCCGACAACTGAACCGCGCGGCATGTATGGTGGCACTAATGATTGGGATTGTTCAGGTTATCTCAAATATGCCTCGATCCGACATGGTGGCACGGAAATCGGTGAAGGCAATGAAATCAATGGATTGACCATGGGCGGTGTTGGCGCCGGTACAACGATTTCTTATGTGGAAGTGTGGAGCAACAAGGACGATGGTTTCGAGTGGTTCGGCGGTGCTGTCAATTGTGATCACCTGATCGCCGGGTTCTGCAAAGACGATGCATTTGACATCGACGAAGGCTTGCGCAACAAAATGCAGTTCCTGTTCGCTATTTTAGCCGACTCTACCGGTGACCACTGCGGCGAGCATGATGGTGCACCGGCGGATTTTGTCGCAACACAGCCGGAAACCTACGCGCTCACCTATAACGCGACCTACCTTGGCGCTGGCAAAACAGGTTCCGCCGGCAGTCGCGTGCTGCGCTTGCGCGAAAACTGGGGCGGTGGTTATATCAACTCTATATTCGCTGATTATCCGGGCGCTGGCGTCACCGTGGAAGATAAATTGACGCCGGATTCGCGCGATCGCCTTGAAAATGGCAGCCTGCATTTGATCAGCAATATCTGGTACGATTTGGCAGCCGGTGATGACTGGAGTGTCATCGGACAGGAAGCTTGGTCCGCCGCCTACCTGGCTGACGCCCAAAATGGCAACTCAGTCGCAGATCCAATGTTTAACGGCATCAGTCGGATGCAAAATAATGGTCTCGACCCGCGCCCGAAACCGGGCAGCCCGGCATGGAGTAACCTGGCGCCGATCACCACGAGTATTAAATCTCGTTCGCTCAACACAATGCCGCAGAGCTTTGCCCTGCACAGCAATTATCCAAATCCGTTTAATCCAACGACAACCATTCGCTTCGATGTCGCACAAGCTGGCACAGTAAAGCTGACGGTCTATAACCAACTTGGGCAACAGGTTGCTGTGCTCGTCAATGGTTCGATGCAAAGTGGGGCTTATGAAGTGAACTGGAATGCGGCAAATCTGCCCTCCGGACTATATTTTGCGCGAATGCAAGCCGGCAATACTGTGCAAACACAGAAAATGATGTTGATCAAATAAGTCTCCCAGGGTTTGCGGCCTGACCATCCGCAAGCTCTTTTTCCCCTCATCGGTTACACGTCCGCTACGCCCTGTTGACAGGCATCAGGTTTCTGCTAAAACCACCTCGCTCAACAGGGCGTTTTTATGTCGAGATGAAATTCCTGTAAAATCATCTGTGTTTCATCCGTAATACACATCTGCAACATCGTGTTTTTTTAGTAAAGTTTTTAGCCAAGAATATCCGTGGCTTATAAACTTTGCTAAAAAAAAGTGCAGATTTTTTAGCATAAATAGCCTATTGACAAACGTCGTCTTTGAATGTATATTAATAACATCAGCATCCCGGGTATGCTTTCTTATAAAAAAGCTGTTTGATCAGCTTGGATAAACTGTCCAAATTATCTCCAAACGATTACAGGGCTTTCAATAACGGGAGGATCGTATGAAACCCTATATTGATATACATGCTCATATCTTTTGCGCCAAAGATATTCCCTTGAAAGGTTATCTGCTATCGCGCAAGTACGAAGAAAAATTGCAAAAATGGCTCGCTCCACTTTTTATTCCGGCAGTTGCCAGTTGTATCAGAAAAAAAGAAAAAAGTGACAGCGTGCTCTTCAGGCTCATCTACAAAATTGTCATGGGATTGGTTGGCTTGTGCATGGGAAAACCCTATGTCGAGTGGGGAGAGGCGCTCGCCAAAGACGTTGAAGCCATAACCTGTGAGATGGTTGAGACATTTCAAAACGACGATATTGACCTCATCGTCCCTCTCATGATTGATTATGAGTACTGGTTTGTCAATACCCCTGACACATTGATAAAAGATCAAATCAATTTTATATATGAGAACATTGTTGTACCGTATGCTGGAAAAATCCATCCCTTTGTTCCTTTTGATCCGGCGCGCGAACTGGCATTCCGAAAAAAGCTGTGCAATCCCGACGGCCACCTTGAACGATTTGGTTCGTTAAATTTGCTTCGAGATGCAATAGAGAATAAAGGTTTTATCGGTGTTAAACTTTACAATTCTTTGGGGTACAGACCATTCAACAATGCTACAGTCGAGGCCAAGCGGCAGAAAATTCCCATGCATGATAAAAAATACCTGTTTTCAGGAGAAGAGTATGATCAAGTATTAGCCGAGCTTTACGACTATTGCGTCGAAAATGAAGTACCGATTACCGCGCACTGCTGCATGTACGGCATCGAATCCTACCATGATGCCAGTTTCGATTTTGGCCAGGCCGAGTTTTGGCGAGAGGTGTTAGATCAGGAAAAATACAAAAACCTGCAGCTCAATTTGGCGCATTTTGGTTTGTACGCCGAAGAGGGCTATGATGGTGAAATAACCTGGACGAAAAAAATATGTCAGATGCTCAATGATTATCCGAATCTTTTCGCCGACGTTGCATGTCACCGGGTGATGGTCAAGAAATATGTGCAAAGATTTAAAAATGATTACAAATTGATGTGTTATGAATTTCCGGTCGTGAAAGAGAGGTTGATGTTTGGCACGGACTGGCATGTTCTCAAACGCGTGCCGTTATTCACCAGCTTTAAGCAGTGTTATGAGGATGTCTTGTCGTTTGAAAATAACTTTGATGAGCAGGAGGTCGATAATTTTCTCGGCGGCAATGCATTGAGATTTTTGGGATTGGTCAAAGGCGGGAAAAACTTTAAGCGGCTGGAAAAATTTTACAAGACGCACGACATCACACCTCCTGAATGGTTCAAATCCATTCAGTCGTCGGCGCAGTGAGGTTTTCAGCAAGCCAAACGCAGGCGATCGTCTGGTGATTTCCGATTGCACGAGTATGCCGTCATTTTCTTTGGTCGAGTTTAACGCGACAGAATGATTTTGATTGCTTTGCTAAAATCGGCCGCTTGCATCTTGCAAAAGTATACGCCGCTCGAAACGTCTTTGCCATTGTGGTTTTTGCCATCCCAGGTTATGGAATGATTCCCTTGCTTGCATTTTCGATTCACCAGCGTCGAAATATGTTCGCCAAGAACATTATAAATCGATACGTTGATATGACTGTCGACGGGCAAGTGATAAGAAATGGTCGTAGACGCATTGAATGGATTTGGATAATTGGGTGCTATCTGAAAATCAAGAGCGACATCCTTTTTATTCTGCGAGACAGCACTCTCTGATAAGGCGGTGAGCGAAACATTATCCAAATACACGCTGATATTGCTTCCACCACAATCAAACAGGATTTGCGCAGCCAGATCAGTGTTGTCGAGCATGGCAAATTGGTATTTAAAGTGTTTCTTTTTGTTCGTCAATGCTGTCGCGCCCAGTCTGCTGTAATTTGTCCAGGGAGATGCCATCTGGGCCACCTTTGCGCCGATGGCGCGTGGTGCATCAGCATATGCATCGAATTCGAAGACATAGGTTTTTCCAAGATAGAGCGGAAGATCCCCCTGCGCGAGCTGGATGTCGTAAAAATAGGACCCACCATCGGTGATCAGGATGACAAACTCGCCATCCTGAACCGAAGCATTTGCATGCACCGTCGATTCCTCACGATAATACCAGGATTCGATCCCTGCCGAAAAATCACCATTGGCAACCATGTTCTGACCCGGCTCAAAATATTTGATATCAATAAATTTTACTGGCGACGCTGCACTTTCTTCACCCAGAGAGTTGACGGCTGTGACTTTAAAGTAGTAGCGGGCATAATTCTCAAAATTGTCAGCGTTGTATCGAGTGTTGGAGGTCGTGTCCAAAAGTGTCATTTGACCTGATGCGGGACCGGAGTAAATGTTATAATAATCCACATCTTCATCACCAAACTTGTTAAAAATGAGGATCACCTGATCGTCCTGGCTTTCGATGATCAAATTGGGCTTGTCGGCGACACCCTGCCAGTCGAACCGAAATGTTCGATAGCAGGCAAGAGCGGCAGGCTTGCTGGCTTCATACACAACCTCACCCTCTGGCGTCACCTCGTAAGCAAAAGGAGGAGTACCCTCTGCCCAGCCGATAAGCGTATTGTCATTTTCCAGTCGTTGCACACTGCCAAGCCATCCCGAGTAATAGTCCGGCGTGTGGCGATGCTCCCACACCTTTTCTGCTGTCCATTGAGTTGTATCAAGCTTATATTCTACAGCCCGACTATATGGCGGTGTGTGATAATTACCGTTGTCAAAAAGTGTGTAATGATTCGGTTTGTCGGGAACAGGTCGGATCATATGCTGATAGGAAATTTGATCCGGATCGTTAATAAAATCGAATGAGCTGCTGACGCCACCCAATATCCACATGATCTCGCCAGTTTCCCGATTGATTTTTAAACACTGACTCGTATTTCGGCATGACGCTAAAATATGGCCGTCATAATCAAGCGCTATTGAATTCATGTGCAGGTAATCAATGCTGTGTGCGGTGAGATCTTCATGCACAGCGTCCGTTATTGGGATCTGGTCCCAGCACGTCCATTGAAAGACTACATTTTTATCTTGATCCACCTCCTGAATGTGACAGCCCCGCACGCGAGCATCCTTTTGCCCGCCCTGGACAATGGCGCTCATATCAATGTTTTGATACTCCCCGGCAATCATGAGAGCATGTCCATCAGGCGTAAGCTGAAAATCGTGATGATCGATGCGATAACCAAATTGCACATCAAATGTATCAACATAATTGAATTGATGATCTATGAGTGTAAAAAACCGCTCGCCAGTATCCCAGTTATCCACCAATCGTGATAGCAAACCATTTGGCTGAACTTTGAAATCCATTAAAAAGTCATTTGATTTCTCATAGTAATAGGGCGTGCCGTCATTTTTCATAATCATAAAATACGATTGTCGCAAACCGAAGAAAAGGTGGCCCGGCGCGGTGTGTTCGCTATTTGTCACGACGTTGATTTGCGGGAAATCACTCGGAACCGTGACACCGTTTATGGTCTTTATCTGACCAACTGTCTTGAACGAACTTGACTTTGATACTATGTCTTGCTGACGAAACAGACGAAAAGTTTGTTCTTTTTCGGCGTGGCTCATTTTTGAGATGTAAAAATCGTATGAAAATGGCGCACGCATCGGCGATTGTATAGTCACCGAGATGGTCTCGCCTGGTTGAAAGGGATTGTCCGGTTCAAAAATGACTGTTCGTTTGTTTTTGGCCAAGAAAATTCGCCCCGTGTATTGTCCAAAGTCACTGCCAATAACTTTAAATTTTGTGTTGAGAATATTCGAGCCTGACTCTTGATACTTTAATAAAAGTGTTGTTTCGTTTGAATTCAGATGACTCTCCGGTATGGGGTGGAGATAGGTTATGCCAGCCGGCAGTTTGAAAGCATTTACTTTCGATAAAGACGTTGCAGGAGCAAGAGTAGTCTGCAGGACAATAATGAGCAAAAGCGAGCTCTGATATATTCTCTTTATTATCATTATGTTTTACCTCGCTAATTTTGAATGCGCATGTGGTGTCTTTTTTGCCTGGGATATAGAAAAATAAGCTCATGACAAGTGCTCTGCGTAAAAAAAAATGATCATCCTCCTGGCGCCGCTTTTCATGACCAAATCTCAGAACCTTGAGCCAAAAGTACAAAATTCGGAAAGGTATTCATTTTTATCCCGATAGCACCGAGGTGACGCGTGGCGGCTTGGGCCTGCGTTTATATGTGTGTGGTTTTCAGTGGAATGCTTTAGAACTGGAAGAGTGCCTTTTTATCCTGCATCGGGAGCTAATCCTGCTCACGTACCGCAGCAATGATACAGGGCCAGACAATCGGCACTCCTTCTTTTGGTGTGCATTTAACGTACACCAGGTTTTGCTGCGCGGTATCCGGCTGAATGATCTCGATGGGTTTTAAACATATGCTATAAAAACTTTGCTAAATAAACTCGATGACGTCAATATAATGCGTTATAACAATGGTGGATGGGGCACACTCCGTTATCCAAACCTGGGGGTCAGTATTCATAGATTTCACGATACAACACGCTAACTTTGCAGCACGGAATCCCCGGACGACCGGCCATCCACAGGTGGCAATTGAATATTGAACTTTTTTATTTTTCGAAACAGCGTGCTCTTGTGTATGCCCAAATCAGCGGCGGCTTTTGCACGATTCCAGTTGTTCTTTTCCAAAGTGTTGTAAATATAATCGGCCTCGATCTGCTGCAGATTGGAATGATTCGATGTCTCTGTTGGCGACGATTCAATCAGCTCGGAAGGCAAATGCTCTGGCTGTATAATCACGGTATTGCATAATACAAAAGCATGCTCAATAATGTTTTCGAGTTCGCGGATATTGCCCGGATAGTTGTGACGCATCAAAATTCGCATCACGTGCGGAGAGACATCATGAATATGTTTGCCCTGCACATGATTAAACGTGCTGATAAAATGTCTGACCAGCAACGGGATGTCCTGCTTGCGCTGGCGCAGCGGCGGCACGAAAAGCTTGATCACATTCAAGCGATAGAACAGGTCTTGTCGAAAGGCCTTTTCGGCAACCAAAGTAGCCAGATCTTTGTTGGTTGCAGCCACGATTCGCACATTGGCCTTGACACTCTCTGTGGCGCCGAGTGGCTCATACTCGCGCTCCTGCAGCACGCGCAAGAGTTTTGCCTGCAAAGCGGGGGCGAGATCCGCAATTTCATCGAGGAACAGGGTGCCTCCCTCTGCCTGGGCAAAGCGGCCTTTTTTATCTTTTTTGGCGTCCGTGAACGCGCCCGCCTTGTAGCCAAACAGTTCGGATTCCAGAAGCGTGTCGGGCAGCGCACTACAATTCACCGCGACCATTTTTCGCTTGTGGCGCGGCGATAATTGATGGATCACCCGGGCAAAAAGCTCCTTGCCAGTGCCACTTTCGCCCTGCACCAAAACGGTGCTGTCACTTTGGGCGATCCGTGGCAGGATTGCAAACAGCTTTTGCATGCTCGCATCTTTGCTAATAATATCTGAAAAAGAGTATTGTTGTGTCAGCGTTTTTCGCAGCGCCTCGACTGCGCGCAAATCGCGGAATGTTTCGACTCCCCCGATAACCTCGCCGTCTTTATCCTTCAGCAGTGCGGTTGAAACACTCAGCGTCACCTTGTCGCCGTCTGCATTGACAATATAGAGCGCTCGCCCCATCACCGGCCGGCCGGTGCGCATGGTTTCTCTGAGCACGCATCCAGACTCACACAAGCTGGCGCGAAAGACATCGCTGCAGCGTGCGCCAATGGCTTCCTCCCGCAGAATGCCGGTGATCTCTTCCGCTGCTTTGTTAAAAGAGGTGATGCGCCATTCCTGGTCGACTGTGAAAACCCCGTCCGTGATGCTGTCGAGAATGATGTCCGTGAATTTGTCTATTTGTGTTGTTAGCACGTCATCTTTAAAACCAGTGACATATTAAAATGTAATTAGTGATCGCACATATTGTCGCTTGTTTCGAGCTCTCCTTTGAGGTATTTGGAGATCAGGTTTAGCGGTTTACCTTGCGGTACGCCGCTCACAACCGTGACGCCCCGACCTTCGAGAATCTCTCTGGCTCGATGCCCAATGCCGCCGGTAAATAAAACGTCTACTTTTTCGTCAGCGATCCACTTTGGAATCACACCCTGCTCGTGTGGCGGTGGCGTTTTTTGTTCAATTTTTAGCGCGACATTTTTTGCTCGATCATAATCGATGAATGAAAATTGGCTGGCATGTCCAAAGTGAGCCGATACCATGCCGTTTTCGAGAGGCATGGCGAAACGGGTGATGCTTTCAATCTTTTTCACGTCACTATGCTCCTGTTCTTTCTGTGCCCTGGCAGGCACATCGACCTCCAGGTATTGCACCACCCGATTGACGATGGTATCAAATGCTTGCGCTGCCGGTGATTTGCCAAAGTGATAAACAAATGGTTTGCCCTCGTCACTCGACTCGACAATGGCGGGATCAATCGGTACCTTTCCAAGGAACAGGATGTTCTTTTCCTCTGCCAATTGTTGTCCTCCACCCGATTTGAATATATCTATGAGACTGCCGCAATTCGGGCACACAAATCCGCTCATATTCTCGATGATACCGATGACCGGTAAATTGAGTTTCTCGCAGAACGATATCGAGCGTCGCACATCGTCGACGCTGAGCTGCTGTGGTTGCGTGACCACAATGGCTCCGCTAAGATCCTGCATCGTTTGCACCAGCGACAGCGGTTCGTCACCGGTGCCGGGCGGCGAATCGACGATCAGATAATCAAGCTCACCCCAGGCCACATCCTTGATTAACTGCCGGATGGCGCCGTTCTTCATGGGCCCGCGCCAGATAACGGCGTCGTCACCCGCATTCAGTAGCATACCGAGAGACAAAACAAGCAGATTTTCCGAGAAGGAGAGAGGAAGAATTTTTTCTCCTATCATATCGGGACGTCTCCCAACCAGGCCCATTAATTTGGGAATGCTTGGGCCGTGAAAGTCGATGTCCAGGAGCCCGACTTTTTTACCAGCCAGGGCCAACGCCACAGCGAGATTGGCCGAGGCTGTGCTTTTGCCAACGCCGCCCTTGCCGGAGAAAACCAGAATTTTGTATGTGATCTGTTTTAATGTTTGGGAGATTTGCAGCTCCTCCATCGCCTGGTCAGCGTTCTCAGGTTGTTGATGTGAATTCACGCTATGCCTCATTTATTTTTTTCATACCTTGTTTTTTACTTGTTTCACTAATATATATGTCAGAAACATATATAATTTACATGAATAGTTTTTATATGCAACAGAAAATTTTGTCGAGTCACAGATCTTGTTTGCTACTTACAGAAACGCTGATTGTTGGCGTTGATGAAACTGCAGGTATAGCTGTCAGTTGACTGCAATAATTCCGGAATACGCTCTCGCTGTTTGCTGAGGCTGATCGCAATCTCAAGAATGCCTCAAGTAAGCATTTACTCCCGCGGCAGCTCGCCGTCCCTGATAGATAGCGCGCACAACCAGCGACGCTCCAAGCACGGTGTCACCGGCAGCAAATACGCCTTTTTCCGACGTCATCATATTGTCATCCACAATGACATTTCCCCTTTGGTCTGTGTTCAGGCCGTAATCATGCATCAAAGGTCCTGGCTCAACGTGGGTAAATCCCATGGCTAACAAGACAAGATCAGCTTTGAGTTCAAAGTCAGAGCCTGGAATTTCAGTCATTGTCCATTTGCCATCCTTTTCCTGGCGCCAATCCAGCTTAACACCTTTTATTTTCGTGACCTGGCCGCCTTTGCCTTCAAACGCTTTGGTTAAAATCGACCAGTCACGTTCACAGCCTTCCTGATGGGATGTGGAGGTGCGATAGATGGTCGGCCATTCCGGCCATGGATTGCGCGGCAGACGCTCCTGTGGCGGTCGGGGTAACAACTCGATTTGGGTGACGCTGCGCGCAGCCTGACGGATACTGGTGCCGACGCAGTCCGAACCTGTGTCGCCACCACCGATGACGATGACGTGTTTATCTTTTGCCAAAATTTGCTGTTCTTCCATGGTATCGCCGGCATTCACCTTGTTTTGCTGCGTCAAAAAATCCATCGCAAAATGAACGCCATCAAGGTCGCGTCCTGGAAGGTCGAGATCACGCGGTACGGTGGCGCCGGCAGCAATGAGAACAGCATCGAAAGATCGCTGCAAGTAACGAACGGACAAGTCCTTGCCAACTTCGACACCGGTTTCAAAAATAACGCCTTCATCCGCCATTTGCTGCAAACGTCGGTCAATGATTCGTTTTTCCATTTTAAAATCAGGAATACCATAGCGCAACAATCCACCGATGCGATCGGCGCGTTCCATCAACACAACCTCATGACCAGCGCGTGCAAGTTGCTGTGCTGCCGCCAAACCAGCGGGACCGGAACCAACAATGGCAACACGTTTTCCCGTCTTTACAGATGGAATTTCAGGGATAACCCAGCCTTCTCGAAAGCCACGCTCGATAATTTGCAGCTCAATATGTTTAATCGTGACTGGCGGCTGGTTAATACCCAATGTGCAGGCCGTTTCACAGGGTGCCGGGCAAACGCGGCCGGTGACTTCCGGAAAGTTGTTCGTCGCATGCAGTACATCGAGTGCGCGCCGCCAGTGATTTCGGTAAACGAGATCGTTAAAGTCCGGAATACGGTTTTGCACAGGGCACCCGTAAGAATGACATGAGGGCACACCACAATCCATACATCGCGCGGCCTGTCTTGCAAGTTTTTCCTCCGGCAATAATTGCTCAAATTCGTTATAGTCCCTGACGCGCTGATGTACAAGTCGTTTGGGCGCCTCCTCCCGAATATATTCTAAAAATCCGGTTGCTTTAGCCATTATAGACCTCCTCGGTGACAGCCACAGTTTGTTTATCAGCTTCCTCTTGCAGTCGCATACGTTCAAGCACCTTCCGATAGTCAATCGGCATCACCTTGACAAACAGGGGCAGTTGCGCTTCCCAATTGTCTAAAATAAATTTCGCCCTGCTGCTTGAGGTATAGGTATAGTGTTTCTCAATCATATCGCGCAGTACTTTTTTATCTTCATCATGCCAAACGCTCTCGAGGTCCACCATATCGAGATTACAGCGCGTATCAAAAAGCTCGGTTTCGTCCCACACATAGGCGATCCCGCCGCTCATGCCGGCCGCAAAATTATTTCCGGTGCGACCAAGAATGACGGCCAACCCTCCGGTCATGTATTCGCAGCCGTGATCGCCCACACCCTCAACCACACCGCGCGCGCCGGAATTGCGCACCATAAAACGTTCGCCAGCAATACCGTTGATGTACACCTCGCCGCCGGTCGCACCATACAACAATACATTGCCGACGATGATGTTTTCATGCGGTTCAAATCCTGCATTTTCCGGCGGTACAACTGTGATGCGCCCGCCGGACATCATCTTGCCCATGTAATCATTCACATCACCTTTGAGCGTAATATTGATGCCCGGCGCCAAAAAGGCACCAAAGCTCTGCCCGGCCGAGCCACTAAAGATGATATTGATAGTATTGTCCGGCAATCCTTTCGCACCAAGCTGTTTGACCACATGCCCGCTGAGCTGCGCCCCCACGGTTCGATAAATATTACGCACCGGCATATCAATCGATACTTTTTCACCCTTTTCAATAGCAGGTTTGGCTAACTCGATGAGCTGGGAATCAATTTCTTTGTGCGGGTTCAAGACTTGCTCGCGAGTTTTATGTCGAGGCACATTTTCATCCACATCATAGTTGAGCAGCGGATTTAGATCCAGTGTTCTGCCTTTCCAGTGATCGGGAGCTTTATACTCTAACATATCCACTCGCCCCACCATATCCTCAACTGTACGGAACCCGAGCTCGGCCATAATTTCTCTGAATTCCTGGGCAATAAATCGCAGGAATCGTTCGACATAATCCGGGCTGCCGCCAAAACGTTCGCGTAATCGCGGGTCTTGCGTCGCGACGCCCACCGGGCACGTATTGAGATGACACTTGCGCATCATAATACAACCGAGAGTAATGAGCATCGCGGTGCCAAATCCGAATTCTTCTGCGCCGAGGAGCGTGGCGATGGCCAGATCGCGACCGGTTTTTAGCTGTCCGTCTGTCTGCACACGGATTTGATCGCGCAAGTGATTGTTCATCAGGGATTGTTGTGTCTCGGCCAATCCAAGCTCCCATGGCAAACCCGCATGTTTGATGGAGCTGAGCGGCGAAGCGCCGGTACCACCTTCGCAACCCGAGATCAGGACGGTATCTGCTTTGGCTTTGGCCACACCGGCTGCAATCGTTCCGACGCCCGCTTCGGAAACGAGTTTTACCGAGACTTTTGCGGCCGGATTCACCGCTTTGAGATCAAAGATCAGCTGTGCCAAATCTTCGATCGAATAAATATCGTGATGCGGTGGTGGCGAAATGAGCGTCACCCCCGGTGTCGTGTGGCGGACACGCGCGATTTCTTCATTCACCTTGTGACCGGGGAGCTGTCCGCCTTCTCCCGGCTTGGCGCCCTGGGCGATTTTTATCTGCAATTCATCGGCATTCATGACATATTCCGTCGTCACACCAAACCGGCCAGAGGCAATTTGTTTGATTCGTGAGACGCGTCGATCACCGTTGGGCAACGGGATGTATCGCGCCGGATCTTCACCCCCTTCGCCGGAATTGCTGCGGGCGCCAATACGATTCATCGCAATGGCAACGGCTTCGTGCGCCTCACGGCTGATCGAACCGAACGACATCGCCGCACCAACAAATCGCCTGGTGATCGCTTCGACCGATTCCACCTCATCGATGGAAACAGGGGTGGCTTTTTTAAAGGTGAGCAAACTGCGCAGCATGGTTCGCCTGGCAATATTTCCATCCATCAGGGTTGAATATTCTTTGAAGACACTATAATCATTTACCCGGGTTGCGAGCTGTAACTTGTAAATCGCTTCAGTCGACCACATGTGCTGCTCACCACCGATGCGGATGTGGTACACACCACCCGGATCGAGTAATTTGGGTGGCTCACCCTGATCTGGAAACGCAACACCATGGCGTTTAATGACTTCCCGGGCAATTTCATCGAGATCCAGGCCACCAACCCGAGAAGCGGTGTTGCAAAAATATTTGTCAATGACCTCATTGCTGATGCCAATGGCCTCAAAAATCTGTGAGCCAAAAAAGCTGTGAATCGTTGACTGGCCCATACGGCTGATGGTTTTTAAAAGTCCCTTTTTTACTGCTGTGATATAATTATCCATTGCCTCTTCTGCCGTGCGCTCTTCTTCCAAAAGATCATTTTCCGCCAAATCCCGGATTGTGGCAAAAGCAAGATAGGGACAAATCGCGTCTGTCCCGTAGGCAATCAGTATGGAAAAATGCATCACCTCGCGGACTTCACCCGTCTCCAGCACGATGCCAGCCATGTTTCGGATACCTTCTTTGATCAGAAAATGATGTAATCCGGAAGCGGCTAACAAAACCGGAATGGGTGCACGATCATACGTCATGTTTTTGTCTGTGAGAATAATGATGCTGGCACCACTGAGGATCGCACGCTTGGCCTGCTGGAAAATCGTATTTAATGAGGCTTCCAGAGATTTTCCACTTCCATGTATCGAAAACAACATATCGATCTCGGTCGTTTTTATATAGGCGCTTTCCGACTGACGGATGCGAGCGAGATCGGAAGGTGTGAGCACAGGGTGTTGCAGTTTCAGACCGCGATAATGTTCGGGGGTTTCTTCAAGAAAGTTTTTTTCACGTCCAACAAAGCTCTCCAGCGACATAACGAGTTGCTCACGCAACGGATCGATTGGCGGATTGGTCACCTGGGCGAAAAGCTGGCGAAAGTAGTTGAACAAAAGCTGGGGACGATCCGACAGCACTGCGAGGGAGGCGTCATTGCCCATCGAGCCAACCGGTTCCTGCCCCCGAACCGCCATGGGGGACAGCAGCATTTTTAATTCTTCTTCCGTGTAAAAAAAAGCGTGCTGCAAGCGGATCAGCTCATCGGGTTCCAGTTTTGGAACGCGTGCCGGGGCGAATAAACCACGCAGTTCAACGTGATTGGCCTTCACCCAACGGCGATATGGCTTTTGTCGCGATACCTTGGCCTTGATTTCATTATCAGGAACAATTCGATTTTGTTGCAGATCAACCAGGAACATTTTGCCCGGCTGGAGCCGACCACGACGCAATATATTTTCCGGCTTGAATTCCAGAACGCCAGTCTCAGACGCCATGACGACCACGCCATCTTTTGTGATCGTGTAACGAGCTGGGCGCAAGCCGTTACGATCCAGCGTGGCGCCGATATATCGTCCGTCGGTGAAGGCGATAGCAGCGGGACCGTCCCATGGTTCCATCAACGCGGAATGATACTCGTAAAACGCCTGTTTGTCACGGCTGATGCGAAGTTCCGGACCGTAAGCTTCGGGAATCATCATCATAATAGCGTGGGGCAGCGATCGTCCGGCTTGAATGAGAAGCTCCAGGGTATTGTCAAAAATGGCCGAGTCACTGCCGTCTTCAATGATGATGGGCTTTATTTTTTCGATGTCATCACCAAAGAGAGGGTGACTGATGCGCGCTTCACGGGCTTTCATACGATTGATATTACCGCGGAGGGTATTAATTTCGCCGTTATGCGCCAATGCGCGGAAGGGTTGGGCCAACTGCCATGTTGGCAGTGTATTGGTGCTGAACCGTTGATGCACCAGAGCGAATGGTGTTTTGAATTTTTTATGATTCACGTCGGCGTAAAACGTTGTGAGCTGTGTTCCGGTAATCAAGCCTTTATAGGTAATGATCTTGCTCGATAACGTGACCACATAGAACTGGCTGGCGTCAACGCCCTTCCAACTGGCGACCTCCTTTTCGACCAGCCGCCGGATGATGTACATTTTGCGCTCAAAGTTCCTGGGCTGGATCGTATGTCGAGCCAGGAATATGTGCTCGATGACCGGTTGCGTAGACCGCGCCAGCGCACCGAGATGGCCATTTTCCGTAGGCACGTGTCGCCAGCCAAGAACGTGCGCGCCTTCCTGATAGGCAATTCCTTCAAAAGCGGCTTTGCAGTCAGCGCGCAGAGCAGCGTCGGTTGGCAAAAAGACCATACCAACGGCATAGTCGCCAGCTTCCGGCAGTGAAAAACCAAGGTCACTCTCGATAGAGCGAAAAAATTCATCCGGGAGCTGAAACAACAGACCAGCGCCATCGCCTGTACCGGCGTCGCCGCCAATGGCACCGCGGTGCTCAAGATTGACAAGAATTTGAATGCCATCCAAAACGACCTGATGATCCGGTTTGGCGTCCAGACGCGCAACAAAACCTACGCCGCAGGCATCATGTTCAAATGCCGGATGATATAATCCGCTGGCCTGGCGAAAGCCGGCAGCGTTTGTAGGCGTTGGGATCCTGTTTTTCATACGCGATCTCCTCGTGTATCCCAAAAGTCGTCAAGTTATAAGCTAAAATTTTACATTCTCTTTGAGTGACCGCGAGCCACGCGGCCGAGGTTGTTGTCAGGGGCGTATTGCGCGGTCTTTTGGGATCGATAGAAATCGATCCATTTGTCTGAACAGCTTGAGGATCGTTTCACCCTCAAGCAAAATTGCCGAATAATATACAATGAATAATAGACTTGTGCAAGCTTACAATTTCTATAAAAATTGTAAATTACCCCACAAAAAGTACAAAAAAAGATGAAATAATAGTCAAAATGACAATATTGTATTTTTTTATTGACGGAAAAGCTCGTCTGTTCCCCAATTAAAAACCAGACATTGTTGATAAAGCTCAAAATCTGTATTATAAATCTGCAACATTGTGTTTTTTTAGCAAAGTTTATAAGCCACGGATTTTCACGGATGAAACACAGATAATATCATTCATTTTCAGTTTTTTGCCTCCAGTCCCAAAGCTTTCTCGAAGCAAAGTAGAAAAATCCGTGTTCATCCGTGTGCATCAGTGGCTTGTAATTGGGCTGCGGCCAAAGGGTGCGCCAAGAATAATATTGTTCGGGCTGTTGCACAATTATATCTTTTTTTACAATTTATTCGCAATATTTTTTTGTCGTTCTGCGGCTTCAGCTTTGTATTTTTTTTCCATGTTGCCTTTTGCTTCCAGCGCTGCCACCTTTTCATAGGCGGCGTTGGCTTTGCTCCATTCCTTCATTTCCTCATAGGTAATGCCGAGTTCAAGATGATGATTGATGTGGTCCGGCTTTAAAGCAATAGCCTTTTTAAAATGCTCTTCAGCTTTTTCCAGACTGGCTGGTGGCAGGCCGCCGTACAAGATTTTGGCGAATGTTTTGGACACACCGCTCAATGTCGCGACTTTGCGGTGCCAGCGCGCGTACACATGGTGGGCAGTATCATTCTCCGGATTGAGCGCAATGGCTTTTTCTGCCTCATCTTTCACGGCCTGCGAGAGCTGCACTTGCTCCTTTTTGCCGGCCATGAGCGCAACTCGTCCAATGGCGATGGACAACGACAAATGCGCCATATCACTGTCCGGACAAAGATCAATGGCTTTACGAGCGTACTCTTCAGCTTTATTAAAATAGTTTGTGCGCTCTTCTTTGCCTTCTTTTTCATCGCCAATATCGGCGTAAGCGCGCGAGATTTTCCATGCCGCCTCGCAGTTGGTTGCATCCGCAGCAAAAGCGGCTGAATAATTTTTGAGCGCCGTTTCGTGATCAAATTCATCGTGCGCCGCATCGCCAGCAGCGATATACTCTTCGACCGTCTCGGCATTCGTGAGGGTAACGAATAGCAGAACCATCAACAGCGACAAAACAACTCTCATTGCTCTCTCCTTCTTTTGTTTAAAAATGATTATGATTCAATAATATGTTGAATTTATATGGTTGTTACAAGAAAATAATTGATTATTTGGTAAAATCTCAGATACGGGTGCCAATGGAAAAACCTCAATGGTAACACCTCGTATATTGAAATTGTTTCTTTCTTTGGCAGGTCTTTTATGTTTTGCGAATTTTGTAGATGTGCTTTTCAGTGCTTTTACTTTTCACTTGTGATTTTTTGGGATTTTCTCTATAATGGATATCCAGGAACGAGAGGATAAAAACGATGCGAGAATGCCCTTCCTGCGGCGTTGAGGTTGACGATAGTGCCAATGAAATTATTGCTTTTTGATATTGATGGAACGCTCATCCATACCGGCGGGGCCGGAATACGCAGCCTGAATCGAGCTTTTGAAAAGTTGTATGGATGTCCGGATGTTATGGCCGGAATTTCTCTCGCCGGCCGCACAGACGACCTCATTGTCAGGGAGGCTTTTGGCCGAGCCGGTTTGGATTTTTCTGACAAGGATTTACCTAGATTTAAATCCATCTATTTTCAGTTTATTGCCGAAGAAATCTATGCAAACGGGTATGTAAAAAGACTCATGCCGGGGATAGCGGAATTGATACCCGAACTTGATCGTCACCCTGATATTTGTCTCGCGTTGCTGACCGGCAATTGGCAGCGCAGTGCGCGCATAAAAATGGATTACTTTGAGTTGAATCCTTTTTTTGCTTTTGGCGCTTTTTCTGATGATTCCCCTGAACGCTCTGAACTTGTTCCGGTTGCCATACAGCGTTTCAGGAACAGATATGGTTCTGATATTCGACCGCATGATGTTTACGTCATCGGTGACACGCCGGCAGATGTTTTGTGCGCCAAACCACATGGCGTGGTGTCCGTCGCCGTGGCTGCTGCTGCACATCCATTTGATGAGCTGGCACAATATGAGCCGGACATTTTGTTGCACGATTTGTCTGACAAAAATTCTGTTTTAGAGTTATTCACTTGAACGATGGAGATTTGCCATGGAACTTCAAACCGTCAAAATTGATAATCCTAACGACTATAACTTTGTTCTCGGCCAGACCCATTTTATTAAAACCTGCGAAGATGTACACGAAGCGCTCGTTGGCGCTATTCCGGGCATCAAGTTTGGCTTTGCGTTCTGCGAATCATCCGGGCCGCGCCTTGTGCGCTACACCGGCACGGATGACGAACTGGTTGATCTCGCAGTAAAAAATGTGAGTGAAATCGCCGCTGGCCATGTTTTTATTTTATTTTTGCGGGATGTTTTCCCGATTAATATTTTGAAAACCTTGTGGAATGTGCCGGAAATTGTGCGTTTTTTCTGTGCTACAGCCAATCCGGTCGAGGTTATTATCGCCGAATCAAAACAGGGACGCGGAGTACTCGGTGTGATTGATGGTGAAAGTACTCTTGGCGTCGAAACAGCGGATGATATCAAGGAACGCAAGCAGTTTTTACGCGACATCGGCTACAAGCTGTCTTGATTCCTGCAAAGCTTCTGCAGGTGATTGACCTGCTTTGATGAAGGGGAGCGCGCTCATCTGAGCAATATCATGCGTTTCACATCACTGAAACGATCCGCCTGCATCTGATAGTAGTAGATGCCGCTGGTGAGCGAATTTCCGGCGTCGTCTGTGCCATCCCATGGCACGATGTACTGGCCCGCCGGCTGCACCGATGACACCAAGGTTCGAACCTTGCGCCCGCGAATGTCAAACACTCGCAAAGATATAAAGGCCTCCCTCGGTAGTTCGATTTTAAAAAAGGTCTGCGGATTAAAGGGGTTCGGATAGTTTTGCGAAAGCGCAAACTGTGCCGGTATGCCATTAGGTTTTGGAGCGATGGTCGAGTGACCCAGAACAAAGTGCATTCGATAATAGAGCTTGTGTTCACCGCTGCCTTTTTCAATCTCGATGTAGGTGATACCGAGCGGCCATCCGTCGGTTTCCGACGTCACGCTCCAGCGATTCCTGGCGGCATCACGCTGGACGGGCATGTGTCTCTCAAAACCTTCCGCATCTATCACATGCACAATCGGCACATCAGAGGCCCGGTCATCATTTATGGAAAAGCTGAAGACAAGCGATGCCCCTTCGCGCACCGTCTCCGGAAGGTCATGCAAAAGCCCTAATGTTTCAGGCTTTTTCCATTCAAAAAAGCTTGTGCTTTGCAAAACGTGCGTTTGGCGGGTGCAAAAAGAGGCTGTCCAGTGTGGTGGCGGTGGATTTGTTCCCGTCTCCAGCATATCGCGCCATTGTTCATCGGTCAGTCGATTGTGTGCGGGTTGCGTGAACTCGTAATAGGAGAATCCCGCGCCTTTGACGATTGTCGGCTGGCCCTCAACGTCGCAGATCACATAGATCGCATATGGAAAACCCACCGCTTCTTCAAGCACCTGGCCACTATTTGAATCGTAATGTACATCAGCGATGACGGGCATGGGATCGACATTTTCCATTCCGCCGATCTGTGGTCCTTCGCTCGGTATTTCTAATTGAAAGGTGACAATATCGTATAGCGTTTTGCCGAATTCAAATATAGTCAGATAATCATCACTTGAGAGCGGAATGTTGGTCAATTCTTTTTCCGAGATGGTTTTCAACTCATCCGCCAATGTAGCAAACAAGGTTAAATGTCTTGCGAAATTGTCAAAAAGCACATCTCTGCTCGCCAAACCGACGTGCATAAAATCAGCCAAGGCAGACAGTCGCGCATAGAGATGTGGATTGGGTTCGACATAACCCTGGCTTTCGACTGCCGATGGCGGCAGACCGCGTTCAGTGCCGCTCTGTTTGACATAAAGAATGGTGTCGTGTCGCAGCTCTGCCCATGACGCCAACGCCGCATGCAAATCTTTGTCGCGCCACGAATTTGTTTGCATAAACCACGGATACCCCTCACCTTTTGGCATCAGCAAAGGCATCAGACAATAGAGCCAGTTCCAATAGGCGTTTTGCGCCCACACGTTGTCTGTGTAACCGTGAAAAAGTGATTTTAAGGTATCGAGTTTCGCGACATAAGTGTTATCTTGTTTATCGCGTTCCGACAGGTATTGGAATGCCCACTCGGATTGTGCCTGCTTCGCATGACCCAAAACCATCATCACATCGAGGCCGGTCGGCATTAAGCGAAAGGGGATTTTATTGTAGACGAGCTCATCGAGTACCCATGAATCTGGGACAAAGCGTTGCCCCATAAAGCGGAATCCTTTTGTCGGCTGCCCGGGGTAACCGATAGCCGCTGCGGGGAAATCTGCAGTGGCAGCTAAAAATTGCTTGAGTTTCGTTTCGTCCGCAAACGTATCCGGGGGATAAATTGGAAAACTTTTGCCATAGATATCGTAACAGATCGGCAGGTATTGTGGAAAATTGATATCATCGCTTTTGCCAACAAAAAACACGGTGGGTTGATAGATATTATCCCAGATCTGTAGCCCATTCTCATCAGAGATGTTGACCTGCGATATCGCCTGGGTGAGCAATAGTGCGCTCAGCGTCATGTCTAATGCATAATCAGAGTCATCTTCACAGGAAAACGTCATGCGGCCGAGCCACATCATGGCGCGAAAATATCGCTGCAGTTCCTGATTTTTGGTATAGTGGCCACGCGGCTTGTATTGCGTGTAATCCTCCGGGTAACCAAATATGGGAGATTCGACGAGTTGCACTTCAGCTTTGTTGATGAGCTCGAGTTCCTTGCCATAGTTGCCTTCGGGGAGTGGATCAGTTGGATAGGTTTGTGGATTGAGCAGTTGCGACGCGACCAATAAATAATCCCGATTGCGAAAAATCGCCTCGCGGACACGCTTGTCAGTTGCCTGCTCGTATTGACTTGTCGAGAGGGTCTGCATGGCTGCCAACAGATCGCCCAACTGTATTATAAAGCGTTCCTCTTCGCAGGTGCGTAAAATATAATCAAACATTAGATGAAAGCCGTGTAACATGGCATCTGTGGTGATAAATTGCGGCAGGCCCAATTCACGGCATTCATTGTAAAGATCAAAAATCTCGTTATAGCCGGACCCATCCGCCCGAACAGCGGGCAAAACGACAAAGTGATTTTTTTTCAGGGCGGCCAATTCCATTTCAGAGAATTCAAAATCGCCAAGATTGACAACGCGCTCAAGATGATCGCCCGGCTGACAGGCGGGTGCCTGCGGTTCGCATGTCACAAGTTTTGGCACATAGGTTCCAAAGGGTGTTTCCACCGGTTGGGTGATATCGGCAAGCATATCTGCGGTCGCGACGCTGCATAAAGCGACAATAAAACAGATCGTCCAAAATTTCATCTTTTCCCTCATTGTTTATTTATTAGACGAATAACTGTGCGAACTTTTTTACTTTTATTTTTGCTATCAAACGCCCTTTATGCCAGGAAAATTATAAACAATTCAAATTGCGTGCCGAAAACAGCACTGTATACAATTTCGGCAAACGACTATTTTACAGCTTACTACGTGTACATATTTTTCATCAAGACGTCATGGCCCATATTCGCTATGAAATATTTTCGCAGTCTTGCGAAAGCGACTATTTTTCAATCTTGACTCTGGTATTAATTTTGCTTAAAGTATAGTGTTATTTTTGGTAAATATTTCTGACAATACGTAACAGTGCAAAAGTTTATTTTTTGTCACAAGCGAATGACGTGAGGGCAAGTGACCTTTAGAAATCGAATTACAGTAATTTATTTCGTTTCACTTTTACTTTCCTTGAAGCTTTGCGCTTTTAGCGCGCGCCATGAAACCGGGCCGATACATGTTGGTTCAGCCTGGAACATATACAAGGGTGGACTCTATGTATTGGGACAGGGACGCTTTTATTCTGCCACGGATAAAGTGAGCAAAAATCGCCAAGAGTCGGAGGTGATTGTATGGGATTCTCAACTGAGCGCCACCTTGTATTGGGGCATGACGCATCATTGGCAACTTGGCTTCACGCCAATTTTGTCGCAAAAGCACCATCTGGAAGACCCACCACAAGACAGCGATTCCCCGGGTGACATGTTGTTGCATGTCAAATTCGGATCTGTTGGCCCGCGTAAGGCACCCTTTCGATTGGCCGTGCAATTTGATGTTCGACTGCCGGTCGCTGAGCATCACAATATTCCGCTGCATCCCTATTCGGCGGATGCCCTCGGGTATGGGGCGATGGGGCTTTTATCGCTGGCACGACCGTCTCAGCCCGATTATGGATTTGCCTGGCACCTCAATGCCGGTTGGTTCACTCATAATGATAAAGGATTAACCATTTCGAATAAAGAAAACGACCCGGTGACGGTTCAATCGCCAACTCAGGAGATGCTCTTTGGCTCGCAGGCTCGCCTAAAAGGCAAAAAGTTAGGCCTTTTTGCCGAAGTTTATGGTTGTTATTTTCTTCAGGAGCCACCTGAAACGGCCTATACGCGCGAAAATTATGTCTATTTCACCCCCGGTATCATTTATCAATTTAATCCTTATATCCAGGTTTTTGCCAGCGCTGATTTGATGCTGCAGGGATGGCAGGATAAAACAGCCTATGAAAGCGAAAATGGAGCGTCAGTTGAAAAGCAGTGGGATAACCTGCCCAATATGCCAAACTGGCGCTTTAATTTTGGCCTCAGTTTTCGCCTCAAGGAAGGCAAGCCGCCCGCTGCACCCGCAGCAGAGACTGCTACACCAGCTACAACCGAGGTGCCGGAAGAAGAAAACAAGAGAGATAAAGAAACAAGAAAACAAAGGGAAAATGATCTAAAAGAGCTTGAACAACAACTAAAAGACAGGGACAGCCAACAAATCATCGAAAATGATGAGGAACGGGAGCAGCGAATACAGGCGGAACGACAGCGCATGCTGGAAATTTTACAGCGGCTGCGTGAAGCAATGGAAAATGAGGAAAAGGAAGAAAGTGAACAAAATAGATCCACAGTGCCGGAAGAATAACAGTCCGGCCTGGATCGGATTGCTATGACTCACCTTTTTCGATCTTTTTAAAGAGATACGCAAAGACATCATCAATTTGGATGCGCTCTTGCTGCATGGAATCGCGATCGCGCACGGTGACGGTATTATCCTCTTTTGTTTGAAAGTCAATGGTAAAGCAATAGGGTGTACCAATCTCGTCCTGGCGACGATAGCGACGACCAACGGCTCCACCTTCATCGTAAAAAACCGGATAGTGCTGTTTGAGGTCTTGTGCCAGCTTTTGTGCGATTTCCGCCAGACCTTCTTTTTTCACTAATGGAAATACTCCCGCCTTGATTGGCGCCAAAACAGGATGCAGGTGCAGGACTGTTCGTTTGTCATCTTCCAGCTGCTGCTCCTCAAAGGCATCGACCAGAACGGTCAGTAATGTGCGATCACAACCGGCAGATGTCTCGACAACATAGGGGATATATTTTTCCTTGATTTCGTCATCAAAATACGTTTGATCCCTGCCTGAATATTCCTGATGGCGTTTCAGATCATAGTCGGTGCGATTGTGGATACCTTCGAGTTCCTTCCAGCCAAAAGGAAACTCGTATTGAATATCAAAGGCGGCCGCCGCGTAGTGTGCCAACTCACCTTCGCCATGTTGATGAAACCGAAGCTTTTCCTGTCGAATGCCAAGCTTTTTGTAATAGTCGATGCGATCCTGCTTCCATATCTCGAACCATTCCATATCCGTTCCCGGGCGCACAAAAAACTGCATTTCCATTTGCTCGAATTCGCGTGTTCTGAAAATATAATTTTCCGTTGTGATTTCATTGCGAAAGGCTTTGCCGATTTGCGCAATGCCGAACGGTACCTTGACGCGCGTCGAGTTGACCACGTTGTTAAAATTAACGTAAATGCCCTGGGCTGTTTCGGGACGCATATAGACGACGCTGGCGCTGTCCTCCATCGGACCGACATGCGTTTTAAACATCAGGTTGAACTGCCGGGGTTCAGTGAGCGACCCCGGCTCCCTCATGTTCGGCCCAACTATATGTACATATTCTTGCACGGGAATAGTGGTCAGCAGAACTTTTTCATAGGTCGCTGGATCGGCTTTGGCGATTTTTTGTACTTTTTTTTCTGCCTCTTCGTCATCACCCTCTTTAAACGCAAACATGAGCCGACTGTCGGCGCTGTCTTTGGGTTTCAGAACAAAGACCTGATCCGCGCGGTAGCGTATTTTTGTCACCTTGCAATCGACGAGCGGATCCTGGAAACCAGCGACGTGACCAGAGGCTTCCCAGACGCGCGGATGCATAAGAATGGCGGCATCCAATCCAACGATATTGTCGCGCTTCTGCACCATCCACTTCCACCAAAAATTTTTTATATTTCTTTTAAGTTCGCTACCGAGGGGACCGTAATCATACACAGCCGACAAGCCACCATATATTTCGCTTGAACCGTAAATATAGCCACGACGCTTGCACATGGAAACCAGTTTGTCCATCAATGGATCTTGCTTTGACATGGAAAAAGTTCCTTTTTGTAAATAACGCTTGCTTGCATTTAAAGAGTTTAAATATACATAAAAAATGCAAAAGATGCTGTCAAAAATTTAGTGCCAATATTTTGTTGCATTTCTGCTTGAAATTAATTAAATCTAAAACAAACCTAGGGTGACGCATGGAGGCAGCATGAATAAAAAGGTGGCACTTTGTGCTGTTGTTGGCACATGGACATTAATCGTTACATTTTTGGCAGCTGGCGACGCACACTATATTGGCGCACATAAATGTATGATTTGCCACAAAAGCCCCAGCCGTGGTGATCAATGGGGTAAATGGTCCAATGGTCCGCATATAAAAGCATTTGAAACGTTAAAATCCGAACAATCAATGGCGATAGCGCAAAAGATGGGGATCAATGATCCGACGCAGGCGGATAAATGCTTGAAATGCCATGTTACGGCGCATGGTGCCCCTGCGGCGAGATTGGCCGCTGATTTCTCATTTGACGAAGGTGTCGGCTGTGAAGCATGCCACGGTCCGGGATCCCTCTATAAATCCATGCAAGTCATGAAGGCTTTACGAGATGGCACGCAAGATCCCAAAGAGGTTGAATTCAATAAAGGTGATGAAGCAACCTGCTTGACCTGCCACAACGAGGAAAGCCCTACGTATCGGCCATTTAACTATGCGAAAGCGTGGGCAAAAATTGCCCATAATATTCCAGAATAGTATGAAATTCCGCGATTCTGCCATCATTCAATGCCCGTACTGTTGGCAAAAATTTGCCATCCAAGTTGACCCGACAATAAGACAACAAGAGTATGTGGAAGATTGTCAGGTATGTTGCCGACCAATCACCGTGATTGTCAAAGTTGATGAAAAAGGTCGCCCGCATATTACCGCCAAGCAGGAAGATGATTAAAAAATCATCATCACAAAATAGTTGGGAGAGGTTTATGAAGTCTAGCAATTTTCTGCTTTTGGTTCTTTTTGCCTCCGGATCAGTTTTGGCACAGATCAATCACACCGATCTTGCGGCATTAGCACAAATTCAAAACGATATCAAAAGCAAACGTATCTCCAGTTTTGACCGCAGCGGCGGCAATAATGATCGTTTCGAGAATATACCGGATGGCCAATCTCGCACGCTTTTCCAGGTGCAGGGCGCCGGTTTGATCAATCATATCTGGATCACCATCGCGCCGCCGCCGGAACAATTGAACCGCAATGATATCATCCTGCGGATGTATTGGGATGGCAATACATTCCCCTCCGTAGAATCGCCGATTGGTCCATTCTTTGGCCAGGGGTGGAACGAGAGCTATCCTTTTTCCAGTCTGCCCTTGGCCGCCGGGCCAGTGGATGGACGCGGTATGGTGTCCTATTGGGCGATGCCGTTTGCCAACGGCGCAAAAATTGAGGTCGAAAATCAGACCGGCCGTCCTATTGAAGCCTTTTACTATTACGTTGATTATGTGGAAATGAAAAAGTTGCCCGAAAATCTTGGACGATTTTGTGCCTGGTACAATCACGAGCTCACAGAAGCCCCTCAAGAGGGGGAGAACGAGTGGAATTCGTTGGGCGAACAGGGTGCCAATCCATTTGGCGAAAAGAACTATCTTTTTCTTGATGTCAAGGGCAAAGGCCATTATGTCGGGGTAAATTATTACGTTCATTCGCCCGGTCCGATGTGGTACGGCGAGGGCGATGATATGATATTTATCGATGGCGATGAAAAGCCAACCTTGCACGGCACCGGCACGGAAGACTATTTCAACACCTCCTGGTGTCCGAAGACGCTATTCAGTCATCCCTATTACGGCTATGCCCGCGTCAACAACGACATCGGCTGGATGGGCCGGACGCACGTCTATCGTTTTCATATATCCGATCCCGTTTATTTTGACACGTCGTTGCGTGTGACCATTGAACATGGACACAATAACTGTCTGACGCTTGATGTGGCCAGCGTTGCTTACTGGTATCAGCAGCCACCCCTCACGCCGCTCTCACCGATTCCCGGCAAGGAAGAACGAGCTTTGAAGGGCTTTAACGGCGTCTGGCACATCCATCAATGGCGCAATGCCTGGCGCGAGGCCAAAGGTAACGATTCGCAGCTATGGGGCGATGAATAAGGAGGAGAGGAGAACAAAATGAATCATTCGCAAACCCGTCGTCAATTCGCTAAAAAGCTCACCGGGGCGGCTGCGACTGCCATCGTCGCGCCCACGATTTTCCCGGCTTCCGCGTTTGGCCGCTCAGCATTTGCGCCAAGCGACCGCATTACTCTGAGTCACATTGGTGTCGGCGGTCGCGGCAGCGATTTGCTGCGCAGCTTTTTGCAAGTGGACAATCAGCAGAGTGTGGCTGTGTGCGATCCGTTCGCCGATAAACGGGAGGAGCGCGCTGCAGAGGTCGAGACATTTTATGCTGATAAATGGCAGCGATCAAATTATAAAGCATGCGCAGCTTACCATCACTTTGGCGAATTGCTCGAGCGCGACGATATCGATGCGGTCGTCATTGCCACGCCGGATCATTGGCATGTGCCGATCGGCATCGCCGCGGTTAAGGCGGGCAAGGATGTCTATATCGAAAAGCCGCTTGGGGTGAGTATTCGGGAGAATCAGGCCATGCGGGAGGCCGTGCGCCAGTCCAATGCCATTTTTCAGTACGGCACGCAGCAGCGCTCCTGGCAGCAGTTTCGCTTCGCCTGCGAGCTGGTTCGCAACGGCTATATCGGCGCACTGCACACCATACACGCCTGGTGTGCCGACATTAGCAGCCAGGAACAAAGTTTCCAAACGCCGATTTTAGGATCGCAGGAACCGATCCCGGTGCCGGAGGGATTCGACTATGACTTGTGGCTTGGCCCGGCGCCGGTCACACCCTACACGGCGGATCGATGCACCAGCTTCGGCACCTATCATCACGCCGACAACAGTCTCGGATTCATTGCCGGCTGGGGCGCGCATCCGCTTGATATCGCGCAGTGGGGCAATAACAGCGATGACACCGCTCCGATTTATTACGAGGGCAAAGGCGAAATAAATAAAGGACTATTTGAGACGGTGCGCTGGTGGGATTTTAACTGCACTTATGAAAACGGTGTCACGCTGCGGTTCATGAATGAAGCGATCGGCCGCGAAGTCGTGGCTGATTATCACTATGATCCGCATGACCATGGCACCACGTTCATCGGCGATAAAGGCTGGGTCAGCGTCGATCGTATGGGAATTTATGCTGATCCAGTGTCTTTGCTCGCGGTCAAATTAGCGCCGCATGAAGAGCATTTGCTGGAACGTCACAACCATTACGAGCATTTTGTCGAATGCGTGCGAACCAGGATGAAGAGCATCAGCCCGATCAATACAGCGGTGCAATCGGATATTATCAGCCATTTGTGCGATATTTCCATACGCGTCGGGCGACCGATCAAATGGGATCCCCAGGCCGAGGAGATTATCGATGATCCGGAGGCGAGCCGCTTGACACGACGCTCGCTGCGGAGTCCGTGGTCCTTGTGAGAGCAGAATAGTTGCTGCCAGTCTATCTCCCGATTAAATATTGCATTTTCATATAAATGGATTGGTCATTGAATCGGACGTCATGCCAGTCCAGATAGTGATTGTTTTTCGCTCCCAGGAATCCACCAATATAAAATACCGAAAAGGCATTGAGTTTGTAGCTGACGAGTGGCTCACATGATAGATTGCGAAAATTGAGCATTGTACCATTCGCAGAATTGACAACATTCGCGATATTGTATTCGACAATGTATCGCAACCCCAAATTCCGGCTGAGTTGATAAGACAGGATATTGCGAAAAATTTTCTGGTTCATGATCGGTTGATCGAAAAAAGAGCGCCACAAGTTAAATGAAGTAAATTGCAGTTCGTTGTTTATTCGTGCGGTTGGTTTGACTGTGATGGCGCAATTAAACCGAACGCTGGGGACGATATCAAATGGATTATATGGATTGCCTTCACTGCCCATACGATTGATCTCTTTACCCACTCTGATATAAAACTGCGTGGAAAACGATTTTGTCGCATTGATGTTGACAAAATTCCATAATTGGCGCGCGTGGCCGAATTGTTTGCCGCGCAGATTTTCCTGATTGAATAAAAATCCGCCAATAAGCCAGGTGATCTGGTTGTGGAAATCGATTCTCATTGTCGGACTGGCACCGGTATCTTTGACCAAACCAGCGTAATTGTAGCGCCGCCAGGCAGTGACTCGCGGCTCAATGGTTGTGAAGAGTTTATGATTCTCCCAACGAAAGGCGTATCCGCTGGTGGCTTCGTAGCTGTGATAGCCGGTGGTCATGACAAAGCCGTTTTCAGCGCGAAAGCCGGGAGAAAAGTCCTGATAAGCAAATGCCGCGGTCCAGTGGCGGGAAGCCCGTGCCAATTTTGCCCGCAACAAAGATCCGTTAAAAGATTCGCCATCAAAAGCCCCGGTATAGGTCTTGCTATCAAGGTTGAATGTTCTGTTACCGATCTGTTGGGATAACAGCGAATCCACAGGTTCTTGCGTATGAGTGAATGCCGCAATGCCGGTGAGCATCAGTTTTTCGGACAAGCGAATCGTCGCATCAATGGAGCCGACCGTGTTCGAGCCATCAGGCTGTCCTCGACGATCGCTTGCGAGGAAACCGAGGGTTGATTGATTGCCAAAATCATAGTTGGCGCGCGCAATGTTATTGACGGATTGACGATCTGTGGCCAGTACCGCGCTGCTCTCTTCAAACGGAATAATATAGGGGGTGTTACGATCAATAGCAGTTGTATAGCCAAGCGCGATATTGCCGGCTTTGCCGGACAATTTGCCGGCCACTAATGGATTGTTGATGCTTCTCGAATAGAACAAATTGACATATTGATCTAACATAATGCCCTGGGTGAATTGATCGACGACATAAACGTCGCTCCCCTCCTGAAAGAACGGACGCCGTTCCGGGAAAAACAGGGCAAAAGGATTATTGATGCTGATTTGTCCGGCATCGGATTCAATTTGACTAAAATCCGGATTATAGGTCAAATCGACAATCATATCCGACGACAAGCCATATTTAAAGCCAAAACCAGCCCTGGTATCCGGTTGCTCGGTTTTCCAGGTGCCAAAATTTACTTCGGCTGGATTTTCGACGAGATTTTGATGATATGTAGCAAGCGCATATGGCAAAAATTCCAGAGCCGTTTGGCTCTCTCGCTTTGGCATTTCAAATTCGAGCGTGCCAGCCTGGCCCATAAATGAATTATTGTTCTGAGTGATCGGCATCCAGGAAAACCTGTACTGGTTATCGCGTGGATAATTCCTGCTCAGATGCACGGACCATGTTTGCTGCTGCTGATCCGGAAAACGCAGGCTCTCAAACGGGATTTGCATTTCAACCGTCCAGCAGCTATCATGAATCTGTGCGTCGCAGTGCCATACCAGATCATAGCTATAGTCCTGTTCATCACCATTCAATTGCCACAGCCGATCACCCTGAATGCCGCGCGCATTGGCATAAACCTGATAGGCAGATTGATGCGAGCTTGTGGGATCGAGGGTCACACACACCCAGTCATCCTGAAAAATAAGATCGCGATTGGCATAGGATGCGCGCAATTGACGCATGTCCGGATCAGAACAAATGAACGCCACATAGATATTCTTTTCATCATAACCAACGAATCCGCGTGTCTCAACCATCGGCTGGCGATTTTCAACGGGTTGGTATTCAGTAAAGTTGTCAAAAGGCGTTTGATCGTACCAGGTTTCTTCAATTGCTCCATCAACAAGAATCGGATTCGCAAAGTGTCGCAATAAAACCGCGGTTTTTTCATTTGGTCGAAAATTTTGCTCTCTGGCCGCTGCGGTGCCGGGATTCGAATGTGGTGTGGCGATGAGAAAAACCGGCGTAAAAATTCCTGTGAGTACATACAAAGCGAGATAATGCCTGAAACGTTGCATGAGCGGGACCTCTTGTTTTTATTTGGCAGGTAAAATTGTACGCTATGATGTGAAGCTACGCGTCTGCTGCTTTTTTAGTTTTCACAATAATTCTTAAAAAGTGTTAAAAAATGTTAAAAGTGAAATATTTTTGCCGGTTCTTTCGTACATTCAGACGATGAAATGGGATAAAAAGACATCAGGGCTTGTTCTTTTCCTGGCGAGCTTTTCTTTCATTGGATTGATACTCGTTCAGATTCTTTTGTTAGGGCAGGCTCTGCGGCATCGAGTCGAGATCTTTGATCGACATGTGAACAGTGCGCTTTCCAGCATAGTGCAAAAGCTGGAAACCCGCGACATGCTGAAAAGAATCATCCGCATGTCCGTTGAGGTGGACAGCACAGGCGACTATAATACGACAACCATGCATATCATGGAGCAAGATGAGACGAGCGATCGTAAAAAATTTGTCCTCAAGAATTCACGACAATTCAAGTCCAATGTGCAGATTGACAGCAATAAAATTATCCTGCACCTGCGCACAACTCGGCACATCAAACTCATACAACTGGATGAGAAGAAAACCGAACTGAAAACGGCCTTCGAGGCCAGGCTAAAGGCGGGCATCCATGAGATTCCCATTGACCATCTCACTCATGAATCCGTCACTCACTTTAATCTTATGATTGATGGAGTTGCGTATCCATTTTACCTCGACAAATCATCACCTGGCCGGTTGGTCATCGATCCGGAACTCGATCAAACGCGCCGTGCACTTTTGGATAAAGTGATCGAACAATACATGGTCTTTGAACCCATCCCCCTTGAAGAACGAATTGGTATCACCGTTCTCGATTCGATCGTGCATACGACATTGCAGGAATCGGGGATAAAAGCTCGCTGTGTCTATGGTATTGTTGCGCTACAAAATGACTCACTCATCTATGTGAGTCAGGACGTTGATCGCAAACCATTCAGAGGTTCGACACATCGAACATTGCTCTTCCCGCACGATGCTTTTGTTGAATCCAATGAGTTAATTTTATATTTTCCCGATCAGAAACGTGCCGTTTTAATTCCCCTTTTGGCTTTTGCGGGAATCACCTGTATTTTATTAAGTGCGATCATTGCGAGCTTTGTTATTGTCATTCGATCCATCCGAATGCAAAAAAGCCTGGCCAAACGTTTGGTGGATTTCATCAATAATATGACGCATGAATTCAAGACACCCCTGTCCACCATCGCCATCGCCGGCGAATCCATTAAAGCCTCCGCGACTGCCCTGAACGAGCAGCGCCTGGTCAAGTATGGCTCCATCATCCGGGATGAATCGGCACGAATGCAACGGCAAGTTGATAAGATACTCGATATGGCCGATCTCGAACGAGGTAAATTTGAGCTGAATATTGAACCGGTTGATATTCACCGACTGGTTGATAAAACGGTTGATCATTTCAGAATTGCGGCTGAAAAACAAAATGTTATCATCACAACCGACTATTCAGCAGAGATCAACACCGTCAATATCGATTCAATCCACATGATGAATTGTCTGTTCAATTTGCTCGATAATGCCATAAAATATTCAAAAGGTCATCGTAAAATTCACGTATACACCCGCAAAAATGATCACTACATGCAATTATCCGTCCAGGATAACGGTATCGGTTTGCGTCCCGAAGAGCAAAAACGTGTGTTCGAAAAATATTATCGGGTGCCAACCGGCAATGTGCATAATGTTAAAGGTCTCGGTCTGGGACTCAGCTATGTCAAATTCATTGTTGAAGCTCATGGAGGTTATGTCAAAGTGGACAGCGAACTGGACAAATATTCGATATTCTCGATTTTCTTACCGATTCAAACAAACGGGGTTGAAAACTGATCATGCCGGCCGCGTCCCGTATATTGCTCGTAGAGGATGATCCCAATCTCGGCTTTGTCACGCAGGAATCTTTGGAACGACAGGGCTTTGAGGTCACGCTTGCCGGGAATGGCGAAAGCGGATATGCCGAGTTCGCCGGCACTGTTTTTGACCTGTGTTTGATTGATATCATGCTGCCTGAAAAGGATGGTATAACACTGGCGCGTGACATTCGGCAACTCAATCCACGAATACCCATTATTTTTGTGACGGCGAAATCGCTAAAAGAAGATCGCATCGCCGGTTTTAAAGTCGGTTGTGATGATTATATCGTCAAACCGTTTAGCATGGAAGAATTGGTTTTGCGTATTCAGGCGGTTCTGAGAAGAACAAAACCATCCCTCATAAAATCGGAACAGCAACAATATCGCATAGGCAGCACGATTTTTGACTATAAAAACAGTATGCTTATTTTCGAGACAAACCGCCAAAAGCTGACGCACAAGGAATCAGAGCTGTTGCGCCTGCTCTGTTTGCATTTAAATCAGGTTCTCGATCGTCAGATCGCGCTGAACCTGGTCTGGGGTGAAAACAACTTTTTCATGGCCCGAAGCATGGATGTCTATCTCTCCAAACTTCGCAAATATTTGCAGCACGACCAAAGCGTTCGTATCGAAAACATCCACGGCAAAGGATTCAAGCTTGTTGTGGAATCGGACGATTAAAATTAGTTGATGTTATATCTCAAATTTGTTAACATTCAACAACTTTGCAAATGAGCTGAGGCTAAGATGAGAAGAATGAGTTTAATCATTTCTGTATTGTTGCTGGGCATGTGTGTGATTTCCCAATCACTGCGAACGGATTTGTCAGATAATAACTTTGCCGCCTGGCAAGAGAATCGGGGTGACTGGATTGAGGTCGGTGAGACTCACTTGAATCCCGATGATCCTCAATTATTAACAACGTCTCCCGGAACCGGCGTGTTCGTCAATGGCGCAACCGGTCGCACAAGACATCTTGTCTCCAAACAAAAGTGGGGCGATATGCGGTTGTTCATCGAATTTATGGTGCCGGAGAATTCCAACTCGGGTGTCTATTTTATGGGGCGATATGAAATTCAAATTCGTGATTCCTATCAAAAAGAATCCCACTACCCCGGCAATGAGTGCGGCGGCATCTACCAACGGTGGGATGAAAACCGTGAGCCAAAAGGATTCGAAGGGATTTCTCCCCAAATAGATGCTGCGCGCCCGGCGGGACAGTGGCAGTGGTTTGAAGCGGTCTTTCGAGCACCGCGTTTTGATGCGTCGGGCACCAAAATAAGCAACGCTCGCTTTGAGAAAATTTATCATAATGGTTTTCTCATCCATGAGAATGTGGAAATCACCGGCCCAACGCGTGCCTCCCTCTATGACGACGAACAAGCCACTGGCCCGCTTTTGTTGCAAGGAGATCATGGTCCCGTGGCCTATCGAACAATCCGCGTTGCACCGGCGGATGTGAATCCTTTTTTTGCCATGGATACCGGCACCAGGGACGAGCGTCATCAGACTTTTCAGCAACAGGTGGAGATGCTAAAAAGACTGGGCTATGATGGTATGGATCACACCGGTGTTGATGATGTGGCGGAGCATCTTTTTCATTTGGACCAGAACGGCTTGCGCCTGTTCGCTGTTTATCTCGATGTCTGGGCCGACCGGGAAAAGCAATGGGCGAATGAAGGCCTGGAAAAGGCGATCGAGCAACTCAAGGGTCGGGACGTTGTGCTGTGGGTGCCCATTCGCAGCCATGATTATACTGCCTCGGATTCTGCAGGTGATGCGGCTGCAGTGAAGATTGTGCAAAAGATCGCTGATCTCGCCGCTGCATCCGGACTGGACGTCGCACTTTATCCGCATTCATTTTTTCTCATGGAAAAAATTGGCGATGCGCTGAGAATCGCTCGTAAAACGGATCGAGCCAACGTCGGTGTGACTTTTAATTTGTGCCACTGGCTGCGAACCGACAACAGCGACCTCAAAGAGACCTTGACAAATGCGGCACCTTTTCTGCAAGTCGTCACCATCAACGGCGCAGATCAAGAGGGCGATTGGCAACAACTCATTCAGCCGCTGGATGGCGGTGAGTTTGATGTGGCGCAGGTTGTGCGAATTTTGGCCGATATCGATTATTCGGGTCCGATTGGTTTGCAGGGATATGGTATTGGTGGCGATGTGAATGAAAATCTAAAACGCTCGATGCAGGCCTGGCAAAAACTGAATATGCATCCGTGAGCCATTTCATCTTATGCGGTGAGAATAATAAAAACCAAAGAGCCTGACATGATCATCCAAAAGGTCAATACCCGTAGCACGTCTGATGTCAAAAAGTTTATCGCTTTTTCTTTTGAGCTTTATATAAAGTCGCCTTTCTGGGTGCCGCCATTTATTTCGGATATGCGCAATGTAATGGATCGCGACAAGCATCCCTATTATGCACACTCTGATGCGGATTTTTATCTCGCAGTCCAAAATGGCAAAGTATTGGGTCGAATCGCACTTCTCGAAAAGCGTAAATACAATGAGTATCACAATGAAAAATGCGCCTTTTTTTATTTTTTTGATACGGTGAATGAGCAGGACGTCGCTATGGCGTTGTTTCAACAGGCCGAGATGTGGGCCAGAGAGCGCGCCTTGACTAACATTTTGGGTCCCTTTGGATTCATTCAAGGTGACAGCATCGGAATATTAGTGGACGGCCACGATCGTCGGCCTGCGCTTGGACAGGCCTATAACTATGACTATTATAATGACCTTGTGCAGTCCGCCGGATTTTCAAAAAAAGCCGATTTTTACTCGGGCTATTTGCGCGGCGATCATCAATTGCCGGAACGATTTTTTTCCATCGCTGACAATGTGAAACAAAAACGGGGATTTTGGATCAAGTCATTCGGGAATAAAAAAGAGCTGCGCGACTGGATCGAACCTGTTCAACAGGTTTATAACGCCGCATTTTCGCACAACCTCGGTTACAGTCCGATGAGTCTGGAAGAAGCGCATGTTGTGGCGCATCGGCTTCTGGCAATTGGCAATCCCCGTTTGATCAAGCTGGTGATGAAAGGTGAAGACATCATTGGCTTTTTGTTCGCGTTTGTGGATATCACCGATGGCCTTCGCAAAACCAGGGGACGCATGTGGCCCGTAGGCTGGACTCATCTCGCGCGAGATTTGAAAAAGACAGAGTGGATCAATTTTAACGGTACCGGTATTCTGCCAGGACACCGTGGTCTTGGTGCCAACGCCGTCCTCTATACCGAAATGGCACGAACCGTCAAAGAGTTTGGCTTCAAGCACGCTGATGTCGTCCAAATCGAAGAGCAAAATGTCAAGAGCATGGGCGATATGTCCGCGATTGGCGTGCAATGGTATAAAAAGCACCGGGTGTACGAAAAGATTTTACGGTGAGCTGAAACAAAATCAAAAAAACTACATATTAGCTGGAGTAACTGATTGTGTCATCTTTGGAGACCGAATCATGAAACAGTCTAAATATATCATGGTGCTATTTTTTAGTGCTTTTATGGTGCTGCTCGCCTGTTCATCGAACAAGCTGGTCGAATACGACCTTCGCGAGGCTGACATCGCTGCCCGTACTTTTATGCCGCCGCGCGCCAACGTTTTCACCGACCTGAACGTCAATTTTAATCCCCACGATATTGTGGGAACTGCCATTAGCGTTGGTTCAACTGTGGCGCGAGAAAACGAAGCCATTAAAGCGCGTGCCCGACTCGATAGCGCCATGCAGATGGTAGATGTGCCGGCCATCATTGAGGAAGAGGTTTTGTTTCGCGCCGCCGAGATGCTCAATTTCCGCCCGGTGAATGAAGTCAAGGCAGCTGACTTTGTTTTTAATATGCGGATGGAAAAATATGGCATTGATGCAAAAGGGTGGGATGCTGGAACCTTTTTTGTCATCGAATCCAAGGTTGAACTCATCGACAATCAACTCCAGCGGCGTATCTGGAAGCGCAGCGTAACAGCGCGCGAACCGCTGTCGCCGCGAGTTTTTGGTATCAGCACCCCAATCGAAAATGTGATGGATGCTGTGGCGCTCTCCCAGCTTTCAGTGGATGAAATGGCAGCCGGCATGGAATTTTTAGCCAATTTTTCCGCGGAGATAATCGCGGAGAAATTGTATCGTGATTATATAAAGTCACGCGATTGATTCATTCAAAATGAGAGACTTAAAAATCCCTTTGCATTGCCTCGTCTATTTGTCGCGCTTGCGCAATAAAAACGCAAAGATAAAGGCGAACAGCAGGGAGATGCTGGCAAGCTTGAGTATGGGCGCGATAATCGAGTCCAGGCCGCGGCCATAAGAAATGAGTTGATGAAAACCGGCCAACGCGATGCCCGAGGGTAAAAATGAGGCTATTTTCACCATCCAGAGCGGCGATATCTCCAAAGGCCACCAGCAACCACTGATAGCCGACATGGCAATGGCCAGGATAATAGCCACTCCCGTAAGCTTTTCTTCGCTGTGAATCAGCATGCCGAGCGTCAAGCCGACAGATGCGACGCTGGCGGCAAAAAAGAGTGACAACAATAATACGGCAACAAGCGAAGGACCGTAATAGACGCCAAAAACGAGATTCCCGATAATAACCAATATAAAAATTTGCCCCAGGCCAATCAAGGTTCCGCCGGCGAGCTTTCCCAAAAATATCTGCCAGAAATCGACTGGAGCAATGATGATGCGGCGAAAGATGCCCGCTCTTTTTTCGTCCAGAACCATGTGACCCGCATAGATAAAAATGATGAGCATGGTAAACATCACAATATTGGCCGGAACTTGCTGATTGTAACCCGTCGGGATAATCTTGTGCGTGCCGGCATAGCTGCTGTTCACGAGGACGAGTCGTTCGCGATCTTTTATCGCATTTATATTGTTGATTGTCACACTGTCATCTCTCGCTTTTAACTCGACCATATCCGCTAACAACCGAATATATGACTTGCGAATGGCCAATTCGGCTGCCATTTCAGCTTCGATGTTCGAACCGCTTTTTGTCCTGAATTGTAACTCTGTCTTGTTTTCGGCTAACACATCAACGGTGAAATCGGGTGGGATGACAAGTATTCGAGTTGTTATCTCTGTCGGCATCTCGGCAAGCGAATCCACGTGAATATTCTCCGATTTGATACCATCGATGAGTGCGCGTCCCAGCAGCCCGTCATCCTGATTATAGACACCCAAATAGGCCGTGCTTCTTGTTGGATCGCGATCGTATTTAAACGCGTTGCCAAAGAAAAAGATATAGGCCGTGGGAATGATGAGCATCCATACAACAGATGTTTTATCCTTCCATATAATTCGTAGCGACTGAAGAGCGATGGTGAGCACAGCTTTCATCGTAATATCCTCCGACGCTGCAAAAGGAGAGAGAGGGTTGGGCATGCAATCGACAGGAGGATCAAGATCATAATGTGTGATGCCAGCATTGTGAGGCCTTGCTGATCAAGCAGAATTTTTTGCAGACCATCAACGCCCCAATAGATGGGTGAAAAAATTGACAGTCTCTCAAAAAATGGTGGCAGTGCCTGGATGGGAATCATAGCACCGCCCAAAAGTGCGAAAACGATGATCAGTGCCGGAATAATGGCCGCGGCTTGACTTCGGCTGCGAACCAGCGAATAGATAAGCGAAATAATACCGACGGACGATGAGGTGATGATCACAAGCATGAGACAAAAGGGCAGCACTTGTGACAGCGGGATTGGAATACGCCATACGAAAAAGGCCAATGACCACACTGCTAAAAAGCTGATCAAACCGGCGAAAAATAAATAGACATACTTTGATAAAATATAGTCAAACGAACTGGTTGGTGAGACAAGGATTCGATACATCGTGTAATGCTCCCGTTCGCGGAAATAATCCACTGCCAGCCCGTTCAATATAAAAAAAAGACACATTGTCGCGATACCGCATAATGTGCTGGCAAAGAGCGATTTATTGCTATTGTTGGATTCATTTTCAGAGACCGATTGCTTGTTGAGGGTGATCGGCGGATCAAAAATGAGAGATCCGGTTTTTGTCATCAGTTGATTGATCATAACCGCTATGGCCGCCATAGTTGCATCCGTCATGCGTTCATTGTTTTCAAGTTCATTGCGAATCGTTGTGATCGGTTCTTCACCGATTCGTACGATTCGATCGGCAGCCTCTGCCAGGATATGGACCATCTCTTCCACGATTTTGGGGCCAAAATCCAGACTTGGATTTTTGACAAGAATCAGCTCCGTTGGAGTCAGTGCGAGCAGGGAATCCGAGAATCCGGCCGGAATAATCAACAGGGCAGCAGCCTTGTCCTGTTCAATATAGGCACGCCCCTGATCTTTATCCACTTCTGTGACATCAAACATTTCGCCGAGTTCTTCCTGATGAAATGCGTTTTTGAGCAAACCGGATAAAAGGCTGTCATCGTGATCTTCGATGACCAGGGCGATGTGCGGCAATATGACGCCATGCTCGCTATTCGCGAAAATGAGCCCCATAAGCGAAGACAATACGATGGGCACAGCGATGAGAAAAAGAAATCCAGCAGGTTGCTTGATCAATCGCAATAGATCTTTTTTTAAAAGTATCCACATCAGTCTCGCAGTTCCCTCCCGGTTAATTTGATAAATGCCGAATCAAGACTTGGTTCCTTGATTTGCAGATTTTCGATGTCAAGTCCTGAGGCGTACATTGCTTCAATGATGTCACCGGCTCGTTCCGCGGTGGAAAAGCTGAGCAGTAGCTCACGCTCTTTTTGCGATTCGATTTTGAGATGGGCAAATCGACTGGTCAGCGGTTCGATATCCTCCTTGCTGATATCGCCGGTGATGCGGATGATCGCATTTTCGCCAACAATACTTTTGATCTCACCCTCGGTGCCCATGGCAAGAATGCGGCCATGATCAATAATCGCGAGACGATCACATAACGCTTCAGCTTCATCGAGATAATGTGTCGTGTAAAGAATCGTCGTCCCTTGCGCAGCGATCTCCCTGACAGAATCAAGGATATTGTGGCGGCCTTGCGGATCGATCCCGACTGTTGGTTCATCCAGCAACAACAGGGCAGGACGATGGAGCAAGCCGGCAATCATATTCAGACGCCGCTTCATGCCGCTGGAGTAGGTTTTCACCCGATCTCTGGCGCGTTCCGCGAGCCCGCTCAACTGCAACAGCTCGTGAATACGACCTTTTAACGCGTTGCCGGATAAATCATACAACCGCCCCCAAAAACGCAGATTTTCGTACGCATTGAGCTCTTCGTATAATGCGATCTCCTGCGGCACCACTCCCAGCTTGTGACGCAGGCCTGTGCGATCAGGGGTTAGTACCTGCCCATCCAGCTCTATCTCGCCGGCATCAGGATTGAGCAAACCACAGATCATGTTGATCGTTGTTGTCTTGCCGGCGCCATTGGGACCGAGAAAACCAAATATTTCTCCGATTGAAATATGAAAAAAAATATGATCAACAGCCAGAACTCTGTCAAAAGATTTTGTGAGGTTTGACACTTTGAGCATAATATTCTCGATTTAGCCATGAAATGAGAAATGCCAACAGTTAAGCAACGCTAGCAATTTTTTTTATGAAATTTAATCACAACTCGGCACAATGTCAAGTTTAACTCATACTTTGCCATTCCAGGTTAGATTGGACGAATGTTTGTCATTTTGGCAAATTATTGATGACAGACATATGGTAATCGTCACTTTATCAAACAATTGAAATTTATAAAGATAAATCGTCTTTGTAACTTTGGCATGTGATTTGAATAAATCGATAATGAAATCAAAGAAAGCCAAAAAAACAGGAGAACTGTCATGTATTATAGCCCCGCGAGAACATTGAGAAAACTCTATGATATGCAAAGAGAGGAAAATCATCCGTTGAAAAGTTTTTATCAGGATGATGAAGAAATAGAATGCCGAGGCACGTGGATTCCCAATATTGATGTCAAAGAAACATCGGAAGCGCTGGTCTTGTACGCGGAATGTCCGGGCTTGAAAAAGGACGATATAAAAATTACCGTACGAGACAAAGTTTTATCCATTAGTGGAGACAAGCCACAAGCCGAGCTAAAAAAAGACGAAACATTTCATCGTGTTGAACGCGTTTATGGCAACTTTTGTCGCCAGTTTACATTGCCTGCACAAATTGATACGGGAAAAATTTCCGCCGAATTTATTAATGGCGTTTTAAAGCTGAGGCTGCCCAAACAGGAGCGTGCCAAAGCACAGGATATCGAGATAAAGAGTGAATAAAAAAAAGGAGGACGAGAAATGACTGTCGTACGTTGGAGACCGTTGCGTGAGCTCAATTCCATACAACGGGAAATGAATCGAATGTTTGACACATTTTTTCAGGATGCCGATGAATCCACCCCGACATCCGCGTGGTATCCGAGTGTTGATATCAAGGAAACACCGGAAACGATTGGTGTATACGCCGAACTTCCGGGTTTGACAAAAGAAGATATAAAGTTGTCGATTCGGGATAACGTTTTACAAATTAGCGGTGAAAAACGCAGAGAAGATGATGAACAAGATGCCAATTATCATCGGGTGGAACGCGTTTATGGCATCTTTTCACGCTCGCTGACGCTTCCCGCCAAAGTTGAGATGGGTAAAGTAAAGGCTGTCTTCAAAGACGGTATTTTACATCTCGAGTTGCCAAAGGCGGAAGAAGAGAAACCTCGTCTGATTGAGATTAAATAACAATATACTTTTTGTCAAAAAGGCCGCTGAACAAGCGGCCTTTTTTTAATGGTCCAAAGACCGATAAATCTGATTTTCCTGAAATGTCACCAGTGTGCGCGGTGGCACAGATGAAGTAATCCACGTGTTCGCCCCGATAATACTCTCCCGCCCGATAACGGTATTGCCACCGAGTATGGTTGCTCCTGAATAGATTGTGACATCATCTTCAATGGTTGGATGCCGTTTGCCGCCTTTTTTTATAGAGCCATCCGCATCCTTGCGAAAACTGAGAGCGCCCAGCGTCACACCCTGATAGATTTTGACATTATCGCCTATTTCGGATGTTTCACCGATGACAACACCGGTGCCGTGGTCGATGAAAAAGCTGTGTCCAATTACCGCGCCGGGATGGATATCAATACCCGTCCGGCGGTGCGCCCACTCGGACATGATGCGCGGAATGAGCGGTATGTCCATTGCATAAATTTCGTGTGCGATCCGATACGTAGCAATAGCATAAACATAAGGATAACAGGAGATGATCTCCTCCTTGCTTTTGCTGGCCGGATCACCTTCAAAACCGGCGTTGATATCCTGCTTTAGCAAGGCGCGAATATGCGGAATACACGAAATCAAACTCAGTGCATTTTCTTCACAACTTGTCCTGGTGATTTCGCCTTCATACTGACCTATCGATTGCGCATATTGGCAGGCTCGCTTGAACTCATCCAGTAAACGCAAAAAGAGAGCATCAATGCCACTCTGGACAAAAAACAGAATATTTGAGCGTGCCGGGACACGTTCGCCAAAATAACCGGGGAAAAGAATTTGCATGATATCGTTCAGGATGCCAACAACAGGTTCTGTGGCCGGCAAATTGACGCCGTCTATTCTGTTGATACCGCCATCTTTTTCATAGGTTTTGACAATACTTTCGGCAATTTTCGTCAAATTTTTTCCCAGATGAGTCATAGCAGTTCTTTCCCTGCATCCGCATCCAATAGCCATAAAAGCTGACCATGGGTTGGCTGGACCAATGCCGAAGGATAGCGAAGGCTTTTATCTTTGAGTATCTCGCGCGTAATACGGGCTTTTTCCGCACCGCTCACCAAAAAAATGATGTGTCTCGCTTGATTGAGGAGAGAAAAGGTAAAGGTAATTCGCCATGCAGTAAATTTATCCACCCAGTTGGCTGTGACCAGGCGTCTGGTTTCCGATAATGCCCTGGTGTTCGGGAAGAGAGATGCGGTGTGACCGTCCTCGCCCATGCCGAGAAAGATCACATCAAAAACCGGCGCTTTGAAATAGTTGCGGATCGTTTCTTCATATTCCATGGCTCCCTGGGGCGCATTTTTGTAAGATGTGGGAACCGGGAAATAGTGTTCCTGGCTGATGTCCAGTGGAGAGAGCAAATATTTGTAGGCCATACCGCCATTGCTATCCGGATGATCGAACGGAACATAACGTTCATCGCTCCAGAAAAAATCGATGTAATCCCAGTGTATATCTTCAGCATGCAGGTCGACAAGTTTTTGATACATAATTTTGGGTGTCGATCCACCCGACAGTGCGACGCTCAATTTGCCGTTTTTTTTGATATATTTTTCAGAGAGCTCGGCAAAGAGATCGGCTGCATAAATACCAAGATTTTCCTTGCTATTGACAATTTTCAGGTCAGTTTTCATTTGTGAACTCTAATATTTGTTCGCAGGCGTGCACATAAATGATATCCTGTTGCAAAAAATCAAGCTCATTGCACAACATGATCGCGCTGCTTTTCGGTGCAGCCGCAACATAGTTTGGCTGCTGCAGCGTTCCACCTTTTTGTATGGTCGTTTCTATAAAGTTGTCCTGTTGTTTGGTAGCGTTCAAGATCACCGTGCGTCCATTTTCTTTGGCAATAAGTTTTATTTTATATAGCCCTTTGACTCCTTCAAGTTTTATTCTGTGAATTTTGATGGACAGCTTGTCTCGTTGGCGCTTAAAATAGATGGTCGACGCGTTCTGGATATCTGGACTGTTTGGCACATTCTTGAGTTGGGACGACAACCAGCCGGCTAACAAAAAGGCATGATTGGATAATTTGTCGCCCGAGAAAGTAATCTCGATCTCCTCCAGCGTTCCCAAATAGTGCTGATTGTTTTTCGTATCAAAAAATTGTGCAATGGCTTCTCGCCAGTCGGTCAACTCGGACCAGGTGATATCGCTGATTTTGCATTTTTGATTGTAAGCTAAAATTTGTTTTATGCTGTTTGCCATCTCCTCGGTAGATGTGTATTCGTTGGCCGTCCTCACAATGAGACGGTCCGCATAGTTTAAAAGTATACCAAAATCCGGCTCGGCAAGCACCTGCGTGCAGGTACACCATAAATAGACGGGCAGGTCTGCCAACAACAACGGCAATAAGGCACCCGCCAGATGTATTGAACCCGCGCGACCGGTCTTTAAAACAACCACTTGGGCTGAAATCTGTATTTTACCTTCCTTGGATTTTTGCGAATAAGCGGAAACATGCGCATCAATTTCATCGCTATCTACATCCGGATCGATAAAGGCAACGATCATTCGACCTGGATGATGCGAAACGATCTCATGAATATCGGACAACAATTCTTCAAAGACCGTTTTCCGATCAACCAGGATGATGAGGTTGAGGGTACTCGCTTTGAGCACCGCCTCTTCGCTGCCGGTTTCGACCAAATCGCGCCAGTATTGGCGAAATGCAGATTCGATCTTTTCAAGCGACACTTTTTCACCAATAGTAATTTTGCTTGGTCGATGACTCACAGGCGCCTCCACTCACGAAAATCTCTGGCTGCCAATTGATCTGCTTCCGGTGGACCCCAGGTACCAATCGGGTAGCCTGGCAAGTCGACTTTTCCCTGCTGAGACCAGCGCTCAAAGAACGGATCGAGAATTTTCCATGCCATTTGATTTTCATCCGAGCGAGTGAACAAAGTTGAATCACCGAGCAGCGCATCAAGAAGTAACCGCTCGTACGCATCCGGCGCTTTCTGGCCAAAACTGGTACCATAGCGAAAATCCATGGTAACTGGCCGGATCAGACTGGAAGGTCCGGGAACCTTGGAGTCGAATTTGAGGGAGATGCCCTCATCCGGCTGGATACGCAGAGCCAAAACATTGGAGCCGACCTGGGAGCGGGCTTTTTCGCTGAACATTTGCAGAGGTGCATTTTTGAACTGGATGGCGATCTCGGTCACCCGTTTGGGCAAGCGCTTGCCGGCGCGAATGTAAAACGGCACATCTGCCCAGCGCCAGTTATCAATGAAAAATTTGGCGGCCAAATAGGTTTCAGTGGTCGAGTCGCGCGCCACCCCCTCCTCTTCTTTGTAGCCCGGCAAATATTGACCCATAAGTGATCCTCCCACATATTGGCCGCGCACGACCAGGTTGTCGACGTCGTGCTCGCGAAATGGCTTGACCGCTTGCAGAACCTTGACTTTTTCATCCCGCACCGCACTGGAATCAAATGCGGCGGGTGGTTCCATGGCGAATAGACAGAAAAGCTGCAGCGCGTGATTTTGCACAATATCGCGCGTGATGCCGGTTTCTTCAAAAAAATTGCCACGACCTTCAACACCCAGAGTCTCGGCGACTGTGATCTGCACGTGGTCAATATAACGACGATTCCAGATGGGCTCAAATATGCCGTTGGCAAATCGAAAAACCAGAATATTCTGCACCGTCTCTTTGCCCAAATAGTGATCAATGCGATAAACCTGATCTTCCTCCCAGGCGTTTTCTACGACAGCGCTCAGCTCAACGGCTGTTTTTAAATCACGACCAAACGGTTTTTCGATAATAACGCGCGTCCAGCCGCTATCATTGCGTTGCAGTCCAGCCAAAAGCATGTTATTGACGATTGCTTGATAGGTCGATGGCGGGGTTGATAAATAGAAAATCCGATTGCCCGGGATACCGCGCTCCTTCTCCTGCTTGCTCAGGTATTCGGACAATGTCACGTGCGGTTCCGGCTGATTAAAATCGCCGCGATGATAGTGAATGAGCGATAAAAATCGTTTCAGGCTGCTTTTATCCTCAATATCACCGTGATATTTTTGCAGCGCCTCTTGCATGTCATTTCGAAAAATGTCATCGTCTTTGTCGCGTCGTGCAAAAGCAACGATTCGAAAATCGGGCGGCAATAAGCCCTGGGTATACAAACTGTATAGCGATGGTACCAGTTTACGTTTTGTCAAATCACCGGTTGCACCTAAAATTATCAACGTGCCAGGTTGGGGGGTCCGCTTTAATCGCATACTGTCGCGTAACGGATTAGGGGTGTCGGCCATGAATCTCACTCTCTTTTATATTGTTCAATTGCTGTTTTAACACGAGCTTTTTTGTGATAATTCCGCGAAACAGTTTTGTGCACTCTATAAAAGTGAAACCAGTTGACATTAAAAAACGGCATCCTTATACTCTGACGCTTTTTGAAATGTCTAAAGGAAAGGAATTTTGTGAAAATTTTCAAGGTCATCGTAGCTTTATTGTGCATCGGATTGTTGAGCCTGATCTATGGCTATTTTATAGAACGAAAAAATATCAAAATCGAATATGTGAACATCAGATCAGAAAAATTTTCGGAGAATTTTTCGGGAGTGCGAATCGTCCATATTTCCGATCTGCATTTAAAGTCGCTGACAGCGTATGAAAAAGACGTCGCGGCAGAGATAAATGACGTGCATCCGGACATCATTGCCATTACCGGGGATTTTTTCAGGCATCGAAATATTTTCGAAGGATTCAATGCTGTCGAAAAACTGCCCAAAAGTATTGATCAGGTAAAAAATTTTCTTCATCTTTTGCACGCACCCTATGGGGTGTTTATCTGTCGCGGCAACAATGATTTTGGCGATGACAAAGAGGTGAGCAATATTTTTCTCGATGCTATGCATCGAGACGAGGTGAACATACTGGTCAATTCCAGTTCGCTTGTTACGAAGGATAACGAGAGAATACATCTGTTGGGCATCGATTTTCCCGGATTCTCACGCTGGGAGGCCAACGAATTTTCCAACCGGTCATATGAGGATGGCAGATGTATGGAATCCTGGTTTTCTTTTGAAAATTCCTACAGCCACTTTTTGCTTGGTCCAGATCGCGAAAAGTGGAGTGATTACACTTACACGGGCTCTCTTCGGCAAAGCAATCCGGACGAGGGCGGTATTGGTCTCATCTTTTACTCGCAATTTGATTTGGGCTACGATGCGTTCTATCGCTTGCGGCGTTTGGCCGGGTGGTCCAAATTTGTGCTGTCGCCGCATGCAGCCAATCGACCGCTTGGCGAGACAGAATGTCAGATTGATATGTTAGCCAACCAGTGGTATCGTTTTAAAATTCGCTGCTTTTCCAAAGAGGACGGGACGCACATTCAGGCAAAAGTCTGGCCCAAAGAGACAGAAGAACCTGCACAATGGCAGGCGGATGCCGTTGATACGACACATCAGTTTCAAAACGGCACCGTCGGTTTGTGGAGCCATGGCAAAGGACTGCACCAGTTTGACGATCTCTGCGTGTTCACCGCCAATGGCGATACCCTGATGGTCGATGATTTTGAAGACCGCGATACTTTCGGTTGGGTGGATTTTAATTTCGAGGCAGAAGCGATTCCATGGATCAGGCAGGCTATTCCGGATTCCGAGTTTACTGTTCTCCTGGCGCATACACCTGATGTTATCGCCTGGGCGGATTCAGCAAAAATTGATCTGCAGCTCAGCGGGCATACGCATGGCGGACAAATACAATTGCCGCTCCTTGGGCCACTTGTCACCGGCACTGACCTGGGCAGAAAATATGCCCAGGGGCTTTTTTCGTTTGATCATACAACGCTGTTTGTGACTCGAGGTATCGGGACGATACTGCTGCCGATTCGCCTTTTTTGCCGTCCCGAGATTGTCGTGATTGATCTGACGGCAAAATAATAGAGAGGTCAGTTTTTTAACTCGGAATGTCGTTTGATCACCACGATCGTCGCATCATCCTCCCACGCGGTGCGGTTGCCAAAGACAAAAGTGTCATCGAACAGCTTTTCGCAAATATACGTGGCCGCAAACGCACTTTCCAGAATTTCCATGACATGCGGGAGCAGGTCACCCTTCGCCGGCTCGATGTAAATCGTCGCCAACAAGGCGTCCATATCACGATAAAACAGCTTGGGATCAGTCATAGTGAATGGGTGCCTATCTCATAAGACATATTTGTATTCAAATCCAAGGTGTAATTTTTTAAGTTTATGAGCCACGGATTTTCACGGATGAAACACAGATAATATCATTCATTTTAATCTTTTTTGAAAGCCCCAAAATTTTCTCGAAGCAAAGCCGAAAAATCCATGCTCATCCGTGTGCAGTGGCTCATACTTGAGGTGCAGTTGAAAGTCGCGCCAAAAGACACACCGTTATTTTGCTCTGATGATCCTGGTGAAAAGGCTCGTCCTGCCATAGTCCTGCTCAGCGTCCGTTGCCGCCATTCCCGTTTTATATTGTCGTCAGATAACTGAGCATGAGCATAATATCCGGCGCGCCATTATCAATGCCGAGACCGAGTGCACCGCGAACACGGCCGCTGTTCTGCAGGGTATAATCGACACCCGCGCTGAGCATACCATAATCGACATCTGTTTTAAACATCAGCTCGCCAATGATGGCCAGTTGTGGGCTATATGGATAAATCAAACCACCGGCTAATACGAGCGAGTTGTGATATTTGTCTCCGGCATCATAAAAATCGAGGCCTAATGTGCCAGTGACTATCATATCATTTGACAAACCATATCGTGCTGCACCGAACGCACCGAAATCAAAATTGCCATAACCGACTTTGTCCGTGCCGATGGGCAGGGTCAAAAAACCGCCGGCAGCAATTCGCAGGGCGCCATCATCATAGACAAGATAACGCCCGGCGGCCGTGAGGTCTGTCAGGCCAGAGTTGCCGTCACCGTTTTTGGGGCTAAAGTTGACAAAACCAAGTTTGGCATTGACTTCCAGCCTGGGATTGATGCCATAACCGCCTTGTGCGCCGAGAGCAAACAAGCTGCCATAATCGTGGCTGCTATAGCTCAAGAAGCCTTCACCATAGGGAGCCGAGGTGATAGTCGCATCTTTTAAAAAGTTTTGAAACAAATGGACATGATCGAGATTTTTCTGTGCAAACGCTGCGCATACAAAAGTGAGCATCAACAAAATTATCAAACGTTGTGTGTGAGACATGGTCGTCCTCCTTTTCAGGTTTGTGAAACCACTTTTTTGGTGTCAGCATTTTGTTTTTATGCTGAAATATAAATATATTCATACAAATATCCACTGCAAATTGGAGAGAAAATATGAGCCAAAAAAAACAAATTTTCCCCCGGCATTTTTGGTTCGGCCTTTTCCTGCTCGGTTTCGCCTGGAGTGTCAACTGGAGCTGCACGGGCTTGCGCACACATCTGCTCTTTTTCCCGTTGTGGCTGGGTTATTGTCTTGTTGTGGATGGGCTGGTTTTCCGGCGCAAGGGGACGTCTTTATTCACGCGCTCCTGGCAGCGTTATATCGGCTTGTTTCTGGTCTCGGCACCGGCGTGGTGGTTATTCGAATTGATCAATATGCGCACGCAAAATTGGCACTATATGGGACGCGAATTGTTTACAAATCTCGAGTACGGCCTGTTGGCCTCCCTCAGCTTTTCAACAGTGATCCCGGCGGTGTTCGGTACTGCAGAATTGGTCAGCACCTTTAGATGGATCAAAGACAGCCGACCATTTCTCAAAGTTCCTGCTGAAAAACAACAGATGCTCTGGTACTTTATTGCCGGATGGACAATGCTTGGGCTGCTGCTCATGTGGCCACGCTATTTTTATCCGCTTGTCTGGTTGTCCGTCTATTTCATCATTGAGCCGATCAATGTGTGGCTCGACAATTGTTCATTATTTGATCGTGTTAAAAGCGGTGACTGGCGGCCGGTGTGGGCGCTTTGGCTGGGCTGTCTGATCTGCGGTTTTTTCTGGGAATTCTGGAATTACTGGTCTTATCCCAAATGGACTTATACCACACCCTTTGTACAGTTTGTGCACGTATTTGAGATGCCGGTCATTGGCTACCTCGGCTATGTGCCATTTTCCATGGAATTGTTCGCACTGTATCATCTGGTGTTGTTTCTTGTGAAAAAGGAAAGTTTGTATATAGAAATATGATAAGAGTAAACTGCTTCTTGATCTGACCGCCTTTATCAACTAATATCCAGGTTTATCCAGTGAACCAGACCCTGAAGCGGCTGCCTGATCAAAGAACTTTTCCATGAATTGGCCGTTAAATAGCCAGGATGTTTTACGATCGAAACACTATTATAGAATTCGATTCAAAAAGGAATATCGAATGAAAAAAACGAGCTTGATTCGCTCAAGTTATATAACTTTGCTTTTCACATGCATTTATGTAAATCATGGATTGACAACGGAGCAGACGAGCATACCCGTCATTATCAATGAAATTTTAGCCTCCAGTCATTCGCTGACATTAGATCCCGATTATTCTCAATTCGCTGACTGGATTGAACTTTATAATACAAGCAACAACCCGGTCGATTTGGGTAATTGCTATTTAACCGATGAATTTTCCCAACCGAATAAGTGGCACATTCCGCCTGGAACCACAATTCCCGCCCGGGGCTATTTGTTGTTCTGGGCGGATGGCATGGACGACGGTCTGCACACCAATTTTAAGCTCAGCAACGACGGCGAGGCCGTCGGATTGTATGCTGCGGATGGCACGGTCATTGACACCCTCTTGTTTGGCCAACAAGTATCTGATGTCTCTTTGGGGCGGGATGTGAACAATCCCGACAAGTGGCTCTATTATGATCAACCAACACCCGACCAGGCAAATACGACGGCTGGATTAATGGCGTCATTTCAAGCCGGAAACGTTCAGATCAATCAGCTATCCGGTTTTTATTCTGGATCGCTGCAGGTTAGCATGTCCACGTCAAATGCGGTTATTCGCTATACAACTGACGGTTCGACGCCAACTCGAACATCCCGCGAATATACATCACCCTTGACCTTTTCCTCGACAACAATAATAAAAGCCAGATCGTTTGGTACGAATCTGCTGCCCGGACCAGTTGAAACGCGCACCTTTTTTATCAATGAACACACAACACTTCCGACGTTTTCATTGACAACTGATCCTGATTTCCTCTGGGATCCGGAAAACGGCATTTATGTGGATGAGAACATTGCCGAACGCAAATCCTGGGAACGACCGGCGATGATTGAATTTTTCGAAACGAATGGGCGACTCGCTTTTGTCAGGCAAGCATCAATTCGTCTGTTTGGTCGAACGGCCATTTATATACCGCAAAAATCTCTCAGTCTTTTTTTGTCAGACAGGCTGGATTATCCGCTTTTTCATGATATTGATGTGCACGAATTTGATTCCTTTTTGCTGCGCAGCTCCAGCGATGACTGGCATCAGACGATGTTCCGCGATGGATTCGTTCAAAAGATGATCCGCGACAATATGTCCGTCGATACTCAAGCCTATCGACCGGCTGTGCTGTTTATCAACGGCGACTATTGGGGCATTCACAATATTCGGGAAAAATATAACGAAAGTTATGTTGAAACACATCACGATGTTGATCGTGATCGTGTGGATATTTTATACATTGATGAGCGGGAACAAGATATCGAGGTGTTGGCCGGTGATCGTACCCATTATGACGCATTGATTGATTTTATCGACACTCACGATTTATCGGTTCAGGAAAACTATAATGTCGTTGCGAGTTTGGTGGATATTGACAATTTGATCGATTACGTCATTGCCGAGGCATATATCGGCAACCGAAGTTGGTCGTGGAACATCCGCGCCTGGCGACCGCGCACCACGAATGGCAAATGGCGATGGATGATTTTTGACCTCGACCGGGGATTCAGATACGATGTTTATAATTCGCTAGAGGAGATGGCAAATCGGATGCATCCCTTTAACGAGCTGTTAGCGAATGATAAGTTTAAAGATCGATTTATTAACCGGTTCGTCGAATATATCAATACTGAGTTTGAGCCGAACAAAGTGGCAGCATTACTCGACAGCCTGCAAAACGCTATTGCCGGTGAAATGCCGAACCATATCGAGCGTTGGCGAGACTTTTGTGGCAACGGCGTATGTGGTATTCCGTCCATGATCGCCTGGCAAGAGGTCGTTGATGAGATGCGTAATATCGTTCATACGCGCCCGGCGACGGTGCGCGAGCAACTCATCGATCTGTTCGATTTAAACGAGATGGTGCAGCTTGATGTTCAGGTACAGCCACAGGGCTACGGATACGTGCATCTTGGACAACAGACGACCATCACGGACTCTTATTCCGGGCAATTCTTTCAGGACATGACCGTTCTCCTGCAAGCGCAGCCATATGAGGGTTATGGCTTTGTTGGCTGGTGGCAAAATTCGCAGACCGTATCGACTCTGCTGAACCGCGGCGCAAACTGGAAATTTTTTGATAAAGGTGTTTCCCCCGGCGCCAACTGGAGCAGTCCCGCGTTTGATGATTCCGGGTGGGCAACGGGTGCAGCACAATTGGGCTATGGTGATGGCGACGAAAATACAGTCGTGGATTACGGGCCAAATTCGGACGATAAATACGTGACCACTTATTTCCGGTCATCGTTTCAAGTTACAGATGTCTCAGCGGTGCAACAGCTGATCTTCAAACTCTTGCGAGATGACGGTGCTGTCGTTTACCTGAATGGCCAACAAGTGCTTCGCAGCAATATGCCCGGAGGGTCGATTCAATATGACACGCGGCCAAGCAACTCGGTCGGCGGGGATGATGAAGATACGTTTTTCGAATTTACCATCAATAAGGATGCGCTGGTACGTGGCAAAAATGTCGTTGCCGTTGAAGTGCATCAATATAATGGCACAAGCTCTGACATGAGCTTTGATCTGGAAATTGATGCGCTCTCAGGCGACGGGTCCGCCGGTTTGATTTCCGAAAATCCCCAGCTCACGCTGGAACTGACAACTGGTCAAGCTTTGACAGCTGTTTTCTCGTACAATGCACAAAATGAGTTGCCGGCGTACATTACTCAAAATACGATATTAACCGGGGCAAATTCGCCCTATTTTGTTTTGCAGGATGTGGTCGTCTCACCCAATACGACATTAACCTTAACGGAAGGCACTCACCTCCAGCTTGCCGCAGGAAGCAGCTTGATTGTCAACGGCCGCCTGGTGGCACATGGATCAGCGGCGCAACCCGTTGTTCTGCGCGGCATCGGCGATAATCGCTGGGGCGCACTCTGTTTTCAAGATGCAACGGCTGCATCGACATTATCGCATGTGAATATAACCGGCGCCACCACCGGATCAGACGCAGCGCATTTTAAAGCGGCTGTTTCGACATGGAACTCGGATGTCACCCTGGACTACATTCGAATCGAACATGTCAATCAGCCGTTCTATGCCAATGGCGGCACGATTGTCCTGACAAATTCAACTCTGGACGGTATCGATTCCGGCGATGATATTGCGAATATCCAGTATGCATCAGCGCGTGTTGAAAATTGTCATTTGTTTGGTAATGGTGAGCTCGATTTCGACGCTGTTGATCAGGGGATCATCCGCAACAATCGCATTGATATCATCAGCACCAACAGCAATCGTGATGGCATTGACATTGGCGCGTCGGACCATGTGCTGATCGAGAATAATCGCATTTTTGATTGTCCGGATAAAGGCATTTCGGTTGGCGAAAATTCTGCTGATACGATCATTCGCGGTAATCTTGTGGTCAATGCGGCGATGGGCGTTGCTGTCAAAGATGACTCGTATGCTCGAATTGATCATACCACTTTTTATAATGACAGTGTGGGGGTAGCCTGTTATGAGAAAATGGCGGGACAGGGCGGTGGCACAGCTACGGTGACAAATTCAATTTTTGCCGGACATTTTGCCTCGGAATTCACCGTTGATGGCACATCCTCAATTCAAATCAATTATTCATTGTCAGAGTGGAATTTAATGCAGGGTCTTGGTAATCATCACGACAATGCCCGATTCGTTGATCCATTGACAGATAACTTTTATTTGCAGATGGATTCACCCTGCATTGATGCGGGTGATCCAACAGCGCCAAAAGATCCGGATGGCTCGCTTGCAGATATCGGTGCGTTTTTCTACAACAAAGGTCCGATCAACACAACGGATTTGGTCATCAACGAGTTTTTAGCTGATAACAGCAAAACGCTTGCGGATGAGATCGGCCAGTTTGACGACTGGATTGAGCTTTACAATGGCAGCGATCAGCCGATCAATGTTGCCGGGCTTTATCTGACCGATAATTTTTATACTCCCGCGCTCTGGCGAATTGCAGAATACCAACCGGAAACGACGACGATCGCGCCCGGCGGTTATTTGCTTGTCTGGGCGGATAAGGAGATGCATCAGGGATTATTACATGCGGATATGAAACTGGATGCTTCCGGCGAGCACCTGGCGCTGATAAAGTTGGTCGAGGGACAGCCGGTTTACATCGATTCCATAAGCTTTGGTCGGCAACAGCAGGACATCTCCAGGGGGCGGTCTTATGATGGCGCCGTGTCATGGCGTGATTTTGCCGTACCGACGCCGGGACAAGCGAATGATCCGCTGTACACGCAGCGCTCGCACAAGTCAGATGCTCTGCCGAAAATATTCGCGCTGCAACAAAACTATCCCAATCCGTTTAATCCACGCACAACTATTGTCTATCAATTACCGCTGGCAACAGACGTGACAGTGGAAGTCTTTAATTCACTTGGTCAGCGCGTGGATGTGCTGGTACGGGACCACAAAGAAGCCGGCGTCTATCGCGCCACCTGGCCTGGTCTGGATGAGAATGGACGTGCTCTGTCGTCCGGTCTTTATTTTTATAAAATGACTGCCGGCGACTTTTCCGCTATTCGCAAGATGATATTGATGCGATAGTGAGAGCCATTATGTTGAAGTAATGCCGAAATAAACATTCGTGCTCATCCGTACTGTAAATCCGCAACATTGTTTTTTTTGCAAAGTTTTGACAAGAATACTTTGCAAATTTTATAAAACCACCAAGCTTTTACTTGCGCCGCTTTTTCCACCTTGCAATTCCCTGCCAATTTCAATAAATTGAGCGCTTTTGATTTGGAAAAATATGACTCTTTTTGCACAGTCACAAAAACCACCTTTGGCCGAGCGTATGCGACCGCAATCGCTGCACGAGTTTGTGGGACAAGAACATCTGCTTGGTGAAGGTAAAATTCTGCGCACCGCCATCGAGTCGGACCAGCTCGTCTCCATGATACTATGGGGACCGCCCGGTGTTGGCAAGACGACCCTGGCGCGGATTATTGCCAATGAAACATCATCCGATTTTCACGCTATCAGCGCTGTGACATCAGGGGTTGCCGACTTGCGCAAAATTATAAAGACAGCAGCGGATAACCGGTTTCTTGGCCGGCGTACCATTCTTTTTATCGATGAGATCCATCGCTTCAACAAGGCACAGCAGGATGCACTATTACATTCGGTGGAAGACGGCACTCTCCTGCTCATCGGTGCGACAACAGAGAATCCGAGTTTTGAGGTCATATCGGCGCTGCAATCCCGTTGCCGCATTTATAAACTGGAATCCTTGACTGAAAAACACCTCAATACACTTGTTCGGCGCGCACTCGAAACGGATGAGGAGCTCAAAAAATTGAATATCCATTTGGACAGCGAGGCGCAAATAGTGCTCATCAAACTGGGCGGCGGCGATGCGCGTAATACACTGACCGCGCTTGATCTCGCTTCACAATTGGCCCAATCGGATGTTAGCGGTTTACGCATGATAGACCGTCCACTCATTGAAGAGGCCATGCAACGGCGAACGTTGCTCTATGATAAAAAAGGTGAGTATCATTACGATGTCATTTCGGCCTTTATAAAAAGCGTACGCGGTTCGGATCCAGATGCGGCGATCTACTGGTTAGCGCGCATGATCGAATCCGGCGAGGATCCAAAATTCATCGCCCGACGTTTAATTATCCTGGCGTCCGAAGATATCGGCAATGCCGATCCGCATGCGTTGATGGTGGCGACATCCGCTTTTGAGGCGATCAATGTCATCGGGATGCCGGAGGGTCGCATTGTTTTGGCGCAAGCGACAACATATCTCGCGTCAGCGCCCAAAAGCAACGCATCCTACCTGGCAATCGACACAGCGATTCAGGATATCCACAATGAGATGCCCGGTGATGTCCCGTTGCATCTCCGCAATGCACCAACAAAGCTGATGCAGGATTTGAAGTATGGCGACGGCTACAAATACCCGCATGATTCTGGCGGATTTGTAGAGCAAGACTATTTCCCACGTGACGCTGAAAAAAAAGTGTATTATCATCCAACGGAAAACGGCGTTGAGCAGCGGATTCGGGAACGGCTACTCAAATTATGGCCAAAGAGAAAACGTTAGGTGCCTAAACATCAAGATCATTTTGACAAAAAGACTTGTATACATTATTCTGGCGCTTTTTGCATTATCGCTGTCTGCTCAAGAGGCGCTTGACGACTCTACCCAACTCGATGAGTCGCAGGTGGCGGGCGCCATTTCCCCGGATTCCACCATCACCGAGCCCCTGGAGGTTCAGCAAAAATCATCGGAAATCGACACCATCATTTATTATGAAGCCTCGGTCATCGAAAATGACTTGCGGGAACGTCTCTCCTATTTTATTGGCAACGCCAGTGTCAAATATAAAGATATTGTTCTAAAAGCCGGAAAAATAACTCTGGATTGGGATAACAGTCTCATTATTGCCGAGCCGATTCCGGATACAACATGGATCAAAACGGATAGCCTTGCAACAGATTCGACGATGAACATCGCCTGGACTGGTGAGCCGGAATTGCAGGAGGGTGGTTCCACCATGACCGGCAAAAAGATGGAATATAACTACCGGACAGAAAAAGGGCGCGTCGTTAAAGGGCGTTCGGACGTGGAGGGTGGCAAGTATGTTGGTCGACAAATCAAGCGAGTGAGCGAAAACACCTACAATGTCTCGAATTCCACCTATACCACCTGTGACCTCGACTCAAATCCGCATTTCCATTTTGAAGCGCGGCGCATGAAGATGATTCCGAATGACAAAGTCATTGCCAAGCCCGTTGTGGCGAAATTAGGCAATATCCCGGTGTTCATGCTGCCGTTTGCGGTTTTCCCGCATCGGTCGGGGCGCCACTCCGGTCTCCTTATTCCGCGTTACGGAGAGAGCGTTCAAGAGGGACGATTTTTGCGCGAGCTTGGTTATTATTGGGCGCCGAGTGACTATTTTGACGCCAAAGGTATGGTCGATTTTTTTGAAAAATCCGGATTTCTGTTTCGCGCCGGCGCCAATTATGCTGTGCGCTACAAATTGAACGGTTCGGTGAATGGTTCTCTCACGCGCAAGGATTATCGCGGCGGTGGCAAAGAACGTCGCTGGGACTTGACTTTTAATCACAATCAGGAAATCTCACCGACCTCTCGTTTGAGCGCTGGCGGTACATTTGTCAGCGATAAAGATTTCTACAAAAGCTACAGTACAAATTTGGATACTCGTCTGAGTCGTGAGCTTCGTTCGAATGCGACGTATTCAAAAAGTTGGCCCAAGCAAAAACTGAGTATGAGCTTGAACGTGTCTCACTCACACGACTTGCAGGAGGATTTACAAAATTACACCCTGCCTCAGCTCTCCTTTCGGCGAGGTCAAGCACAAATTTTCAACCAAAAGAAAAAAGGTGGTCGCCGCGATACGCACTGGTATCATTCGCTCTATTTCAGCTATAACGCCAATTTGACAAACTCCGCTCGCCAGCGATTTGAAACTGTTAGCAAGGATACTACTTATTTAGACGAAAATGGTGAGTGGACAACGGATACTGTCACTGATCAAATTAAAAGATGGGAAAAAACACGCCAGGTCGCCCACAATCTCAGTTTTTCAATGACGAGTCCGAAAAAGTTTTTCGGCTGGTTATCGCTCAACCAGGGGCTCAACGTCAAGGAAGACTGGTTTAATGAAACCTATAGCTATTATTATGATGCGGAAACGGATCGAATTGAAAGTGATAAAATCGGCGGTTTTGCTGCACGGCATACATTCAATTATAGCGCCTCGGCCAATACCAAAGCTTACGGTGTTTTTCCGGCACATTTTGGCGATATCAATTCTTTTCGTCACGTCATGACGCCAAGCCTGTCGTTTAGCTGGGCACCAAATTTTTCCGAGCAAGGTTGGGGTTACTACCAATATGTTGAAACACCGGATGGCGTCGTTAAAAAGGATCGGTTTGGCTCCGGAACACCCGGCTACGGTGGCGGCAATATTGGCTTTAATGTGAGAAATCTCTTTCAGATGCGGCGAGGTGAAGGCGAAAAAACCAAAAAAATTGATTTATTCAATGTCGATTTAAACACAAACTACAGCATGCGCGCTGAAAGAAACAAACTCAGTGATTTACGCACATCGTTGACGGCGAATCCAATTCGGACGATGAGTTTGAGCGCGGGTACGTCACACAGCTTTTATCAATATGATTTTGAACAGAACCGACTCAGCGACGATTTTGTCTGGCAACATGGCCACTTGCCGCGACTCACAAATTTACGATTCAATTTACGTTTCAGATTGCAGGGAGAAGGAGATGGTGGACCCCGAGGTGGACGAGCCAATGATCGAAATTTACCACAATCGTATGAAGAACTACAATATCAAGAACGTGGTGAAGATGACCTTAATATTCTCGAAGAGGATTTGATACAAGGAACCGACCGTTTTGAATCCAAACGCGCCATTAGTTCGCTCAGTATCCCATGGCGGATGAACGTGGCATTCAATTTTGATTTAAATCGCAGTAATCCCGCAAGACCAACAAAGCGGTACTATATGGACATCTCGGGTGCTGAAGTGAGTCTGACACGATTCTGGCGCATAGGCTATAGCGCCCATTACGATCTCGCCGAGATGGCCATATCGCACCATCGTTTTACGATTTACCGCGATCTGCACTGCTGGGAGGCGAGCATTGATTGGGTGCCGAACGGCCCGGGCAGGCGCGTCTATGTCAAAGTCAGTATCAAGGCGCCGATGTTCAAAGATATCAAGATCGAAAAACGCAGCGGGCAACAGAGCGTGTTGGGATATTAAATATACTATTTATCAGCGTCATCCTCCTCAATAGTAATTTTGGAAAACTTGCCCTTTTCCAAATATTGAATCCACTGCGCGCTGATCTGTACCGGGGTAAATCCCTCGTCCGGATTCGCGTTGGGCATGGATTGAAGCTCGCCTAATATAATGACGGCGCTCCCCTTTTTAAGATGTTTGCTGCATTGGACGGCCTGTTTCGCCCAAACAACCACACTGATATAAACGGGCTCACGCTCAAAACCATTGGCGGCATCGGGTGAACTGTCCGGTTTGGTGACAACAATAAAATTGGTCACCGGGACGCCCTTGCGCGTGCGACGCAATGGTGGATCGTGCAGCAGCGTTCCAGCGATGAAGACACGATTGATATCAGGATAGCTTAATTCCGAAAAGTTCTCACTATATTGGAAAGTTTCAGCATCTTGTGGACGTTTTCCTTCACTTTCGTTTTTAGTTTCCACGACTGGCCCTCATATCAAATAAACAGGTTCTCATATATACACAAAAGCTGCCAAAAGCTGATGGACTGAATTCGCTTTGGTGGGCTTTTAGAAACGGTTTAATATGCTTCAGTTCATTTTTCAGCGTATGTACCTCGGTGAATTCAAGATGATCTTTTGCTTCGTACGCCCGCGATAAAATGGACTCTCTTGATAATACAGCGTTGGCGATGAACACCAATTCCGGTTTTTGATTGGGTGTCGACTCGATGAGACCGATGAGCCTTAGATCGAAATCTGACTGCTGCATCCCGGTTTCTTCCTCTAACTCTTGCGCCATTGAAACAAAAACATTAGGTACCTGGCCGTTTGTCGGATTGTCGATGTGGCCGCCAAAGACATCATAACATCCGGGAAATTCGCCAACAGTGTGACTACGCCTCATAAAGACCAGGTTTTTATCAGCACTGACAAGAACGGCGCTGATACCCAGCGCGCGCGATAAATAATGAGCTCCCCACGTCTGCTGAATCTGCTCCACATGAGCATTTGAGTACACTAACGTGCGATAATCGCTTGGCCGCAGGTCAAGTCGGCAGGACGATGAATCAAGGCTCCAGCTCTCGAGCCTGGCGAGTTGACCATTATAAATATAATCCTTTGGCAACGACATCCAAAACCGACTCACCTGCCGTTGCATCTCCTCGGGCAAATGCATCGGCGTCGCATCCCACGTTATCGAGACATCGCTCTCACACAAGCAGCAGGTGAAAACTGTGGAAAAGAGTTGTGTGTCGCTGCACATCACAAAACAACTCCTTCCAGCCGCAAAAGCGCGTCTTTGATATCCAGCCCACCACTATAACCGCCCAGCGAGCCGTTTGTCCGTATGACTCGATGACACGGTACAACGACAGGAAGTGGGTTCGCGCCATTGGCAACACCAACTGCCCGGACAGCTCGGGATTGTCCCAATTCATTCGCGATTTGCCCATAAGTTTTTGTTCGACCATATGGTATAGCGCGCACCTGGTGCCACACTGCTTTCTGAAAAGTTGTGCCGGCTAAAAAGTCCAGCGGGATGTTAAACGCTTCGGGCTGTCCGCGAAAATAGTTGTCGAGTTGCTCAACGACTTTGTAAAGGATGTCATTCATCTGCTCGAAGAGTCTGCCGTTGAAGCGTTCTTTGAATGAATCGAACGACTGTTTCCGCTCAAACTCGATAACCGAGAGTCCCTGATTCGAAGCGGCCAACCAGAGACAGGTGACATCCCACGGGAAACTGGTGACATAAATAGTTCTTTTATCGTTCATGATTTGAGAAACAAACTGTCTTTTCATGCCGTACTCTCTGACACGCACACGCCCGATTTTTTGGCCTGTTTGAATTCAAAAGTATTATAAAATAGGTAAAGATTCAAGTGAAAACTGTGGCTTTACAAGAGCAAAGTTGTATGTAATTTCCTGCTTGACTCTTGAAAATTTACTCTTATCTTTATGAAAAATACTTTTTGATAATATCATGAAAAAACTAATACTCATTTGTCTTCTCGCATCGACTGTCACCGCAGCACAAGTGCAACTCAGCGGTGTGGTTTTGGATGCCAATTCACATCGTGAAGTCAATGGCGTCAATGTTTATATTGAACAATCAAGCTACGGTACAGTCACAGATAAAAGTGGCGCATTTCAGCTCGATCTTCCCGATGATCTCAAAGGTGTTGAGATCACGTTCCGACATATCTCGTATGAAATTCAAAAAATCCATATAGATTCGTTGCGCACTGATACATACGTCTATCTTGTGCCTCGAGTGATCCCGCTACCGGACATCGAGGTTTATGGTCAAAATACGATGAACAAGATTGATGTCAAACGAGATATCCCGCAGAGCATAAAAATAGTGGATGCGACAACGTTTGAACTTCGCGGTTTCGCCGATGCCGGCGATTTGTTAAAAACCCAGGCTGCTATTCAGGTCCAGGAGGAAATGAGCGGCAAAAAGACGCTCTCAGTGCGCGGCGGTAATGCGGATGATGTTGTGATGCTCTACAATGGTGTTCGCATGAACAGTCCTTTTGACAATGTGTTTGATTTCTCTCTGGTTGATCTGGACAATCTGGAACGCTTTGAAATTATCAAAGGCAGCAATACAAGTCTGTATGGACCGGAAGCTTTTTCCGGTGTGATCAATGTCGTACCACAGATTGAACGGGATTATACCCTGCGGGTGCATTATCGTCTTGGGACGTATAATACTGAACACATTAACAATCAGCTCTACACTCCCGTGGGACGCCAGCATTTTTCCTACAGCTTTACAGACGCGTCACAACGTCGTCGATTTATAGATGCCGCGTCAGATGCCGAAAGTATAACAAACAATCAACGCCATCACAGCGCCAATTTGTACGCCAACATTGGCAAAGATGCTGCGCTAAATTGTATGTATACGCATGCACATCTCGATTACGCAAACGGGCGTGACCAGGAATCTGTGGGACAAACAAATAATATTGGCTCGGTCAAATATATCGGTGCCCTGGGTCCGGTACAGCATGTCCATTTTTTAGCAGCGTACAAGGAGTATGATGAACAACAAAGTTTAAACTATTTTGACACGTCCATGCAACGCCGTATTGACGATCAAGCTTTTCAATGTGACGTGGATAAAACTTTCAAGAGTGAACTTTTCGAATTTTTACTGGGCTACAACTTGAAAAGCGCTCATGTTGACTTTGCGGATGATCGAACGACGTCCCAAATGCCGGTTTTTAACCAGCAGGCGGAAATCAACCGGCTCCATCATGGGATGGTCGGCATTCTTAAAACCAAAGCTGCCGCCGGCCAAGGATTCCTGCAAAATTTTCATGTTGATCTCAGTCTCCGGCACGATAATCTGAATGATACAGTCAGCGGGCAGCTGGAATCTTCGGAAACTATTGCTGAAGGTGCAAATCTGCATGACAACCAGTGGCGTGCGACCCATTTAAAATTTTCGACTTTTGCGGACGGCTACAGGCAAAACATGGCAGTCAAGGCATTTATGAACTTTGGCTCCAATACAAAATTCCCGACCATTGTGCAGCAGCTCAGTGTGCCTTTGAATGATCTTGGTCCTGGCGCGCCATTACGACCGGAGCAGGTGACGAGCTACGAAGGGGGTGTAGAGATTTTTCGCGAGTCACAAGACCCAAATGCCATCGACGGTTGGCACGCCGAAGCCGTTTTTTTTCGCAACTATTATACGGACAAGTTTCGGCCCTTTTCGTCACCCGGCATCCCGGTTGTATTCTACGACAATATCCCAACTGCCGAAATATTTGGCGTCGAAGCAAGTTTCAATGTCTATATTTTCAAAAAGAAAATAGACATGCACGCAGGGTTAGCCAAGTATCAAATCTCGGAAAAATCCGCATTTCCTTTTAAATCGGATTACAAACAAACGCTGGATGTCACGCTCAATCACGCTGGCTTTTCCGTGCTGTTCCATTGGTTTCACGAGAGCGAGCAAGTCGGCTGGATACGCACCTTTGACGGCGATTTTGCCGAAATCACCCTCCAGCCCTTTATAAATCTTGATATTCATATCTCTCGCTCATTCCGTCTGAATTCCGGCAAAATTTTTGTCAATGTGAGTGGACGTAATGTGCTGAAATCGGAAGAAACCGTATTACAAGGTCTGGCTATTCGTGACCGACGCGCTTTTCTAACAATTGGTGCACAGATTTAACCTCGGGAAAAACAATGAAATTATGCATTAAAATAGCCCTGTTTTTTTCGCTTTTGCTCGTGCATTGCGATAATCCGTTTGGAAAAGATGAAATAAAGGGTGATAATCGATCGATTTCAGGTGTCGTGTCTGTCAGCGGGTCCCGAAATGCGGCGGGCGTTTATGTGTGGCTGGATATTCTGAATATCGGTAATTTTACCGACGAGAGTGGCGCTTTTACGCTCATTCTGCCACCCAGCTCAACCCTCAATAGTACTGGAAAAGTGACAGGTGATTTTGATCTTTATTTTTATACCATCAATCATAAACTGGTCACCAAGAAAATTATTTTTCGAGATGGCAGTGTGGTTTACGGCAGTGGCGATGTGGATGCAAACGGCACGGTACATAATATCTCTCTTTTTAGAACCTTTTATGCCGAAACCCGCGCCACTTTTCCACTCCCGTCCAATCCGGGAGAACAGTATGGACTCAGCGTGACCGGGCATTTCAAATCGTCGTCCGGTTCCTGCCAAATCAACATACCCAACGGCAGCATGATTTTTTTAGGCGCTATCTTTATCATTGATGTCGAATCGGGGCAGGTCTACAAACATCAATTGGCAAGCGGGAGGGATGAACCTTTCATCGTCACCTTGACGCAAAAGGAACAGATTTACGCCTTTCATCCGTCTGTCGGGAGTGAAATTACTTTTAATAAAGATTATATAGTCATCCCGTATATTTTTCCCCATCACCCGGATGTGCCGAGCGGTTTGTTAGCCACTCTCGGCATATCAGAATATGAGATTAATGAAAAATATTTGTCGCTATTGTTTTCCGGCACCTTTGGCACGTTTCGACGACCGGAGGAAGACTAGGGGTATATCTCGATACGGCCTCTGGCTAAAGTCCAATTTTAAGCCTTTTTAACCTCCAGTCCCAAAGCTTTCTCGAAGCAAAGCCGAAAAATCCGTGCTCATCCGTGTGCGTGGCTTGTAATTTGGCTGCGGTCAAAGGCCGCGCCAAGAATATCCGTGGTTTTTAAACTTGTAAACAACTCAGTTTAATTGCTTTTTATTGCGGGGAAACTTTTAAACTCATTCTCGATGTTTATGTTGATCGACTGGTTGCCTGTCTGTTACAAAGGATTGCAGGGCGGGAGACATCCCGCCCTGCATATTCAAGCTTAACTCATATCTGATACAACATAGGGTTCGCGGTAGGTTTCACGACGAAGCAGTTTGTCGGCGTCGGGATCATCAACGAATTTTTCCTTTTTCCCGTCAAAGATCACCTCACGGCCTAGCATATAAGAGATATTTCCAAGATGCGGCAGGACGCTTGAGCGATGACCAACTTCGATGTCGCAGTTCAAATCCTCCTGTTTGCCGGAACGAACAGCAGCGATAAAGTTGCCGTAATGTCCGCCCGTACCGGTACCGACCGTGACCAGGGCATCGGATTCTTCTTCCTCGATGTTGTCAGAATTCGGACCCGGTTCACCTCTATAGCCAAAGTAGGTTTTCCAGTTGCCGCCGGCATCAATCTCCAGCCAGCCATCGCTGCCGTAAAAGATATTGCCAATGCTGATCTTTCCATCGGCGGGTGTGAACAATCCACGGGTGCCAAATTCAAAGATAGTGCCGTCCGCGTATTCAAAGATCGTTGTTTGTGTGTTGGGCGTATTCTGCTGTGAATCAAAAATATAATAGCCACCCATGGAACGGATTTTGACCGGATACTCTTCTTTATTCAATCCCCAACGACCGACATCAAACTGGTGCGGACCTTGATTGCCGGTATCGCCATTGCCATATTCAAAATCCCAGTGCCAATTATAGTGGAAGCGGTTACGGTTGAACGGGCGATAGCGTGCGGGTCCAATCCACATGTCATAGTGGACTTTGTCGCAGTATTCTTGGGTATAGGTTGGCATTTTCCCGTCTTTATTTGTGCGCAGATAAAATTCTTCGCCGGGTTGCATCGGACCATCCGGGTAGCGGCCAATATCCCAGCGTGGTTTATAACACAAGCCGCGCCCCATATAGACTTTGCCGATACCACCCTCATTCAGGAATTTTATCGCCGCCATGGTATTTTTTCGGGAACGATTTTGAAATCCGACCTGCACCAGGACATTATTCGCTCTGGCTGCGTACACCATTTGACGACCTTCCCAAATAGACCAGCAGGACGGTTTTTCAACATAAACGTGTTTTTTCGCCTGGCAGGCCCAAATCGTGCCGAGCGCATGCCAGTGATTTGGCGTGGCAAAAGTGACAGCGTCGATGTCTTTGTCACTAAAGACTTCCTGCATATTCCATTCGGTGTTTGGTGTATAGCCAAACCTCTCCTGAATAGCTTTAAGCCGTGCGGGGAAAAGATTTTCATCGACATCGCAGATGGTTTTGATTTTGACACCCGGAATTTTGCCAAAGCCATCAATGTGACTGCCGCCTTGTCCACGAATGCCGATGTGGGCGATAGTTACCTGATCATTGGCGCCCAAAACTTTGCCCGGGAAGAATGGACCCGTAATGGCGCTCGCTGCTGCAATAGTCGCGGTTGTTTGTGATGTTCGCTTGACAAATTCGCGACGCGTGAGATTTTTTTCCTCTTGAGCCATGAATCTCCTCCTTTGATGATAATTGGCGGTTGATTATTCTTCTCTAATTATAAGCTCTTTTACAGCAAGATGCAAGCACTGAAATGTTTCGCAAGAAAATTCTAAAAATAATTCGCTGACAGCGCCAGCAGAAATTGTCCCGCATAATAAAATCCCAGGCTGATACGATGATAAGGCCATGGTTTCCAAAAACGATTGGCGGCAAGTATAAAGTCAGAGAGATAAAAAAGCAATGCCCCGGCGGCAATCATCACTGCTTGCATTAGATTAAATACCGGACTAACAAGAGCTGCAAAGGCTCGGTTCACCATCACTGAAATGATCACGATATAAAGAATAACCGGGATTTTCATCGCGCCAAGATTTTTCTTGATAAGCTGATAAAAACTTACGCCGATGATCAATAAAATAGCTGCAGTCAGCACATCCCACAATGATAAAGCGCCATAAAGCGAAAAAATAATCGTATAGGCCACATGCGCGATCAGAAAGAGCACCAAGCCGAGACGAAATGCTTTTGATGCGCTCTGGAACATCAAAACAATATCTCCGCCAAGCGAAAAAAGCAATCCCGCAAGAATAAAGGTGGTATATTTTGGCTGCGGAGAGGGCAGCAAAAAGGCAATCGCGGCAGCAGCGATCACCAACAGTGTTGAGACCGGTTTGACAAAGTATACCTGCCGCCGATTTTGGCGAATTTCGGCGCGAATGAGCAGGAACACAGTGACACACAGGACAGGGAAAAAGAGCACTGCGGGCTTGAGCATGGTACCTCCGGTTTTGTAAAAAAGTCATGTCTATTCTTGGGTTGACAACATTGAGATACATGTCCTTCCTGGATGGGAACTGTTGTGTTGTTTTGACGTAAACAAGTTGTCGGATTTTTACATCACTTTTTCCTTGAATTGTCTGGATCAAATTTTGTGTTGAAAAAAACTGCATATCTGGCAATTATTTTTTCTTTATTGGCTCATACTGTCGCACTGTCGCTGCTTTCGGTAATCAAAGTAATGAGTCAACAGCACGATCAGCAAAGGGAAATTGAGCTTTCTGTGTCGCTTCCTCGCAAGGACAATGTGCCCGCCACACCAACGCCGACCATGGTGACAAATGCGGTTGCCAAACATAAACCCCCAAAGCTAACCGAAGAAACTGAAACCGCTATTCAGCAGCTTGTAAAGCCGGACAGTCTCGCAGCGGACTCGTTTGGAAAATTTGATCGATTGGCCTTTTTCGCGGGCGCACCTCAATTGACCTTCCAGCAACAACTCGAGGATGTTAAGCTTGATACAAGCGATACGCTCATGATCAATCCCGCTGTACCAGGACGTGTACCTTTTTTGGAGTTGAAAGATTCTATCCAATTCAGTGTGTTGCCGGGACCCTATCCTGATCGAACCCAGCGCGATCTTGAACAATACAATCTCGAACGTCCTTCAACCGTGCCGTTCAATCGCGCTATCACAGAAGGCGCGGACTATCTCTCCAGTCTTTTTAAAAACAAACAGAACAAGCCGGTTCGTCTCGACTTTATCCCGAGTGAGGTTGAATTGGCTATCTTTGAATCGCTTTGGGAAAGCTCAATTGCAACTGATCAGGAGATTTACGCGGCGTTGGACACGGCTATCCGCATAACTGCTGTTGATTTACAGGATGTATTGGTGCGACTGCAGCAAAAGGGATTGGTCAAGCGCACATTGGTGTCACCACGAAATGAATTTACACTTCCGGTCGGCACAATAGAAATGAGTGCCAAAAACAGGAGGAATCGTGTTTATGAATATAAAGCGCTCATTCATTCGGATGATGTTCTCCGTTACTTGCATGCGGTCTTGTATGAAATGCAATATAATCAAAAAAACGCGCCGCCTGATTCAACGCACACAAAAATCATCAATGGCTTAAAAAAGAAAATTTTGCGCCTGGTGCAAATGGATGAATGATGCTGACTATTTTCTTGCCCGCAGCAGCACGATGATACCAACAACGCCAAAAACAATGTTCGCAAACCACGCTGCCAGCATCGGTGAAATCTTGCCATTATGGCCCATTGCCTGGGTTGTTTTTAAAATGCCGAAATAAAAAAACGTCACGGCCAGACTGATGCCAAATCCTTTGGCGGTTCCGCTTCGACGCGTTTGTGACGAGGAGAGCGGCGAGCCAAAAAGGACAATGATAAAATTGGCGAATGGCAAGGCTATTTTCAGATAAAGATCAACGCGCCAGCGATCTGGATCCGCCCCGTTACGCTCAACCTCACGAATAAAATCTTTTAATTCAGCATACGACATCTCTTCCGGAATTTTGAGTTGTTTGGCAATATTTACCGGCAGCAGCGTTGAGCTCTTGAAAATTCGACGTTCAAACGGGATTGCCGTTTCGCCTTCCTCGGTAAAGATTCTTTCATAGCCGTTCTCTAACAACCATACGCTGTCTTGCCAGGTTATTTTTTTGGCATCAATCCGGCTTTGCAGGTAATCGTCCGTAAACTTTCGAATACTGACTGTGTTGCCGACATGGCTGTGCACATTATAATAGCGCATGCTGATCCGCCGATCGTTTTCATCCCGAATATAGACGTTATCGAGTCGCTCTTTTCTGGGACGCCTTTCTTCATACTGCTCGCGCAAGTCGGTTTGCCGTTCAGTCGCACGCGGCACCAGATAGTTGGCAATGCCCATTGCTAAAAAACTGACCAAAATCGAAATGAGAAAGAGTGGTGTAAAGATACGATACAAAGAGATACCCGCAGCCTTCATGGCCATGATCTCATTCTGGCGCGCCATATTGCCGATGCTGAACAAGGCGGAGATAAGCATGGCGACGGGCAAAATCAGTACGAGGATAAACGGTATATAGTTCAAATAGAATTCGATGACAATTTTTGTCGGATACTCATTATTGATAAAGGTATCAAGATTTTCAATGAGGTCAACAATAATAAAGATAGAGATGAATCCCAAAATGGCGAAAATCAATATGTGGGTAAACTTGAGAGATATATATCGATTGAGAATTGGCATATTATGTCAGTTTTCTCCGGAACAAGAATATCTTGATCAAATCATTTAGACGATCCCAATGTATAAAGGTCGCCTCGTGTATGGAATGAAAAATAAGATAGATGCCACCGGCGCCGCACAGTATATTGGCCAGCCACATGGCCCAAAAAGGCGTGATGTATTGATTGTCTGCCAGCTCTTCGCCGCCAATGAGACTCGCCCAATAAAGCAGAAAAAAGGCAAATGCGATCCCGCCAGCAACAGCGAGACTGCCGCGTCTGGCCATGATACCAAGCGGAGCACCTATGAGAATAAAAACAATACAAGCAAACGGAATCGAATATTTTTTATGAATTTCAACCAATAGACGCCAATTTTCTCGATCCAGCGCTTTCATGGATGACAATTCGCTCTTTAGCTGATTTAAAAGGCGGATATTGTCGGATCGAATCCGTTCAAATTCATAAATATTCTGATTGGCATTCTTGCCCGAGATGAATGTTGAGCGTTTCTGTGACGTGGCGCACCTGTCGTCCTCGGGCAAGTATTTAAGAAAATAGTCGCGAACAAGTTTTCCGGCACGCAGACGTCTGTCAGTTATATCGATTTTGTTCGCATTGACTTCGGCCAACATCATGCTTGAACTTTTTTCACGGTCGCCCCGATATCCTTCTTCGGTGCGAGTGAGCACCATATCGGGCACAGAAATTGATACGGTTTGTCGAGGAAAGTCAATTGTACTATACTGTTCCATCTTGTCCAAATCAAGTTCGTGCATATAGCCGTCAAATAAAATAAGATAGAGCATACCGCTCATTTGGTCCAAAAAGATTTTACCACGTTTGGCATGAATAAACGTACTTGTGCCGGGATCGCTCTTGTCTTCAATATCAATATTTTTTACGTATGAGGTATCAGATTTCTCCACTATTTCTTGTACAAGGATGCTGTAATCGTCGATATCATTGTACATGACACCAGGTTCGATATTGAGTGTCGGACGCTTGCGAAATATATCGGCGGTCAACAGTTTGGTGCGATAGTTTGCATCAGGTAGGACATTATTGTTAAACCAGACCAAAAAGAAGGCCATGATAACGGACGCAAGAAAAACCGGCGTCATAATATTCAAGACGCTCACGCCGCCGGCTTTCATTGCGGTGATTTCGCCATCGCCGGAGAGACGGCCAAAAGCCATGAGCGTCGCAATCAATACAGCCATCGGAACAGCCAATGCGATGATCCAGGCCAGGTTCAGGAAAAAGAATTCAGCGATGATGGTGATGCCAAGACCGCGGCTCAGAATTCGGCCTAATTCCCGAAAAATGATATTGAGAAGAAAAACAAGTGTGATGATGGAAAGCCCAAACAGAAAGGGGCCAATGTGTTCTTTTATAATGTATCGCCAGAGAATAAACATATTTGCATTTCTTGGAAACTTTTAATCCTGTTGAGCTTTTAACTAAAGCAAGATGTTTTATATAGAGACAACACTATTGCTCTGATGACCGAATTAATTTCAGCCTGATAAAGAAATTTGGAACTTTTAAATTCAGTAGAGCGAATAAATATAAATATTTGTCCCAGCACTTCCAATTGCTTTTTTAAACAAGCATTTATGTTTCTATTGAATTTTTTTTCGTTTTTACTAAATTAAAATTTTCGCTTCCATTGCACCAATGAAAGCACCGGTGTTGCACACCCAAATCACCAAACTTCCGGAGGAGCCTATCGAGAGTTTTATTGATACGAATGCGTGTGTTGCAGATAACGACTGTTTATGTGCAATGAGAGAAAGGAAGATCAGCTACTAAGTCTCGATGGCTCATATTTCACGACATATACTCTCTTCTCGTATAGCCGTTGTTGCTATGCTTTATTGTTTCCTCCTGCCGCTGCATGCGCAAGAGGAGAAGGGGAGCAGTACGGCCATCCCTGACTATATTGGTATGCGGGTTGAGGCACGCGATGCGGACCCGCGAGTTAGCCTGGAGGACAAGCCCACTTTTTTGGGATTCCATAAAGACGGCGTGCGTTCATCCATGGTCGAGAGTCGTGTGCCTGGTCTCAAGAGAACCGTGGAAATTGATTCAACGGGTCAAAATATCAATTTTACGGAAAAAATTGGCGAGGTGCACTATCGTGTGCCGCGCTATATCAGCCTCTACGAATACGTCGAAACACGTCGGCGCAATTACATGCGCGAAAAGTTCGTCCAGACAACAGTCAGCCAGTTGGGTGATAAATACTCCCAAAGCAGCAGCGGTGGTGCCATCCGCATCGACATACCCGTGGAAATCAAAAGCAAAGCTTTCCAAAAAATATTTGGCGGCGGTACTGTTGGATTAGATGTCTCCGGTGAAATCAATATTAAAGGTGGATTCCGCAACGAGAAACGCGACCAGGTCAAATCGGCGATCAATCGTGGCTCGGATAATACCTTTAAAATGGAGCAAACCCAACGATTTAATGTGTCCGGCCATGTTGGTGAAAAAGTAACCATCAAGGTGGATCAGGATTCGGAGCGGACGTTCGATTTTGATAACAATATCAATCTCGAATACAAGGGTTATGAAGATGAAATCATCCAAACGATTCAGGCGGGAAATATTTCCCTTGAATTGCCCGGAACACGATTTGTCACCTCGGGAGTCAAGAGCGCCGGTCTTTTCGGCATTAAAACATCGGCGCAAATTGGCAATCTGAAACTGGTGGCTCTGGCCAGTCAGGAAAAGGGTGAGAAAAAGAAGCTGTCCCTCAAAGGCGGCGCCTCGGATGAAACCAAAGAGCTCGATATCACTCGCTATAAAAGAGGCGTCTATTTTTTCCTGGACGAGTTTTACCGCAAGCAGTATATCGACCGCGATCCCGATACTGGCAATCCCATTGTTCCCGTTAATCGATGGCTGCAGAGAATCGAAGTGTACAAGTCCGCCGCGAATTATCAACAGCAATATGCCGAGTCCATTCGTGGATTTGCCTTTGTCCCTGATCCTGCTGACAGCAACACGCTCATTGTCACGGCGCCGCCGAATAATGACACGACCAATATCGACAATGTGACACTATATCGGGGTTATTTTGTACGACTCGAAAAAGACGAATATTTTGTGCACGATCAGATGGGCTATATCCGGCTCAATACGGCATTACAGGACGGCGAGGTGTTGGCTGTTGCTTATGAGGATAGTACCGGACGTAAACGGGGAATGATCAACTATGATAATACAGTCGACAAGGTCATTTTTCTGCGCATGCTGAAGACCAAGGAGCCGCGTCCCTCTGATCCGAGCTGGCCTTTGGAATGGAAAAATGTGTACGCATTAGGTGGTCGAAATATCGCAAAAGAGGGATTTGAATTCCGCATTTATTACAAGCCGCCCTCCGGCGATCCGCAGGAAACGGTGACCGATAAAAACGGCAATAAATTAACCTGGCTGAAAGCGTTTGGTTTTGACAACAGCGACGAGAGCGGTGCGCCAACGCCGGACAATGTCATAGACAATAATCCCTGGATTATTAATTATGCGTTGGGAGAGGTTTTTTTCCCCCAATTGCGCCCATTTGACCCGGATTCTATCAGGTTTAAACATTTACACTCTCTGTTAGCATCCAGCGATCCGAATCAAAATAAATTGGCGCCCTCCATTTATGACACCACCGTCCAGAGCGCCAAAGACAAGGAAGCCAAATTTATCATTGAGGTCAAATCACAAAACAAGAGTGCCGAATACAGCCTGGGCATGAATGTTATCGAGGGCTCCGAAGAGGTGGCGCTGAATGGCCGCACCTTGACCCGCGGTGTTGATTATACAATAGATTATATGTTTGGACGTCTGGTCATTTTGAACGAACAAGCGCTTGCAGCAAATGCGAACCTCGAAATCAGTTATGAAAGCAACCAACTCTTTCAGATCGACAAAAAAACCGTGATGGGGGCGCGCGCCGAATATGGTTTGTGGGACGATAGCTTCATCGGCGCTACATTCATGTATCTCAATGAATCCACCCTCGACCAAAAAATTCGCGTTGGCAAAGGTCCGATGCGCAATATGATATGGGATGTCAATACCTCGCTCAGCGCCAAACCTTTTTTCTTGACCAAGATGGCTAATTTTCTGCCGTTTGTTGACACTCGCCAGCAATCCACTATTAAATTTGAAGGTGAAATCGCACAAATTATTCCGAATCCAAATACCCGCAACAACGAGAGTACCGGTGACAACGAAGGTGTTGCCTATATTGATGATTTTGAAGCCTCGAAACGGATCACACCTTTGCCCATCATTCGACGTGGATGGCAGCACAGCTCACCGCCGCTGGCAAAATATCCAACCAGGAACTATACCGATTTGTCCGATCGCGGCTGGATGGTGTTTTTTAATCCGTACAGTCAATATCCGATCAAATGGATTTGGCCAAATCGAGATGTCAATTCGAATGTCGCCCAAACCACCAATATTTTGAAAATGAAATTTGTGCCGTCCGGGGCAAGTGCCAGACCGGAAGACTCATGGTATGGTATTCAAAGGGCTCTGTCCTCCGGATACAGCAACCAAACGGAAGCGAAATATATTGAAATTTGGGTGAATAATGATCCCAATATAACCGCAACCATGCACATTGATCTCGGCCAGGTTTCTGAGGATATCATTCCAAACCAGTTGTTTGATACTGAAGACCAGATGAGGAATCAGATTCGTAATGGCCTCCTGGATGACGGAGAGGACATTGGGCTTGACGGCATGTCAAACCAGGATCCCACGGCCATTGCTGCGGGTGGTGACTTTTGGGATATCAACGGTAACGGGCAAAAGGATGCGGGCGAACCCTACAGTGACGATGACTGGAGATACGAACCAACAAATCCGAATGAAACGCATAATTATGTAAACGGTACGGAAGGCAACGAGAATGATTCCGGCGGGCGTATTCCGGACAGTGAAGACATGAACGGCAACGGTGACGTTGATCTGCGCAACGATTATTTTCACTACGCCATCAATTTGAACCACAACCACCCGGATTATGAAAAATACGTCATTGGTGAAAGTATTGTCGCGGAGGGCGAGGATGCCGGCAAAGACTATGGCTGGCGATTGTATCAGATTCCACTCAATGAATTTGTTGAAACAATCGGTAGCCCTGATCTTTCTTTAGTTGAGTATATTCGCGTCTGGTTTGACGGGATGGGGCCAGCTACCATGGAGAATCCACATCAAGTCTGGGTCGCAGAAATCAATCTGGTCGGGAGCGATTGGAAAGAACAAGGTGTAGCGCCCCCCGAAAGTCCGGACGACTATACAAAAGATGATGAAACTTTTATTTTATCCGTTGTCAATACGCATGACAATCCGGACTACAGACCACCTCCGGGTGTGGAGGGCGAAGTTGACCGTATCACCCGCGTTGTCGCCAAAGAACAGGCTCTGGTTTTGCGATTGAATCAACTGCTCCCAAACTATAATGCCAAGGCGCAAAAGACGTTCTATGATCCGCAGGATTATATCAACTATAAAACCTTAAAAATGTTTGTTTATGGTAAAGATCCTTCGGCGACGCATATTCAGGAGGATACGAGCTATATCGAGTACTTTTTCCGGTTTGGTGCCGATGAGAGCAATTATTATGAGGTTCGTCAGCCTGTTTATCAGGGTTGGCACGGCAATAATATCGAAATTGACTTGATCGCAATGTCGCAGGTCAAGGAAAGCGTGGAAGCAATTATTGACTCTGCCAACGTCGAGTGGCATATTAAGGAGCATCCGGAAGGAACACCGCCCGGGACGATATGGATAGTTCGCGGTAAACCGGCGCTTCGAAATATTAAAATATTGGAAGCCGGCATCGTCAACAAGCATCCCATACAAACCTTCACCGGTGAAGTGTGGATGAACGAATTGCGCCTCTCCAATATCAAAAAGGATAAAGGTATTGCCATGCGTGCCCGCCTCGATTTTGCCTGGGCAGACCTCATTCGATTCAATGGTGAAATCAATCAAAAAGATGCGGATTTCCACAATGTAGGTGAGCGCTTTGGCACCGGAGATAACCAGTTCAGCGGTAACTTTGGGGCGAACGTCTCTGTAGATAAATTTTTACCGTCCAAGCTGGGATTATCAATCCCGGTATCCTTTAACTATTCGACCAGCGAGTCCATGCCGAAATATCTGCCGGGCTCGGATATTGAAGTCACCAGAGATTTCCTGGACAGAGAAAAGAAAAAGGGCCGGGATATTGAAGAGGAGATAAAAAATTTCAATGAAAAAAAAGGGATGAGTGTTTCTTTTGGCTTTAATACAAGATCACAAAACTTTTTAGTCAAAAACGTATTGTCTCCTTTTAAAGCCAGCTACAGTCAAAACGAGACATTCGCCAGCAATTCACGCGTTTCAGAAAATTCTTCAATATCCCAGTCCGGTAATTTAAGCTGGAATATAGCCTTTGGGCGGGACAATTACATCCATCCCTTCAAATGGCTTGGCACATCGCAACTTTTGGCCAAAGTTTCAGATATTAAACTTTACTACACGCCGCAATCATTTTCGACACAAATCGCCGGTACACGTAACAAGAGCATTTCGGTTACGCGGAAGGACAGCCTGGTGACCCCGAACAAGTCGTTTAATATTACGCGCGGCCTGTCCGGCAGTATGAAGCTTTTGGAATCCCTCTCTCTGGATATGAGTCGTAACTATACAAACGATATGCGCGATGTCCCCGATAGCCTGGTGCTTGATTATCTCAAAAGCGGCAATTTTGGTGAGTTGACGAATATCGATCAAAACACCGGCCTCAAGTTTAATCCCAAGTTATTCTCATGGTTTACCACCAACTTTAACTATAATGTGAATTTTCGCTACGCGCATAACCGTACCCAAAAAATTGGCGCCAAAAGTGCCACCCAGGGTAGAACATTCAACGCTAATGGCAATTTAAATCTCAGCACCTTGATGAAAACGATTTACAAACCATCGCGTGGTGGCAGTGCTCGGGGAGGGAGGCGACCGACACCTACAAGGCCAACTCCGGATCAGACGGACGAGAAAAAAGATGAAAAAGAATCTCGCAGAAGCTTCCCAATCATGGGAATTATCAGCGGCTTTGTTGAGGTGTTCGATCCGTTTAACGTAAAATATTCCACGCGCGACAATGTCACGACGTATGGTCTAACCGGATTGCCAAGCATGGCATATCAAATTGGCTTAACGGATTCCATAGACGTACCCATGGAAATTCCGTCCGAAGGAGGCGGTACGTCGACCATGCGGAATTCTAAAAGCATCAATGAGACCTTTGCAGCGTCGTCAGGCATCAAAGTTGGCCGAAACGTGACGCTGAGTTTTAATTACGACAAGACATATTCTTTGAACCAAAGCACAACATCAACCGGCCAACGCTCGGAAAGCTGGATGCTTCTTGGTAATCGCAAGACGAATGCGAGCAGTACTGAAGAGGGCACTGAAGAAGAGAACACCAACGAACAGGCTCCTGAAACCGATCGCAAAAACTCTTTGAACGACATGCCATTTCCAACCTGGAATCTGCGGGTCAGTGGTCTTGAAAAAGCGCCATTTCTGAAAGACTGGTTCGAGCGCATTTCCCTGGAGCATGGGCGAGCCGGGAAATCAGTCCAAACCTTCAACCTGGAAAAAGGTGTGGAGGTGACGACCAAAGATGAGCAGGATACACAATTCCGCCCGCTGATCGGCATCAACTTGCAAATGAAAAACGGCATTGATTTTTCGATAAAATATGACACATCAACCAAAGAGAGTATCACGCTCACATCCGGTCAAGCCGGCACGCGAACAAGTTCCCAGGATTTGACGTTCACGGCAAAATATTCGAAAAAGGGCGATTTTCGTATCCCCATACCCTTTCTGGGGCGCAAGCGACTGCAAAATGCAATTGATATCGCGCTTTCTTTTACGCTCGGAAATAATATCACTGAAAAGAAAAAAGGCGGTGACTATGAGGTCACCGCAGAAACCAGCAAATGGATTCTCAAACCCACCGTGGATTACAGCTTTTCAAATCGTGTGCGCGGTGGTGCTTACTTTGAAATTGGTAAAACGCATAACAAGCTTATTGGTGATACTGAATTCAAAGAACTCGGTATCAACGTCAGTATCTCCATTCGCGGCAATTAGGAAAACCGGCATGAAAAGAGCTCAATTATTTTTTATGATTTTGGCTTGCGCCATCGCCTGCAAAAGTGAACCGGTTTTTGACGGCAACAGAGCGATGGCTTTTCTGGTGGCTCAGTGCGATTTTGGGCCACGCACACCGGGATCCGAGGGACATCGTTTATGCCGAGAGTATTTGATCGCTGAAATCACAAAGCATGCCGATGAGGTGACAACCCAAGCCTTTATGTATACCTATGGCTCACCATCCCAAGTAGCCACCGGCTACAATATCATCGGGCGATTTCAGCCGGGCAAGCGAGACCGTTTGTTGTTATGCGCCCATTGGGATACGCGCCCGTGGGCGGATGAAGACCCTGATCCGGCAAACCATCAAAAGCCTGTTCTCGGCGCAAATGACGGTGCCTCCGGTGTTGCCGTACTCTTGCATCTTGCTGAACTTTTTGCACAAAATCCGCCCCGGCCAGGCATTGATATTGTCTTTTTTGACGCAGAAGACGCTGGCAGCCACAATCAAAATCAAACCTGGGCTCTCGGATCAGCCGCCTTTGCACGAGAATATGCCTATTCTTACAATCCCCGATATGCCATACTTGTCGATATGATCGGGGATAACAATTTGAATATATACCAGGAAGGATATTCAGTTCGATATGCCCGTCCGGTGGTGAATAAACTCTGGGATAAAGCAGCAGAACTTGGAATAAGTGCCTTCATTCCCGAGGTTAGCTATGTAGTGTATGATGATCATGTTCCGCTGCTCCAGGCAGGTATTCAGGCGGCTGATATTATAGATTTTGATTACAAATATTGGCACACAATTCAAGACACGCCGGACAAATGTAGTCCGGCAAGTCTGGAAGCAGTGGGCCGAGTTGTGGCCGCCGTTGTGTATGAGGATTAGTTTTCTCCCGGGCGAAATTGAGACCAAAGCATTACCTGAAAATTTGTATTCAACTGAATTCGGATATCCGCGAATCAGTCAGCAATTTTTTATTCGAGAATGGTGCACGTGGCATCATCGAAAAAGAAAATGAGCTCGAGGTCTATTTCGATAACGGCTCAGGTGAAGAAACTGTTCTTGTTTCTTTGCATAAATATATTCGTTCGCTGCAAGCCGTACTTGGCAGAGATATCAATAGCTCTATATCAACCGAAATGGTTCCGCAGCGGGATTGGAATGCCGAGTGGAGGAGATCGGTACAGCCGATTCGTGTTACGGAGAATATTCTCATCAAGCCCAGCTGGATACATTTAGCCGAGGGCTATCCACCAGTCGTGCTCGAGATTGATCCGGAGATGGCTTTTGGCTCCGGTGAGCACGCCACAACGAAACTGACTCTTCGGCTGATAGAAAAGAATATTCATCCGCATGACACGCTGCTCGATATCGGGACGGGCACCGGTGTTCTGGCAATTGCTGCTTTAAAATTGGGCGCCAGTTATGCTTATGCGTTTGATATCGATCCCATTGCTTCGCAGACCGCCCAGCAGAATGCCCGCAAGAACGGCGTTGCAGATCATTTTTTTGTTTACGCCGGCACACTTGATGCGATTCGCCAGCGTTACTTTGACATGGTCGCTGCAAATGTGAATCGTTTGCCCATTATTCGTATGCTGCCGCAGATATCCGCTCTGCTGGTCTCCGATGGTGTGTGCCTGCTCTCCGGTTTATTGGAGAGCGAAGAACAAATGATTCGGCAAGCATGCCGTAAAAATGAGCTGTCTGTCAATTTTCTCCTGCACGAGCAAGAATGGCTTGCCTTTGAAACCAGAAAGAAATAAATTGCGTATGGCATAACGCAACAAGTTGAAAAAAATGAAAACATCGCTGTGTAAAATTTTTCTGGTTGTGTTCCTTCTCTCATCTTTGCTTTTCCCGGCGCAACATGTCGAATTTGATGAGCTAAAAATCGTGGATGACATGTTGTGTGTATCCTACCATATCGTCGACTTTCTTGATGAAAAAAATATTGAAGCATTACAACGCGGTATCAAATCTGAAGTCGTACATACGATGCAACTGTGGCAGCAGAAAAGTTTTATAAATCCGCGTGAAAAACAGAAGGAATATCGAATCAAGGTATTTTGGGATAATTGGGAAAAAAAGTATAGACTCGAGACAGAGGATGAAAATCGCTTGACCCCCCATATTGAAACGGTCAAGCAAAAATGTGCTTTTATTGAAAATTTTCCTCTCGCCAAGACAAGCGATCTTGAACGCGGCAAAAAGTATCACGTGAGTATTTCTGTGAATTTTCAGTTGATTTCCGCGGAAAGCTACAATGCCATCAGCGATATATTTGCCGGAGAAAAAAAGGATCAAGACACATCGGCGAAAAAGAAGAGCGGTTTTGTCAGCGTGCTCGTCAATCTGCTTGGCTTTGGGGATAAAGAATATGCATATAAAACCAAAGATTTTATCATCACCGAGTCCGGGATAATCGAGTTTGTTCCATGACCTGCCGCCCGCTCAGGATGTAGCAAATCAACTGAAATAAAAGGTATGGGCAAAGAGTTATCTTTCAAATATCTTTCCATGATTCATCAACAGGAGAAGTGCTATGAAAAGTAAAGTCAACATGACTATTTTGGTCAGCGTGTTAGTTGTTGCTTCAGTTTTCGCTCATCAGCACATTTTATCATCGGGAAAATTGATTGCAAACCAATTTAAAATCGCCGAGAATCCTCGACAAGTTACAGATATCGGTCCAGCCCTCACCCGTTTCAATCAAGATTTTAATGGCGCTGTGCAAAAAGCTGCCGAGAGACAGCTTCTCTATCACAAGATGTCTCAACAAGTGACTCCGCATTTGACACCTCACCAAATCGTGCCGCAATTCTTCAAAACCCTTGATCGTGCAGGGCACACAGAAGCAATACAGCAAAAGCTCAATGCCATTCAGGCGGAAAAACGGCGATCCAGTGATCAGCAAGATGGTGGCATATCCGGCCGTGTTATGGTCAACGGTATCCCCCCGCAAGACGATGTGAACGTTTTTGCCTTTGATCGTCACGGCTATTTTGCCGGCCTGGCGGGTGTTTCTAGGGAAACCGGGGATTACACGATAACCGGCCTGCCAAGTGATTCGTTTTACGTTGTCAGCCGCAGCGAAATTTATGTTGATCAAATCTATAAAAATGTGCCGGCGGCGCTGGGGTCCATGGCAGCCTGGCGGCAGGCTGAAAAGGTGTTCGTCCCTCAGGCTATCGTGAGCGGCATTGATTTTAACCTCAATCCCGGCGTCACGATAACCGGCTCAATAACGGATGATAGCGGCACACCCATCGAGGATGGCTTGATTGCTGATTTGGTCGTCACGACAGCCAGCTCGGAGCTACCGGTCTATGAGCGCTCGGTTGAGACATTTTCCGGCACTTATACGCTGGTTTTGCCGGCAATCGGACAATTCAAAATTCAGGCCACGGTTGAAGGCTATGAGCCAGCCTGGCATCTCGATCAAGCTGAATGGATTAATGCCAGCGTTATTGAAATCACTGACTTTGGTGCTTCGCCTGTCGTTAACTTTAAGCTGAAAAAAAGTTCCCAGCCACCAACTGGTGAAATCACTGGCACAGTGAATCCTCCGGGATTGGTCATTGTCGCTGCGTTCGATGTGAGGGATACCTCTTTTGTGCAGCTCGGTTTAACTCTCGGATCAGACTTTACGATTCCCGATTTACCGGCTGGACAGTATTTTGTTTTTGCCAACGATTTTTTAGCCTCACAAATACAGGACTGGGCACCAGGACTGGTAAATGCGCGTGGTGCGTTTTATGACGGCGCAGCCGGCACCCCTGAGTTGGCAAATGCAAAACCGGTTTCGGTTACCGCCGGACAAATCACCGAAAACATTAACATTACGCTTGCAACAGGTGCAATACTCAAGGGCAGAGTAACAGATTTTTCCGGTGCCAGCCTGGACTCGCTCACCCTGGTTGTGCTGAATGCGGATGTTTTGAGCTCGGAGCATGGCCCGTTTCTCTCCCGTTTGGAGCTGCATGTTTTTTCCACAGATGCCGACGGGAATTATGAATTGCCAGGGCTTCGAACAGGAGAATACCTGCTACGCACGCTTTCGGATTTTACAATCAATCTGGCGGATAGTTCAATTATCAGAGATGGAAAACACAAAGGAAAGGTAGTCGACCAGTTTTATGGCGGGGAAACCAATTTGTTTCGTATTCTGGAGGTGGAGCCGCTCGTTTTCGAAATGGAGGAGACGTTCGTTGTTGACCTGATGCTGGGTAAACCGCACTATATTACGGGCACAATCAAAGCTGCCGACAACCAGTCGCCAGTGACCAAGGCCCTCATTGCGGCGTTGGAAGACACTTCGGGATATCCGGTTTTCCCGTTTGGCGCGATTGACAGTCTCGGTTCCTACTCGATTGGACCGCTCCCCCAGGGACAATACAAGGTCGTGGCGCTCACCGGTTTCATGGGTGATGATGACTATTTGACCGAATATTATACGAACCAAAGAAGCTTTTATGACGCGTCAGTCGTAAACCTGAATACTGAATTTGTCACCGGTATCAATTTTATGCTGGAAAAAGGCGCTACGATACAGGGCTATATTGATCTTTTGCCTGGCCCAGGTATACAGAGGGCGGGCGATGATAAAATGAGCGGTATGCCGGTGGTCGTTTTTGACGCCGAGTCGGGAACCGTTGCCAGCTATGATTTTGTGCAATTTAATGGCGGCTACAAAGTCAATCGGCTGTTACCCGGCAATTACAAAGTCGCGACCGTGCCGCAGCCGTCCGAGTATGCCACAACCTATCTCGGCGGTGGCGATTGGTTCGCTGATGCCACTAATGCTGTTGTGTCACTAAATTTTGGTGAGACAACAGCTGATCATATTATCGAGCTGGAAAAAGCGCAAGGGACTATCACCGGTACAGTGAAAGACAGTGTCAACGGTCAGCCGCTTTCGAGCATTTTTATCGGCGTTTACGATATGAGCGGACATCTCGTCGGTTACGATTTAACCGATTATGATCCCGCGACCGGGCAACAGACAAGCACGAATGGAACGTATTCTATCACCGGGCTGAGAGCGGGTAGTTATTATGTACGAACTGTAGCAATATTTAATGTGCTTCCTCTCGTCGATGACGTGCTGGCTTTGGCCGGAATCTTTGATAATTTTGACCTTTTAGGCTTTTTATTTGGCGGCACGTTACCGGGTTTCAGCCTCGATCTCGGTCTTTACAAAGATGTATGGCATATAAATGTACCGGCAACCATAACCGTTGACCTGGATGAGCTCCTTTTCCAGGCCAGCGCATACGGTCTTCCCCCGCAGGAAGATGAAGCCCTTTTGCCGATTTATTTGCCTCTGCCTTTTTATGAATCCGTACCAACAAATGCGACAATGGTTCAAGTCGAGGATGGCGGATCAAAAACAGTCGATTTTGTCCTGGCCCCGGGAGACCTCAACAATCTGATCACTGATGTTGAGACAGAGCCGGCTATGGTGAGTGATTTTCAGGTTGAGCAAAATTATCCGAATCCGTTCAATCCGTCCACAACGATCACTTTTTCACTTTCAACTCGACAAGATATTCAAATCATTGTGTTTGATATGCTGGGTCGGCAGGTGAAGCGGCTGGCAGATCAGTCATATGATGCGGGCCGTTTTCATATCACCTGGGATGGCCGAGATGCATTGGGCACGCCGGTCAGCGCAGGGCTCTATATTGCCAGGGTGAGCGCCGGTGAATTTGAACAATCAATTAAAATGCTCATGATAAAGTAGCCCATCAACTAATGCCCTTGACAGCACAATATTCTGCTGTCAAGGGTTGTTAAAAAAGGCATAACCATGCTCCGCTGAAGGCTAATTTGGCTTTTTCTTCAATCCGCGAGATTTTCAAGTCATGGATCATCACCGGTGAAAAAGATTTTGCGCACTCCTGCAAAATTTGACTATCATTAGCTATAAAAAAATAACCTTTCATACTTTATAAAGACATTCACTTTGAGGCGCAGGTCGGTTACGAAGCAACGCATGATGCTCTTGAAAAAGCTGTACTACATCGTTTTTACTTTATTGATACACGCAGTGGGTTTGGCGCAGGACGTTCGGATTATCGAACAACAACCGGAACGATTGCGTCTTCAAGTGATCACAGATACTCCGGTCATTCATAAGCTTGTCAAAAACGATTCGATTCGTTCACAAATCAACAGTGCCGAGCCGCTCTTTCAGCAGCACAACGGTTATATGCTGCCCTACAAACCGATTATTCTCAATATGAATAATCCCCGCGCCACGGTCCGTCTCCTCTCGGTCCAGGAACACCGAATACCCATGCCTCCTCCACTGCGCTATTCGGAAATGCCAGTCGGCGTTGATTCGGCGCGGGTATCTGAGTCTGACCGGCAACTTTTCAAACCGCAGTTGCATGATGAACTTGTCACAGTTGACTATCTCGGGCACTTTAAGCAGAATCAACTTTTGCGCGCAGCCGTGTACCCCTATCGCTATGATGAGAGATCGCACGAATTGATCGTCTATTCGAATATTGTTTTTGACGTTTCAGTCACGCCAGCCGATGCAGGGCAACAACCCATTCCCGCCAAAGAGATCGAGTTTCTCGAGAATCTTGCAGTCATTTCGACTGTGTCCAGCCAAAAATCTCGCCGATCGCCTTTGACAAAAAACGCTGTGGATCAACCGGAACGCTGGAAAATAATTGTTAATAAAGATGGCATTTACCGTATCACCGGCCATGATCTGGCAGAGGCTGGTGTGTCCTTGCTTGCGATCGATTTTAAAAAATTGCGACTCACATCCAATGGACGTGATGTGTCAATTTATGCCGATGGCTGGCGTGACGGTCAATTTGATGTTGATGATTATTTTGAATTTTGGGGCACAGCGAACAAGCAAACTTTTCAGGATGACGCGCCGGATTTGTACCAGGATCCGCATAGCGAAAATCATATATACTGGCTCTCCTGGGAAAGCCGCGGGTTGTGGATGGTTGAAGAAAGCGGAGAGATATCCGATACCAGACCCGGTCAGACCATTCGACCCTATTCCTATCTGGAAACCGTGCATGTGGAGGAAAATAACTATTACGATCATCTGAGCAGTGTTGAACTGGATACATTGCGGGATCACTGGTTTTATGATCGTGGAATCATCGCTGGCAAAAAAGTCGATTATAGGTTTAATTTATGGCATCCTGATACCCAGTCCCCGTTGAGCGCAACGGCGCGAGCCATGCTCAGCGGCTCAACGACTATTGTTGGCAGCGCGCATAATGTGTCGATTTATCTGAACAATTCATTTATCGCGTCACACGAATGGTATATGCAAGATATTGCTGACCTGCAAAGTGAAGAAGACAGCTTTATCAGCGGTGCAGAATTACACCATGGCGAGAACATTCTCAGCGTCGTCAATAACGTCAATCCACAGCAGGTTGATAATGTTCTGCTCAACTGGTTTCAAGTCTCGTATCCTCGACTCTATCGGGCGCAGGATGATTTTATCAAATTTAAAATTCCACCCAATCAGGATGTGGGCAATTATTTGTTTCGAATCGACGGATTTGTCGATCCGGATATCCATGTTTACAAGCTGCATCAAAGCAAAATAGTCGGCGGGCTGGTTGAAGAGGTGACGGATTTTCAGGATTACACCTCACTGCAAATGAGTTTCCAGAATGACGTTTTTTACCCCGAAACCGAATTTGTCGCTGTATCAACGAACGCCAAGCTCAAACCCTTAAAAATTGAGCAAGATGAGCCAAGTCTTTATCGAAGCAACCAGGTAGCCGCTAACTATATCATCATCACGCATGCAAAGTTTTTTTCTGCCCCGGCTTTTGATCAGCTCATTCAATTGCGTCAATCCCAGGGTTATCAGGTGTTGAAAGTCAATGTCCAGGATATATATGACGAATTTTCCCACGGTCATGTGAGCTCTTATGCAATTCGCGACTTTATCAAGTGGGCATACGAACAGTGGCCGGAGCCGCGACTGCAGCATGTATTTTTGGTTGGAGATGGCTGCTATACCCAAACATCAGCAACGGGTGATACGCTCGATTATATTCCGGTGCACATGCGTCAAACAATGAGTTACGGCTCAGCCGCCAGCGATTTTTGGTATTCGCTCATCTCCGGAAACGATGAAATTCCTGATATCAATATTGGTCGTCTGCCAATTCAATCCGTTGAAGAGCTTGATATCATGATATCCAAGATCGTCAATTATGAGACATCTGCTCCGGGTGGAGATTGGCCGAATCGGTTCCTCATTATCGGTGGAAATGGCGCGACGTTTCGTTCTCAAGGCATTGCATTGTCAAAAATTATCCCACCGCAATTTGAAACACGCCTGCTTTTTTCTCTCAAAGACAAGTCCCTGGATAACGATCCATATTTTGGCAGCACAAGCGACCTGCTCGATTACATCGATTTGGGGTGCAGTTTCATCACATTCCATGGCCACGGCGGCGGTGCAATCTGGGCTGATAACAACTTGCTGCGGCTTGAAGATGTGAGCCGCTTTTATACGCAGGGCAAGTTGCCATTCATTCTCAGCATGACCTGCTACACCGGTGCATTTGAAGATCCGAATCGGGAACAGTCATTGGCTGATGCCTTGTTATTCACCGAAGGTGATGGCGCCATTGCGATGTTGGGGGCGAGCGGCGTGGGCTGGGAATGGAATGATTATTTTCTGCAAACCGAAATCGTCAAACAATTTAAATCGAATACCGGCTCCACGCTCGGTGATATGATCACCGCTGGAAAAATTGCCTATCTGGCGCACTATAAAACGTCCCAGGCGATTTCACAAGTCAATCAGTACCATTTGCTGGGAGATCCGGCGACACGAATCCGCCTGCCGGAACGTCAAGTAACCCTGCATGTCGATAATCCGATTTTACTCAAGGGGGAATCCGTTAATGCATCAACGGTTTTGGGATTTCAGCAAGGTTTCGGCAGTTTTAGTGTAGAAGATAGCGTAAAAAAAACGGTCTCTCAGAATCCCGTCACGTTTTCAAATGGCACCGCTTCGGCAACATTGGAAATCGATGAAAACTTTGCCGGCGAGTCGGGCCTTGTCCGATTTTATGGTTCGGATGATTTTGGCAATAATCGCAGCCACGGCTCAATTGCCATCTCTTTGAAAGGAGCGGTATTTGATTCAGCGTATGTGTCACCGACGCCGGATGACAGTTTGTACTTTTTCACCCATATTCGAAGCCGATCGCCACTGCAACATGTATGGTGCTTGACGCTGAATGACTCCCTGACGTTGAGCCCTGTCGGCAATGATTGGTATAAAACCACCCGTGCGGTCAAAGTCGCGTGGACAGGATTTCAGTTTTCCTACTATTTCTATGCGCTGGATGAAAATGGCAATGTGCACGCCAGTCCTTTATATAAGCACTATATTAATTTTGATGTTGATGTTGCCATTGATCAGCAAGACATCGTTTTCACTGGTCGCGATCTGGTGTACCTGGAGGCGACGATTCATAATACAAACAGCAACGATGTTACGCGCATGCCCGTCTGCTACGAGTATAAAAATCAGGATGAGTCCTGGCAGATCATAGGACATGATACCGTCGATATTGACGCTTTTGCCTCCATAAAGAGCAGCTATCATTATGCGCCCGCTCCCGGGCCATTAACATTGCGTATCACCCTTGATCCGGATTCGACAATGCGGGAAAAAAATCGCGACAACAATGTTCTTGTCAAAACCCTGTCACCGTCCATTTTCCAGTGTACGTCAACCGGCTTTTTACTCAATGGTCACAAAACCACCAGTCTTAGGTTTGATGACCGGATGTCCCTGGAGCTGCCTATCGGCGCTTTGGCAGCAAATTCGGCAATTTTGATCGACACCCTTGAGGAGGTCAAAATTATCCAGCAGCCTGCCTACACCTATATCGCCGGTACACCGGCCTATAACGTGCAACTGTTAGCACCAACTGCTGATTTGGACAAGGCTGCAACATTCATTTTGAGCATCAATGCGGATAGTATATCCAATGATTCAACAGTTACGGCATCACATCTTTTCCGCTTCTCCAGGCAAACAAAAAAATGGATCAAATGCGACACACAAAAGGAACCGGATAAACTCTATGCCGAATTACCGGACATTGGTCCGGTCGCCTTGCTGAACGCCGTTGATTTGACACCACCGCAAGTTTCAATCGCCATTGATGGTCAACCTTATGTGCCCGGCAAATGGGCGAGCCGCGAACCAAGAATTGGTATTCGCCTGCAGGATGCAAATGGTGTTGATATTTCGACGGATCATTTGGAGATCATTATGAATGGCAAGACCGTCGATGAGACCGAGCTTGCGTTACCGGATTCGATCATCGACGGTAATCAAATTTTGATAAGCTACAATCCCCAGCTTTTGCCCGGTGATCAGCTCCTGTCGGTGCGGGCAGCGGATTGCAACCGCAACTATAGTGAACGTTTCGAGTTCATGTTCCGCGTGGCCAATCAGTTTGATATTCACATGCTGGGCAACTATCCCAATCCTTTCGAACAAGAAACTCGATTCATATATATCTTTACCAGTCCGGTTGACGATATGTCGCTCAAACTGTTCACCGCATCGGGTCGACTCATTCGGCAATTCGATTCTTCGTCTGTGTTTGATGATCCCAATCCTTTAAGCGCTGATTATCACGAAATTTACTGGGATGGCACGGATGCAGAGGGCTTTGAGGTGGCAAATGGCGTCTATTTCTACCGCCTGGCTGCCCGATCGGATAATACAACAAAAACCGTGACCGGAAAAATCGCAAAAATTCAATAGGGCCAACTTGAAAAAGATATTATATACTATCCTCTTCCTCCTGCTTGGTGAGTATGCTCTCGCCCAGGGTCGCTATGCTGGCGCATCCATGGAGCTTGGCGTTGGCGCCAGGCCATTGGCCCTTGGTGGCGCCGCTGCCGCGCTCAGCAGTACCGGAGAAACTTTTTTCTACAATCCTTCATCCCTGGGCCTGCTGGAAAAACCGCATCTCAACTTTATGTATGCACCAACCTTTGGCAGTTTTCTGGAACCCATGGCAAATTATAACTATCTCGGTGGCGTTTATCCAATGCACGGTGGTGGTGTCATTGCCTTTAACTGGACGCGCTTTGCTGTTGATGATATTCCAATTTATCCTGAGCTCAAAGGCGCATCTTTTGCCGAACGCAACAAAGATTTGACGCTACGCCCGGATGGCACAGCGCTCGGCTATTTTGAAGATGTGGAAGATGTATTTTATTTTTCTTTCGCCAAAACTCTAGAGTCTATTTTGCCGCTCGGCTGGTGGTATGGAGATTTGCCCATGACCATGCCGTTTGGCATTAATTTTAAATTGTTACGTCACAAACTGGGCGGTGCGTCCGCCTCCGGCATTGGCGTTGATGCCGGGATGATGATTAAATTCAACCTGGGAACTTTGGTTAACCAGCGACAGCTCGGAGATTTATCTTTTGGCTTGTCATTTTTGGACATGACCAAAACGGCGATCATCTGGAACACAAAACATGAAGATTATGTCAAGCAGACACTGATGTTCGGGATGGCGTATTCCCAGGCGCTTTGGTTTTCGAATGCATCCGTTAATATTTACTATACGTATCATGAAAAGTATGAAAAGCAGCATTTAAGTGGCATTGAATTTGCAATCAAAGGAATAGCTGTGAGAATTGGCAAAAATGAGAATGGCATGACGACCGGCGCAGGCCTCAACTGGCGTCGTTTTTTCGTTGACTATGCGTTTGTCAATAATGCCTTCGAAGATGTCCACCGAATCAGCTGTTCAATCAGATTATAAAAAACGGTATTTCCAGAAGATTTTTATCAGCAGAATTGTTATATTCAAGGCAGGGTTGGGGTTTATTGTGTGGTGGCTGAATTGTAGAGCAGTTCGTTAATCATCAATATTCAAATCGTTTTGTTGACACTTTGCTAACCTCCAAGATACGGAAAGGATAGTCAAATGACGACGCTTGAGGGATCCAAAAAAATCGTGCAGCTGTTGCTTGCCGGCCTGGCTCTTTTGCTGTGCGGACAAAGCTACGCCGCCGTGGTGAACAATGCGCGCGGGCTACCACATACAAAAGCCGCATATACGACACGCGCCGGACATTTGACGACTGCAGCAAATCTTCGCTTCTGGGGAAAGAAAAGCCCTTATGCCGACGACAATCCGGATAACAAGACAAACATCTGGGTCGTTCGAGCTCTGGCAAATCTCAATTATGGTTTCAACACCCATGGTGATGTCTCGTTGACACCAATTCTCTATCAAGACGCACACAAATTAAAAGATGATTACTCGGAAGATCCGCAAATTTTATGGGATTCTTTTTTAAATATAAAATTTGGCAATTACAAGGTTGAAAAACAGCCTATCTGGCTTGGCTTTGATCTCGGTATGCGGTTTCCGACCGGGAAAAAGCATAATGTGATTTTTGAGGACTATACGGCGGGCAAGTTTGAATTTGGCCTGACCGGTTTGCTCACCTATCGATATGCCAATCCCAATCTGGAGAATGATTTCCGTATACATGCGAACCTTGGCTATTGGAACTACAACGACCGAGGAACACAATTGACTGAAGTGGAACCGCCCGAACTCGGCAAAGTCGATGCAATGAGTCAGTCGATCCACTACGCGACAGGCATTCAATTCCCAACCAGGAATTTTGAATATGGTCTCGAGTTTTATGGTTTGGCATGGCTTGTGAGACCGCCTGTCGGCGCCGCCAGTCGAGAGAATTATTTCTACATGAATGTCAGCTTTGTCTACAAACCGGATCATCGATTTTATCTGTTCAGCAACGCGGACTTGAGACTGTCGCCAGCTAACAACTCAACCGAGCGATTTACACCGCATCTGCCCGGAATGCCAAGCTTTCCAGGCTGGCGTATCAATTTAGGACTAAAATTCCAAATATTGCCGACTGTGTACGATATGCACAAGACATCGGTTGAGAGACAACAAGAAGTGAAAACAAAAAGCCTGTACGTGCAACTCAAACGGGAAATGCAAAAAACAGAAAAATCAAAAGCAGAACTGGAGCGGCTTCGAAAAGAAAAGGCAGAACGGGAAAATGTCACGCCACCATCACAATGAAATAACATCAAAAGTTTGAGAACAGTAAAAGCCTCTGCGACAAAGCAAAGGCTTTTTTTATATACCCAATTTTTTCCCCTGCCAAGGTTGTAATGCTGGCCGTTCTTGCGATGCGCTGTGAAAACACTTGCCCTTTTATCAAATAGTGGTTATCTTTTTCAAAATTGTAAACTTTCATCGAAAAATAATATTTATGACTGACGTTTACGCATACCTGGCTCGTGGTGGAATTATTATGATTCCGCTTTTATTGGCGTCTATTTTAGCACTGGCCATTGTCATTGAGCGCGCGTTAGGCTTGCGCCGCAACAAAGTGCTCATCCCGGAGATTGTTCGAGTTGTTGAAGAACTAAACAGCGTTGACGACATAAAGTTGGCGAGCCGTATGTGCGAGAAAAATTCGGGAGCATTTGCCAATATCATATTAACCGGCTTGCAAAACCGCGATCTGTCTGCCGAGGAGGTGCGTGAATTGTTAGTGGATCAGGGGCGTCAGGAGGTGCGATCGCTGGAGAGAGGCTTGCCCGCACTCGAAACCATTGCCGGCATTGCACCGCTGCTGGGATTGCTCGGAACTGTCCTGGGTATGATAAAGGTTTTCACCGTGATTTCGCAACAGGGAACCGGTCAAGCGAGTCTGTTGGCCGGCGGCATATCAGAGGCATTGATCACCACAGCCACCGGCCTCGTCATCGGCATTCTTGCGCTCATTATGTATAACTATTTTTCAAATGTGGCGGAGAATTATATCCTTGATATCGAAAAGTATACGACCAAACTTTTACAAAAAATCCGCCGACTCTGATGCAATTCAAGGAAAAAAAACGCCGACGCACGATGATAAACATCACATCACTTATTGACGTGCTGTTTATCTTGCTCATCTTTTTTATGGTATCATCGAGCTTTATCGAGCAGCCAGGGATGAAACTGGAGCTGCCAACCATCCAGTCCAAAGAAGTCGCGCGTCTTGAAAATCTTGTCATCCACATATCGGAAGATGAGGTGATTTTTTTGGGGGACAAGCAAGTCAGTTTGGAAAATTTAGGATCAGAAATAGAAAACATGATACCCAATATAAAAGAAAAAACCCTGGTGCTCAAAGCGGATAAAAAAGCCGAACATGGTTTCATCGTCCAAATCATGGACATCGCCAAGCGCAGCGGTTTGACGAAAATTGTCATCGGCACCCGTGTGGAAGGGGAGCAGTAACACGGCGCGGCCTTTGGCCGCAGCCAAATTACAAGCCACGGATGAACACGGATGAGCACGGATTTTTCGGCTTTGCTTCAAGAAAGTTTTGGGGCTGGAGGTTAAAAAGGCTTAAAATGAATGATATGATCTGTGTTTCATCCGTGAAAATCCGTGGCTTGTAAACTTTGCTAAAAAAACACGATGTTATAGATATGTAATACAACGGTCTATCCCCCATACCCCAAAACCTCAACCCAGCTCGGAAAGTGTAAACATATGCAAAATCTCATATTCTCAGGGACAATTGTTGCGCCGGTATTTATCATTGTTTTTCTGGGAGTGTTGCTGCGCCGTCACAATATTATCGACGACTCGTTCAGTCGGATCACCTCCAGGATGGTTTTTAACGTGGCGATGCCGGCCCTGCTTTTTCAAAAGCTGTCTGCTATTCCCATTGAAAAGATTTTTAATCTGTATCAGATTTTGTTCGTAATTGGTGCGTTATGTTTTATGTTTGCTTTTGCATGGATTGTTTCGCTTTTTATGTGCAGGAATGGTGCCGATCAAGGCGCTTTTATTCAGGGTTCTTTTCGCGGCAATTTTGCCATTCTCGGTCTGGCCCTGATCAGCAATGCTTTTGGCGCCGAAGCCCTGGCAAAGGGTGCATTGGTCCTGGCGGTCATTATGCCGCTTTACAACATTCTCTCCATTATCGCACTGACTGTACCCATGCATCGCGAAAGATCCACGAATCCACAAAAAATAGCCCTTCAAATCGTTACAAATCCACTGATCCTGGCAGCGGTTCTGGCGTTGCCGTTTTCGATTTTTCAAATCCCGATACACTCTGTTGTCACCCAAACGATCGACTATTTAGCCGATTTAACATTGCCGCTGGCACTCATCGGTATTGGCAGCTCTCTGAGTTTTTCCAGCGTCCGCCAGGATCGCACCTTGAGTATTATGGCCACAATGATCAAGATTATTATCATGCCGTTGTTGGGCACAAGTGTCGCTGTTTTGCTGGGTTTTCGCGGTGAAGATCTGGGCATTCTCTATTTTCTTTTTGCCGCCCCAACAGCTATCGCCAGCTATATCATGGCGCATGCGCTGGGCAGCAACGGACGCCTGGCCGGCAATATTGTCCTGGTCTCGACGATAACGTCAATGATCACCATATCCGCAGGGATTTATGTGCTCAAGAGTTTGGGATATTTTTGATCGATTGACAATCAGACCTCGACAAAACGTCGAAATCCATCGCTGATATTCACTATTTCGAAAAATCAAATGATGGCGGCGGCTCAGCCCCACCCCATTCCTTGTTTGGCCGCGGTCCCATCTCAAAGATCAAGACACCACCGTTGACAATATCGTCGTGTGTCAGCCACGCTTTGTTCAATGGTACTCCGTTCAATTTTGCCGACTGGATATACTTGTTCTGCGCTGAATTGTTAAAAGCGCGAACGACAAAACTGCTGCCATTTGGCAATTGAATTGACATCTCTTCAAATAGCGGCGTGCCAATGACGTATATCGGTTTCCCGGGTGTCACGGGATAAAATCCCATGGCGGAAAAGATGGTCCAGGCACTCATGGCGCCGCCATCTTCGTCGCCGCAGATGCCCATGAGATCATTGCGGAACCACGTATCCATCAACATGCGCAGCCGCTTTTGTGTTCGCCATGCCTCGCCGGCATAGACGTAAAGATAGGGGATGTGAAAACTTTGCTCATTGCCCATGACAAATTGACCAACCATGCCGGTGCCGTCCGGAATGTCGGCGGTTTGATGCCAGCGGCAATAGCCGTACATGGGTGTTTCGTAAAGCTGATTCAAGCGCGCGACAAATGCCTGCGCTCCGCCCATCAGGGTCATCAGCCCGGCAACATCGTGTTGAACATGAAAGGAATAGGTATATGAGCTGACCTCGGCGAAATACTCACGACATCCGGGGCCGGCGGATTTGATCGGATCGAATGGCTCGACCCAGGTGCCATCCTGACGTTTGGGCGACATAAATCCGGTGGCCGGATTGTAAACATTCATATAATTTTTGCCGCGTTTGAGCAGCATATCGCGATCCTCTTCCTTGCCAAGTGAGCCGGCCAATTGTGCCAGACACCAATCATCGTAAGCATGCTCGAGCGTGACGGCAACGGATTGACGTTTTTCGAATACATTCACTTCCGGCACGGGATCGGGGGCGCCGGGATCGAGGGCAGGGAAATAACCATGCTCGCGATAAAAATCGCCAAGCGCTGTTGTTGCTCCTTCGCGCCAGGGCAGCATGGCACCCTGTTTGGCGTTCTTTAACAAACCGTCGTAGGCGGTATTGATGTCAAAATTCCTGATGCCCTTGAACCAGGCATCGGCCACGATAGCGGCTTGATGAAAACCGATCATGCCACCCATGTCACCATACACTTGCGGAAATGAAGGCATCCAGCCGCTCTGTTCGTACATGCGCACGTATGATTGGATCATATCCGCCTGTTGATCAGGGGCAAGAAAAAGACGCAGGGGATGATGCGCCCGGTACGAGTCCCAGCTCCAGTCATCCACATAAAAGGGGCGGTCATCCTGATGGATTTTGCCGTCATAAGCGCTATAGTAATGTCCATCCTCAGTGATATTCACCATGCGCTCAAAGGTTCGATAAAAGGCAGTGTAAAAGACAGTTTTTTGCTCCTCGGTGCCACCGCTAACGCGAATTTGACCCAGGGTTTGATTCCACAGCGTGCGCCCGTTGTGCTTGACGGTTTCGAAGGATTGGTCGACAATCTCTGCGAGATTGGCGCGCGCCTGCTCAACGCTGATGTAAGAAATGCCGTAATAAATCTGCAGGACTTTGTCGGGCAGATCAAAAGAGACAGTGAGACCCGAATTATTGCCAGCGACGTTTTTTTGGTTTTTGTTGATGTCATTGTCGTCAAAACTGCCGAAAGCTTTAAACGGGTGGTCGAATGTCAAAAGGGCAAACAAACGCGTCCCGTTGATGAGCTCTGATGCGGCGACTGTTTTGTCGTCGATAATTGTCATCTCAACCTGATCTTCACCGCGGATGATGATGTGGGCGGGAGCGCTTTCCGGAAAGGTAAATCGGTAAACTGCCGACCGTTGGGATGGGGTAAATTCAGCATAAATCTCGTTTTCTTCCAGCAAGACCGCATAATAATAAGGTGTGACGGTTTCAAAATCGTGGTCGTAATCCGAAGCAACGACGTCAAGATCGACGATCAGGTTGCCGAGCAGCGGCATGATGGACATCACCGGCTTTTGCCGATGGCCGGGAAAATTGATCGGCAAGCCGTAAATCCTGGATGCGAGGTAATGATCGGAAATGCCGGGCGATTTGACGGGATTAAACCGCAACATACTGTTGGGCACATGTACGGTATGATACGTCGGTACCAAAAGGTGACTGATCCCTCCGATGTCGGGATTGACATAATCCACAGGTTCTTTGGCCTGCACAGTGACGATGGTGAAGATCAAGAGCAGCCGCATTCCGCTTTTCATAATGTCCCTCAATATTTGTTGAAATGGCTAAAGCGCATTTATTGTAAATTGAAGATAAAAAGTATAAGACTCGAAACAAGCAAAAAGTGCGGCGCACGGAAAGTCAAGTGGACATCCTAATGTAAAAATGTGTAAATATGACAAAATTTTGCATGCTTTTTTGCTTTATTTCGTATATCTTTAAGCACTTGACATCAATCAGTACCTATATCAATAAATAGGAGATGAACATGGACACACCAAAAAAAGAAGAGCGCGGCAAGCTTGGCCGTCGTGATTTTCTCCAGGGCGTAGCAACCGTACCGGTTATTGGGCTTTTTGGTTATGCCCTGGCCAAAGAACGGCAATACGTCAAAGCGCAAAAGGAAATAAAACTCGGCACCACCGAAGTCACTGAGGAAGGTGAGGAGCTTAACGTCGCTCTGTTGGGAGCCGGTGCCCAGGGATCGGTGCTGCTCAACGCCATGCTGCAAATCCCGGGTCTGAGATTTCGCGCTGTATGCGATATTTGGGCCGACTATAATCTCAAACGTGCGGTCAATTTGCTGAGCAAGTACAAGTTTGAAGTGAACGGCTATGAAGATTATCGCGAGATGTTAGACAAAGAGAAGGAGCTTGATGCCGTTGTCATTGCCACCCCGGATTTTTGGCACAGTCGTCACGCGGTTGATTGTCTGAATGCCGGTTTGAATGTATATTGCGAGAAAGAGATGTCAAATACGCTGGAAGGTGCGGCTGAAATGGTAAAGGGAGCGCGACAAACCGGCAAGCTGTTGCAGATTGGCCATCAACGTCGCAGTCACCCGCGTTATATCCATTGTTACGAAAAAATCATCAAAGAAGCCGGATTGTTAGGCCGCATTGTCACGGTAAACGGCCAATGGAACCGCTCCGTGCAGGAGGATCTTGGATGGCCGGCTCGCTATGCCATTGACACGGACACTTTGAAAAAGTATGGCTATGATTCTATGCAGCAATTCAGTAACTGGCGCTGGTACAAGGGATTGGGCGGTGGTCCCATCGTCGATCTCGGATCACATCAGATTGATATTTACAACTGGTTTCTCCAGGCTCGCCCGCGTGCGGTCATCGCCAGCGGCGGCACGGATTATTTTTCACCCGAGGCGCACGAATGGTATGACACCGTCATGGCGATTTACGAGTACGAGACGCCAGAAGGTGTGGCGCGCGCCTATTATCAAACGCAAACCACCAATGGCAGTCTGGGTTATTTTGAAAACTTTATGGGAGATCAAGGCACTCTGGTGATTTCCGAATCAGAAGCCGGCGGTACAGCGGGTTCAATCTATCGTCAACCGAATGCACCGGATTGGGACGAGTGGGTGCGCAAAGGATACGTTACCGCGCCGAAAATCCAGATGATGAAAAAGGAGCTGGACATCAGCAATCGATTGGATGTTCGCGAAAGCGTGTCGCCGGATGAACACCAAATTCCGATTGAGTTTTACGATCCCTATCACAAACCGCATCTGCAGAATTTTTTTAACGCCATTCGAGGCCGAGAGGCTTTGAACTGTCCAGCGGAGATCGGTTATGAGACCGCCGTCTCGGTTCTCAAAGTAAATGAAGCGATTGCTGCTCAGCGGCGATTGACGTTCGATCCGGCAGAATTTGAGATTTAAGGCGAAAGGGAAAACACCATGAATGATAAATTTACATTTGTGCAAAAAGTTGTATTGGTCCTGTTGCGAGTAGTGATCGGATGGCATTTTTTATATGAGGGCGTGGCCAAATTATTAAAGGCAAACTGGTCCGCCGCCGGCTATTTGGCTCAGTCACGCGGCTTCCTGGCGCCGCTTTTTCAATGGATGGCCGATTCCCCGGGAGTATTGGCAGTGGTCAATCAATTGAATATCTGGGGATTGATCGCCATCGGTCTGGCGTTAATTCTTGGCTGTTTTACACGCTTGTCGGCAGTTTTCGGAATGCTGCTGATCTTGTTGTATTATCTCGCCAACCCACCATTTGTCGGCTATTATTATTCCATTCCAATGGAAGGCAATTATTTGATCATCAATAAAAATATTGTCGAGCTGGTGGCCCTGCTGTTCATCGCCGTGTCGAATAGCGGCTGGTATGCGGGATTGGATCGGATAATAAAAAATCTTTGGGGCAAAAAGTAGGCTCATCGGAATAATGCGTACTTTTACCGACATCATGGTGCGGCCTTTGGCCGCCGCCAAATTAAAAGCCACGGATGCACACGGATTTTCACGGATTTTTCGGCTTTGCTTCGAAAAAGCTTTGGGACTGGAGGTTAAAAAGGCTTAAAATGAATGATATGATTTGTGTTTCATTCGTGAACATCCGTGGCTTATATACTTTGCTAAAAAACACGATGTTGCAGATTTGTAGTACGGATATTCACGGATTTTTCGGCTTTGTTTCGAGAAAGTTTTGGGACTGGAGATCAAAAATTTAAATGAATGATAGTATCTGTGTTTCATCAATGATGCTTTTCGCCGCCCGTATCCCGTCCACACCACTCGAAATGATGCCGCCGGCCCAGCCGCTGCCTTCGCCAACCATATAAAGATTGTCGAATCCCTGACACAACCCGTGACGCTCGCGGGCCACTTGCACTGGCGCGGATGTTTTACTCTCCAGACCGAGCAGAATGCCAGTGTCATAGCCGGCAAGTTTGCGAGCAAATTCATTTAATCCAGTTCGTATCGCTGCGGTGACCGCTGCGGGCAGCATGCTCCACAAGGGCGCCTGTTTCAGCCCGAGCGGATAACTTGATTGGAGCGGCTGATCGGTTTCCCTTTTGTTCATAAAATCGTGGATCGAACAGCAGGGCGCAGCATAACTTTTGCTATATTCAAAAAATTGCGCCTCCAGATCAGCCAGGTAATCGAGTGTATCGATCGCCGAAGCCTCGCGTCCTAACAATTCATCGGGATGTACGCCGGCGACAATTGCGGCGTTGGCAAAAGTGCCCTGGCGTTGATAATCGCTCATGCCGTTGACAATATTGGTGTTCGCATAAGCGGTGGCGGGCACCACTGTGCCGCCGGGACACATGCAAAAGGTATAAACCGGGCGGTCTGTTGCGCGTGCGGTGAGACGATACTCGGCGGCTTTGACGCCGGGCAATCGTTCGTCTCCCCATTGCGCCAGGTTGATGAGCTGCTGGCGATGTTCAGCACGATAGCCAATGGCAAAATTTTTGGCGCGAAAGTGCAGACCGCGACGAATGAGCATCCGGTAGGTTTCATAGGCAGAATGCCCGGTGGCGACAATGAGCTCATCCGGCTGCAATGTTCCCGCAGATGTGATAATGTCCGTCACGTGTCCACCTTTGGCCACAATATCGTGCAGCATGGTTTCAAAAAGTATAGTGCCGCCATCGTTTTGAAAGCGCTCGCGCAGATTTTGCACCACTATCCGCAAATTATCACTGCCGATATGCGGATGCGCTAAATAGGCAATTTCCGCCGGCGCATCGGCGGCGACGTAACTCCTGATCATATAGTCTTTTTCGGCGGTGATGTTTTTCGTACGCGACGTGAGCTTGCCGTCAGAGAATGTGCCGGCACCGCCTTCGCCAAAGGCGTAATTGCTGTTGGCGCTAAAGTGCCCGGTGTCTTCAAAAAGTGCAATGTCCTGTGCGCGTTTGCTCACTTCCGTACCGCGTTCAAGGATGGTGGTGTCGAATCCCGCCTTTTGCAGAACAAACGCAGCAAAAAATCCCGCCGGACCGCTGCCAATCACAACTACCTTTTTTTTTCGCGTGCGATAGGGAATGCTCAAGACGGGTTGATCTGGCGAGACGCCACTTTTGAGCTCTTCCGAGACCACGCCGACCTGCAACTGCCAGTGAATATCATGCTTTTTGCGCGCATCAAGGCTTTTACGCTCGATTTGAAAGGTAAACGATTTTAGCTGCAGCTTTTTGGCGATTTGTTTTTCGAGCTGCGCCCGGGTGTAATCGGTCGGCAGCTTGAGGATAATCTCTCTAAAACCCATGGTATTGCCGGAGTGTATAAATTTTTATCACCATCTCATGGTTTTATTTGTCAGAATCAAGAGAAACATATCTGAACCAGTCAATATCAGCATATCGCGGATGTGCATGCCAACACCTCTGAATTTTTTGTACCCTATTTATCATTGCAATAGGCTTTGTCTAAAAACAGATAACGGTCGTCGTTTTCGGCAGCTATGACCTTGGGTTCCACATCAATGATCATCACCGGCGGGGTCGAATCCATTGCACTGGCAGCCGGCCATTCAGGAAGATTCTCGCCGTTTGGATTGCCGGTTAAGATAAAATTGGCAAAATAGTTCTGCATGAATTCCGAGACTTTATAGTCTTCTGCAGTCCAGGCATACTCTTTGACCAGGTGCAAATTTCCCAAACAGTATTCTATTTCGCAAGCGTGCGGTGCTCCCACAGATTCGGGCATTTTAAAGGCGTTTTCATCCTTTTTCACCGTGCCACCAGCCAGCCCAGAGGCAAGGGTTTGATCGACCAATGGTGGTCGCAGCTTGCTGTAGAGATATCTGAAAACCGGCTGCGAGCTGTTCTTCCGATGCAAGTCAAACCACTTCCAGGTGCTATAGGCGATGAACCTGTCCGAGGCAAGGGCTGTTGCCGATAATTCGATTTCTTTTTCCGAGCCATGCGGGTAGAGCAGTAAAACCTCTTCGTAATCGTCGGGATAAGCTTCTTTGACTTTTTTGCGATAGTTCTCCTCGGTATAAGGTAATCCCTGCATAAAGGCTATACCCGGAATTTCAGCTGAATTCCATCCCAGCAACAGCGGCACCCGGGCGTGCTCGCCGGCGTTAAAAATTTCGGGAAGCGTCTTTGGATAAAAATAGCCATCTACAACGGTTGAGAAGCCAAATCGACCTGATTTGTTGTAGATCTCAAAAATCTCGTCCGTACTTGAGGCTCGCAATTCAGCTAATGAATGGTAGCCGGTATTTTCTGCAAATTCCAGTCCGGTTTTTTCGGCTTCGGCCAATGATATTGGAAACAGCGTTGGATTTATGGCGGCGCCGCTTTCGCCAATGGCACCGGCGATCAAATTTTTTGACAGCGGAGAGACCATCTGAGCACTCACTGAAATAGAGCCGGCGGATTCACCGGCGATCGTCACACGATGTGGATCGCCACCGAACGCGGCAATGTTTTTTTGCACCCATTGTAACGCCAAATTTTGATCTAACAAACCGTAATTACCCGATGCCTTGTACGGCGCTTCGGCGCTGAGTTCCGGATGCGCGAAAAAGCCAAAAATGTTCAAACGATAATTCACGGTCAGGGCGATCATGCCTTTTTTCGCCATGCTCGCACCATCATAGCGCGGCTCGGAGCCATCGCCGGCGACAAAGCCGCCACCGTAAAAATAGACCAGGACAGGAAGCCCCTCGGCACTTTTCCGTGCCGGTGCCCAGACGTTGAGGTAAAGGCAATCTTCACTCATACGCTCCGATCTGAACTTCATGTCGCCAAAGACATTCGCCTGAACCGGACGTGGTGCAAAATATTTGGTTTCTAACACGCCATCCCAATTATCGACCGGTTGTGGCGCTGTCCATCGCAGTGTGCCAACAGGCGGTTTGGCGAACGGAATGCCAAAGTACGTATCCAGACCACTTTCGGCATCGTGGAATCCCTCAATGATGCCACTTTCAATTTTTACCTGTACGGAATTATGCTGCGCCATGAGTGATAAACTCAATAAAATAGATACAATAATTGTAAAAATCAGCCTTATCATGTTGAATTTCCTCACGTGAAGTGTTCATTAATGTTAAATAATCCGGTTGAAAAAGTCAAACTGCATATTAATTTCGCGTCACCAACAGGGAATTTATATTTATCTTACCGGTACACGTAAAATCGTCAGAGAAATTGGCTTGAACGTATACATAAAGCGTGAGCTATTGATCTCAAGTGATGTTTCTTCGGGATAAATTTTCCGGGGCTCATTCAAGGAATTTTCATCCGTCAAGTACTTCGAAGTCAACAGGATGACCGTAGCTATACTGCCAGCCAATTTTGTATCATGCAAATTAATCGTGGCTTTAACAGGATTGTCAGCGACGTTGACAACTTTGATAATGGCTTGACTATTCCTTTTATCCAGAGTCGCACTGGCGTGCAGTCCTTTCTTGTTCTTTTCGAGGTTGGGATTTCCATCAATTTGAATTGCTAACACATGTGTGCCGGGATGAAGACCAAAGAGTTTTTGCACATAATAGTTAGCGGAACCGTAACTAATAAGATTATCAAACCAGATCAAATCGGGACGCCACTGCCAGGCTTGTTCGTGGCCGAATAATGGCGCATAGCACGTCATCGTCACCAAATCTGCATTGCGCTCCAGGCCGGTCATAAAAGCTGCTTCATACAAGGCGCACTTCCAGCTGTTACGGTTTTCCGGACTTCCCACTCCCACACTCTGCGAGGCATATTCACCAACGAACAGTTTCGGTCCCGTGCGATCATACGAATTGTACCAGCCTGTATTCTCGAGAAACCATTCCGGTTTACGGTAAAAATGTTCATCGACAATATCGGGTTTGAGTTGACTCCAAAACGACCAAAGGTATTCGATCTCCTCTTCGCCGTTCGGGAAAATTGTACCATCCGAACCAGTCGCGGCAATAAGTTGCATATCGGGATATTTATCTTTGATCGTCTTGGCAAAAACTTTATAGCGCTCGACATACTGTGGCCCCCATTGCTCGTTACCTATTCCGATCATTTTCATATTGAATGGTTCTGGGTGGCCCATTTGAGCGCGGATTGTCCCCCAGTTACTCTCAGTTGGGCCATTGGCAAATTCAATCAAATCTATAGCATCCTGGACATAGGGATCGAGCTGATCCATTGGAGTCAATTCAGCCGTATTGAACTGGCACGCCATGCCACAGTTGATAATCGGCATAGGTTCGGCCCCCAAGTCTTCGGCTAACAAAAAATATTCATAGAAACCCAATCCATAAGATTGATAATAGTCAGGCGTTTGCCGATGTTTGAATTCAAAATTCCAACGATTGATATTCAGGATGCGTTCGTTTATTGGGCCTAGCGTATTCTTCCACTGATAGCGTTGCGAGAGATCAAAACCCTCGACGATACAGCCGCCCGGAAACCGTAGAAAACCGGGTTGCATATCAGCCAGCAGTTGCACCAGATCAGGGCGGAGGCCGTTTTCTCGTCCTTTCCACGTATCTTTTGGAAAAAGCGATACCACATCGATATCCAGTGTTCCGCGACCTTCAACCCAGATGTTAAGTCTGGCTTGAAGCGCCGTCGCATCGGACGTCAAGTCGCTATGATATGTTTGCCAATCTGATGAAAAACCCTCTATTTGTGTATGCGCGAGACTTTGAGCTTCTTCATTGACCAGTTCAATTCGCAGAGCATGGATATCCCCTGCGACCTGACGCGCCGCAATGCTAAACCGGTAGTCTGCATTTTGACGAATACCCATGCCCCGGAAACCCTCATTGCTCAGCCCGAATTCTTGACCTGGCCGGTTTACGAGCATGCGGACGAATCGGGGATTTCGTGGCCGGGTTTCATCACGCAATATGAGTATGCGCGCATCTGCCCCGGATTTTTTGAGAATCTGCCATCCCTGTAACGGGCGATCAAACTCAAAGGAGCGGTTTTTCACAAGCTCGGCATAAAGTCCGCCGTCAGCAGCAAAATTGATATCTTCAAAAAATATCCCGTACATGGTGGGGCTAATAGTGGCGCCGGGTTGGCCAACATTTACAGTGAGTTGTGGTTGCGCACCTACCATACAGGCCAGAGTGGCTAACAGCCACATGGTTCTGCGGTAAACAGAAGAGTTCATTTTGTAATCGTCTTTACGTATGGCTCATAAATTATCTGATATAAAAGAGTCTTTGCTCACAAGCAAAAGTAGAGTCGGCTGGCCATCAATCCGACAAATCTTGCGTACTCGGCTCTTTTTCAGACCATTCGGTCGCAGAAGCCCGGACTGCTAGCGCTTGCATAAACGTCAATCCTCTGGACTTGTCGGGTGGATAAAAGTTTGATTGTCGCCAACCCTTGCGCCCGGATGCAGCCGAAAATGGAAAAGATATAATGATTGCTCTATTAACTCAGAAAAGCAGTGCCTATTTGGAGTGCATTCTCTTTGTGAATGCATGACGGCGAAGCCGTCAATTTG